>NZ_JBCNJT010000002.1:732466-1464933 GCF_039596395.1 Fluviicola sp.
TACGGATGCTATCAAGGAAAACCTCATCCCATTGGAATTAAACAAGAATCAAACTTCCCTAATCTATGCAACTGAAGCAGATGTATTGAATATGGCGCTTTTTGGGATGACCGCCAAACAATGGCGGGATTCAAATCCGGATGTAAAAGGAAATATCAGGGATCACGCTACCATTCAGCAATTAGTTGTCCTTTCTAATCTCGAAAGTATCAATTCCATGCTTATTGCTCAGGTTATGCCACAAAGTGAAAGATTGATTCAGCTGAACAGAATCGCTATCACGCAAATGAAATCGCTGATTGAAAATCAAAGCATAAAAACCCTTGGGAATAGCAAATAATCTTCAAAGTTTAATCATAAACCGCAACCCCGCCTGGATGTAAGGATAAAACCCATTATTGATCCGGCCCGATAAATCGCGGGCAATTCCTCCCTGGACATAATAATTCAACCCGTTTTGCCACGCCACTGAAAAACCAAGATGCAGGTTCAGTTCGGAAAAAGAGCGGTATTTTTGGTTATAACTGGATCGAAATTCCGGCCCGACATATCCTTTAATCCGTGTGGTGAACTGACTGTTATTCAATTTTTGCCACGGGTCCAGCATGCGGTTGGTCATCGTGGTGAAATCCAGAAAATTCACGTGATAATGTGCCGAATAATACAATCCCGGATGATGATTAAGGCCGATGTTTAAGGCAAGTTCATTCCGCCCCAATTCATAGCCCAATCCTACAGAAACAAACGCTGTAACGGTATCGTTGTGGTAAAAGGCATGTATTCCCGCTAAAAAAGTCATAGAACCGGGAAAAGAAAGCCGTCCTCCATAATTGCCGCAACCCCAGGAATAATAACCACCGCCAGTCCTATCCGGCCAGGTATTTTTATCCGGGCAGTAAGACATTCGCTGCGGGCGGGCGATGGAAGCCATTCGAACACCTTTCATGTGAATTTCCGAAAACAGGTAATCCTCTTTCTTCTTCCCGCGCTTTTCTTTCCATTCCAATTGTTCGTTCTTGATTTCATACCCGTAATCTTTAACTGCGTAATACGACGTTCCTTCGAGAATGTACTCCTTCGGTGCCCGGACTTTCACAACATTCGGACGAAAGAATTTGCTTTTGAACTGTGTAACACTCATGATGAAATAATCATTCAGAATCGCTGTTTTTGTAAAAACAACCGTATCCTTTTTGAACAATTGTTCCTTGCAGCCGTTGCATGGAGGCTCTTCCAGGTAAAACAACCCGTATTGCTTATAACTATCCAGTGGAATGGTTGCGGTAAGACGCTTTTCGCGCCACCAAAGCATTCCCGTCGTTTCCAACTTAAAGTTCACGCGCTGGGCAACCGCAGTGGATTTGGAAGGGTTCTTTACATAGTAATATTTCCGTTGTGAGAATTCTTTTTCATTCAGTAATTCCAGGTAAACAACCTGTTTTTTCTTATGTGTTCTGACCGTGACATGGCCAAAAGCCTCTATGTGTTCATCGATAAAAAAACAGCGCGGGTCTTTCGGTACGATTACCAGCGTGTCCTTGTTTTGATTTTGATCCCAATCATCCGAAGAGCGGTAATGGAAAACCACATCTACACGACGGCTCAGGCTGTCTACAATCCGTGGTATTTCTCCTTTCGATTGAATATCCGTGGGAATTTTGCTTTCCATGAACCGTTCGCTGAATTTTAAAACGGCTTTTGCCCTTCTTTCAGACAATTTCTGATTGGAATCAATCTTCCCGGTACTATCCGAATAACCGATAAAGGCAATGTGCTCCAGATCCGTATAATCCAGGTCTGCAAACGTTTTTTGAAGGACTTTTTGGGACCAGTCAGATAGTTTGTGGCTTCCCACTTTAAAATAAACGGAAGCCGTATCCTGCGAATAGGTAGCGGTGATGCTGAAAATAACAGCCAGTATTGTCAAGGTAAAATAACGGAACATGCAGATCTTTTTACCCAATGTGCGGGAATTGAAAAGGTAAACTCAGCTGCAGCCTTTCCAGGCAAACAAAGCAACCGCGATCCAAACCAGTCCTTTGATCAGGAAGAATAAGAACCCGGCTAATCCGGCGCGTTTCAGCCATTTCTTCCGCTTCAGGGCCTTGTCCTCTTCCGTTTGTTTTCCGGGAGCAGGCGTTGTTAGTTGTTCTTCTTCCATCGCATTAAAAAACCCCGATCCCGTAGTTACGGAACCGGGGCATGAATTCATATTTTAATAGACCTTAGTCTTCGTCTTCATCATCGTCTTCATCAGCCGGAGCATCATCGTAAGAATCATCATCGTCGTCATCGTCAGAAACATCGTCATCATCTCCTTTTGCATCTGCTGAATCGAAATCATCTTCGAACTCATCATCATCGTCATCATCTACAGAAGGAGATTTTAAAGTCACCTTCGGAAGTTTCACCAGGTAAATGATCTCTTCAGTTTCCCACAACAATGAATCGAACACTTCACCGGTGATCGGATTGGTCATTTTTGTAGTGTTTCCGGAAAATCCTTCCGGGAATGCGATTAATAATTGTTTCTTCTGATCGATACTCAGCTTATCATAGCTAATGATTGACTTTTTTTTCGACATGCTGTTATTATATTTCTAGTTTGATGATACGATGTGTTGGAATAAGAACGTGTTGTTTTAAAACAATTGCAACATCTGTTACTGCCCAGATAGTTGTGTTCACAACCTTCTCCCCACTATCGTCTGCAAAATAAATCTTTACTTTATAATGTTCCAAATTACCAAGAGAAATCGCGCGGTTAACATCTGCTTTTCGCTTCGCGATCAAATCCGTATCTTCCAAAATTTCTTCCTTCGGAAAATGCAAACCTGCCACCTCTTCTTTTTCAATTTGAACGAAATTAGTTGTGTCCATTTCCATTTTTGAGCAAAATTAAATGAATTGATGAATTGAAAACTGAGTTTTCGACTAAACTTATAAAAAAACATTTAAACGACGAAATGTTTAATACTTTTCAACAAAAAAGACCCATGAATACATGAGTCTCTAATCCGTTTAGTAGTGTTTTAGTTTGTATGTCGCGTGTGAACAATCAACTTTAATGAAAATCAGGTTGTTTCTAAGTTTTTAAATCGGTCAAGTCTTTGACGGAGATAGAACTGTATACTCTTCAATAAAACTAGAAAATGAAAAAACTGCCTCTCCATTGCAGTGTTTTTCCGTTTCAACTTCAACCTAACATAGAAAACAACCTGATTCCATTCTCCTTATTTCCTCTTCTAAGATAGCTATGTACTATAAATAGAAATCCTCTAATGAATAAACACCGGATTTGAATGAATATTTGGCAGAACTAATTTAACAGGCCTTATAAGCTTTCCAGGATCTGGAAGAAAATATCGCGTTTTGCAGGTGATAAAGGTACCTCCGATCCGTCTTTCATGACCACTGCACCACCGTTTCCCTTGTCGTAACGATCCACAAAATTGAGGTTGATCAAATGCGATTGCTGCACACGCAAAAAGTTGTGTCCGGACAACAATGTTTCGTAATCTTTCAGTGTTCTGGAAACCAAAATTTTCTTTCCCTCCGTCAGGAAGAAAGAGGTGTAATTCCGGTCTGCCTCGCAACGGATAATGTGGTCCAGGTCTACTACGTGAACACTTTCCTGTGTTTTCAGTACCAATCTGCGTTTTTGATTCGGCTGGATGTTGTTTTGTAAAGCTTCAAACTGCGGTTCCTGTCTGGCATCTGCTTCTTTCATTGATTCAAGGGCACGCTCCAGCGCGGCTTTCAATTCTTCCGGGTCGACCGGCTTCAGGATATAATCGAGCGCCGAGAACTTGATGGCTTTGATAGCGAATTCTTCATGCGCTGTAATGAATATGACTTCGAAGTTTTTTTCCGGTAATGATTTCAGTAAATCAAACCCCGTACCGTCCGGCATCTGAATGTCAAGAAATACCAAATCCGGTTCAATTTCTTTGATGGCAGCTAATCCAGATTGTACGTTCTCGCCAACCGGGAATGTTTGAATATCCAGGTCAAATGATTCGATCATTTTAGCGATCAATTCACGCGTTCGCTGCTCATCATCAATGATTAATACTTTTTTCATGGTTTGTTGGATTTGTGCCGAAAGATAAACATTAATACCTATTAAACGTTCAGAGAAGCGGTTTATTATAAAATGTGTCTTCCCCGAAAATCAGGGGTTCAGTTACTTGACAAATCAATGAATTTTAAGGAAACCGAGTCAGTCCCGGCGGATCGAAGTTTCATCCGTTCGCTCCATCCGTTCTATACGGCAAATAGATATTCACCAGCGTTCCGGTTTCCAGTTCCTTGTCGTAATCTTCCATTTCCATGCGACCAAGGATTTTGTACTTATAACTCAGGTTGTTGATGCGGTCCTGAGTGATTTTCATCGCCATACTTTTGTGTTCGGCGCTTTTCTTATTGTTTTTCGACCCTTTTCTGCCGATCCCGTTGTCCTCGATCATCACGTGGAGCATTTCCTCGTCTTTGGTAAAGCGTACGTGGATAAATCCTCCTTCGATCGTATGCAGCTGTCCGTGCTCGATAGCATTCTCAATAAAGGGCTGTGTAATCATCGGTGGAATCACGGTTTCTTCATCCAGTAATTGCTGGTTCACGCTGACTTCGTACTCAAAGCGGTCTCCGAAACGCAATTTTTGTGTTTCCAGGTACTTGTTCAAAATGTCGATCTCGGTTGTCAGCGGAATAAACTCCTTGGAGGAATTTTCCAGGATCAGCCGCATGAGTTTGGAGAAATTGATCAGGAATTTCGTGGAGTTTTTGGTATCGTTCTCGTAAATGTAACTCTGAATCACAGACATCGCATTGAAGACGAAATGCGGGTTCATTTGTGAACGCAGCAGGGTCTGGTTCATTTCTGCTTCGCGCTGCAACTGACGGATGTTTCGCTGTTTCCAGCGGTTGTAAATGATAAACGCTCCCAGGGCCAGCAAGATGATGAACCCGATGATGATGTACATCTGGAAGATATTCCGCAATTCGGTGTTTTCCTTTTCCTTTCGCTGCAATTCAATGGAATCTGCCTGAATGGCAATCAAACGTTCACGCTGTTCGGAACGGTACAATTCCGATAATTCGGCAATTTTCGCGCTTACTTCCACAATCCGCGCACTGTCCGAATAATCCGAGTACATGTCCAGGTATTCGTAGGCCAGTTTCATGTTGCCGGTCTTCTTGTAAACGTCTGCAATTTCCTTGTAGGAAGGATAAATTCCCCCGATGTAACCGTACTGCGAACGGATATCAATGGACCGGTTCAGGTAATTCAGGGCGTTCTTATACTTTCCCTGTTCGGCAAAAACGGTCCCGACCAGGTGGTACACAGAAGCAATTTCTGAACGATTGGATGCGGACTCAAAGTAAACCAGCGCCATGTTGTAGTAGCGCAATGCTTCGTCATACTTCTTTTGTTCGTTAAATGCATTTCCCAGGTACTTATGCGCCAGTCCCAATCCGTCCTGGTCGTTGTAAGCCTGAAGCGTGTGAACGACCCTTTTAAGGTCTGCAATGGCTTCTTCGTATTCTTTTTTGGCCAGTTTCACCAAACCGATGTCTGTATCGGCTAATCCGGCCAGGCGGTAATCCTGGATTTTTAAAGCCGTTTCACGCGATTGCATGAAGAAATTGTTGGCGTTGTCGAAGTTGAAGATCTGGTACTGAGATTCCCCGATCTCACGCTGGTATTGGGCAATCTGCGGATAATCGTTTGCCTGCTTGGCCAATTGAAGTGCAATGAAGTTCTTGGAAACGGATAATTCGACCTGCCCGAAGAAATTGTAGATAGCCGACTGCATGTTCACGCATTTCGCCATCAGGGATTTATCGGTTGAGCGGCGCGCATATTGAATGGACATTTCAGCGAATTCCAGGGAAGCATCGCGTTTGTTCTGCTCCATATTCAGTTTCGCCAGCAAGCGGTTCGTTTCTGCAATCAGTGCATAACTTCTCACCCGTTTTGAAAAACGGAGCGCTTCCGTCAGGTAAATATCTGCCTGCTCAAACTCACGAAAAGCAATGTGGTATTCTGCCAGTAAATGAAAAATATGAACCTGGTTCAACTTGGAATCCGTGCGCGACAAATAGGGTTGTAACTGGAGAATTTTAGCATAGTATGCCGTTTTATTCCCCAGCAGGGCTTCCACCCGAAGGTCGAAGATCAATGCCTGTAATTTGGCAGAATCAGATTCCACACGGCTCGCATCGATGATCGCATAGCGAATGGAATCGGCCTTTTGAACGTTGTTTAACTGGTAGTATTTACCCAGGGCTACCTGGCGCCAGAATTTCTTGGTTCCGTTTTTTTCCGTCAGGTAGGCTTTCCGGTAGCTCGATTCATCCGCATTACCTGCAAGGGCCGTCTTTGAAATGCCAAGAAGACAAACAAACCCGATTGAAAAGGACAGAATGAAGCGATACATGGACTAAAAATAGTTTTTTTCAAATAGAAAAGGTTCTCTTCCGTGACAGATCACAAAAAAGAACCCCTTTGTTATTAAACTATCTTTATTTTTTTGGCTGTTAATATGCGTCGCAATGGCGCTTTTTCGGCTTTGATTTCTTCGGTTTTCTCGGTCTGAAATCTTTTTTCTTACCCAATGAAGAAGCCTTCATTTCCAAAGCAGATTTGCTTTGATTGGTTACCTGTTCAGCAGCATTTACTGAACCTGCAGTTCCCAAAAGGAAACTTGCTGCAATAAGAGCGGGGAAAATACGGAGAATCATAAGCTTTGATTTTTAGCAATATAACACCAAAAAATGAATTGGTTACACTCCCTTCTTTTTTCATGCGGATAAAAATGTGTGAATGGCGGTAAATGCCTCTATTTTGGTATCTTTGTGCCGGCGTTTAAGCTCTGGCACAGGCGCTTCCCACACTTTAAGAGACGCGAAAGCATGGAATACAATTTTAATGAAATCGAGCGCAAATGGCGCAAATATTGGGCAGATCATAAAACATTTGCCGCTGAGGACAACTCTGTAAAACCCAAATACTACGTATTGGATATGTTCCCGTATCCATCCGGGGCAGGTTTACACGTTGGCCACCCGCTCGGTTACATTGCATCGGATATCTATGCGCGTTACAAACGCCTGAGAGGCTACAATGTGCTGCACCCGATGGGATACGATTCATTCGGTCTTCCGGCGGAACAGTATGCGATCCAAACGGGTCAGCATCCTGCAATTACCACGGAACAAAACATTGTGCGTTACCGCGATCAATTGGATAAAATCGGGTTTTCATTTGACTGGGACAGAGAGGTTCGTACCTCATCTCCGGAATATTACAAATGGACGCAGTGGATCTTCAAACAGATCTTCAATTCGTGGTACAATACGAAAACAGACAAGGCGGAATCCATCGATTCACTGATTGCGGAATTTGAAAAGAATGGAAATGCAGGCGTGAACGCTGTTAGCGAATTTGCAAACACCTTTACTGCTGAAGCATGGAAAAATTACTCCGAAAAAGAGCAATCGGATATCCTGATGGAATACCGTTTGGCTTACCTGGCTGATTCCTGGGTAAACTGGTGTCCGGCTTTGGGAACAGTACTTGCCAACGACGAAGTGATCAACGGGCTTTCCGAGCGCGGAGGGCATCCGGTGGAACAAAAACTGATGCGCCAGTGGTCGATGCGAATCAAAGCATATGCGGAGCGTTTATTGACCGGTTTGGAAACAGTTGACTGGACAGACGCGATCAAAGACATGCAGCGCAACTGGATCGGGAAATCGGTTGGGGCTTCCGTTCGCTTTGCGTTAGAGGGAAGCCATCCCCCTTTGTCCCCCTTCAAAGGGGGAGAAGACTCCGGTCATTCCATCGAAGTATTTACTACCCGTCCTGACACGATCTTTGGAGTTTCGTTCATGGTGCTGGCGCCGGAACATCCCCTGGTGGATGAGATCACAACCGCTGAGTTCAAAGACGCCATTGATGCCTACAAAACGGCTGCTTCTTTGAAATCCGAACGCGACAGACAGGCCGATGTGAAAAACATTACCGGGCAATTTACCGGAGCTTATGCCATTCATCCGTTCTCCGGGGAGAAAATCCCGGTTTGGATCGGTGACTACGTATTGGCTTCCTACGGAACCGGTGCTGTTATGGCCGTTCCTTGCGGGGATCAGCGTGATTGGGATTTTGCGAAACATTTCAATATTCCAATCAAAAACATTTTTGAGAACGTGGATATTTCCGAAGCAGCTTATGCCGAAAAAGAAGGAACGATCGCCAATTCGGATTTCCTGAGCGGATTGCCGATCAAAAAAGCCATGTCGGTAGCGATTGCAAAAATTGAAGAACAAGGACTTGGAAAAGGAAAAACGAATTACCGACTGCGCGACGCGATTTTCTCCCGTCAGCGCTATTGGGGCGAGCCTTTCCCGGTTTATTATAAAAACGAGATTCCTTATTTGGTTGACGATGCTCATTTGCCGATCGAATTGCCGGAGGTGGACAAGTATTTACCGACAGAAGACGGTGAACCGCCATTGGCGCGTGCCGAAAAAAGTGCGTGGAAATACTCCGAGGGCGACCGCATGGAATTCAACACCATGCCGGGTTGGGCCGGAAGTTCCTTCTACTTCCTGCGCTACATGGACCCGCACAACGAGCAGGAGTTCGTTTCGAAAGCAAAAGCGGATTACTGGAACCAGGTGGATCTGTACATCGGAGGTTCGGAGCACGCAACCGGCCACTTGTTGTATTCGCGTTTCTGGTGCAAATTCCTGTACGACATGGGATTCATTTCCTTCGACGAGCCGTTTAAGAAGATGATCAACCAGGGGATGATTTTGGGGAAATCCGCCATTGCTTATATCGGACCGGATGAAAAACTTTATTCCTATGACGATATCGAAAAAGATACTTCTGATTTTCGTGAAGTACGCATTCTGATTGACCTTATTAATGATGACGAAAGCATTAAAATTGAGGAGTTAAGAAAGTGGCAGCCGCAATTTGAAAACATCGAACTTGTTCCGAATGCAAACGGAAAAATCATTGTAAAACGGGAAGTCGACAAAATGTCTAAACGTTGGTTCAACGTGGTGACTCCTGACGATCTGTGCGAAAAATTCGGAGCAGATACGCTACGCATGTACGAAATGTTCTTAGGTCCGCTGGAGCAAACAAAGCCGTGGGATACGAAAGGAATTTCAGGAGTGCATAACTTCCTGCGCAAATTGTGGCGTTTGTTCTACGAGAACGGAAAAGTGATCGTAACGAATGAAGCTGCGGGCAAAGAATCGTTGAAAACGCTTCACAAGACGATCAAGAAGGTAGAAGAAGACCTGGAGCGTTTCTCGTTCAATACGAATGTTTCGAACCTGATGATTTGTGTGAACGAACTGACGGAACAAAAATGCCATTCGAAAGAGGTATTGGAACAAGTGGTGATCCTGTTGGCTCCTTACGCCCCGCATGCCGCAGAAGAATTGTGGTCGGAAGCGTTGGGCAATGCCGCAGGAACGGTTTCCACGGCTCCATTCCCGAAATTCAACCCGGAAATGCTGGTGGAAGCAAACGTTTCTTACCCGGTTTCTTTCAACGGGAAGATGCGCATGAAAGTAGATTTGCCTACAGCTTTCTCTGCCAAAGAAGTGGAAGAAGCAGTACTTGCAATGCCAGAAGCACAAAAATGGCTGGAAGGGAAAACCCCGAATAAAATCATTGTGGTTCCCGGGCGAATCGTGAATATTGTGGTTTAATTCTTTTAAGAACTTATAAATGGAACGTGGGATGATAAATCATCCCACGTTTTTCTTTTCCATACGGTTATTTTTCATCGTGCAATCCATGTAGGGACGCGAAGCATCGCGTCCCTACATGATTATTATCAATCCTTAAAATATTTGCGGAGTTTCCAGGCCATTTTTTCGTGGTTCTGAATTAACCCGGTTAAAAAATCGGCTGTTCCCACATCGTTGTATTTTTCTTCTGCATCATCGATGCCCTGGCGCAAAGCCCGCACAATGGTTTCGTGGTCGCTGACCAATTCTTTCAGCATTCCCTGGATATCCGGAACTTTTCCGGGTGTTTCTTTCAGATTGGATGTCGCAGCAAACTCGGAAGTTGTCCCGATCGCCACTCCACCCAGCGTACTGATGCGTTCTGCTACTTCATCAATCGCTAATGCGACGTCGTTATATTGCGCTTCAAAAAGCTGGTGTAGTTCCATGAAATTATCCCCCGATAAATTCCAGTGGAATTTTCGCAGTTTGATGTATAAAATATTGCCATCTGCCAATACGGCGTTTAAAAGTTGGTGGATTCCTTTTAAATCTTTGTCGCTAATACCAATGTTCAGTTTCATAATCTTTCTTTTTTGTTACAAATCATTCTTCCGGTGCAATTCATTCTGAAAAACAAAATTTATGCGAATGGTACCTGAAAATTTACATTAATTGACTGAAGGATTTTCAGTAACAACCCTAAATTTCGTTAAAATGCCCAACAATCGTTTCCGGTTATTAATGTTTGGAAGTGATGAAGGATGATGGATTATTCCTACATTGTGAGGGAAAAACTTCCTTCTTATGGCAAACAAAATCCTGATCGGTTTTTTGGGAATCCTCTTCGTAGCGGATTTGGTCCTGATTGGTTTTGAGAACGGAAATGAACTGCGGTTCTTCACCAAGCCGCTTTTAGTGCCGGTGATCCTTGCAATCTATTTTTCTGGAGTGCGGCAAAAAGCAACTGGAATCAATCCTTATTTCCTTTCCGGGTTGATCTTCAGTTTCCTGGGAGATACCTTTCTACTGTTTAAATGGGCGTTTCTTCCAGGATTGGGCTGCTTCCTGGTTGCGCATATCCTATATATTCTGAGCTTTGTAAAACTCCGCGAATCCAAAATGCTCGCCTCTTTGCCGTTTATCCTGCTGTATCTCGGATTGCTGCTCTATTTCCTCCACCCGTATTTGAAAGAGATGGAGATCCCGGTAATTGTTTACGGAATAACTATTTCGACGATGGCTTGGTTCAGCCTTCGCACCAGGAATAACATGCTCATTTCCGGGGCACTTTTGTTCGTTATTTCCGATTCTCTTCTGGCATTCAACCTGTTTGTGAGTTCTTCGGCTATTCTGGAACAAGTGGTCATGACTACTTACGTTTTCGCACAGCTTTCTTTAGTCTACGGAATGATTTCCGCCAAACGTTCCTGATCCATGAAAGAACAAATCTCCGCTTTCTTTAACGGCCTCGGATTATTCAGTCCGCTGGATTTCACGGACCCGGTTACTTATTTCATCCCGGGATTTATTCTACTGATCCTGGGCGAAGTATTCCTGTACCAGGTTCCCCGCAAGCTGTTTACCAAAGGAATGATCAAAGACGGGAAATCAAGTATCGGTTTGGGAATCGGGTCGGTATTGCTCGATTTTGGGATGAAGGCTATTACGCTTTCGTTTTACTTCTGGCTTTACAACAATTTCCGGCTCACGGATATTTTCGGCATCGAAAACTTCAACGATTTTTTCACCTGGAAATGGCAGCTGGACCATTGGTGGCTTTGGCTGCTGGTAATGATCGTGCAGGATTTCGGGTTTTACTGGCACCATCGTTTGAGTCATAAGATCCGCCTATTCTGGACCGGGCACGTAAACCATCATTCGGCTACCCATTTGAGTTTGGCTATTGCACTGCGCCAGGGCTGGTTTGAAATTGCCTACCGCGATATCTGGTACATTCCTTTCATCCTGATTGGTTTTCACCCGATCATGATGTGCATGATGCACCAATTCAACCTGATCTTTCAGTTCTGGCCGCATACGGATGCGATCGGGAAACTGGGCTGGTTCGACAAGGTTTTCAATTCACCTTCCAATCACCGCGTGCACCATTCCCGGAAAATCGAAGACCTCGACAAAAACTACGGCGGTATCTTCATGATCTGGGATCATTTGTTCGGAACTTACAAAGCGGAGGAACAAAAAACGACCGAGTACGGAATCCTTCACAATATCAGCACTTACAACGTTTTCCACATCGTGTTCGATGAATTCCGCGACATGGTGCGGGATGTGAAACAAGCTTCCGGTTTGAAAGCCAAACTTGGCTATATTTTCAGAGCACCCGGCTGGAAACACGATGGAAAAGATGAGCGCATTTCGACCTTGCAGCGGGAATTAAAAAAACAGGCGGAGACGCGATGATATAAATCAGTAGGGACGCGAAGCATCGCGTCCCTACTGTCGTATTATTACTTGGCGAGTTCTTCAACAATTGCGGATGTGCTATCTGGGATTGCTCCTTGTTCGCACGAATAAATCGTGGGGCGAATTTTTTCGCGGAATGCGGCATTTTCCCGGCGTTTTTTCTGAACGGCGTAATTCGCTTTTTCTTTGAACAACCACTGTAATTCATCTTTCAGGCTCATGGCTTTTTCAACGCGGTGATCGTTCAGGTGATTGATCCGTTTGTCGAATTCCTTCTCAGTGATTTCTTCCAGTGCAACGGGCTCAGTTTGCGTTTTTTGAGCTTTCAATTCATTGATCTGGTAATAGAAGAAGCCTTCTTCGTTCATTCCGATTATTGCAGCGTTGTAATTCATGTCGCCGTTCAGGTTGTAATTCAACTTCCCATCCGTGAAATCCAGGCGCTGGTAACTGTTGATCTCTTTGGAGAACAGGTACAGAAACAGTTTGCCGTATTGTTCCGCTTCCTTCACTTCTATGCTAATTGGTTTGTAGGTAATTTGAGCCGTTTTCCCGGTTGCGGGATCGGTAATAACGGTTGACTGACGATTGACCGTTGCTTCTCTGACGTAAGCATCGATATTGACAATGCTTCCCCCATTATGCATCTGGAATCCTGCCGTAACGCCCAGCTGTTTGTATACATTCCGCAAATTGAATCCGTACTCTTCATTCAAATTGGCAGATTCGCGCAGGCCTTTTCGCAACACTTCTTTATTTCGTTCATCCTGCACTTCATGATCCCAGTGCCGTTCTCTACTCAGCGCAACCTGCAGGTTTTTCTTCCCGGTTTCACGAAGCGTTTTGACCGCTTTTTCGTAAAATTCTTCCAGGTTCTTTTGATGTGCATCATTCATCCGGATCGCTCCTACTTTCTGATCCGCAAAGCGCTGGAATTCCGGGTAACCCATCTTTACTACGCGCTGATCGAGTTTCCACAACGATTCGTCCAGGTTATTTGCATAGATATCAAATACCTTTTCATCACAGGTTTCATGAATGGCTTTCATACGGTCTTCAAAATCCTGCGTTGCCAGATTCGTATGGTTGAATTTTTTGTTCCAGATGGCAAGAACTTTTGACGGCGGAATATGGTCAGTGACTGATTTCTGACCGGAACTTACCTGCACGCTAAACTTACCTGAATAAGGCGGTAAACAGTGTGATTGAGCCTTACAAACCTGGTAGGAAAATTTTCCGGAAATAGTGAATGTGCCCTTTTTTACCAGTTTCACTTGCTGTTTGAAAACAAGCCGATTGCTTTCGTAAAGTGCCATTTCACTGCAGAACTTCCGGACCTTGTATTTTTTTGCGCTTTCCGAATTCATTCCACCAGCATCAGGACTTAGATCCTCAACCGAACTTAAATCCTTCACTTCTCCGACAAACTCAAAATCCGGGGTTTTATTCAGCGTGAACCGGGTTGGTACGGTAAACGGTGAGATCGATTTGTTTAAAATCCCGATCATCCAGTTGTCTTCCAGGTTTACCGTTGCAACTATATTTACAACATTGTTTTTCAGATTTTCCACGGAAAAATTCCAATGAACCTTATCCGTCGGGCTCTCAATTTGGGTCTGTTGTTTTACAGTACCTGAAATTATCTTTTCCTGATTTGAACTTCCTGCAATCGGAATTTCATCGATTCTTACGGAGTTATAAACAACTGGTTTTTGAGCATTCTCACTGCGGGCGATCGTATCTGAAACAGCGGCGGTTTCCTCAAAACTCAAATACAAGCTATCGCGTCTGGTCCTTTCCTTAAACCACTTCAGTTCGTTCAATTTCGGTTCATAGCGCGGCGGGAATAAGTCCATTTCCGACATGTCCTTCGGCTTGGGAAGGCGCTCCAGTTCTACCGGGTTCTGCCAATCGATTTTCCCATCTTTTCCCGGAACGCCGGTGAAGAGTTTCATGTCTTTTTTCAGTTCGCCGACCGGAACCTGGACGTATACACCTTTGTCTGTTAATTGCAGTTTTTTGCCTTCGGGTGTAAAAGCGTTCAGGCTGAACATGCCTTGCGTTTCCAGCAGGCGATCTCCCGATTTGGTACTCAATCCGGCTTTCACAATGTCAGATGCTTGTTGTGCTTCCTGCCACTGCACGATTGCTTCGCCCTTGTAAGCTTTTCCGTCGAGTAAGAATGATTCACCGGTTAAGCTCAGCAATACGCCGCTTTCAGACAAAAAAACATCCGATTTGCCGGTAAACTGAAAATATTCCGGGTCGATGTTCTCAAAAGCCAGGTTTTTCTCCAGTTTTTCCAACATGGATTGCTCGATTTGTTCGGGTTCACTGTTCTTTTCGGCCCCACCTTTTTTCCATGTCATAGCAACATAAACCGCTGTAGCTAAAGCTCCGGCAATCACGATCGCAAGGCCGCTATTGATCAGTATTTTCTTCAGGTGGAACCACTTCCCGGATTCTTTTACCAGGGTGCGCAACGAATGCCGCCCGATCAGTTCACGGGTTAATTGGTGTAATTCAAATTCCTTTTGCAGTTCCGGATTTTGGTTCAATTCCGTTTCAAAAGCTGCTTTTCCTTCTGCTGAAAGTTCGTTATTCAGATAACGCTCAATCAATTTGTTCCAGTTTGTTTCCATGGCTTAGAATTGATTGAGTTCGACATTCAGCTGAGCTTCCTGCACCAATTCCTTGGCTTTTTGGATGCAGCGGTATTTCTGGGCCTTCGCCACTTTATCATTCCGGAAACCGAGCTTTTTGGCAATATCTGTCATGTTCCAGCCCAAGCCGTAGAACAAATGCAGGAGTTCGCGGCATTGCTCCCCGATTTTCGTCAGGGCAGACTCAAGTTGCTTATACTGCAATTCCTTCTCCATCCAGGTCTCCGGTGTTTCTTCGGGATCCGTTTCCAGGCTTCCTGCGCCTTGTTTCTGATCTTTGCGGGAAGCATTGTACCACAGCAATTTACAGGTCTGTTTGATGAAATGAACCGGAGCCAATTGGAACTCAAAACCGGGATCGTTTTTCTTTCGCAGGTAAATGATCAGGGCTTCCTGGAAGAGGTCTTCTGCGGTCAGGCCGTCACAACCAAAGGTTCGAAGCAAGCGTTTGACCTCCGGAAAGTGCCTGTACAGCACAGCAAGCTCTTTTTTGATTTCCAAAGGATCGTATAGGCGTTTCTCCATGTTGAATTTACCGGTTGTGTTCAGAAAACGGAAAGGTAAACATTTGACTGAAAATTATTTTTTTATTTCATCGCAACTACTTCCCAACTGTTCTTTTGTTTATCGATAAATCCGTCGGTAGTGAGCCAGTTGTCTTCCACGTGGGTTGCGATCTTTTTAAAGGTAATCTTACAAACCGGATGTTCCATCAGGTATTCTTCGTAGCGGCGTTTCACGGTAACCAGTTTAAAAACGGTTCCTTTTTCCATCAACCCGGTTTCCACGGATTTCACTTTACAGGTAAAGATCGTTCCGTATCCCATAGCAAAAGCATATTTCGCGCTGACGGTTAATCTCAGCTTGTCAGTTGCGACCGGCTTACGGATTGTTTGGTCCGTGGAGCAAGCAACTACCAGGAGGAGCATGAAACAGGTAATGAACTTGTTCATAAGGAGTTGAAGTATTTCTTTTTTAAAGTTATTACAGATCCGTAAACGTTTTACTTGCGGACGTGATTTTCACACACTAATACCCTCTTTTTATCTGCTAAAAGACGCTGATTGAAATCATTTTCAACGGATTGCAGGTGAATGTGTGCATTTTTCGCAACAGATTTTTACTTTTGCACAAAATTAAGACCATCCATGGAACAACCCGCTTCTCCTATCCAGGCACAAGCCGAAACCACTAAAAAGCCCAGAAGTAAATTCAGAAAATGGCTGCGCCGCGGTTATTTCGGAGTGATACACTTATTGGCATTGTTCGCTATGGCCCTGATCGGCGTTGCTTTGGCCGCCAAATTCAAGTGGACGAACGACAGCGGAAACGTGGATCTGAACAGCCGTTATTTTTCTGAAATGGCTGGGAAATACAACCAGGGCTTCCAAACAGATAGCTTGACTTTTGCCAAGCAGGAGCGGCAGATGTACCAAAACGTGGGGCTTTTGGCCAAATACTACCCGCACAATGCCAAGCTCATCCTGGATGCATTCCAGCGTTCGGGGGATGTGACGATTGCTTTACGCATGCTGGATGCCGCAAACCTGCGCATGAAAAAGCACAAAGGTTACCAGCAGGAATTGGCGCGTATTGAGGCTGCAGCAAGCGAAGCTTCCCTTTCGATCTATCCGTGGGCGAACTATCGGGAATGGAAAGAATTCTGCCGCGTGGTAAGAGCCGATAGTGCTGCAATTGACTCCGTTTCACGCATTACGGGTGTTGAGTCGCGCCTGATTGTGATGTGTTTGGTAGGAGAACAGATTCGCATGTTTAACTCTTCCCGTGAACAATTCAAAAAGTACGTGATTCCCTACAACCGGTTGATCATGACTACCAACCGCGGATACGGGGTAACGGGAATCCTTCAGAATACGGCCTTGAAAATTGAGAAAAACCTTTTTGACAAAACGAGCGCTTTCTACCCGGGGGCGTATTACCAGAATTGTTTGAATGTCAAAGATTCCTTCCCGGAACTGGTCAACGATACAATTGAAGCGCATAAGCATTTGACGATTCAGCGTTTGATGAAAGGCGGAGATCATTTCTATTCGTATTTGTACACGGCATTCTTCCTGCGCCAGTTCCAGTCGCACTGGGAAAAAGAAGGATTTACGCTTGCTTACCGCCCGGAAATCCTGGGAACGCTTTACAACCTTGGTTTCCAGAAAAGTAAGCCAAAGAAAAACCCTGCTGTGGGTGGTTCTACTTTCAATGTAGGCGACAAGGAGTATACTTTCGGTGGTTTGTGTTACGAATTCTACTACAGCGGCGAGTTGATGGATTTGTTCCCGCTCACCAGTCAGCCGTTTGTTCCTACAAAAGTGTTGGAGAAGACGATTGTTTTCCCGGAGCCGAAGGAAGAAGAAGCTGTAGCGCCCGAACCGGTCGCAGGGTAGTTATCCTACTTTTGCCAAGGCAGAAAAAGTAGGCAAAACTGCCTTTCAATTGTGCTTAAAAACTTACAGATTAATAATCTCGTTGATCGTGATGGCGATCAGGATGGTATTGAAGAAAAAAGCGACCAGGGAATGGGCCAGTGTTAAACGGCGCAGTCCTTTCTTTTTGATCACGACGTCGGAAACCTGGAAGGTCATCCCGATCGTGAAGGAATAGTAAGCGAAATCAAAATAATCCGGGTGCTCTTCTCCGGGAAATTCCAATCCGCGGGAATCTTCGGCAGCTTTCTCGTCTCTGTCGCCGTAATACAAATGGGCATAGCGGAAAGTAAACGACAGGTGCAGGACCATCCAGGCCAAAGTTACGGTAGCGATGAAGAAAACCTCATGGATTGTGCTGTGCTTACTGAAATGGCTGTTGTTATCGCTATTCCAGAAAATAATGGCCACCAAAGCTGTGGAACAGGTCATTACCAATACGATGAATTGCATCCAGACACCCAGATCTTCTTCTTTGGCACGCAAGCGGATCGATTTGGAAGGAATGCGGATCATCGTAATCACACTTTCCAGAAGGTATAATCCGCCGAATGTAAGCCACGAAAAAATAATGCTTTCCTGGGTCGACCAATTTAAACAGTAGAAAATCAGTCCCACTATAAAAGCAATGGCAAACACCAGTAAAATCTTAAATCGGATGAATTTCATGAACTTCCTTTTGGAAGCTTAAAAGTAGTATTTATTCGGTGTCGATTTATGGATGTTGAATTTTTAAGCGATTGTTCAATTATTAATGGTTTCATACTATACCCATACTTGACCTATACATGACCCGTACTTGACCCGTCCTAAAATAACTATACAATTTGGCAGGTTTCAAGATCAAATTCTCCGGGCATTCTGCATACCAACGGCGACGCGCCGAGTTAATTCGCTAAATGGTAAGTTTGCCAAATTGCGAACGGGTGCGCAAGCATTCCGGTTAACGAACTCCGGCTTGAATTTCCGAATTTCACTTTTCGAAAATGCCATTCAATTGTTACTTTTCTCAAATACCGACATTGAGCATAAAAACACTGTTATGAAACTCATATACTCTTTATGCTTCGCGGTCCTTGCTTTCGGTGTAAACGCACAAGCAACCAAGGCTCCTGTTAAAGTCGTTGTCAAAGGATTTAACGGGAAACCTTATCCGAATGACAAAGTGCTTTTCGTGGGACAAAAGTCCAAACAAACACTTTCGGGAGTTACGAATCAAGCCGGGCAATTCGTTATCCAGCTACCGAGTGGTGATGTTTACGATATCCGCATCCAAAGTATCGGCGATGAAATTGAGTACAATACCCTGGAAATTCCTGCGGTAAAACCCGGTGAATTTTTTGAAGAAGCAGAATTGGTCATTGAATACGATCCCGGAACGACTTTTTCGTTTACCAACCTTCAATTCGAAACGGCCAAAGCAGACCTGAAAGCTGCCAGCTATGCGCATCTGAAAAACCTGGTAGAAATTATGAAGCGCAAAAAGGACCTGAAGATTCGAATTGACGGACACACGGACAGTGACGGAGAAGAACGCGCCAATCAAATACTCTCACAGCAACGCGCGGAATCCGTCCGGAATTACCTCATCAGCCAGGGAATTGATGCCGGGCGCATGCAGGCAAAGGGTTACGGAGAAAGCAAACCTGTTGCTGATAACACCACTCCGCAAGGAAAGGCGAAGAACCGGAGAACGGAGATTTCCATCCTTTAGGATGGTGTTCAAACCGTTGAAAAGTTCAAAGGTTCAATACTTTTCAATTATAACGATTGCAGATACTTTAAAAGGTAGGCGCGCTGTTTCGCGGGAAGTTTCTTGTAGTTTTCCTTGCTCTTTTCAGCTTCTCCACCGTGCCATAAAATAGCTTCTTCTATGGACCGTGCTCTTCCGTCGTGGAGCAAATACGTATGACCGTTCACTAATGAGATCAACCCTAATCCCCAAAGCGGCTGTGTTCGCCACTCAGAACCGGAAGCCAGATGATCCGGAACATTGTCTGCCAGGCCAGGCCCCATATCGTGGAGCAGCAGGTCTGTATAAGGAGTTATTTTTTGGTTTTTCAAAGGGGCAATGTCTCCGCCGAAACCGGTGGTGAAATTCATCTTATGACAGGAAACACATCCAAGCGATTTGAAGTACTGCGCACCGAATTTTACTTCGCCCTGCGTTACATTTCTTCTTCTCGGAACCGCCAGCGTTTTTGCATAAAGAATCACCGCATTCAGATCGTTGTCTTCGATTTCCGGCGTTCCCCCATTAGGTAAACCGGCACAGGAAGGCTGATTGGCCGTATAATTCTCATTCGGGAAGTAAGTGCTGGTAATACCGATATCCCCGTTGAATGCTCCTGCTACCTGGTGTGCAATGCTTCCTACGTTCGCTTTCCATCCGAAGCGGCCGATAACCGGCATTCCGGATACGATATCCGTTACGTAATTCGCAACTCCTGAAATACCATCACCATTCGCGTCATTCGGATCTGCATTTGCCAAAATATCTGCTTCGGAAATGAGTTCCAAAAGCCCCAAACCAATCATTTGCTGTCCAACCCGCGGAGAAATCCCGGTTGTTCCCTGCATCGCTCCATAGCTTTGACCTGCAACCGTGTAAACCGGTTTCCTGAGCGAATAAGTGCTTCCGTCGGCAAAATAACCGGTTTCCTCTACATAGGTAATTCCCATGCTTCCTTCGGGTGTGATGGAATTGTGCGAGAAATCCTGTAATTGTCCGCCGTAAATGGCATCGGGGGAATTGTCAAAGTTTGCGCCCAGGCGGAAAAGCAAACCGGAATTTGACTGGGGAGCTCCTCTTCCGTCGCGGAAGTGACAAGCCGAACAGGATCTTGCATTGAACAATGGCCCTAACCCGTCTCTGGCAGTTGTTGAAGAAGGTGCCTGCACCCAGCTTTGATTAAAAAACGAATTTCCTACATAGAACATCAGTGACTGGGCCGAAGTGAGCCCGTTGATCTGGTAAGAGAAAGCATAGGATGTTTGATCTCCCGTGCTGCAATCCCCGGCCAGATTCACCAATGTTGAATCGTCGCTATACGCAGAAACAACAGTGGTTTCTTCCTTCTTACAGGAAAAAACCACGATTGATAAAACGATTCCGAGCAGGAATAACTGTTTCATTAAAATGTTATTGAGAATACTGCAGCTGCAGCATCTAAATCTACTTGTTCACTTTGCAGTGAAGTCACTACATCCAATACTTTAGGACGCTCAGCCGGCAACACGATTGCCTGGTCGAACGGATGGTACATCACAGCGATGTATCCCATCGTAGCGGCAAAACGGTTAACCAATGCCGTGTTTTTTGCAGCATCGATCGTACCTACCAAATCTTCCAGAGAATATCCGCTGATGTTATTTCCGAACGGAGAAGTGTAGTTTCCTTTGTACAGGTTCTCAACTGCCAATGCATTCAGGTAAATATCCCGGTGTGTATTGTCTGAGAAACAAGAATGCTCATCTTCCTGGTTTGCATTTTCGTAAGCAACATAGATACGCTCACCAGCCAATTCGTCTCCAGCAAGTACACGCATCGAGTTGAACATTTTACGCAAAGCTGTTTTGCTGTCCAATGCCTGGAAAGTATGGTAGTAGCTTCCCGGAATTGCAGGATCCCAAGCATCTTTCACCTGGTCCAAAGCAGAAACCAACAAGTCAACTACTACTTTCAAATAAGTTGCACGACGGCCTTCGTTATCAGCAGTGGAGCCTCCGATCACATAATCCTCGTAAGATCTTTGTCCGGCAGTAAGCGCACTTAAATCCTGTCCCCACAATAAGAATTCGATTGCGTGGTATCCACAGGAAATTTTTGTTTCACCACCGAATTCATTCGCCTGAACGATTGTTGCCGCATCAATAGTCGGGTAATTAGCTACGTCATTGATGATTCCAGCATTTGGCTCACCCACTACATAATCCACGTAGTTCTCGTCCATCGGCCATGCATTGATCAAACCTTCCGGTCCGTCGTTGGTATTGTCAATCGGTCCGTCAACAAACCGGAAAACTTCTGTTAAACCGTAAATCTCACGTGCATCCAGCCATGCCTGTTTAGCAGCATCCAGGTTTGCCTGAGAAGGGTTATCCGCCAAGGTGTGACATGCAGTTTGCAAGGTTACGGTTGCAGTATATGAATCCTTGTATACAGCGAACGCCATATCCGCATACGTTTTTTTGATGTCCGTTTTTTGCTGTGCATATTGATCCGTAGACGTTTCGTCTTCCTTTTTATCTTTCTTACATGCAGTAAATGCTACTGAAGCAAGTACAAATAGCCCGATTGCGGTTTTTTTCATGGTACTAAATTTGGTCACAAAAGTAAGGGAGGTGTGCTTCCCGCTCAATACCAGATTTTAGGTATTTTGATTGGTTTCGGAAAAATTGTACCTTTTCACTGGAAATCAATTATTTCTCTTAAAGCCGGAACAGTGATTTTTGGCATTTAGTTTGTAATCCCTTTTTCCAATAAATTAGAAATTCAATTATGAAAACACGTTTGATTATCTCCGCAGCAGTCATTTTAGTAGTGGGTTTAGCTTGCAGTATGCAGGAAATCGCGCTGCCAACTGTTTCAAACAATTCATTTCAAACAGGAGAAAAACTGCGCTACCGCATTACATATGGTTTCATCGATGCGGGTGAAGCGGTCCTTGAAGTTAAGGAAACCAGCAAAAAAGGAAACGGAACACGCGATCTATATCATATCAAAGGAACGGGAAAAACACTCGGCGGATTCAATGCCGTTTACAAGGTGAATGATGTCTATGAAAGTTACATCGACAAAAAAGGGATTTTTCCGTGGCAATTCGTGCGTCGTGTGGAAGAGGGCGGATACAAGCTTTCCCAGGATTATGCATTCAAGCAAGACAAACAGAAAGTACACAACGGTGAGAAGGATTTCAGCACACCTTCCGGAATCCAGGATATGATCTCTTCATTCTACTATGCCCGGACTTTGAATTTCAAATCTGCAAAGGTCGGTGATACGTTCGAATTCAAATGTTTTATGGACGATGAAATCTGGCCGTTGAAAGTGAAATACCTGGGTGATGAGAAGATTTCCATCCGCAAAGGAAAGTTCAACTGTATGAAATTTGCCCCGGTTGTTCAAACCGGACGCGTGTTTAAAAAACAGGATGACCTAAACTTTTGGGTGACAAAAGACGAAAACCGCATTCCGATCCTGGTGAAAGCAAAAATTCCGGTGGGATCTGTTAAGCTTCATCTGGTGGAATGGTCGGGATTAAAACACGACCTGATAAAGGCAAAATAGTAAAACGTTTTACCATGCTAAAAATTTAGTAAGCGAAGGGGACGGAGTGCCAAATGTTCAAATATTCACGTTTTTGTTCATGATTAATACATTGCTTTCCCCTATCTTTGCTGTCTAAAAGCTGAAAATACATGGAATTAACTCCTGAAATCTTAGAAAGAATTACTCTTCTTAAAGCGAAGTATGATGCGCAAGGTCAGGATTTAGTCACGTACCTGGATAGTTTGCTGTATTCAAGAATGCCGAACTATTGGGACTACATTCAGGTAGACACGTTGTTGTCTTTACAGAAAACATATACCGATTTCCCGGATGAAATGGTTTTCCTGATGTACCACCAGGTAACGGAACTATACTTTAAGTTATGCCTGCATGAATTTCAGCAAATTTCAGATCGCAAGAACCTGGATGCGGCTTTCTTCGTGGAGCACGTTCAGCGCATCAACCGTTATTTTGAGGCTTTGACAAAGAGTTTTGAGATCATGGTCGACGGAATGCAGCGAGAACAATTCCTGAAGTTCAGACTGGCGTTGGCACCGGCTTCCGGTTTCCAATCCGCGCAGTACCGCAAAATCGAAATTTTCTCTACGGATTTCCTGCAGTTGGTTCACAAAGACCACCGTGCAAAATATACCGGTAAAGAACCGATTGCCGAGCTTTTTGAGAATATTTACTGGAAAGAAGGAGCAACAGATATTGAAACCGGTAAGAAGACTTTGACATTGACTCAATTCGAGGACCGTTACCGCGAGGAATTCATTCAGATGGGTGAAAAACTGCGCAACGATAACCTGTGGCAATGTTATTTACGCTTACCGGCTGAAGACCAGGAATCGCCTGAAGTTATCCATGTGCTGAAGCAGAACGATGTAAACGTAAACATTAACTGGCCGTTGGTTCACTATAAGTCTGCGGTGCGTTATTTACAGAAAGACAAAGGCGATATCGCTGCAACAGGTGGTACGAACTGGCAGAAATACCTTCCGCCGCGTTTCCAGAAGCGCATTTTTTACCCGGAATTGTGGTCTGAAACAGAAACTGCAGAATGGGGGAAGTCCTGGGTGGAAGCAGTGTTGAATTAACAATACATTTTACAACAATAACGTAGGGGCGCGATTAATCGCGCCCCTACGTGTTTTCTTCGTATTTTTGCAGCATGCAAAAGGCGTTTCTCTTATTTATTCCTATATTCCTTCTTGCAGCAACGGTCCAGAAAACGAACCGTCTGCCGAAGGACCTGAAAGAAATTTCCGGGTGGGTTTTTGCAAACGACAGCACGCTGATTGCTCACAATGATGGTGGAAATGATCCCAAGATTTTCGTGCTGAACCTGGACGGAAGCATTCGCCATAAAATAACGGTTACCAACGCGGACAATACCGATTGGGAAGATATTGCGACGGATCATAAAGGGAATTTGTACCTGGGAGATTTCGGGAATAATAATAACACCCGTACCAATTTAAGAGTGCTGAAAGTGAGCCTGAAAAAGGTACTCGACAACGAAGATGTGGAGGCGAAATTCATTGATTTCTCGTATCCCGAACAAACCGGCTTTCCACCGAAACTGACTGAAAAGTACTTCGATTGCGAGGCCATGAGTTTTTATAATGATTCCCTGTATTTGTTTACCAAATGCCGCGCGGAACCTTTCGACGGGAAATGCTACGTGTATGCGCTTCCCACGAAACCCGGAACATACAAAGCTAAAAAGAAGTATTACATGGTGCTTGGAAAGCGCGATTGGTTCAGGGATGCAGCTACTTCGGCCGACATTCGCAACGACAAATTATACCTGTTGACCTATAACCGGATCATCACGCACAGTTTTGAGAACGGAAGAGCGAAATACGAATCCCATCAAACACTTTTGCCGATAACCCAGAAAGAAGCCATCGCCGTGCATTCGAACGGGAAAATTTACGTGGCAGACGAACGGCAGAAGATCATTGGCGGCGGAAATATGTACATCATTAAACCAGTACAAAAGAAGAAATGAATCTCAGCAAGTTTGACGGAGTGATTTATGACATGGACGGAGTGCTTACCGACTCGGAACCTTTGTGGAAAATTGCCATGGAAGACGTATTCAGAAGTGTGGGTTGCCCGCTTACCAAAGAAGATTTTCAGCAAACGGTGGGATTGCGCATCGATGAAGTGATTGCTTATTGGTACCAGGTTTCCCCGTGGCCGGATGCAACTCCGAAAGATGTGGAAAATGCCATTGTGCGGCGCATGGTGGAATTACTGACCGAACGCGCCACTCCACTTCCCGGTGTGATAGAATCCCTGGAGTTTTTTGCTTCGAAGGGACTGAAAATCGGTTTGGCGACTTCTTCTTACCAGGTTTTGATCGACTGTATCCTGGATACTTTGCAGATCCGCCATTTTTTCCAGGCCATCCATTCCGCAGAATTCGAATTGTACGGAAAACCTCATCCTGCCGTTTACTTAACGACCGCAAAAAGCCTGGGTCTGGACCCCAGACGCTGCTTGGTGATCGAAGATTCCCTGAACGGGATTATTTCCGGGAAAGCAGCCCGGATGACCGTATTTTGTGTACCTGAAAAAACGCATCATCCAGAACCGAAACTGATGTTGGCCGATGCACAATTTGAGGATCTGAGTGAGTTGGTCCGTTCTTTTAATTCAGTAACAGTATGATCGTAGCGATAGATGATAAATTGATTTCCACGGAAGTATTCGACCGCAAATTTGTGTGCGACCTGAACGCCTGCAAAGGCGCGTGCTGCGTGGAAGGTGACGGTGGAGCTCCGCTTACTTTCGAGGAAGTAGACATTATGGAAGAAATCCTGGACGATGTGATGCCCTTCATGCGCCCGGAAGGAATTGAAGCCGTACAAAAATCGGGGGTGTTTTACATGGACCCGTGGAACGAACCTGCATCGACCTTAGTGAACGGCAAGGAATGCGCCTTTGTGTATTTTGACGACCAGGGAATTACCAAATGTGCGATTGAACAGGCGTATTTATCCGGGAAAACGACCTGGAAAAAACCGGTTTCCTGCCATTTGTACCCGATCCGCGTCAAAAAACTGAGCGAGGGCCTTGCCTTGAACTACGAAGAATGGAATATCTGCAAACCGGCTTGTGCGTGCGGCGAAAAACTGGATGTTCCGGTATACAAATTCCTGCGCGAACCACTCATCCGCGCATTCGGCGAAGAATTCTACGCAGACCTGGAAGGTATCGACAAAACGTTGAAAGAAGAAGGGTTGGGAGAGTAAAACCCATTTAAATGAACCGCAAAGAAACATAAGGACTCAAAGATTTTGAGTTTATCCTTTGCCCGCTCATTCTCTTTGCGGTAAGAAAAATCACACTTCCCAGCTTTCCCCCAGGATCCACTTGCGGATCATTTCCCGGTTCAGGATGTGCCCCACCACGCGGTAGGCCGATTTGGCAAAAGGATTGTCACCGTCCAGTTCTTCGGTTTGAACACCGGTTTGCGGATCGTAATAGCTGGCGTGTGTGAAAGTCACTTTTTTACCTGATTTGTATACAAAACCCACGTGGTTATCGAGTCCTGCTACGAACAGTCCATCCGGTTGATCCAGGAAATAGCCTTTCATAAATTCGGGCGATTTGTTGCTGAAGCGTTTCACTTCAGTGGTCATCCGGGTGATGTAATATTCGGAAGCCTGCTGCGCCCATTTGACGCGCGGAATTTTAAACCCGGCATCCAAAAGCACGGTGGTGATGAAATAACCGCAAGCTATTTTTCCTTTTCGCGGGGTGCGCGTTGTTCCGTTAAAATCCCACTCGGTCCCGTACCACTGCTCGAAGAAATCGTGTGTGATCTTTTCCAGGAGGTAAGAAGTTGCTTTGTGTTCGATCCTGCTACGGGATTCTTCATCCGCATTCATGTATTCTTTCTGAAAAGCAGTACGCTGGTTTTCCACGGAGGCAATCAGATCTTCGTAGGGAGGTAGTTTCAGAGTTCCTTTCAACCGGGATTTGTCCTGGAAACAACCCAGTAATAGAAAACACAAGGTATAAAGCGGTAAGAATTTTAGTTGCATGGTATTCGTTTAACTTTCAGATCTTCCAAATGTTACAAAAAAAATGCGTTCTGCCACAGGCCATGAAAATATCTCTTCTCAATTCTCACTACTTTTTCCAATGCAAAATCAGCTATCCGAAAACTATTTGCTGCTATAGTCTTTTATTAATTACAATAAGCGCAGAACTTCGAGTCTTTGTTGTGCTCGAAAGGAACGCTTTGGTCCAGCATGTCGGAAATGGTCTGTTTGAGGATTTGCTCCAGGAACTCGGGGATGTCTTCTTTGCGGATGTCGTCGGGGAGTTTCAGGAAATGCGGGCTTTCCTTGATGGACCGGAAGGAGAAAATTCCTGCCTGGTCGGTCAGAATGCCGGTTTCTTTGTAGTAGAGGTAGCAATAGATCAACAGCTGCAGCACGTGTTTTTGCTGGGAATTTCCCTTGCGGCGATTAGTCAGAATGGCTTCTTCGTAACTTTCCTGGTTGGCCGTTTTCTTTAGCTCCACTTTGTCCTGGCTCACACTTCCGGATTTGTAGTCAATGATCCGGTGAACACCGTCAAACTGGTCGATGCGGTCGCAAATACCCGAAAGGCGTACTTCGATCGGTTTTGAAGAACCGGAATCCGGAACAATCGGGATCAATGTTTCCAGTCTTCTTTCCAGTCCCAGGATAAACAAGGCTTTCTGTGGATTTTCCTTCAAAATGGTCCGGTCACGGCGAAGCACGTTCTGAACCATTTCTTTCGCCACTTCAAAGTTGATGTGGTTGGTTCCCGTTTGCCAGGAATTGCGGTCTTCCGAGAAGTGCAACTCGAAACTTTTGCTCACCAAAAGCGGAACGTCTTTCTCCATCCGCTGCAGGTCGTCTTCCGTAACCGCTTTGCCTGAAATCTTTCTCCCCGATTCATCGAACCGGTCAATAAACGGTGCAAAAAGTGTTTCGAGCACGTAGTGGATAATCGTTCCGAGCGTGCTGCTTTCAATGTCTTCTTCAACCTTGTTCTCTTCCCCGAAACGCAATACGTAGCGGTAATAGAAATCCAGCGGACAGCTCATGAACTTATCCAGCATGGAGAAGCTGATCCCACCGTTCAGTACTTCGTAAATGCGATTAATGACCTCGTCTGTTTTCTCAATGACCGTAGTCCCGACTTTTTCCTTGTTCCCGGCTGTGTAAAACGACTTTTGGATGTGCACATGCGGGTTGACCTGTGCGAGTTCCAATTCGATTTGCTGAATGTAACGGCTCGGTTCACTCGATCCCACAGATTCCGAAGCGCTCGAATAGGTAATGAGCATTTCTTCGGCGTGATGGAGCAAGCGGTAAAAGTGATGAGCAAACAATCCCTGTTTTTCACGCGGTGTCGGCAACCCGAAATACTTGCGCAAATCCATCGGGATGATGGTGTTGATGGCGTTTTGAGGCGGCATGGAACCTTCGTTCAAACCAAACACAAAGATGCGCTTGAAATCCAGTCCGCGGGTTTCCAAAAGTCCCATGATCTGCAAGCCTTCCAGCGGATTCCCGAAATAAGCGATGGTTTCGTTGCTCCAGTTTCCATTGAACAGGTTCCGGAACGACGAAATGCTCATCAGCGGAGATTGGGTGCTCATGATGTTTTGCAAAACGATCGTTGCATGCGCAAACCTGCGAACAATGGCACGTTCCAGTTCGTTCTTTTCCTCGAGCCACAGGTCCAGCTTTTCGTTGAGTTGCTGAATGACCTGGATTCCTTTCAGCCAATCGTTTTTCCAGGGTTCAAAGATCAGTTTGTTCAACTCGGACAGGCGTTCGCTCAGGTCCAGTTTTTTCCGGTCGAGGAAGTGCCAGTTGTGGTTGATGATCCGCGATTCGATGTCCTGGATTTCTTTCTTTTCTTCAGCGGAAAGTACCCCCAAAATAAACGGATGGTGCGCAAATTGAATGAAATCCCGGTAGTAAATACTGGAATTTCCTCTTCTTAAAAACGATTCCTGCAGCCTGAAAATCAGGTCGACCCAGGAACGCAGGGAAGTTTGTCTCAGGGGCAAACCAACGGTAATATTCGCCTGTCCGATCTCGGCCGGAAGGTGTTTCAAAATGGAACTCAGCAAGCTTTCATCGGCCAAAAGCACGAGTGTTTCGTTTAACTGAGCGGAATTCAGCTTTTTCAATTCGCTCCCCACCACCTGCGCCTGCGAAGTAAACTGCGGACATTCCACCACGCGGATATGCATTTCCTTCGTACTGAGGTGATTTTCGATAAACGGCAGCGTTTTCAATTCGAGCCTTTTACACAAATCGCGCTGGAACTGCCCGGCTTCGTGAATATTGTCGTTGAAATAGAACGCATCGGAATCCATAAGGATCGAAGCCCTGCCCATGATCGAAAGTTGCCTCATAATCGAAATTTCCGACTCCGAAAGCGCGTTGAATCCTGCGAATACGAACTGGGTATCTTTATCGGCCGCAAAAGCCAAATCGATGTTGTTTGCCAGGTAGCGGTACGCTTTTCCCTTGGTCGTCAGCGATTTTTCATTCAACCGTTCTTCGAGTGCAAAATAATAAGGTTTCAGCTTGTCCCAAAAAGCCATGAACTGGATCTGACCTTTGGACAATTCTTCCGAATTAAACGACCAATTCTCGATTTCCCGGATATCCCGAAGGTTTTTAAACAATTGGTCGGCGGGCACCAGGTAACGGTCTATTTCATCGAAATCGCTCAGCAATATTTGCCCCCAGGCCATAAACGAGTCAAAAGAATCCACGTTGATTTCCACCGGGTCCTTTTTGAAAATATCGTACAATTCAAACAGCAAGCTGGTTTTATCAAGCACCGGAATCGGGTTGATATCCTGGATCCAGCGGTCAATTGTCACGATCTTGGGCGACAGGATGGGCTTTTGGTAAAATTCGTAGAACGCACGTTGTAAATACGCGATCATACGTTCGGATGGAACGACAATGCATGCATTCTGAAAATTCAGTGCATGTTCATCCATGTAACTCACAATCCTGTTTACAAATGTTTCCATATCATTCCACCGATCAGGCGGTTAAGGTCTAGTTCCTGTAAAAGGTAAATTCGAAATCATCCAGCAACACCACATTTTTATTGGTATTGTGGATGTAGAAACTCAATTTTTCATCCGCTGCGGATCGTTTCGGGAGGAACAGGATAAATTCCTTTTCCGTCCATTCATTGACCGGTAAAACCGGGTTCAGTTCCACTGTCTGATAATAGTTCAGATCGTTACCCCGGGAATACGCCACGATGATCGCAATCTGGTTGTCGTTCTTACGCAGGAATTTTCCTTTTATTTTCAATACTCTTCCCTGCGTATCCGGGCCTACATCTTTGGTGAAATCCTGTGCAAAACCATAGGCTTCGTTTTCACCTACCACCCCCACCTGGTTTTTAGCATCTGCGGGATCTTTTTCGTACAGAATTCCCGGCTGCGCCTTATTTATCGTTTCAAAATCAGTACGGATCGTTTTGTACGCTCCTTTCACCCCCATAAAATCCATCATGGATTGCGGGATCGTGTCCGTTTTCCGTTTACACAAAATCAGGTTTTCATTCGTAGCGATCGATTCTACTTTTTCTAGAATCTCCGGGTAAATCGCGTAAACCTCATCCATGAAATACGGCTTCTGGAACACCACATAATCCCATTTCCAGCTCAGTGCCCGGTTAATATCATCCGGTTCGTGGCCTACAACAGCCAATCCAACCCTGTTCATAAAGATAAACGGAATATTCGGCCCGTAAGTATGGATCACCAAAATTGTATCTTCCCTGGCAACTCCTGATTTGGTCAGGAATTCATCTGATCCTTCAAAGTTCATAACGGATCCCGTGAAATGGTCACTCGCCACAAAAACACGTCGCTGATCCTGGAAATCGGAAGTTTCCCGGAAAGAAATCATCCCGAAATAGATCACGAATAAAGCCATGACTGTTTCCCCGAAATACCATTGCGGCTTGGGAAGAACTGCCAAACAAAGCGCTACGAAGAAAACGACCGGCAGGTAAAACGTGTCCAGGAAATAGTAATCGTGCGCGAAGAATTGCTTGGCCATTGCAAACCAGAATAAGACCACGCCCGTAAACCAAAACAAGCAGATGATCCACCACGCGTTGAATACCCTGTAAGTATTCCGTTCTTTGATGAGCAAAGCAATCAATACAAGAACGATCAGCAGGAACAGCAGGAAATAGTGTTTCATGGAAAGGTAAGCCAGCACCATCACTTCCCAGATATGTTCCAGGATGGTTTTCATTTCCGCCCAATTATCGGCCGGCAACAGCTGGCTCAGGAAATCCGACCCGTATGTTGCCCGCAACGTGCTGTTGTAGTATTGAGCGGCCAAAATAACCAATGCAGAAAGGCCTACTCCGAGCACATTCGGCCAGAATTTTGCTTTCTTTTGGAAAATGCGGATGAGTTCGAAGCCCAAAACCGCCAGGTAAGGAATCACAAAGGTGAAACGGGCAAGCGCAGCAAAAGTGAAAAAGAACAGGGCCCATCTGAACCACTTCTTTCTTCCGCCTTCAAAATACAATGCATAGCAGTAAAGCGCTATGATCGTATTCGCAATACTTGGGATCGTGGGTAGGAATCCGCCCTGGTAAAAGATGTAAATCGGTGAAGACATCGCAAAAATGACCACCAAAGCCGCTTTTATTTTGGAGCCGCAGATCTTCTCCGACAACAGGTACAAAAAGAAAAATCCGACAATGCTGTAGATGAGTATGTACGCATGGAAAACCCACGGTTCATTCGTGCCGAAAGCCTCCATAAAGACCGCCGGAACGTAATCATGCACCGGAAATTCCACCGCTGTAATCGTCGAATAGCTCGGATCGGACCAATTTTTAGGAAACTGGTGATTGAGGATATAATTCTGAGGCTTGAAGAAGTTCAGATCGTTGCGCACAAATCCGTTTGCAAGTGCCAGCCGATCGTTTTGAGCCCACGTATGCGTATACGCAGGTATTTCATTCAGATGCCTGAACTGGAAGATCAGCGTAACGAATGTGATCAGTAAAAATGCGATGCTATTTGTGATGCTTCTTGTTTTCAAGACTCCAAATTACTTAGAATAATCAACCCGTACAAATATCCGGCTATTCCCGGATTTATTCGTTTTCCAAAGCAATCAATCGGTTTTCTTTTATCCACGGACCATCTTCACTGAAGGAAGCCGTATCGAAGTATTTTCCGGCTTTCAGGTGTTCGGTCCATTGTTCGTCGGTGACCCAAATCCGGTATTTCGCCAAGGGAAGGTTATTCGCATCGTCCCAAAAGTTTCTCCATTCTTCTTCCCATTCATCGTCCCAATCTTCGTGGTCTTCATCAATTCCAAGGTTATCCTTGACTTTCTGACCTACTTTTTCATGGGCTTCGTCTTCCACGAAAGGAACATTGCGGGCTTCATAAATCACCACTTTCTCAATGAATTTATGCGCTATCGGACCCAATGAGCCGGGCAAATACGAATCGTCGAACGGAATTTCCTTTGCAAGCGGCGATGTTGCCACCCGGTTGTAATCCTTATCGAAACTGTAAGCTTCAGAAGTCAGTAACGCCAGGGCAAAAGCCGGGTCTTCGGGGAAATTTCCCGCATCCGGATGTGCAAAAAGCACTTCCATATCAATCCACTTCTTTCCTTTTTTGATTACTGAAACAGTCCACAATGAACTCATTGAATGTATATTTTAGAGATGATTGGCCTAAAATTAAGTAAAATTTACTCCTGAAGGCTTCCCGGAAACAGAAAACCGGGCGCTTTTAATTATCTTCACGGGATGTTAAGTTCAGCTGAAATGGATGACCCGGAAAACGACGAAGATGTGTTTATTTTTCGCGATTCCACCTTTGCTGAACTCAACTACGGCACGCTTTTGAAATTCGCGGAAGCATCAGCTATCCAGGTATTGAATTTCAGCGGGAATTCCGTTCATGCGGTCGAACTTTCCATCAACAAAGGCATCTTTTTATGCAATTACGGTTTCCGGGCCGAACACGAGGTCATCCTGACACAGGAAAACCGGACCGTTGTGCTTGCCTGCAGCTGCGGCGGGAATGGTAAAAAACTGTGCGATCACCAGGCCATTGTCCTTTACCGGGTCATGGAACTGGGAGATTTCCGCGCTTTCTTTGATGAATCCGACCGGAAGAAACGCATTTCGGAAACCGCACTTTCCTACGGAATTTCGGATGAAACCAAGTGGAACGGGCTTTTCGAGCTCTCGTATGAAAACCGGCAGGTAAAAGTGACTTCGAAAAACCCGGAGTTGATCCGTTTAACTCCTGATAAACTGGACGAATTGAACCGCAAGCTGGCACCGGTTTCCTTTTCCCCGGAAAAATTGCACGCTCCCCTGCCAAACCGCTATATTTCCTTTCGTGCTTACCCAGATGAAAACCATTTTGAGTTCGAAGTCAATGAAAGTGCTTTGACCCAAAACGGCAAAATCAAAGCTCCGATCCGGGTATTGAACGCCCTGGAACTGGCATTGCAGGAAACTTCCCCGGAGCTGATCCAGGCTTATACTGCTTTGGGCATGTTGGGAACGAAGCATCATTTGTACCGCAATCTGGTTAATGACGAGGAAACTTTCCTGAAAGTGGTCAAATCGATCGGGATTGCCAAACCGCTTTTTGATAAACTGGAAGTGATCGAAACCTGGAATACAAAACCTCCCAAAGACACGGATTTTACCCTTCATATTCACGACAAACCGATGCAATTGCACCTGGATGTCAACCAGAACGAAGAATTCTTCGAAATTACCGGGTTTATTGAAGTTGACAATCACCAAATTTCCTTCGACCAGGTGAAAATGAAGAGCGAATTGTTTATCCGTCGCGGGCAGGACCTATACCTGATCAAAAACTGGAATTACCTGCGAACATTGAGCTATTTCCGGAAGAACCATCATAAACTGATTATTCACCAGTCGCAGTTTGATGCTTTCCAGGCCAGTTTTTTGGTTCCGTTGGAGAACGTGATCAGCATCAATTATTCATACGTCAAAAAGGCTACGCGGGCCATTATTAAACAAACAGAACTGGCAACCGTTGGTGCAAAACGCATTTATCTGACAGACAGCGAACATTATATTCACATTACTCCGATCATCGAATACGGAAATGTGGAAATCCCCATTCTTTCCAAACGCAAATTGCTCACTATTGATCAAACGGGGAATTCTTTTGAGATTCCACGGGATGAAAACCTGGAAGTAGCTTTCCTGGGACAAATTATCCGTTTGCACAAAGATTTCGAATACCAGATGGGCGGCGATTTTTTCTATTTGCACAAAAGCCAGTTTTTGGAAAACGATTGGTTTTTGAATGCATTTGAATCCTGGTCGGAAGCAGAACTGGAAATTCACGGTTTCCAGGAAATAACCAAATTGAAACTGGTTCCGAAAAGCATGAAGGTTTCCGTTCAAATTATCAGCGGAATTGATTGGTTCGAAACGAAGGCACATATTAAAGTCGGCGATAACCGCGTGCGTTTGAAAGAAATTCAGCGCAGTATTATCCAGAAATCGCGCTATGTAAAATTAGGCGACGGGCAAATGGCCTTGCTTCCGCAACAATGGCTCGACCGTTTTTCGGCATTTTTCCAGGAAGGCGAATTGGTCGAAGACGTCATCCGGATCCCGAAAACTTCCTATCAATTCATCGATGAATGGTTCGAAGCAGAAGAAATTGACAGCACAGTCCGGACACAGATTACAGACTTAAAAGAGAAGATTACACACTTTGAGCGCATTCCTGAAGTTGACCTTCCGCAACAGTTCGAAACAGAACTCAGACACTACCAGCGGGAAGGCTATCATTGGTTGCATTTTTTGAACGATTTCGGTTTTGGCGGAATCCTGGCAGACGATATGGGATTGGGAAAAACCATCCAGGTTTTGGCTTACCTTTCCAAAAAGCTAGAAACCAAAAAAGGTGTCCACCTGATCGTTGTTCCGACTTCCCTGGTCTTCAACTGGAAGGATGAAATCGCAAAATTTACTCCGCATTTGCGGGTTTTGGATCTTCACGGAACCAAACGCATCAAGTCGGTCCATCATTTCGAAGAATTTGATATTCTCTTAAGCACCTACGGAACCCTGCTTTCGGACATCCGCTACCTGAAAGACTTTGTCTTTGATACGATTATCCTTGACGAAGGTCAGGCAATCAAAAACCCGGATTCCAAACGCTACAAAACCGTTCGCTTGCTGCAATCCAAACAGCGGTTTGTGCTTACAGGAACACCGATTGAAAACAACACACTTGATATTTATTCGATCCTGTCTTTCTGCAATCCCGGAATGTTTGGTTCACTGAAACAGTTCAAGGAGCATTTTGCTTTCCCGATCGATAAATTCCAGGACAGCCTGCGTGCGAAAGAATTGCAAAAACGCATTCATCCTTTCCTGCTGCGGCGTACCAAAAAACAAGTCGCGACCGAACTTCCGGAGAAAACAGAAATGGTAGTTTACTGCGAAATGGATCACGAGCAGCAGCGCGTTTACGACGTTTACAAAACCGAATTGAAGGAATATTTGCTGAGCGAACCCGATTTCACGGATGGTCAGCACAGCATGCATGTGTTGGCAGGCTTGACCCGATTGCGGCAAATTTGTAACTCACCTGCATTGATCAACGAAAACGGCGTTTCCTACGGCGATCAGTCGGCCAAGATCAAGGAATTGGTAGAACAGATCGAAGACAAAAAGAAGCATCATAAAATCCTGGTATTCTCTCAATTCGTGGGAATGCTGGAACTCATCGAGAAGGCGTTGGAAGAGCGGGAAATTCCGTATTCCAAATTAACCGGCCAGACCCGCAAACGCAAGGAAGTGGTAAGCGCTTTCCAGGAAAACGAAAATATCCGCGTCTTTCTGATCAGTTTGAAAGCCGGCGGAATGGGCTTGAACCTCACACAAGCAGATTACGTGTACCTCGTAGATCCGTGGTGGAATCCGGCAGTGGAAAACCAGGCCATCGACCGTGCTTACCGGATTGGGCAGGACAAAAAAGTGGTTGCCGTGCGTTTCATCACACCGAATACGATCGAAGAAAAAATACTGGAACTGCAAAAGCGCAAACACGAATTAGTGGGCGACCTGGTGCATACAGATGTAAGTACGCTGAAGCAGTTGAGCCGGAAGGAGCTGGTGGAGTTGTTGTGAGAGATTCAAATAACTGTTTTTTCACGCAGATTTCGCCGATTTACGCAGATAATTAGGTAATTAAATCCGCTCTCTCCTGTACATACGGGGATCGGAATCTATATAACCTGCATGCACTTAAAAAACTTCTAAACTTTGATTAATTAGTTCCCTTAAAGCTAGTTCGTATCAACCATCCCCGACTATACGATATGTTAAATCCCAACCGGAGATATCTACTCTATTCGTTTGTTTCGTACTTTTACGGTATGAAAAAACGCTTGTTTTTATTGGCAATTGCATTGATCGCTGTGGATGTTGTTTTCGGGCAGGGTTGTTCCCAATGTAAATTATTGGCGCAGCAGGGAAGCGAATTGAATGAGAATTCATTCGGTTCTTCGATCAATACCGGAATCCTGTTCCTGATTGCAATTCCTTATTTAATCCTGATGTTTTTCTTCCGCAAGCAAATTGCACGCTTATTCAAAAGCAAAAAGGCGAAAGCTTAACGGTAAAAATTCATCTCATCGATGTACTTGCGAACCGGATCGGTTAGCAGGTAACGCACATCTTTTCCCTCTTTGATAGCGTGTCTGACAAAACTTGATGACACTTTCATCACCGGCGCATCTTCACACATAATGATATTCGGGTGGTTCTTGAATCCATTTTCCGGATGATGTCCGATTTCCTGGACTTCTTCTTCCTCCTGGACCGTCAAAACACGCGGATAGACGTAGAATTTATAATTCGCCAGCAAATGTTCGTGATTGTACCATTTGTGGAAAGTTCTCAGGTTGTCTTCTCCCATGATCAGGGAAAATTCGTGAGTCGGGTATTTCTCCTTCAGATATGCAAGAGTCGTGGCAGTATAATTCGGCTGTGGCAACTTGAACTCAATATCTGAGGCTTTCAGATTCACATTGTCCTGGATCGCTTCATTAACAATGGCCAACCGGTGGTAATCTGCCAGTAAAGAAGATTTTAGTTTCAGCGGATTCTGTGGCGTAACTACCAGCCACACCTGGTCGATATCGGTGTATTCCGCCATGAAATTTGCAATGACCAAATGACCGACATGAATGGGATTAAACGTTCCGAAATACAAACCTACTTTCATACTCCAGAAATAAATTTGTGAACAATCTCTGCTGCTTCTCTGCAAGCTCTTTGCAAATCGTCGTTCAGGAGAATATAATCAAACTCAGGTGCACGGTCCAGCTCGATCTGCGCTTTTGCCAAACGCATATTAATTTTTTCCTCTGTTTCCGTACTTCTGTAGCGCAGTCGTTTTTCCAGGGCTTCAAAAGAAGGAGGTTGTACGAAAATAGCCAGGGCATTATCGCCCATAATTTTCTTCAGGTTCAATCCACCCACAACGTCCACATCAAAAATCACTGTCTTTCCTTCTCCCCAGATTCTTTCCAGTTCGGAAGCCAGTGTTCCGTAATAATTATCCGTATAAACTTCTTCCCATTCGATGAATTCACCGCCATCTATCTTTTCTTTGAACCCTTCGATTCCCAAAAAATAATAGTGTTTTCCATGCTCTTCCTCTCCTCTCGGATCACGACTGCATGCAGAAATGGAGAATGCCAGTTCCGGAACTTCGCCTAACAAGTATTGAACAATGGTTGTTTTCCCGGCACCTGAAGGAGCAGAAAAAATCACGCATTTACCACCACTCGAATCAAATGCCATTTTACAGGGTATTTAAAACTTGTTCTTTGATTTTTTCCAGGTGATCTTTCATTTCAACGACCAGTTTTTGCATTTCCACGTGGTAGGATTTGCTTCCGAGTGTGTTGATCTCACGACCGATTTCCTGTGTGATGAAGCCCAATTTCTTTCCGCATAACGGAATATTCATGGTTTCCAAAAAGTAGTTCAGGTGATTGGAAAGACGCATTTTTTCTTCCGAAACATCCATCTTTTCAATGTAGAAAATGATTTCCTGCTCCAAACGGTTCAGGTCGATTGATATATTGGTGATTTTCTCCAATCCGGTTTTCATACGCTCACGAACTGCTTCAATGCGCGCTGTTTCGTATTTCGGAACTTCTGAAAGCAATTCTTCGATACGCCCGATGTTTCCTTCGAAGTCTTTTCGCAGCTGATCACCTTCCTGTTTACGGAATTCGTTCAAGTGCTGGCAAGCTTCTCTTACCAATCCTTGTACAAAAGTCGATTCTTCATCCGAAAGTGCTTCTTTCTCATTGGAATAAATCTCCGGCATTCTCAGAACCATTGCCAGGATATCATCTGCCGGTTCACCCAATAATTCAGCTGTTTCCTTGATGTCTTTATAGTAAGCCTGCGCCAGATCCCGATTGATCGCGTAATTCTTCGTTTCACCGGAATTCTCCAGGGAAATAGACAATTCTACTTTTCCCCTGTCTAATAATTCAGCAACTATCGAACGATTTTCCAACTCAATCTCGCGGTACAATGGAATTGCACGCATATTCAGATCTAAGCTTTTACTGTTTAAGGAACGGATTTCCACAACGATTTTCTTCCCCTGGAAGGTACCACTTGCTTTTCCGTAGCCGGTCATTGATAATACCATTTGCTTCAGTTTGGGCAAAAGTAAGGAAATATTGTCGAGAAGGTGTTAATTCCAATGTATGTACACACAAAGAAATTGAGTAAATGATTAAACCGCAAAGAAAGGAGTACTCAAAGTTTTTATCATTTCTTTGCGTTCCTTAACTCTTTGCGGTTAAAATTAGGTTGTAGTCTTGTGCCGTATGTTCCAATACAAGTCCCATCCGCCGTGGCGGACAGGACTCATTGGAAACGATATGCAGTTAGTCCTGGTCTCCCACTACTGCAGTAGCAGTAGATCCAAGAGCTTCTTTGATTTTTGCTTCTAATTCGTCCATTAATTCCGGATTATCAGCGATCATATTTTTTACGGAGTCTCTTCCTTGTCCCAAACGTGTTTCACCGTAAGAGAACCAGGATCCGCTTTTCTTTAAAATGTTCAATTCTACTCCTAAGTCGATTACCTCACCTACTTTCGAAATTCCTTCTCCGTACATGATGTCGAATTCTGCTTTGCGGAACGGAGGAGCTACTTTGTTCTTCACCACTTTTACTTTTACGCGGTTACCGATTACATCTTCTCCTTCTTTGATCTGGCTCGACTTACGGATATCGATACGCATGGAAGCATAGAATTTCAACGCATTTCCTCCGGTTGTTGTTTCCGGGTTACCGAACATGACTCCGATCTTATCACGCAGCTGGTTGATGAAAATACAACAGCATTTTGCCTTGTTGATGGATCCGGTCAATTTACGTAATGCTTTGGACATCAATCGGGCTTGTAATCCCATTTGAGAATCCCCCATTTCTCCTTCGATCTCAGCTTTCGGAGTCAATGCCGCAACGGAGTCAATAACCAACAGGTCCACTGCTCCCGAACGGATCAAACTGTCTGCAATTTCCAATGCCTGTTCACCGTTGTCGGGCTGAGAGATCAATAAGTTGTCGATATCTACACCCAATTTCTGAGCATAGAACTGGTCAAATGCATGTTCCGCATCCACGATCGCTGCAATACCACCTTGTTTTTGCACTTCTGCAATGGCGTGGATTGCCAGGGTTGTTTTTCCGGATGATTCCGGTCCGTAGATCTCAACGATTCTTCCTTTCGGGTAACCGTTTACTCCAAGAGCAAGGTCTAATGTGATTGATCCGCTGGGAATAACATCCATTTCTTCAATCGCATTATCTCCTAATTTCATTACAGATCCTTTTCCGAAAGTCTTGTCTAACTTTTCCATTGTTAGTTGAAGTGCTTTCAATTTTTCCGGGTTGATTTCTTTAACTGCCATATCGTTTAAATTTTAATCGTTTTGTTATCGTTTCTGCAAATGTATGACCAGTAGGTCGTAAACTACTTACGATGTACAGATCATTCTAAATTTAAGATCTCTTCACCGTGTATTTTCGTTTTTGGTTTGTCTATTATATGTGTGATAATGCCTTTTTCATTTACGACAAACGTGGTCCGGTGGATTCCATCGTATTCACGCCCCATAAACTTTTTCAGACCCCAAACTTTGAATGCATCAATCATTTTCCGTTCGGTATCTGCGATCAATGGAAAAGGTAAACTAAACTTTTCAATAAACTTCGTGTGCGCTTTTTCCGTATCCATGCTTACTCCCAAAATCGTATACCCCGCTTTTTTCAGTTCCCCGTACGAATCCCTTAAACTGCATGCCTGGTTCGTACAAGCCGGAGTATTGTCTTTCGGATAGAAATAAATCACTAACTTTTTGCCGGTAAAATCGCGATTCGATAGTTCTTTTCCATTTTGATCTTGTCCCTGAAAATCAGGCATTCGATCACCTACTTTTAATCCAGTCATTTAATTGTTGATTATTTAAACATTTATTTGACGAAGATGTAATCAAAAGTACAACTTATTTTCAAACTGACAAATTTGAGTTGCATTTTTTGCTTAATTTTTCGTCATCGGTTCGTTTTTGTAAAGGATGAATCTCCGGATTCCCGTTCCTACTCCGGGAAATAGACGCTTTGCCCGGTTTCCTGTTCGAGCAGGAATTTTTCCCGGATGACCTCCTGAACGGTGCGTTTTTCGATCTTACATTCCAGCCAGGAGATAATGTCCAGGTACAGGAACGGCCGTTTTTCATAAGGAAGTTTGGACAATTTCACCAGTTTTCCATGCAAAATACGGAAGGCACGCATTAGCGAGCGATCATCTGCAAACGGAAGCTGGCGCAAGAAATTCAGGATTTCCTGCTGCACCCCGTGTAAATCGCCCATGTTGCGAAGGAAGCGGTAAACGGATTTGATCTGGTAATCCAGCAAATGGTCGTCTGTTCCCAATTCAAAATGCGCAATCAGGTTCAAAATGCGCGCAAATGCCTGGATATCTTCCCGCAGGGAAACGTCTTTCAGCTGAATGATGCGGTTCAGGTATTTAATGGCCATCTTATTGTCGCCGTTCCCGAAATACAAACAAGCAACTTTATAATACAGGATCATGATGCGGTGGTTGTCCAAACGATCTTCGTGATCGGAAATGAACTGCTCCACTTTCGGAACGATCTCAATTCCCTCGGAAAAAGTACCGCACAAATAATAATAATTGATTTTTGCCGTGAGCCAGTACATGCGGTGCAATAGGGAAATGTTCTCATTCTCGCGGTCGCCCAGGTCTGCACTTTCCAACTTTTCGATGGATTCCTGCAAGCGTTTGTGATTCCTCAAATTGAACAGGGCATTCTGTAAGTTGTAAAGCCCTTTCAGGTACATTTCGCGGTAATGATCTTTTACATGTTCGTTATCCTCGAACAATTTCACCCACAAACTCGCGTATTTGAAGCACATCAAAAATTCCTGTGTCATGTAATGGTACCACACATACGCATTGTACAGGTGCATTTTCTCTTCGAAGCTGAGTTCCGACATGTTGTATTCGGGCAAACGTTTCGCGAAGAATTCCTTCACGAACCGGTAATCTTTTTCGTCCCGCACAAATCCTACTTTTACGTTCAATGCGTAAAGCTGCAAAGACAAATTCGAAAATTGGATGCTTCCCTGGACGTGCTTGCTCAAAGCCCTGCTCTCGGCTGTTAATTCGTCGGCGCGGGAAGAAACACTGCGCGTAATGTGCTGTGACTCGATGAATTTTTCAAAATCCAGAATCTCCAAATGCAGTACCGTTGCCTGGATTTTTATAGCGTGCTGTTTGGCTTTCTCCAATAATTTCAACGCCTGGTTGTAAAATCCTTTTTCATACAGGATCAAAGCGTGATCCATGGATTCCCGGATTTCAATTGCGGGCAAATGGGCCGCATGCTGCAGCCTCAAACTAGTCAGCAGCTGCTTGTATAAATGGGCTTTAATATTGGAAAGCTGGCTTTTCTTGATCGAACTGATTTTGGAAATGGCCAGGTCGTCCGAATAATTCTCCGTTTTATCAATAAAATCGAACAACTGCAAGTACTTGATTTCTTCCTGGGAAGAAGAATTCCGGTTCGCATAAAGCTTAAAACTTCGTTTTTCTGCCTTTGAAAGTGACGAAATTAAACGAACTAAACTATCTGTTGATCCTGTGGACATTGTAATTTTTTACTTAAAATAATGTTTGTAATTGTTTGATTTACAGTTTAATAAGTATCTTAAGTTGGAGCTTGGGTATCGTAAATCGTAAAAATATTTATTTCGAATAATCAAGTCCATGTTACATCTTTGTTCTGTTCGAATGATTTAACACAATCATTCGCCCTAAAAAGTACTCATTTGAGTAACAGGAGTAGGGGTGCTCTTGTTTTTTCGATTAATAGCAAAAAAATCCTTTGCCTTTTGGCAAGGGGTTTTTTGTTTACCCAAAAATACGTTGAATTGTTGAATTAAGATCTGCATGCCGGAAAGAAAATCCTTCGGATACCAGTTTATCGTTAGACACTTTGTTGCCCGAAAGCAGCATCATGGCCATCTTCCCGAATAAAATCCGCACCATAAATGCAGGAACAGCAGGCAATAATCTTTTATTCAGTGTTTTAGCGATCAGTTTCGTGAGTTCTTTATTGGTAGTATTCCCGGCAGAAGCATGGTAAGCTCCTTCCAGTTTATGGGTAATCACATATTCAAAAACGCGATACAGATCTTCGCTGTAAATCCAGGGAATGGCTTGTTCCCCGGAAGCTAAAACGGCCCCGAATCCTTTTTTGACCGGATTGGCCAGTTTTTGCAAAGCACCTCCCGACTCACTCAATACGACTGCAATGCGGACTTTTGAAACGGGACAGATTGCTGAAAACTTATCGGCGGCTTTTTCCCATTCCCGGGTAATGTCTGAAATAATATCGTCCCCGAACCGATCGGATTCCCGGTAAATTTTTTCCGGATGATCGAACCCATAAGCCACCGCGCCGGATGCCGATACATATTGCTTGAGCGCTGATGAGTTGTTAAACGATTCGAAGAGGAATTTCGTAGTATCAACGCGGGAATCGTACAATTCCTCAATGCGTGCTTTGGTCCATCTTTTTGCAGCCAGTTCTGCGCCACTCAGGTTGATCAGGATATTTGTTCCGGCAATGGCCGAATGATCTATTTTACCTGCATACGGATCCCAGTTCAGGAAGAAACGGTCCGGATCTGAAGGTTTGCGGGAAAGTACCCAAACTTCGTGTCCTGCTTTTCGCAAATGATTGGCTAATCCTGTTCCGATAAGTCCTGAACCTCCTGCAATAACGATCTTTTCCATACATTGAACTGTTTTCAGGATCTAATTTAAGCTAAAAAAAGGGTGTCATTTGTTATAAACCTGTTACTTTTACTTAGCATATCATTTTGAATGAAACAAACGCTATGAAAAAGTATATTTTCCCTTTATTGCTTGTAGGATTGGTTTCCTGTGGTTCTGATAATTCCGGTGAGAAAAATTCCGGAGAGACGAAAACCATCGTAAAAACTTTCAAAAATGAAGCTGAAATGGACCGGCAAGTCCTTGAGTTAAAGAAAATCACGGAAGCTTCGGATATCGTTGCCAATTCCCTGCATTACGAAAAAGCGGACGGGCAAATGATTGAAGTGATCGGGCATTTGGACACGGCCAATGTGCTCCAGATCTTGGAAGAGCAATTTTCCGAAGGGAACGGCAAAACAAACGGTACGCGTTACTATTTCCTGAACAACGGGAAACCTTTCGTGATCCAGGAATTGATTGACCAGGTGAACGGAGAGAATCAGGAAGCGACTTTCATTGACCGCATTTCGTACTACGATTCGAAAGGAAAAATCATCAAGACCAAAGAGCGTCGTGCTTCTTTCCAGGACGATGTGAACGGCATGAAATACAAAGCAGCACCGCTTCACCCGATCAGTTCACAACGAGCAATGGACGCGTTGAATTCTGAAAAAGAGTTTGCAACGACTTTCCAGGGATTCGTGAACCAGGATATGTTTAGCTACATCATTCTCGGAGCAGATGATCCGAACGGGTTTACAACAGCTTTACGACTCGATTACAAAGACCAATTGGTCAATATCCTTGCAGCGGACCCTGAAAAATACATGGGCGCACACGTAAAAGTAAACTTCGAGGTTCACAACGACAGAGGTTTTGAATTCCAGGTTTATGCGGGCGGGAAATTCGTAGATTAATTATAACTGTAAAAAAGTAGGGCCGGAAAATTTTCCGGCCCTACTTTTTTATTTGATTTTCCCTAATTCTTCTTTCAAATAATCGATGATGTCGATTTCGATCGGATCTCCGTGCTTTAAATCGGAAATGTACAAGGACGTCCAGTCGATCAAATGGATCAGGTAGATGCTTTTTTCCACCGGAGTTGCTCCTTTTGCCGAGATCACTACTACTTTATCTGTTTTTGATTTAGTGCGTTCAACGGAAATGTCGAAACGTTTCTGATTGCGCATGGACAAATCGCCGGTTTGGATAAACAAACATGCATAGCGGTTGTCGCCGCCGCCCCATCCGACCAATTCATTGTGGTTCATTTCAGGAATGACGTTCTGCCAACTCAATTCTTTCGAGTTTTCGTTGAACTGTTGTCTTGCGCGAATGGTAATTCCTTCATATTCTGCACCGGCATAAACTGCTACGGTTCTTTTTTGAAGTTCGTGCGCTACACGCATCGCTTCTGATTTGATATGTGCCGATTCGGAATCAATAAGGTTCTTCCCGTTTGAAATTTCGTTCAAAATCGTTGAGTGAGCATAACCCAATTGCAGGAAGATATTACTTAATTGTACCAAAGAAAACGCAAGTGCTGTTCTTGGCGGATTTCCACCCGGAACGATCACATACTGGTACTGATTGGATTTACAGAATTCAGCCAATGCACCACCGGAACAAATCCCGATAATCGTAGCACCTTTCGCTTTTGCATCTTCCAAAGCAAACAGGGTTTCTTCCGTATTCCCGGAATAAGAGGAACCGATCACCAAACTGTACTTATCCACAAATGCAGGCAAGGTATAATCCTGAACGGACAATACCGGAACCGAACAGGAATTCTGGACCCATTGCGCTACAATTTTTCCACCGATCCCGGAACCGCCCATACCGCAAATAACGATATTCCGGATATCCTGGGTTGGTTTTACAAATGTTGCTCCGGCAGCAATTTCTAATGCTTCGCTGATGTTGGACGAAAATGCCTGAATGAGTTTTTCCATAATTTTCTTTGATGCGTGTAAATATAGTAAGGCTTTTTCTAACAGAAGAAATTTTTTGATTTCTGACCGCAATCTTCATCTGCCCTCCTGTTAAATTAATGTACTTTTACCGGAAAAAGGAAACATGAAGGCCAGACTTGCATCGGAAACCCTTGCTATTACTACAAAAGTTGTTTTACCGAATGACACCAATACACTTGGTAACTTATTCGGAGGCCAATTGTTGGCCTGGATGGATGAAATTGCGAGTGTTTCTGCTCACCGGCATTCACGCAGGGTGGTTGTTACGGCGAATGTGAACAATGTGAGTTTCAATTCCCCGATCAATCATGCGTCTATCGTGACTTTGGAAGCGAAGGTTTCCCGCGCGTTCAATTCTTCGATGGAAGTTTTCGTAGATGTATTCGTGGAGGACAACATTACCGGGAAACGCAGCAAATCCAATGAGGCGATTTATACGTTTGTAGCTGTTGATCAGCATGGCGGACCGATCCAGGTTCCTGAACTGGTTCCCGAAACGGAAGAGGAAGTGGAGCGTTTTGAAGGAGCGTTGAGAAGAAAGCAGCTGGCTTTGATCCTGGCTAAAAAAATGAGCCCGAAGGACGCCACGGAATTACGGAAATTGTTTATGGATTAAATCTATTTAGTAGGGGCGAAAAATTATTCGCCCCTACTAAATCCTATAATAAGTCTTTTCGAATCACCTCCGGGTTTTGCAGGTGCATGCAATTGAAATGCTTTCTCGGGCATTCTTTGTAACCGATTTTCGAACACGGCCTGCAGCTTAATCCATTTACTTCATGAATGGTGTATAACGATTTGTTTTGCGGTGCATACGTATACATCCCGAAATCAGGAACGGTATTTCCCCAAACGCTCACAATCGGCGTTTCGAAGCAACTGGCAATGTGCATCAGCCCGGTGTCGCCGGTTAATAATTTAGCACATTGTTTGGTCATAAATGCCGACTGGCGCAGGGTCAATTTTCCACAAAGATCCAGCACGCGTTGGTTCGGAAGTTTTTGGATCAATTCGGCGGCACGTTCGGAATCCATGGGCCCGCCCAGCAGAACTACCGGTTGCTGAACTCCTTCCAGGATTTGCGCCATCAGCGAAACGGGCATTTGCTTGGTGGCATATTGTGCTCCCATTGCTACAGCGATAAACTGTTTGGAAGTCAAGGCAATGGATTCCAGGGAAACGACATCTGCATCCGACAGGAAAAAATCACAGGGCTTTTGATCGTTTTTTACGCCAAGTTCCTTCACTGCTTCAAAATAGCGATCCACCACGTGCACTTTCGGCATGCGGTTGATCTTGAATCTCGTTAAAAGCAATTTGGAGAAATTTTTCTTCGGAAAGGCAAAAGATTTCACTTTCAAAGCACGTTTCAGCCGCAAGGTGCGAATGTTGTTGTGCAGATCGATCACATAATCGTAGCGCTCGTTCTTCAACAGATCCACCACCTCATCTACCGATTTTTCAATGGTAATAATGCGGTCAATGTATGGATTTTGGTCCAATACGGATTGAAATGCTTTTTTGGTGATGAAATGGATCTCGGCATCCTTCACTTGTTGTTTCAGACAGCGCACAACCGGCGTGGTGAGTACCACATCTCCGATGGAACTGAAACGGACAACGAGAATTTTCATGCCGCCAAAGGTATGAAAAAGATCATTTTTGTTTTCACCATTATACGTAAATCAAACATATCAAAAAGATAGCCGTTTTTTAAACAGGCAGGGACGTGATGCGTGGCGTCCCTGCCGTATTTTCCTGATTTATTTAATTTTTTTCAGCAACCCCTGCGTTTCGCTCACCTTGGTTGTTTGCGCACCGATTTCTGTTTCCTTCTTTTGAGATGCCGCTTCGTTGTCTTTAATCTTTTGCTCTTCTTCCGCGATTTTCTTTTTGTAATTCTCTATATCCTTTTTGGATTCCTCGATGTTTTTCAACATTTCTTCTTTCTCTCCGGTTAGTTTCTTCAGCGTTTTGGTCTCTGCTTCAATCATCCCGTTGACACTTTCTCTGGAAGCGTTCTGTCCGAATTTCTTCGCGCGGCTTTCGATGGTTTTGTGCTGGTCTTTGTGCTCACCGCTATTCATATACGCGCCACCCAAATCCACCGCAAAAGCTACTTTGATCTCTGAACCGCTTTCGATAATCTTTGCGTATCCGTCGAAATACTTGTCACCCATGTCTTTCATTTTGGCTTCTTTCGCGGTGTACTCACCCTTCGAACTGTTGTATTTTCCGCCCCAATCTTTCATTTCGGACTTCAATTCTTTTTCGATAACATCTTTATTCCCGTAAGGAATGGTTACAACGATCGCGTCGAAAGATCCGTGAGAAAAACTCACTTTGTCATTTGATGTTTTTACTTCTTGTCCGATTGCCCAGGTAGTGAATAGTGTGGCAACGAAAAGTGTTACTTGTTTCATGCTGTTTATATTGTGTGTTGTTTACTTGATTTTCTTAGCTGTTTTCTTACGTTCGGTGATTTGCAGGTTCTGCGTTTTGATCTCTTCCTGTTTGATGCTCAATTCGGCTTTTTTGGCTTCGATGTCTTTCTCCGCCTGTTTGATTTTCTTCTGGTAACTTTCAATGTCTTTGTTGGAGCTTTCAATGCTCTTTTCGATTTGCTTCTCTTCCTTTTCCAATACTTTCAGCGCTTTTTTGTCGGCATCCAAATCCGCATCGAGGCTCAGCCCTCCTGTTTTTGCACCAAAATTCCGCACGCGTTCACGAATGGTTTTGTACTCCGAAGGATGGTCTCCGGCAGACATGAATTTTCCGCCCATATCCACTGCAAAAGCCACTTTGATCGCATCGGCTGTTTCAATGATTTTCGCGTAGCCGTCAAAACGTTTGTCTCCGAAAACTTTCATTTTTCCCTGAACCACTTTGTACTCGTCGCCGGAAATGAGCAATTTTCCACCCCAACCCTTCAGTTCGGATTTCAATTGTTTCTCCACGATAGCGCGCTTTCCAAAGGGAATTTCTGCAACGATTGCATGATGGGAACCTACGGAAAAAGTGACGGATTCGTCTTTTAATTTTACTTCCTGTGCTCTTGAAAAAACAGGAAATACGGCCGTTAATCCGATTAGTAAGAAGAATGATCTCATCGAGCAGGGTTTTGTCTCAGCAAGGTATGAACTTTGTTTCACTTTCCAATATTTTTGTCGCTTTTTTGCCGCGCATTGTGCGTAGAAGATTTAACTTTACGGCGTGCAATTCCATTCAATACCCGGGCAGGAAGAAATTAAGTCTCATTTGATTGAAGAAGTCAAAGGAGGGAAAATCAGTCACGCCCAATTGTTTGCCGGAAAAGCCGGTCATGCTACCTTACCGATGGCTTTGGCATTCGTTCAGTACATTTTCTGCGAAGACAAACAGGAAAACGACAGCTGCGGAACATGCGCATCCTGCAAAAAGGTTTCGGATTTACAGCATCCCGACCTGCACTTTTCATTCCCCACGGTCCAGGCCATTTCGAAAACAACGAATCCGCTTTTGCCACAATGGCGCACACAAATCCAGGAGCAACCGATCTTTGATCTCTATCACTGGACCAAACGCATGGATGATAAGGAACGGAAGCCGATCATCGGAACGGAAGAAAGTCTGGAAATCGTTAAGAAACTGGCCCTGAAATCTTACGAAGGAGGCTACAAAGTGATGCTGATCTGGATGGCGGAAGAAATGAATGCCACCTGTGCCAATAAATTGCTGAAAATCCTGGAGGAACCACCTGCGAAAACACTTTTCCTGCTGGTTACCGACAGTCCGGATAAATTACTCACCACGATCCTTTCCCGGACGCAGATCCTGCGCATTCCTTCTTACCCGATCGATGTGATCCAGCAGGTAGTGGAACGAAGCGGAGTTGGCCGGCAACTGGCAGAAAGTATTGCTTCCAGGAGTAACGGAAACCTGATCGATGCCCAGCAAATCATGGGAGATCAGTCCGAAGCAAACCTGTTCCGGGAATTGTTCATCCAGCTGATGCGCGTTTGTTTCAAAAAGGATGTCAACGCCATGCTGAACTGGACCGATGAGGTTTCGGCACTTTCACGCGAGGGACAAAAACAATTTGTGCAATACGCCCTGCACATGGTTCGCCAAAGTTTACTCAAGAATTACACGCAGGATATGCTGACGCGTGTTTCCCAGGAAGAAGCTGCTTTCCTCGCTAATTTTGCGCGTTTCATTTCGAATAACAATGCGCTTGATTTCATGGAAATCTTCAACGACGCCTATTATCATTTAGACCGGAATGCTTTCGGGAAGTTGTTGTTTACACAGCTCTGCTTTCAAGTCATGCGCTTTATTCACAGAGCTTAGAATTTCTGTTTTAGTGTCTTGAATTTAAGATCTTGAAATTGTGTTTTTTGGAGAATTTCTGTTGAACCTGGTCCACTTTATTGATCTCAATATCGTATTGCTTGTCGATTTCTTCAGCGGTTGACTGAACTTCGTCCACCATTTTTTCCTGCTCTTCCATGCTTGCATTCTGGTAAGCATCGATCAGTTTCAACAACTTTTTGATTTCCGTTTTACCGTTGTTGCGCATGAACTGCGTATAAGCCAAAGCTTGCATCGTTAGCGTGCTGTCGCCTTCATACGGCTGAATTCCTTTAAATTCTTCCGTTGTTTTATCACACAATACAACCAGGTCGTCACATTTTTTCATACACACATCAATACCGCTATCTGTTGCCAGTGCCAAAATGTAGGCAGAATCCAGTGAGTTGATGTGATCCACAATGAAATCATTGTATTCGACCACGTCCTTAAATCCTCTTCGCTTATCGTTGTTCATATTACAAGACACCAAAAGCATGAATGCCACAGCTGTCGAAAAAATAAATCCAAATTTCATGTGTGATTGTGTTTTAATTGGAACCGAAAATAAGGAATTTTTACCTGTAGGGGTAAAAAATTTTTCGTCCCTGCCGCTATTCACAAAAAGCTGTTGTCAAGTCGCGCGACAAAATGCAATCCCGACTGTTAATTTTCGTATTTTTACATCAAATTCGAAAAACTATGGGATGTTCCTCGTGCAGTAGTGGCGGTGGTACGCCACGCGGCTGTAAAAATAATGGGACCTGTAGTTCTGGTGGATGTAATAAACTAGGTGTATTCGATTGGTTGGCAAACATGCAGTTGCCGGCAGGTCAGGCATCTTACGATATACTTGAAATTCGCTTCAAAAACAGTCGCAAGACGTTTTACAGGAATGCGAAAAACCTCTCGCTTCAAGTGGGTGATGTGGTAGTAGTTGAAGCAAGCCCGGGTTACGATGTGGGTGTTGTTTCCGTAGTAGGTGAATTAGCCAGAATTCAGGTCAAAAAGAAAGCTCCGGGTTTAAAACCGATGGAGACCAAGAAGATTTTGCGTATCGCAAATCAGGAAGATATTGACAAATGGGTGCAAGCCCGCTCTCTGGAGTCGGAAGTGATGTTCCAGGCTCGTACTTTGGCCGTAAATATCGGTTTGGAGATGAAAATTTCCGATGTCGAATACCAGGGCGATCTTACGAAAGCAACGTTTTATTACACGGCTGAAGGTCGTGTGGATTTCCGCCAGTTGATCAAAGACATGGCCGATAAATTCAAGATCCGTATCGAAATGCGCCAGATCGGTTCGCGCCAGGAAGCTCAGCGTTTGGGTGGTATCGGTTCCTGCGGACGCGAGTTGTGCTGTTCCACCTGGTTGACAGATTTCCGCTCGGTTTCTACTTCTGCGGCGCGTTACCAGCAATTGTCGCTGAATCCGCAAAAATTAGCCGGACAATGCGGAAAACTGAAGTGCTGTCTGAACTACGAGTTGGATATGTACCTCGATGCGATCAAGTCTTTCCCAAGCACGGATGTGAAACTGCAAACCGAAAAAGGAACTGCTTTCCACATCAAAACAGATGTTTTCAAAAGACAATTGTGGTACATGTATGAAGGCGAAGCTTCTATCGGTGTAGGACTGGTTGCTTTGAGCCCTGAACGCGTTCAGGATATTATCAAGGTCAACAAATCCGGGAAAAAACCTGCCGATCTGAAGGATTTCGATTCGCATGTGGTTACACGCAAAGAACCGGATTACGACAATGTGGTAGGCCAGGATTCTTTGAACCGTTTCGACAATACGTTCAGCAAGAACAAAAAACGCAAGAAGAAAAAGCCGAAAGGAAATGCGCCGCAAGCTGAAGGTGTTGCAACAGCAACTCCAAAACCAGCTCAAAAGCCTGTTCAAAAACAAGACAGGCCGCAAGGAAATAAGCCGCAGCAGGATAAACAACCGCAAAACCGTCTGCAACAGCAGAATAACAAGCCGCAACAGCAGCAAAAACCTGCTCAAAACGCTCAAAGCGGAGAAGGAAATGCACCTCAGGCACAGGCAAATCCGAATAAGAAGAAAAACAATCGTCGCAGACCGCCGCGTAAAAATAACAACGGAGGAAATGAAGGTGCTCAAAAATAGTTGGATAGTGGTCCTGTTGGTGGCCCTGCTCTGCTCATGCGGAGATTCACCGCTTTACAATAAGTCGTATTCTTTTGCGAATAATTCGTGGGAACAGGACGTAAAGCCGGTGTTCAAGGTCTATATTCCGGATACCACTTCTTTCTATACGATCCAGATTACGATTCGCACCACGACCGATTACGCTTACAATAACCTGTGGTTCTTCATTCATTCGCGCACTCCGCTCGGCCAGGTCGGAAGAGAGCCGTTTGAAATGAAAATTGCCAACCCGGACGGTTCCTGGATCGGTGAAACTTCCGGAACAATTGTAGAAAATACGGTTTACTTCAAACACCGCAAATTCCCGCAGAAAGGAAATTATACCTTCACTTTCGAGCAGGGAATTACGGAGCAAAGCGTGAAAAATATCATGGATATCAGCTACGCTGTGACCAAAGATCCAAATCAGAATTAATGCTATGGAAATCAAAGTCATCAATAAATCGAACAACGAACTGCCGCATTATGCAACAGCAGATTCCGCAGGTTTGGATATTCGTGCATTTTTGAGTGAGGCAGTTACCTTGAAGCCTTTGGAGCGCAAACTGATCCCGACGGGTTTGTACCTGGAGATCCCAAGCGGGTACGAAGTACAGATTCGCCCCAGAAGCGGTTTTGCATACAAACAGGGAGTAACTGTTTTGAATTCGCCGGGAACCATTGATGCGGATTACCGGGGTGAAGTCGGCGTGTTATTGATTAACTTGTCGAACGAAGATGTGATCATCGAAAGTGGTGAACGCGTGGCGCAGATGGTTGTAGCACCTTATGTACAGGCACAATTAACAGAAACGAATACACTTTCGGAAACCAGCCGTGGAGACGGAGGTTTCGGGAGTACAGGAAAAAATTAAAACAATACTATGAAAGTTATCGTTCCAATGGCGGGGCGTGGTAGCCGATTAAGACCACATACTTTAACAGTTCCGAAACCGCTTGTACCGGTTGGTGGAAAACCGATCGTTCACCGCCTGGTGGAAGACATTGCTGCATTGTGCAGCGAACCGATTGACGAAATTGGTTTTGTGATCGGGGATTTCGGTCCTGAAATTGAAGCTGAACTGATCAAAGTGGCGGAAAAGTTGGGTGCAAAAGGAAGCATCTTCTACCAGGATAAACCGCTTGGAACGGCACATGCTGTTTTGTGTGCTGAAAAATTACTGCAAGGGCCGGTAGTTGTCGCTTTTGCAGATACTTTGTTCCGTGCAAATTTCAAAATCGACCCGAATGCCGACGGAATTTTGTGGGTAAAACAAATTGAAGACCCAAGCAATTTCGGAGTGGTAAAACTGAACGACAACGGTGAGATCGTTGACTTCGTAGAAAAACCGAGAGATTTCGTTTCGGACCTGGCCATGATCGGGATTTACTATTTCAAGGACGGAATGGCTTTGAGAGACGAATTAAACTTTTTGGTAGAAAACGGCATCATAAAGAGCGGCGAGTACCAGCTTCCGGATGCATTGCGCAGACTGACGGAAAAAGGAAAGCGCTTTAAACCGGGAGAAGTAGATGAATGGCTTGACTGCGGAAATAAAGAAGTTACGGTTATTACCAATCAGCGCGTGTTGGAATACGACCAGGAAAAAGGGATTGACATGGTAGACGATTCTGCAAAAGTGCTGAACTCAATCATTATTCCTCCGTGTTTTATCGGGAAGGATGTGATCCTGGAAAATTCGGTTGTAGGGCCGCATGTTTCACTTGGAAAAGGTTCCATGGTGACCAATTCCATTATTAAGAACAGCATTTTGCAACAGTATTCCATCATAGTTGATGCGAATCTGAAAGACTCCATGTTGGGTTCACATTCAAAATACAAAGGTTTGGCTCGGGATTTGAGCTTGAGCGACTATTCAATTATCAGCTGATGAAACAGTTCCTTTACGTATGTGCATGGATGCTTGTTCTTACTTCTTGTGGGACCAAAAAGGTGGCATCTTCCGGAAAAACGAACAACCAGCAGGATCTGGCGTATATTCAGACCTTCCACAATGCCATGCGCTACAAGGTAAAGGGACAAACCAATGAAGCCATCCAGGCTTTCGATTCCTGTCTGACGATCCGTCCGGGAGACGATGCCGCAGCTTTCGGGTTGAGCCAGTGTTACCTGCAGCTCGACAATAAAACCAAAGCTGCCGAATACACCGAAATGGCCAGTAAACTCGACCCGAATAACATTTGGTATACGCAGGAACTGGGGTACATGTATTACAACCAGGGAAAATTTACCGAAGCTGAAAAATGCTTTGCCAAAATGGTGAAAGCGCAGCCAACGAATGTGGATTGGTTGTTTGCGCATTCGGAAATCCTGAAGCGTTTGGGACGCCAAACCGATGCTATCAACGCCTTGAATAAGATGGAAGACCAATTAGGTGTTTTGCCCGATTTGTCTATCCAGAAATTCGAATTATATGTTTCGCTTAAACAAGATGAAAAAGGAATTGCCGAAATCCAGAAAGCCCGGGAAGTTTACCCGGATGACCTGGGATTGATCGGAACACTGGTGGATTATTATTTCTCCAAAAGGGAAATTGCCAAAGCTCAATCAATGCTGGTTGAACTGGTGAAAAACGATCCGTCGAATGCACGTGCAAACCTGGCTTTGGGTGATTTGTACTACCGCCAGATGAATAAGCCGGAAGCTTACAAGTATTTCAAGGCTGCATTCGAAGGAATGGGTATTGACATCGATACGAAAATGTCGGTTTTGCTGGAAATGTATGAGAAGCAGGTGGTCGTTGATAAGGAACTGATCGAATTGGCAGATTTGCTGATCGCAAGTTATCCGAACGATGCAAAAGGGTATTCTGTCAAAGGTGATTTACTGCTTCGCAACAACCAGAAAGAAGAGGCTTTGGTTGCTTATAAAGAAGCCCTGAAACACGAAGACGGCAAATTCCCGATCTGGAACCAGGTACTGATCCTGGAATACGAACTGATGAAGTTCGAAGACCTTTACAAAGATGCACGTGCGTGCAGTGCCTTATTCCCGACGATTTCCAGTGTGCAGTTGCTGTATACCATTGCCTGCGTGCAATTGGACCATTTCCAGGAAGCTATTGATGCTGCAGATATGGGGAAAGATTTGGTGGTGAACGATCCGGCAACGGAATCTGAATTCTACGCGCAAAAAGGAGATGCTTTGTTTGGGTTGAAACGCTACCAGGAAGGAGCAGAAGCTTACGATAAAGCCCTGGCTATTTCTCCTTCAAATTCCCTGACAAAGAATAATTACGCCATGCGACTGGCATTGGCCAATATGGATCTTGCGAAAGCGGAAAGACTGATCAACGAAGTCCTTGACGGGAAATCAAACCAGGCACCATATGTGGATACCAAAGGAATGATCTTGTTCAAACAAGGCAAATTCAAACAGGCCTTGGAGCAGTTTACGATTGCTGACGAATTGGACAAAGAAAACAAAAATTACATCGAGCACATGGGCGATGCTTTCTTCAAATTGGGAGATACCGCTAAAGCGCTTGAATTGTGGAAAAAAGCACTTACACTTGGATCAAAGAATAAATTACTTACCAAAAAAATTCAATCAAAAACGTATGTCGATCCGGAATATTAAATGGTTGGGAATTGCTTTATTGGTGGTTCTGGGTTCTTGTGCAAGAAGGCCAGTCGCAGATAAGCCCGTGAAGCTTGAAAAACGAAAAACGGCTGAGTTGATTCACGCAATGGACAGTCTTTCCGGTATTCGCCCGAATTCGTTCTATACCAAAATCAAGTGCCATTTCTCAGATACCAACCGGAGAGTCAGTTTCAAAACCTCCATCCGGGCAGTCAGAGACAGTGCTATCAACCCGATCATTACCTATGCGGGTATTCCGATTGTGAACTCCCTGATCAGACGCGATTCTTTGTTTATTTCCAACCGAAAGGACAAATGTAAAATCCTCACCAACATGGGCTACATTAAGGAATCCTTCGGAGTGGATTTCGATTACCGAAATATTGAAGAGTTGCTTCTAGGCTTACCGGTTGCTTACGACACGACCCAAAAATATTTCCAGATCAACGACCCGTATAATTACATCATTTCTTCGCACCGCAAAAGAATCATCCGCAAAGAGAACCGGGACGAGAATACCAATAACCGCAACAACAAGCACGACCGGGACAATAACCGCGATAATCCGCGCAGGGAACGAAACGGGAACGATGACGCGAATGAGGAAGACAATGTCATCATCCGTTATTTCATTCATCCTTCTCTGAAAAGCATCAGCCGGATGGTCATCGACAGCCCGGAAGACACGACCCACATTTCCGTAGATTATATTGACCGCGACACGGTAGATACTTACCTGTTGCCCAAAGAAGTAATCATCGATATTGTAACGGCCCGTAATCATATCGTTTTAACTATGGATTACGACAAGACAGAAATAAACACCCCTCAGGAAATTTATTTTGTAATACCGGAAGAGTATGACAACTGCAATTCTGAAAAATAGCCTGTTTATTCTTCTACTGACCAGCACCGGTTTTGTTTGGTCACAGAAGAAAAGCGATCAGCTTCAAGCCGAACAAAATAAGCTGGAGAAGAAACTTTCTACCACTAAATCTTTGCTGGACAAAGTAAAAAAGGGAACGGAATCTTCTTTGAATGAATTGAAACTGATCGAAAACCAGGTGAAGAACCGGGAGTTGCTTGTTCGCAATTTTGACAACCAGATCCGCAGTGCAGAATTAACCATTTCTTCCAAAGGAGACCAGATCAAAGAACTTCAAAAACGCCTGGTCCGCTTAAAGGAGCAGTATAAAAAGCTGCTGATTTACGCTTACAAGCACCGCAACAAATCGGCAAAAATGATGTACATCTTCTCCTCTTCCAATTATTTCGAAGCAGTGAAAAGAACTTCCTACCTGAAACGTCTTTCGGAAATCCAGCAAAAGCAGTTCAAGGTCATTCTTCAAAGTGAAAAAACGATCCACAAAGAGATCAAAACCATCCGGGAAGAGAAAGACCACAAAAAAGTATTGTTGCAGGAGAAAATCGTTGAAAAGCAGCAGATCGAAAAGGATAAGTCGGCCAAACAGCTTGCTTTGGAGAAATTGCGCAAAGATGAGAACTCATTGATGGCAGAACTGAAAGAGCAGGAACGCCAGAAAGCAGAATTGAAGCGCCGTATCAAACTGGCAATTGAAAAAGAAATTGCCGAAGCCGAGGCAAAAGCCAAAAAAGAAGCGGAGAAAAAGGCTTCCCTGGCTTCCAAAAGCACTGCTTCATCGTCATCTTCCAAAACCACAACGACTTCTACCGCAACCAAAGAGGTTTCGTTTACGGATACCAAGGAAAACATTGCTTTGGGGAAAAGTTTTGAATCGAACAGGGGGAAATTGCCGTGGCCGGTAGCAAAAGGTTCTATCACCGAAAACTACGGTAAAAACGCCCACCCGACTCTGCCGAACGTTTATACCAATAACAACGGAATTGATATCGGCGCTCCGAAAAATTCGCAGGTAAGAGCCGTTTTTGACGGAGAAGTAACAAGCGTTTTGAATATTCCGGGAGCAGGAAAAGTGATTATCATCAAACACGGAGCTTACAGAACGGTTTACAGCAACCTGCAGGAAGCTTACGTTTCTGTGGGCGATAAAGTGGGTTCAAAACAGTCCATCGGGTCACTGCTTGCGGATGATGAAGGGAATCTTTCCACCTCTCATTTTGAGATTCACCAGGTGGTTGAAGGAAGCGTGCAACGCATCAATCCTACTTTGTGGCTGGCACAATAAGAATTATCAATGGCATAATGATCAATTATTAAACGGGTATCTGTTCAAACACAGCATGAAAGCCGATCAGTATCAGATTTGCTTTTTACCGATTCTATTCAGTATGAGCTTGTTAATCCTCATTCATAATGCCTGCATAGTAACCCGGGTAAGCAATTGGCTCATTTAACGACTTTTAAGAGCGTCTTTCCAACATTTTAAATTAATTTTGTTTCTGCGTAAGAGATCCACTATTTCGTTTTAGTGTATTTAATGTAATAGTCTATGTACAACTTTTCCTCCCTGATCATCCTTGGTCTGCTTGCTACTTTTTATTCATTCGGACAAACAGGTCCTGCGGGAGTAGGAACTTCTGCTACCAATGTTTTGTGGTTAAAAGCAGATGCCGGAACCAGTACTTCCACAAACGGTTCTCCCGTTTCCTCCTGGGCTGATCAATCCGGGAACGGCGTGGTATTAAGTCAGGCTACAGCGGCACAGCAGCCACTATTCGTCAATTCTTTGATGAACGGATATCCCGCAATCGAGTTTGATAACAACAGTTCTTCCGGGCAAAACGATTACCTCATCACTCCGGATAATCCTATTTTCGACAATACAAGCGGATACAGCTTCTTTACGGTAACACGTATGAAGGGATTCGGCGACGCGCAATCCATTATCAGTAAACGAAATAACGTTGGAAATGAAGAGGCTTTCATGCTTTTTTATTATACCGGAAACCGATTGTTTGTAGATATTGACAACGATAATAACCGCTTTTCAAACTCAGCAATAAGTACTGTCAATACCAACAAGATTTATGATTTCTTTTTCGATGGGACATTAACTCCCACACAGCGTTCTACGATTTTTGACCAGGAAAACCTGTTAACTACCAGTACGGAAAGCAGTACAACAGTTCCGGATAAAGTTTCTCCTCTATTGGTAGGAGCAACACATACCGGGGATCCAAGACCTTTCAACGGATATATTTCCGAGATCATCATGTACCGCACGAAATTAAACGATGCACAACGCACCATTATCAATAATCACTTGTCGGCGAAATACGATATTGCGTTGAGCTCCAACGATTGGTACGTAGGTGATAATCCGGCAAACGGGAATTATGACCGCAATGTTTCAGGAATCGGGAAAGATGCAACAGGCTTGACAAATCCTTCTTTCGATCCGTCAACTTGTGCAGGATTGGGAATGCAATCGGTTTCCGGCCTGGACAACAACGATTACATTCTTGCAGGGCATGCTTTCCCTGTAAACAGTGAGACCACTACAGACATTGCCGGAATTACAGGAACAAATGTTTCCCGCTGGCAGCGCATCTGGTATTTTGATGTGACCAATACGGGTGCTGCAAACGTTGCTAACCTCACTTTCGATATGAGTGACGGTGGAATGACAGGAGTAAACCTGGGAATCACCTCCAATTACATCCTGGTTTACCGCGCAGGACAAACCGGCCCGTGGACCGAGATCGCAGCGGCAAATTCCATTGCCGGAGATCAGATTATTTTTACGAACCAATCCATTACACTCGACGGATATTACACTTTGGCTACCAAAGATTACACGATAAGCCCGTTGCCGGTTGAACTGGTTTCTTTTGCTGCAACACTGGCAGAACGAAAAGTTATCCTTAGCTGGCAAACAGCCAGTGAGTTCAACAGCAGCTATTTCGATGTGTTGCGTTCGGATGACGGCCAGAACTGGTCAACTATCGGAACGGTTTCCGCAAACGGCTCGTCACAGGTAACGCTTGATTATTCCCTGACAGATTATTCTCCTTTAACCGGTGTTTCCTATTACCGCTTGAAGCAGGTAGATCAGAACAACAATTTCCACTTATCGGATATACGTTCCATCAACAACAGCCCGAAAGTAAACCAGGTAAAAGTTTACCCGAATCCGACGGACAAAGGATTGGTAACAATTCTTTCCGATGAGCCGATTTCGAGCCTTTCGGTTTACAACGCATTGGGCAAAGTTGTTTTCGAAGCAACTCCGGACTCAGAAGACACTTATTTACTGGACACGCAGTCTTTTGAATCGGGCATGTACTGGATTAACCTGAATGGGGAAAAATACAAGTTAATCGTACGATAAAGAATGATCAATTATCAATAGATTAATGATCAAGGAAGCTTCGGGAAAGCCTCCTTGATCATTTTAAATTCTGATACCAACCACGCAAATATCATCCACCTGTTCCTGCTTTCCCTTCCAGTTATTGTAATTCAAAAGCAATTCTTTTCGCTGTTCGCGTAATTCGAAATCCCGGATGGAAAGCAGTAAATTGCGGAATCGCTGACGGTTGAATTTCTTGACGTTCTCTCCGCCGAATTGGTCGGTGTATCCGTCAGAAAACAAGTAGAACTGATCTCCTTCCTGCAGCCCGAAATGAACGGTTTCAAATTCCTTCGTTTCCTTCGAAGTGTGCCCGATTGAATCCGGCCCTTTTTTGAATTCGACCAGTTCTCCGTCTCTTATGAGGATTAACGGTCTTCCTGCTCCGCAAAACGAACCTTTCATTTGAGAAAGATTGAATTTGCAAAAAACGAGATCCATTCCGTCGCGGGTTGTTCCTTCCGTTAAGTGTTCATTGAATAAGCTCGTTAATTCGCGGTCCAGTAATTCCACGATCTTCGCCGGGTCGGATAATCCTTCCAGGCGAATGATTTGCCGGAGCAGCGCATTTCCGGCAATGTTTACCATCGCCCCGGGAACACCGTGTCCGGTACAATCTCCTACCGCAAAATAGATGTCGTCGTGGTGCTGGAAGATCCAATAGAAATCGCCGCTTACAATGTCCTTGGGCTGAAAAATGACAAAAGCATCCGAAAAGATGTTTTGGAAAATACGCTCATTGGGTAAAATGCTGCGCTGCAAACTTCCCGCATAGCGCATACTCTCATGCAAGGTTTCAGCCTGTTGTTCCAAATAAGCAATTCTACTGGCAAGTTCTCCGGAAACCAAATTGGGTCCTGATGCGGGAACCTGCTCTTCCAAAACGAGCGTGTTCATCGTGTAAATAATAAAATTGTAAAAACTGATTGTTTGCTGAGGGTTTTCAGAGGCTCAACTACCTCCATTGCGATTTAGTACCTGCAAATAGGATACATACGCATTCGCCAAATGGAATGGCGCGTAAAATTTCGGTATGTGGAAATGAAATTCACGGGGTAAAACTACTAAATAATTCTCAATCGAATTCCGAATTGTGCCCCGTTCTTCTTTTTTTCAATAAAAAAGGGACATGAAGCTTCACGTCCCTATTGTTTATTAATTTAATAATCTGATTGTATTATCCTTTTAAAACCTCCCGGATTGTCTGTTCAAAATGCTCGATCGGTTGCGCGCCTGAAACGGCGTATTTACGGTCGAAAACAAAGAACGGAACACCGCGAACCCCTATTTGCTGTGCTTCCGAAATATCATTTCTTACGTTACCGGCAAACTTCGTCTCATCTTCCAGAACTTCTTTCACATCCAGGGCGTTTAATCCCACTCCGACACACAATTCCATCAGGGTGTCTTTGTCATTCAGATCTCTTCCTTCCGTAAAATAAGCTTTGAAAAACGTTTCTTCGATGGCGTCACCGAATCCTTTGGTTTTCGCCAATTGAATTAGGCGATGTGCATCGAATGAGTTCGAAATAACTGCTTTCTCGAAATGATAATCAAGTCCCACGGCAGCTGCACGGGCTACTACCCCGGCGTGCATTTGTTTGGATTCTTCCACCGACATTCCCTTGCGTTCAGCCAAATACTCGTAAACGTTTTTACCAGGTTGCGGAACAATTGTCGGGTCCAGCTGAAAGCTTTTCCATTCAATTTCAAAGTTCTGATCCGGGAATTGATCTAACGCTGCTTCCAAATGTCTTTTCCCGATATAGCAAAACGGACACATGATGTCCGACCAAATTTCAATTTTCATGAAGTAAAATTACAGCAATTTACCCCGGTAAATACGAACTTAACAATTCTTGTGCTAGTTCCTTCGGGGAAATCTGGTTTACAGGATGTTGCCACTTTTCCACTTCCCGGTAGCCCGCATTTCCAAGCAGGGATTGCGTTTCAATGGTTTCTTCCTGTGTCACCATGATATCTTTTGAACCACGTAAGAGTTGAACGGGAATTTGAATGCGGTGAAAATCATCAGCGGTTAGCGCTGGTTTATTTCCCAGTTCCAGCATCATCTTTGCCGTGCGCTGAAGAACCGTTTTCCAATTCTGTTCGCCATGAAGTGATTTTAAATAAGCAGCAAAGGCAGGAACTTTCTCTTCGATCTTTTCCGCGTTCAGCATCTTTGCTTCTTTTTCGGCACTTTCGGGGTTCCAGCCGAATTTGGTTCCCAAAGTCACGATCTTTTCAAACGTATTTGCTTCCTGGCTTTCCAGTTTCAGAGCCACGTAACCTCCCATGCTGTAACCGAAAACCAGCGGTTTTTGAAGATGGTTCTGCTGCATGAAATCCTTCAGGTTTTGAGCAAATCCTTCGATGGAGAAATCAGCGTTTCCTGCAGATTTCTTTCCGTGTCCGTCAAATTCAAGTGTGTAAACATGGAAGTGTTCCGACAATTGGGAAACTACCGGTTCGAACTGGGATTGGGCACCAAGCGCTCCGTGAAGAACGATCAAGTTTTTCATACGCGAATATAAAAAGAAATCGGCCCGTAAGTTACGAGCCGATTTTCAATGATTTCGCTATTCATTATTGTTTTACGATGCGCTGAATGTTATGCCCCTGTGAGTTTTTGAAATCAAACAGGTAAACACCGCGTTCGAAGTTTTGCAGGGAAACGGTTCCATTGTTTTGAATGTTGTCTCTCAATACCACTTTTCCCTGTGAATCGTAAACCGTTAATTCAGCTTCCGGGCCGGAGAAGTGGATGTGGACCAGGTCGGTAGCCGGATTCGGATAAATCTCGAACAGATTGTCTGAAATATCTGTCAAACCGGCAGTTCCTGCGTGGCCATTGTAAAAGGAAATTGCTTCCGTTACCGTGAAGAATTCTCCCAACGATTTGTTCGGGCAGAATACGCTCAATTGCAGCCAGTAAATACCGTTTCCATTGTTCAATACGTAGCTCGCCGTGTCGAAGTTCGAACCGTTTGAATCCACGATGTTCCAGATTACGTTTACGGTATTTCCGTTTGCCCAGATAGAATCGATGTAAGCAGTATCAATGGAGTTGTAGAAGATATCGCAATTGGTCATCGTTACTCCCAAAGAATCCAATGCCAGGGAATCGATAAACGGATTGTTGAAAACGTAATTAGAATCAACCGGAATTACGACCGTTGTGGAAAGTGTATCTCCGCAATTGCTGGTAACATGCAGATCGTGCACTCCGGCGCATAAACCGGTTACTAAAGAATACCCATTCGAAGTAATTACTTGCGAACCATTATCAAAATCCAGTTCGAAAGGGGCATTTCCGGAAAGGTCGATAGCTGCTTCTCCTACGCAGGAGTTTGCATCGGAAGGAAGAACAAATATGTTCTCAACCGCAAACGAAAGAGCCGGTATAATGGTCAAATGTAAAGTAACCGTTGAGTCACAACCTGCCACATTTTGCAATACAAAGGTTGGAGTGTTTGTAGATGCAATGTACGTATTCCCGTCAATCCACGTATACGAATCACACGCTGTTTGAACATCCGTTCCGGCTGTGGAATGATTGATCGTTAAATGAAGCGTTACTATCGAATCGCAACCAGATGCATTTTGTAACACAAAAGTCGGGGTGTTTGTAGATGAAGTATAGGTATTCCCATCGATCCACGTATACGAATCACACGCCGTTTGAACATCTGTTCCGGTTGTAGAATGATTAATCGTTAAATGGAGCGTTACTGTCGAATCACAACCAGATGCATTTTGCAATACAAAGGTCGGAGTGTTTGTAGATGCAATGTACGTATTCCCGTCAATCCACGTATACGAATCACACGCCGTTTGAACATCCGTTCCGGCTGTGGAATGATTGATCGTTAAATCAAGCGTTACTGTCGAATCACAACCAGATGCATTTTGCAACACAAAAGCCGGAGTGTTTGTGGATGAAGTGTACGTGTTCCCGTCAATCCACGTATATGAATCACATGCCGTTTGAACATCTGTTCCGGTTGTGGAATGATTGATCGTTAAATGAAGCGTTACTGTCGAATCACAACCAGATGCATTTTGCAATACAAAGGTCGGAGTGTTTGTAGATGAAGTGTACGTATTCCCGTCAATCCACGTATACGAATCGCAAGCGGTTTGAACCTCTGTCCCGGTTGTGGAATGATTGATCGTTAAATGAAGCGTTACTATCGAATCACAACCAGATGCATTTTGCAATACAAAGGTCGGAGTGTTTGTAGATGCAATGTACGTATTCCCGTCAATCCACGTATACGAATCACACGCCGTTTGAACATCCGTTCCGGTTGTGGAATGATTGATCGTTAAATGAAGCGTTACTGTCGAATCACAACCAGATGCATTTTGCAATACAAAGGTCGGAGTGTTTGTAGATGAAGTGTACGTATTCCCGTCAATCCACGTATACGAATCGCAAGCGGTTTGAACCTCTGTCCCGGTTGTGGAATGATTGATCGTTAAATGAAGCGTTACTGTCGAATCACAACCAGATGCGTTTTGCAACACAAAAGTTGGGGTGTTTGTAGATGAAGTGTACGTAATTCCATTGATCCAGGTATAGGAATTACAAGCTGTTCGAACATCAATACCGGTATTTGATTGGATAGTCAAATGTAAGGTAACCGTTGAGTCACAACCTGCTGCGTTTTGTAAAACGAAAGTCGGAGTATTTGTGGAAGAAGTATAGGTAATTCCATTGATCCACGTATAGGCATTACAGGCTGTTCTGGTATCGATACCAGTTGTTGCATTGTGGATTGTCAAATTCAATTTAATCAGTGAATCACAACTACCAACCCCCGGGATCAGGTAAGTCGGTGCATTCGTTGAAGAGGTATAAGTCGTTCCATTGATCCAGGTATAGGAATTACATGCAGATACAACCTGAATTCTTTGCAGGGGTGTATCACAGGATTGTAACCTGATGATTCTGTTTTTTGGATTTGAATTGTAACTGGTAAAATTTCCACCAGCTATAATTTTGCCATCGGCCTGGCGAAGCAAGCACATCACATAATTATTATCAAATCCCGGTCCTGGATTAAACGTTGCATCAATACTTCCATCAGCGTTCAATCGTGCAATACGATACCGTGTCGCACCATTAAATATAACAAAAGGTCCCCCGACAATTATCTTACCATTCGGTTGAAAAGCCACGGCAAGAACCCCGCTATTTCCTGTTCCCGGATTGAATCCGGTTGCTAAAGAACCATTGTCGTTTAGTTTAACTATCCCGGAAATATTCGTGCCGTTATAATTCGAAATGACTCCGCTAACATAAATACCATTTGTGATTTGTACATTGTATGGATCTCCTGTAATGCCCGTACCGGTTGAAAACGTAGCATCAAATGTGCCATTGCTATTTATCCGGGCAATTTTTACCGAAGGATATTGTGTTGAACCAACATTGTAAGAAGTAAATTGTCCAACAGCCGTAATCTTTCCAAAAAAATCTACGACTAAGTCCGTTACCACACCATTAAAGCCATAGGGAATATTCACGCTGCCAAAAGTCAGATCAATAGATCCATTTGAGTTCAATCTCATAATATTATGGACATACATATTGCCGTTAAAGTCATCAAATGACCCGCCGACCACCATTTTTCCATCGGTTTGCAATCTTATGGCATTCACATAGCTCATTGAGCTCAATGATCCTGTACCGGCATTAAAGGAAGCATCTAAAGTTCCATCCGTATTCAGCCTGGCAATATTTACTCTTGATACACCATTGTAGGTGGAAAAATGGCCTCCAATCAATATTTTGCCATCGGACTGAAGGATCACATCATTGATGCCCTGGTTTGCACCGGAACCTCCGGTATTGAATGTTAAATCGACACTACCGTTCGGATTTAAACGGATAATATTATTGGCAGTTGTTCCATTGTATGAAGTGAAAAGTCCGACGCAAATGATTTTACCGTCGGTTTGTGCCACCATGGACCTGATCTCGCCATTGAATCCTGTTCCAATACTGAACGTAGGATCAATAGCAGCAGCTTGTGAAAAACCCATTGACGGGCTCAATAAACAAAGCAGGAATAATAAGCGACAGGTAATTTTAAGCATGTGTTTTCAGATTGATTCTTCCATAAATTAATCATCGAACAATTAGAACTCCAGGAGTTTAAGTGTCAGATAAGTTGCAGTTTAAAGTACAAATAAACGGCTAAAAATTCATATGTAAATTACCAAATAATGGAATGTTTAACCAAATCGGGATTTTATCTGCTTAAAAACAGGTGTTACAAACAAAAAAATCCGTCTCCCGACCTATGACAGACGGAAGACGGATCCGGGCTTCAATTTGAGTTACAGGAGCGCCCTTTTTTAAGTAGGATTGGTTATTGAGGAGTGTCTTATTTAACGGTTACAACGATTTTGGAAATGTTGTCGCCATCCCAGGTTACTTCAACCGTGTCGTACCAAAGTTCTGCCGAACATACATAAGTTCCGTCTGCTTTGATGTTAGTGATTGCAAGTCCCTGAGTTGCCGGATCTCCAAGCATCGGTTCACCGTTCTCAGTAGTAATATCGTAAGGGTTTACACCTTCTTTCACATATTTCTTAGCTGCTTCCAGGATACGTCCGCCTTCCGTAAATTCGTTCAGGAATGCTTTCATGCGGTCGCTTACTTTTACCGTCGCTTCATCTTTCAAAGCTCCCATTTCCAAAGTAGCAGAAGCATCTCCGAACGATTTGATCTCGATCGTATATTTTCCGTTTACATCCAATAGGTATAAATCGCTTTTATCAGGGCTTGAAGTCAAATCCAAATCTCTTACGAAAGGACCCGCAACCAGGAAATCCACTGCTTCAATTTCTTTATCTCCTTCTTTTACCGAAAGGAAATAATTGCTGTTCTCTCCTTTTACGTCAACTACTACATAGATTTTACCTTCCGGTGCGATCAATGTTTGCTGCTCTTCTTCGTTTACCAAAACAGAACTCGCTTTAAAGTCAACGGTCATTTTCTGATCATCGAATTGAAACTCTGTTGCTTTTTTGATTGATACAGGTGGTGTAGCTGAACAGGATCCCAGTAATAATCCTCCTGCTGCAGCGATTGATAACATAATTAATCTCATAATTCCTTTGTGTTTGCAGCAAAAGTAAACCAACAAAAAGTAGCAAAATGCCTCGTTTTGGTGTCCGAACGGCCGCAATTGATAAGTGCGCCCTTTTTTCAAATAAGCGTATGACACTACCAATAGAAAAAGGGAGGCTTTAATCAAAAAGGGTGCTGAATGGAATAGAGAAAAAGACGGTCGTTCCCTGCAATGGCACAGAACTGATCTCGAATTTAAAATCTCCTTTTCGCTTTTTGTTTAACAGGTTTATGCGTTTTTCCGTGATTTGAATAGCAACGGATTCGTGACCCTTCTTCTCACGCGCCAGAGTTTCCTTTGAAAATCCTTTTCCATTATCGGTGATGCGAATTTCCAGTTCTTTACCGGCCTTTTTGTAGGAAATGTGTAATTCTCCCGGTTTGTTTAACCCCGGAAAACCATGTTCGATCGCATTTTCGATGAACGGCTGGATCAGCATCGGAGGCAATAATACATTATCTGCAGATAATTGCTCATCGATCTCGATGGTGTAACTGAAGGAGTCGGAGAAACGCAATTGTTGTAAACGGATATAATCCTTTAACCAATTCAACTCATCGGATAATGGAATGTAGTCTTTGGAGGAATGCTGCAAAATAGCACGCATCAGGCGCGCAAAGGACGTCAGCAGCTTCCCGGATTCTTCCGTGTCTTTCCGGAGCATGAAGGTATGGATTGCATGCAATACGTTGAACGTAAAATGCGGGTTCATCTGGCTTTGCAGCAAGCGCTGTTCCATTTCCATGGTGGCTTTTTCCGCCTTCAACCGGTTGTTCCGGATTACGATAATTGCAATCAGGCATATCAGAACGAGTAATAAGATCGATCCGTAAACCAGGTAATTGCGCTGGCTGATCTGCAGGTCTTTCAACTCGTTTTCCTTTTTAAGCCTGTTGTTTTCCGCCTGCTTTTTTTCTGTTTCGTATTCTTCACGCGCACGGGAAATGGCACGTTGGATCTCGTCATCCTGGTTCGCTTCAAAAAGTGCCTTGGATCCTTCCAGGTATTTCAATGCCATATCGGTATTACCCATCGCTTTATAGACGTAATAATATTCTCGTTGCACGAGGGATTCCAACCCAAGGTGCCTCGGATTTCCCTTAATTAACGGGTATCTCAAATCCAATCCTGCGATTGCCTGGTCGTATTCTTTTAACTCTCTATATGCAATGGCCTTAAACATGGAAAGTCTTACAAGCTGTAATGTGTCCGCATATTTTTCATAGAATTCATCACATTCAATGGCCAGCTGCAAGCCTTTCCGGGGTCTTTTTGTCTCACTATAAATAGCAGCCAGCCCAACTTTAGCCGCAAATATCCGTTCTTCATCCTTTAATTTCTTTTGTATTTCCAATGCCTCGTTCAAATAAGCTTCTCCTTCCGCATAGCGGTCCTGGTCGGCCATCAATCCTCCCAGATTGAGGAGTAGCCTGGAAACTTCCATGTCGTTCTTTAACTCCCTGAAAAGTGCAAGGGATTTCCTGTGATATACTTCTGCTTCCTTTATGCGTTTAAGGTCACCCAATAATATCCCTATCTCTCCGAGTAATGCTGCTTTTTCAGGTTTCAGGTTGTTCTTATCATAATACCTCAGGATTTTCAAGCAGTTGTCCAATGCTTTATCATAATCTCCGATGAACTTGTAATAATTCGTGTAATAGGCTTGGTTTTTTATGATTAACAGTTCATTTCCACCCAGCTTTTTATAAATAGCTGTTGATTTTTTCAGGTGATCAATGGTTTTTCCCCATTCGTTGGTCAGGGAATAATAGAATCCGTAAGCGGCATGTGTCAATGCTATTTGCCGGTCGAACTTCAATTTGGTAGCCAATTGAAACGAACTGTCCGTATATGCCTTGTACAAGCGTGTATCCAGGCCAAAACTATTCCTGGCTATTTCATAATACAGTTTTGCTTTCACCGTATCTTCTTTCTTGTGCCGGCGAAGTTGTTTCAACAGGTCTTCCGGCTGTGCATGAGATAAACCGGTAAACAGGCAGCAGAATAAAGCAAGAATAGCCGAACGACCCGCCAGTTGCAAGCGATCAGCGTTTTTGAAAGGATTCATGGAATTCAAATTATTACAGGTGGTTTGCTTTAAAATGAGCTAAAACTTCTTCTTTTTTACGGGTGGAAACCGGTATTTCAATTCCATTCGGAAGAATCAGGAATCCACCGTTCCGCTTGTCGAATTGCGTAACATGGCGCATGTTCACCAGGTAACTCTGATGCGTACGGATGAACTGGTTGCTGCTGATCACACTTTCAAAATGAGCCAGGGTTTTGGAAACCAGGATCTCTTTCCGGTTCGTGAAGAAAAAATGGGTGTATGCTCCGTCAGCCAGGCAGTATGTGATGTCTTCCACATCAACAATGTGCAGCATGTCGGAAGTATTCAGCACAATGCGTTTTGGCTCGGTGTTTTTAATCTGCTGACGAAATACGTCCAATTGCTCCAGGATTTTATCATTCTGAATCCGCTTATGTGCCTTCAGCAATGCAGTCGTCAGATCAGAAGGGTCAAAAGGCTTCAGCAGGTAATCCAAAGCGGAAACCTGGAATGCTTTCAGTGCAAAATCATTGTAAGCAGTGATGAAAATCGTTGGAATATAACGCGGTGAAATCGTTTCCAGGATGTCAAATCCCGTTTTGTCGTGTAACTGGATATCCAGCAGGAGCAGATCGGGATCAAACTCGTCTATTGCCTGCAAAGCAGTCGATACACTATCCGCTTCACGGATTACCAGATTATCAATACCGGTTCGGGCCAAAACCATCAGGCAATTTTCCCGTGCCATTTTTTCGTCGTCTATGATTAAGATTTTCATTACTGGAGGTTAAAAACGGAGACAACAAAAATACAAAAATCCTTGCTGCTGCTGACATACACATCTTCAATAAATCATTAACAAATGCTATTCATTGGGTCACTCAATCCCTAAAATAACGAATCCACACATCAGCCGATGCATGGATTCTGAAAAATAGTTAGTTATAACCACTACTGCTTCACAATGCGTTGAACGCTATGTCCCTGCGCATTTTTAAAATCAAACAGGTAAATACCGCGTTCGAAGTTTTGCAGGGAAATGGTTTCATTGTTTTGAATGTTCTCTCAATACCACTTTCCCCTGTGCATCATAAACCGTTAATTCAGCTTCCGGGCCGGAGAAGTGGATGTGGACCTGGTCGGTAGCCGGATTCGGATAAATCTCGAACAGATTGTCTGAAATATCCGTCAAACCGGCAGTTCCTGCGTGGCCATTGTAAAAGGAAATTGCTTCCGTCACCGTGAAGAATTCTTCCAATGATTTATTCGGGCAGAATACGCTCAATTGCAGCCAGTAAACACCGTTTCCGTTGTTCAATACGTAGCTCGTCGTGTCGAAGTTCGAACCGTTTGAATCCACGATGTTCCAGATTACGTTTACGGTATTTCCGTTTGCCCAGATAGAATCGATGTACGCGGTATCAATTCCAGCGTAATAAATATCACAGTTCGTCAATGTGACACCCAAAGAATCCTGAGCCAGGGAATCGATAAACGGGTTGTTGAATACGAAATTCGAATCAACCGGAATTACGACCGTTGTGGAAAGTGTGTCTCCGCAGTTGCTTGTAACATGCAGATCGTGCACTCCGGCGCATAAACCTGTTACTAAAGAATACCCATTCGAAGTAATTACTTGTGAACCGTTGTCGAAATCGAGTTCGAAAGGGGCATTCCCGGAAAGGTCAATTGCTACTTCACCTATACACGTGTTAGCGTCTGAAGGCACGGAAAAACTATTTTCGATTGTTAGAGGCAGAGACGGAATGATGGTCAGGTCTAGAGTGATAACCGAATCGCAACCTGCTGCGTTCGGAATGGTGTCGATATACTGCCCTGAAACTGTAAACGTTTGACCGTTAATCGGCCAAGTGAAAGAACCGCAGGTACTTTCAGTTTCTGTGCTCAAACTGGAATTCAAAATCGTAAGGTCTAATGTTATAATCGAATCACAGCCAGCAGCGTTTGGAATCGTATCGATGTATTGACCGGATGAAGTATACGTTTGACCATTGACCGGCCAGGTGAAAGAACCGCAGGTACTTTCAGTTTCTGTGCTCAAACTGGAATTCAGGATAGTAAGGTGTAATGTTATAATCGAATCACAACCTGCTACATTCTGCAAGACAAATGTTGGGGTATTTGTAGAGGAATAGTAGGTGTTTCCGTCAATCCAGGTAAAAGAATTGCATGCTACTTGGGTATCGTTCACCGAATCGGATAGAATGGTCAAGTGAAGTATGATGATCGAATCACAGCCGAATGCATTTTGCAGCACTACTGTCGGTGTATCTGTTGAAGCATAATAGGAGTTTCCGTCTATCCATGTATATGATGTACATGCAGTTTGATTATCAATAACGGAATCTGCAAGTATTGTAAGATTCAGTGTGATAATTGAATCACAACCGGTTGAATTCAATAAGTTAAATGTAGCTGTATTATTTGATTGAGTATATGTGACTCCATCCATCCAGGTGTACGGTCCACATGCAGAAACAGTTTGGGTACCAAATGTTTGAACACAATTCAATATTCTGGCGATTCGATTGTTTCCAAACCCATCATACTGCATAAACTCACCTGCTGCCAAAATTTTCTTCCCATCAGGTTGGAGGATGATTGAATTGATACGTTGATACTGATTGGCACTTATGAATCCATTACCAATAGAAAAAGAAGGATCATAAGACCCATCGCTTTCTAAACGCGCAATTCCGTTAGATGGAATTCCATTAAAGGTTTGAAAAGTACCACCTATAATAATTTTACCATTTGGTTCTAGCCCTATTGAAAGAATAGTATTATTCGCTCCTGATGCCACATTAAAAGTCAAATCTCTTGACCCATCCGTATTCAACCGAGTTAATTTATTTGTTGAATTACCGTTGCTATATGAGGTAAACCATCCTCCGACCAATATCTTATCATCGGGTTGAACTAGTATTGAGCTCACCTCGGCATTAAACCCATTACCGACATTGAAAGATAAATCTATTGTTCCGTCCGAATTTAAACGAATAATTTTATTCGTGGCTGAACCATAATATGTTCCAAAAGTTCCGCCAACCAGAATTTTTCCGTCTGATTGCAATCCTATTGAATTTACTCCTCCATTAGCCAATGATGTACAGTTAAAAGAATTATCAATTGTTCCGTTTGTATTTAGTCTAGTAATGCGCCCTACTGTAACCCCATTATAATTAGTGAAATAACCCCCAACTAATATTTTTCCATCCGGTTGTAATGTCATGGTATAAATAGATGAATTAAATCCTGTGCCGGTATTAAAACTCATGTCGCGGGTTCCATTAGAATTTAAACGAACAAGTCTGCGAACAGAATCTCCATCATAAACTTGAAACCATCCCCCAACTAGTATTTTTCCATCTGGCTGAACAAGTATTGAACTTACAATGTCGCTGAAAGATGCTGATGCATTAAAGGAAGTATCAACTGTTCCATTTGCATTTAATCTGGCCAAATACTTTTTAAAGCTTTCATTATACCATGAAAAATAACCTCCTATTAAGATTTTCCCATCTGGTTGTAATGCTGTTGTTAAAATCTCATCGTTTGCTCCTCCTCCTACATTGAATGAATTATCATTTGAGCCATTTGAATTCAAACGAATAATTTGATTTGAGCTAAATCCCGCAACAACCGGCAAGTCACCTCCTGCTAAAATCTTCCCATCGGTTTGCACTACAATTGATTTAACCTGAATACCACTTGTGGCAATAGTTATTCCGCTTAAACCAAATGAACTATCAAAGGTGCCGTCCCCGTTCAATCGTGCAAGTTGTGGCACTACGAAATTCTGATATATAGTAAAATCACCTCCCACTAAGATCTTTCCGTCAAGTTGAATGTCTATTGATAAAATATCATCATTCGCTCCGGAAGCGGAGGAAAAGGTTCCATCGAGAGTCCCATTTGTATTTAGTCTTGCAATTTTTTGAGCGGTTGTACCATTGTAAGAACTAAAATTCCCTACTACGAAAATTTTTCCGTCTGGTTGTAAATCTATTGCATTCACAACATCATTTGGTCCAGAACCAATATCAAAAGTACTATCTAATGTCCCATCAATATTTAAACAAGCAAGGCGATTTACGCCCAGTGAATTATAACTAGAAAATGCGCCTCCAAAAAGGATTTTTCCATCTGGTTGAATAAAAATTGAGGTTACAATGTTATTTGTACCAGATCCAACGTTAAAAGTCGCATCCAAAGTTCCATCTGCGTTTAATCTGGCTAACCTGTTTTTACTCGTGTTATTTACATTCACAAATTCTCCTCCTATAAGAACCTTACCATCTGATTGAACGGCGATTGATCTTACGGATGTATTAGTAGTAGCTATAAATGTATTATCAAGGGTCCCGTCAGAATTTAAACGCGCGATGTTGAATTTAGATATCCCATTAAAAAAGTGAAATAACCCTCCTATAAGGATCTTGCCATCAGGTTGGATTGCCAAAGCATATATATAACCGTCTGATCCAGTTCCTATATTAAATGAGGTGTCGATTGTGCCATCATTATTCAACCTTGCTATTCCATTCTTAGCGACACCATTATATAATGTAAAAAGACCTCCTATGAGTGTTTTACCATCTTGCTGTTTTACAATAACTTGTATATCATTATTCGCACCATCCCCATTCCCGAAACCAATATCCGTCGGATTAAATGTCGGATCATTTGCTCCAGGCTGAGCAAAACTTGTACTTGAAAAGAATAAGAAAAAAAATATTAATGATACTAATCGGTTCATACGGTTAAATTGATTCCGCAAAAATACAAAAATCCGCCCATCAACTGATGAACGGATTTCTCTATAGCGTTTATTGCTTTCTTAATTAAGCCTCCACGTGCATGTAGCTCTCTACGCTCGGACAAGAACAAATCAGGTTTCTGTCTCCGTATGCGTTGTCTACGCGACGTACCGGAACCCAGTATTTCCATTCTTTCAGGTAGGCAACCGGGTAAGCTGCTTCCTGTGGAGAGTACGGGTAATTCCAGTCTTTGTTGATGATACAGTCTGCTGTGTGCGGAGCGTTCTTCAACAAGTTGTTTTCTCTGTCGGCGTGACCATTCTCGATTTCTTTGATCTCCGCACGGATCTTGATCATCGCTTCGATGAAACGGTCAAGTTCTTCCTTGTCTTCCGATTCTGTCGGTTCAACCATCAAAGTTCCTGCAACCGGGAATGATACCGTTGGTGCGTGGAATCCGAAGTCGATCAAACGTTTTGCCATATCGGCAACTTCTACGTCTGCTGTTTTCTTGAAATCACGGCAATCCAGGATCATTTCGTGCGCTACTGTTCCGTTTTTACCGGTGTACAATACGTCGTAGTGACCTTTCAATTTCGCTGCAATGTAGTTGGCATTCAAAATAGCTGCTTCCGTAGATTGACGCAATCCGTCGGCTCCCAGCATTTTGATGTATCCGTAAGAGATCAATAAGATCAAAGCACTTCCGTAAGGTGCTGCGGAAACTGCGTGGATCGGCGTGCTTCCTCCTGCTGCAACAACCGGGTTGCTTGGTAAGAAAGGAGCCAAATGCGCTGCCACTCCGATCGGTCCCATTCCAGGGCCACCACCTCCGTGAGGAATCGCAAATGTTTTGTGTAAGTTCAGGTGACAAACGTCTGCACCGATATTTCCCGGATTTGTTAATCCGACCTGTGCGTTCATGTTTGCACCGTCCATGTATACTTGTCCACCGTTTTCGTGGATGATAGACGTAATTTCACGGATACCTTCTTCGTAAACTCCGTGTGTGGAAGGATAAGTAACCATCAAACCTGCCAATTCGTTCCCGATTTGGTTGGCAACTGTTCTTAATTCTTCGATGTTGATGTTCCCGTTTTCGTCACAACCTGTTACAACCACTTCCATTCCTGCCATGACTGCAGAAGCCGGGTTTGTTCCGTGTGCCGAAGAAGGGATGATCATTTTTGTACGTTGCTTGTCGCCGCGGCTTTCGTGGTATGCCTTGATAACCATCAATCCTGCATATTCTCCCTGTGCTCCTGAATTCGGCTGCAAAGACATGGCTGCAAATCCTGTGGATTCACACAAATCTTTTTCCAGCTGACGGAACATCGCGTGGTAACCTGCTGCCTGCTCCACCGGAGCAAACGGGTGCATGTTTGCGAACTGAGGATTCGTGATCGGAATCAACTCGGAAGCTGCATTCAGTTTCATGGTACAAGATCCAAGCGGAATCATGGAGTGAACCAATGAAAGATCTTTGTTTTCCAAACGCTTCAAATAACGCATCATTTTGGATTCAGAATGATATTTATTGAATGTTGCGTGTGTGAAAACGGCATCTGTTCTCAAAACCGAAGCGCTTAAGGAAGATTCTTCCGTTACTGCACTCGTTCCGAAAATGCTCAAAATGGTTGCTACATCTTCTTTTGTATGTGGCTCACCGAAGCTGATCGTCAATTCAGATTCATTGATGATGCGGAAGTTCATTCCTTTTGCTTCAGCAGCAGCTTTGATTTTTGCCGTGTCTACTCCTTTTACCCACACAGTATCAAAGAAAGAATCGGATCCAACCTGGATTCCTGCTGCTTTCAATCCCAAAGCGGTAGAAGTTGCCAATGCATTCACATGCTCTGCAATTTCTTTCATTCCCGCAGGACCGTGGTATACTGCATACATGGAAGCCATTACTGCCAACAAGGCTTGTGCCGTACAAATATTGGATGTTGCTTTATCTCTTTTAATGTGCTGCTCACGCGTTTGCAAAGCCATACGCAAAGCCATGTTGTTATCCGCATCTTTCGAAACACCGATGATACGGCCCGGCATGGCGCGTTTGTATTCGTCTTTTGCTGCGAAAAATGCTGCGTGAGGTCCTCCGTAACCCATTGGAACTCCAAAACGCTGGGAAGAACCGAATACGACATCAGCTCCCAGAGAACCCGGAGATTTCAACAAAACAAGGGACAGGATATCTGCAGCTACTGCTACGCGCAATCCCTGGTTTCTTCCTATAAATCCTTCCAGATCCGTAATAGTTCCGTGAACATCCGGGTACTGAAGAATCGCACCGAAATACGTTCCGTCGTTCGTGAAAGTCGTTTCATCACCTTCTACCAATTCGATTCCCAGATTCAATGCGCGGCCCAATACCACTTCTTTTGTCTGAGGGAAAGCATTTTGAGAAATGAAGAATTTATTCACTCCGTCTTTTGCTTCCTGGCGGGAACGTGAATTCCAGAACAGGATCATTGCTTCGGATGCTGCTGTTCCTTCGTCCAACAAAGATGCGTTAGCGATTTCCATTCCCGACAATTCCATCACCATTGTCTGGAAATTCAACAGCGCCTCCAAACGACCCTGGGAAATTTCAGCCTGGTAAGGAGTATATGCCGTGTACCATCCCGGATTCTCCAATACGTTACGCAAAATCACGGAAGGAACGATTGTTTCGTTGTATCCTAAACCGATGAAGGATTTATATACTTTATTTTGAGCTCCAAGTGCGGTGATGTGCTGCAAATATTCTTGCTCGCTCAACGCATTGTCGATCTTCAATTCTCCCGATAAACGGATGTGTGAAGGAATGGTCTTATCGATTAATTCTTGGATTGATTTAACACCAATAGCAGCTAACATCTCAGATTTCTCAGCTGAATCAGGGCCAATGTGGCGGGATGAAAATGCACTCATAAAAATTTCACTTCTTTTTTGATGCCTACCTTTACTGGTAAACAGGTTGCAAAGATAGCGATTTTCGCGTTGTGTTATTTCGATTTAGTTTGGGAATATTTGTTAAGCCGAAAATGAAGCTTCCGGTAGCCATTCAAGAATGGAATTCAATTCCGCAACCCGGCTGAAATACAGTCGAAAGTGATTGTGGCTTCCTACTTACAGCTTGCCTTTCTTTCCAGCATTTCAGGGCCGCTCATTTGCTCAAATTCCTTGCATTTAGCCTTCTTGGTTTGAATGAGTTCTTTTACTTCTTTTTGTCCTTTTTCACTGAGCTTTTTGGTGCGCAACTGATCGTATTTTGCAGTCAGCTCATCACTTGCCCGAATACAGTCACAAATGGAATCTTCGCTGCAGGAAGTAATTAAAAGGCTAAAAAATACCGGGAAAGCTAAAAAACGGAGTTTCATCAAGTTCATTTTAAGTGAATTCCCGTTAAATATGCGTGTTTGCATACCATATAATGCAGGAATGATTTACTTTGCTATTGCAAACAAATGTAATCCATGCAGACAAAACTTCCAAAAGTAGGAACCACCATCTTTACGACTATGAGCCAAATGGCCAATCAGTACCAGGCCATTAACCTGTCTCAGGGTTTTCCGAATTTCCCGATTGATCCGATGATCGAGGAGTTATTGGCGAAGAACAGTAAAGAGAATGTACATCAATATGCTCCGATGGCCGGTCTTCCTGTTTTACTGGAAGGAATTGCTCAAATGATACACCGTGTTTATAACCGGGAAGTAAATCCGTCGACCGAGATTTTGGTAACATCCGGGGCCACCCAGGGAATTTTTACCACGATCCAGGCATTGGTTCATCCCGGAGACGAAGTAGTAATCCTGGACCCGGCTTACGATTGTTATAGCCCGGCGGTGCATTTGGCCGGCGGAAAAGCAATTCACATTCCTATGCGGGAAGATTTCACCATCAACTGGCGCGAACTCCGTCAAACGGTGAATCAGAAAACGCGCATCCTGATAATTAATAACCCGCACAATCCATCGGGGAAAATGATGGACCAGCAAGATTTTGATGCGCTGGTACAGTTAATGACGGATCATCCGAACCTGATTTTGTGTTCGGATGAGGTGTATGAATTCATCACTTTTGAAAAAAAGCACTTTTCCGCACATCATCATGAAATTTTGCGAAACAGAAGCGTTATTGTTTCTTCTTTCGGGAAAACATTTCACCTGACCGGTTGGAAAGTCGGATACATAATAGCCCCGGAATACATTCTGAAGGAAATCAAAAAAGTGCATCAATATTTGGTGTTCTCCGTGAATAGCGTGGCACAAAAAACACTGGCAGATTATATCTCTTCCACGGATGTAACCACACTGGGAAGCTTTTACCAGGACAAGCGTGACCGTTTTAAAGCGTTGATGGCCAAAAGCAAGTTTGAATTCCTTCCAAGTGAGGGAACTTATTTTCAAACGGTGAGATACAACGCGATTTCCGATCTTCCGGATGTTTCGTTTTGTGAATGGCTGGTGAAAGAAATCGGAGTGGCGGCAATCCCGCTTTCCGTGTTCTACGAAGAATTAAACGATTATCATACCATCCGGTTCTGTTTTGCAAAAACGGATGAAACCCTTATTCAAGCAGCAGAAAGATTATGCAAGATCTGAGAATAACGTTTGTACAGGCCAATCAACTTTGGGAAGACAAAGCGGCCAATTTAAGCCATTACGAAGATTTGTTGAAATCCGTTTCGGACACAGACCTGGTACTTCTGCCCGAAATGTTCCAGACAGGATTCTCCATGAATGCGGAAAAGCTGGCCGAAAAAATGGAAAACAGTCTTAGTATTTCCTGGTTGAAGCAGCAAGCCCGTGAAAAGAATGCCGCATTCTACACTTCGCTTATTATAGAAGAGGAAGGAAAGTATTACAACCGCGGTGTATTCGCAGAACCGAACGGAACAATTACCTGTTATGACAAACGGAAACTTTTCGGAATGGCCGAAGAATCCGTTCATTTTACCGCGGGTTCAAAAGAAGTGATCGTGAATTATCTGGGCTGGAAGATCAATTTACAGATTTGTTACGACCTGCGTTTCCCGGAAAACATCCGGAACGGGGAAATCGACGGCCAACCGGTTTACGACCTCTTACTTTACGTAGCAAACTGGCCGGAGAGAAGAATTCATCACTGGTCGACATTGCTTCCGGCAAGGGCTATTGAAAATCAATGCTATGTTGCCGGTTTGAATCGCGTCGGCGACGATCATTCCGGCTTGTCTTACAATGGGCAAAGTAAATTATTTAACCTTCTCGGTGAAGAAATTTCCAACCTTTTGCACTCTGAAGGCGTCATTACACAGAGTATTAGTTACCATGAAATGGTCCAATTGCGGGAGAAATTACCCTTTTTGAGGGACAGTAATTACCGTTCATTTCGTAATTAGTACCGTTTAATAAATAAACAGGCCTTTTATGGGTCAAATAATTAAATTTAGAACTTCGTAAATTAAAGAAAACATGAAAAAACAAATTACACTTTTAGCTTCGGCTTTATTTGTTGCTGGTATTTCCTCGGCACAGGTAAGCAAAAGCTTCGTTCAAAAGAAACCATTAAAAATTACAACGTCAAAATCAGTGTTGGCTAATGGTTCTGATGAAAAAAATGGAGGAGATGTGATCTGGTCAAGTGATTTTTCCACTGCCTCAGATTGGACTATGGGTAATGCCGGTACAGGTGTACAAGGTGCTTTCCAAATCGGAGCATATCCTGCAAACTTTACACAATATATTACAGGTACAACAACAGGTTTAACTGCACCGATGGCGTTTTTTGACGGTATTCAATACCTTCTTTCAGGGCCGGTTGGAATCCAAAATGCCTGGATGCAAACACCAACTATTGATTTGTCTGCATCAGAAGTTATCTCTGTAAGCTTCAACCAGATTTACCGTCGTTTCAACCACGATGCACTATACGTTGAAGTAAGTACGGATAACGGTGCTACCTGGACGCTTTCCAAACAAGTAAATACAGATGCTGTTGGAAACGGTCCAACTTTAAGAAATGTTTTAACGACAGATTTCTTAATCGGTCCTGGGGTAACTCAAGGAAAAATCCGTGTTCGTTGGGAGTCTTTGACTGCTGATGACAACTTCGGTAGTGGATATGGTTGGGCAATCGACAACTTCGAGGTTATTGAAGGGTACGAAAACAATATCAAATTGACAGATGCATATTATGCTTACGGGACTCAAAACCTGACAGCTACAATTATGCCGGCTACTCAAGCAGCAACTGCTGGAAAAACTTCATTTGGTGCTGAAATCGAAAACGTTGGTTCTGCAACACAACCAATCAGCTTCAATGTAACTTCAGGAGCATTCACTGCAACAAGTACTCAGGCAGACATCGCTCCTTTCGCAGATGATTCCCTTGATATTTCTTTCGCAAACGGATTCACAATTCCTTCAACTGTTGGAACATACAACTTCAAATACACTGTATTGTCCGATAGTATCCTTGATTTCGGTATCGATGATACAATCACTACACCATTTGCAGTTTCAAACAATATCTATGCAGTTGATACATACACAGGTCCTAACTCAATTACAGGAAGCTTCAACGGATGGGCTACTCAAACGGGAGATCCTCAAATCGGAACTTTGTTCGAAATTTTCGCTAACGACAATGTAGGTGCGGTTCAAATCGGAATCGGAAACGTAAGTCCTTCTCAACAAGATGATTACATCGGTTTATCTGTATATGCTTCTATCTATAAGTGGAATGCAACTTCTGAATCATTTGATTATATCTCCAGATCTGAAGAAGATCATGAGATCGTTGCTGCAGACTTCGGAAAATTGATTATGTGTTACTTCCCTGATCTTCCGCAATTAACTTCCGGAGGTCTTTACCTTGTAACAGCTGGTTCATACAACGGCGCTGAAGTTCCAATCGCATTCGCTGGTAAAATTATCGCTGGTAACACAATGGGTTACAACGACGGTGGAATTAGTGCTATCGGTTTAGCTTCTGACGGAGATAAAGTTGAAGCTCCGGTTGTTCGTTTGGATTTCAACGATTACACAGGAATCAAAGAATTCACTTCTGCAAGTAACGTATCGGTTTACCCTAACCCATTCGTTGGAACAACTGAAGTGAAGTTCGACTTGAAAGCTGACGCTAGCGTTTCTGCTGTTGTTACAGATCTTTCCGGACGTACAGTTGCTACAGTTCCTGCATCTCAAATGGCTGCTGGTTCTCAAACTATCGCTATCGATGGTACTAGCTTCCAGGCTGGAATCTACAACGTAACATTGAAAGTTGGTAACGAAACAACAACAAAACGTATCGTTAAGAAATAATTCTTGATAAAGAATGAAAATGGGGGTTCACTGCGGTGGATCCCCATTTTTTGTTTCAGTAAATTTGCAGCATGGTCGAATGGGGTTTGATAGGTTTGTTCGGGATGTGCTTTCTGGCATCAACCATCCTTCCGTTCCCTTCAGAGGCTACGTTATTATTCTTCCTGAATTCCGGGAATTATTCTCCCGTTTCCGTTTTACTGGTTGCCAGTTTGGGAAATTGCCTGGGAGGAAGCACCAACTACCTGCTCGGTTATTACGGCAGAAAAATGCTCGGTAAAAAACATCTGATGCGAAGTGAATACCTGGTACAGCGTTATGGCTTCTGGACCGCACTTCTTTCCTGGCTTCCCGTTATCGGGGATCCTTTACTCGTTCTACTGGGAATTTACCGGGTGTCGTTTTGGAAAACCATGGCCTTGATGAGTGCAGGGAAAATTGCGCGTTACCTGGTCATCTTCTGGACCTACCTTACACTTGCTTAAGGACAATTTCCCGCGCAATGCGGTCCGTTTCCACGTAATCTTCATAACCCGGTGCAGCAATGAATGGAGTTTGCAACATCACTTGCTCATTGATCCGTGCAATATCCAGGAAGCCGATTTTTTCTTCCAGGAAAAGTTGGACCGAAATTTCGTTGGCAGCATTCAGTGCACAAGCTGCTGTTCCGCCTTTTTCCAAAACATCATAAGCCAATTGCAGGTTCCTGAACGTTTCCGGATCAGCCTTTTCAAATGTAAGCTGCGGATAATCCAGGAAATTGAAACGCGGAAAATCGGTTTTGAAACGTTCCGGGTAAGTTAGAGCAAACTGGATAGGCAATTTCATATCCGGAAGGCCCATTTGTGCTTTCAGGCTGCCATCCTGGAACTGCACCAGGGAATGCACTACCGATTGCGGATGAACGATCACGTCGATTTGTTCGTTCTTCAAACCAAACAACCATTTTGCTTCAATCACTTCCAGCCCTTTATTCATCATCGAAGCGGAATCAATAGTAATCTTCGCTCCCATCGACCAATTCGGGTGTTTCAATGCCTGTGCAGGTGTCACCGATTTCAAAGCATCTGCTTTCCAGCCACGGAATGGTCCGCCCGATGCTGTCAGGTATACTTTCTCCACCGGATTGTGGAATTCCCCGACCAAACATTGAAAAATAGCTGAATGTTCCGAGTCAACCGGGTAAATGTTAACTCCCTTCGCACGGGCACGGGCAGTAACCAATTCTCCGGCAACTACCAGCGTTTCCTTGTTTGCCAAAGCAATGTCCTTGCCTGCTTCGATAGCAGCAAGTGTAGGACGAAGGCCGGCATAACCTACCAAAGCAGTCAATACGATCTGTATTTCATTGAATTCAACCACCTGGCAAAGCGCCTGGTTTCCGGCATACACATGAATATCTTCCGAAAAAAGGGCGTCCTTTACTTCCTGGTATTTGCTTTCATCGCTGATCACAACCGCATTGGGCTGAAAAAGCTTTGCCTGTTCGATCAATAAGGGTGCATTGGATTGGGCAGTAATAACTTGCAGGTCAAACTTATCCGGATAAGCCCGGATGACTTCCAAAGTCTGCGTTCCGATCGAACCTGTAGAACCGAGAATAGCAACACCTTTTTTCTGCATGTAACAAAAATACCTATTTTAGTCAGATTTGTGCTGTAACCAAAGCTGCATTTCAACTTATTAAACACAAACCTAAAATAATGCCTCATGAATAAATTACTGCTCTTATTGTTCTTATTACCCGGAATTTCGTTTGCCGCGTTTCGCCCGCATTCAGACGATTATATGTTGAATTATCTCCGTTGGGGAGCCAGGTATGAATTTGGAAATGCTTTCCAGCAGAACATTTACTACGGCGCAAAACCGGAAATTCTGAAGCAACATCATGTAAGTACGGTAAAAGCATACCGGGTGAATCAAAAAGGCAAGCAAAAAGAGTGGTACGAACGCAGATACGATACCTCCGGGAGACTCATCCAAATGAAAACAACAGGCGATGTAGTCGATTACACATTCGCAGATACATTATTACGTGAAGTAAACCGTACCACGAAGAAGCACGCATACAAAACCAAAATTTCCTATGATTCACAATCGCGGATTACAAAAACGCAGTCTTTTGAGGATGGAAAATTAACCTCCGAAACCAACTACGGGTATTTCAACGGCCAACAGACTTCCCTGGTGGAAAAGAAACTATACGGGAAGAAAGAGAAGACTTACCGGCTGGAAACCGACTACGATCAGTTGTCGAAAAAGACTGTGGAATCCCGGTATGTGATCAACGGTGAATTAAAAAAGCGCTGGACTTACAGCTGCGACGAGAAAGGAAAGATCCAGGAAACAAAAGTCGAAGAAATCACTCAATGCCAATACTTCGATTCGAATAACGATGGCTCCTACAGCAGTTATATGCGGACAATTGAAGACGGAAAAGACTATTTGCAGGAAACTTCCTTTAGCAAGGATTCCGTGCTCACCGAATACAAACGCTTCCTCCACGATACCATTTTGGTGAATCACAATACCTATTCAAAGGAAAAAGACGTGTTCGAAGGGTATTCCAAAAAAGGAAAACGAAGCTATAAATTGATCGAAGAAAAGGATGTTAACGGAAATATTGTGAAACGCGTTGACTATTATAAGAAAACAGACAAATCTCCCATTACTACCCTTTCCGTTTATTCGGAAAAGAACCTGATCCGGGAAGTTACTTACCAGGATAAAAGTAAAACAAAATTTGAGTACACTTATTGGTAGCAAGCGTTTGAATGTGAAACGAAACACCCGTTTTCTGCCTATTCACACTGAAAAAGATGCTACTTTTGCATTATGAAATACCGCGTTTTATCCGACGAAGAATTGCAGCACCTGGAAGGTGACCTGAAAGCTTTTTTGATTATCAATGGCGTTCACGGGGAAGAATGGGCAAAACTGAACCAGGAAGAACCACAGAAAGCGCTGGAACTGGTTGAATTATTTTCCGACCAGGTCATGCAGACCGTTTATGAAAAGGTAAAATTCCTCGAACACCGCGCCCCGGATTCCTGCATTGTATTTCATTTCGGGGAAAACGAGCAGGAATTGATCGCTATTCAGAAGAATCCCGGATCTGTCGTGGATCTTTCGAGCGTGGAAGGAATTCACGAAGCACTGACCAAAACACCCGGTGATCTTTCCTTTTTTACCAGCAAAAAGCATTACAACGATTCCCGCGAACTGGAAATTCACCGGTTGATTGAACAGGGAGCCGTTCTTTCAGATGCCGGTTTTTGGAATTCGCTGAAGGAAATTCTTTAGAATGTTCACGAAATACTAGGAAAGCATAAGTAAATTGCACAGTGAAATCGCACAATTACTCACTCAAAATTTACTTAAATACAATCTACATAAAAAGTAGTTGATACTCTACTCAGAAAGCTTAGTTTTACCCAAGCACCCCGGCTTAATTATTATGAAGAATCGCTTTACTTACTTACTATTCGGACTGCTTTTTTTAGTCCTTTCTGCTTGCTCAAACTCTAACATAGACGATCGACTGGTAAAAAAGTGGACGCTTGTTAAAGTAGACGGTTTCGGTCCCGACAAAGACAAGATCTTAGGGATCAACAACATTTATTTTGATCTGAAAGACGACGAAACCTTTAAAGGACGTTGGTACGATCAGAACAACATGACGGATTTTATTGAAATGGAGGGAAAATGGCTCAGTACCCAATACGACGATAAGATCGATTTATTTTTATTCTACGGTCCCAACCAAAAGAAGTCAATCATTTTCAACATCACGAAAGTGGAAGGAGATGATATGACTATGCGCATTTCAGAAATTGATCATTTCTTTAAGGCGAAATAAACAATATAAACCAATAACCAATGAGGGGCTTCGGCCCCTTTTTTATTGCAGATACTTCCCGAAGGTATATGCAGAAAGCAAGATGGAAGCACTATATTTGTTCCCATGGAACTGATAAAGGCATTTGAAAACCGTTTTGGAGCTCACCGGGTGAAATCTATCCAAAACCCTTTGCACAATGAGCAGGAATTGATACTCCTGTTTCTTGAACTGGATGTTCCTGTAACGGTTGTTATGACGGCTTCTCTTTCGGAATACCAAATGCCGGTATTGGAGAAATGGGTCGGCAGGGAATTCAACGAGATTTATTTTTGCCTGCCTGCCTACTGGAATTTCGAAGATTATTCCAATCCGAATTTTTCCTGGATTTATACCTGGCTTTATAAACTGGAGCGTTTTGTAAGGGACAAAAATACGTGGTTCGGGCCGGGCCATACCATTCCAACCGGAAATCCGGAAGTTCCGATCTCCAACCTGATGAAACAGGAATATTTTATCTTTTTAGATCCGATCCTGCTTCAAAAAGAGCTTAGTCCGGTAAATTCGGCGGGTAAAACCATTCATTTCCTGAGTGTTGTCCCTATTTTCGGGGATGAACTGGATTTCAAAATGGGTAAAGGCACGCAAAAGTTCGTACGCCGTTTGATACAGCGTAACCTGGATGAAAAATTGGATGATTACCGCAGTTCGGTACTGAACAGTCGTTTGCGGTTCTTCTGATTACTTCAGGTTTGCAAAAAACGCCTGGGCTCCTTCCACTTCTTTCTTCGCATTACCGATCCAGGTATGATCATCGTAGATCACGAACGGACGCTTCAGGAAGGTGTATTCCTCCAACATGTATTTGCGGTAATCTGCTTCTGTCAGGTTCATTTCATGCAATCCCTGCGAACGGAATTTCATCGCTCTTTTAGAGAACATTCCTTCGTAAGAACCCACTTTCTCCTTCAGCCAGTCGAGCGTTTTTGCGTCAATATTGGTTTGTTTGATATCAATCAGTTCCACATCTTCCGGCAGGTCCAAAGCTTTCAGGATCTTCTGGCACGTGTCGCAGGAGCTTAAGTAGTAAAATCTTCTCATGAAATTAGCTATTAACGGTTTTGCATGTATTCGTCGTTTCTTTTTCGGTCTTCCGGTGTTCCGGTGTTACAACCGTTCGATTTTTTAGTGAAGTGATGTATCCAGCGGATCTGGAACTGTACCGGCCAGTAATTGCTGGAGAACCATTGGATGGTTGGTCTTGCGTGGTTCGGTTCATAAATCCCGATAGCCGGAACCAGGAACCCGAATGTAATGTAATCGCCGCGTCGAACGGTTCTGGTGAAGCCCAGATGCAGGTGGAACTGTGCCATAAAATCCTGCTGGAATTTCACCGGTGCAATGGTAGGAACATACGGAGCTTTCGGTGCAGGAAGCGCATTGAACAGGAAGTTGAATCCCAAACCTGTTTCCAAATGCCAGCCATCTGCAATCTTCGTAAAACGGTCGATAGTTACCCGTGCCGTCAAATACCCGTTGTAGAACGAACCGGTGCTTTCGTCAAAAGAAGAAGCTCCCGATCCCGGATTGTATAATTCAAAACGTGTGCGTTCGCTTCCACCGATATAATTAAAGCCAAGCCCCCAATCCAGGCGGTGAAACAAGTTCGCCCCGATCCATTTGATTTCTCCTTTATCTCCGCGTTTCTTGTACCAGGCATCCAAAATGCGCGATTTTTTCAAGCGGTAATGTGCTGCCCCGATTTCAATAAATGCACCGGGTTTCCCAATCGGATCGACCTGCGCCGTAACCGGACGGCCGTTCACGTCTGTTGCGGAATACTCTGTAATCTTCGGATTGGTGAAGGTGTAATTCGGACCGATGGAAATCTGGATCCCGTCTTTGGTCAGTTGCCGGTAATCCCTTGCTCCACCGAAAAAATCCTTCCGGCTTTTACCGCGAAAATTCCGCGATTGGGCGAAAGAAGTTCCGGCCAGCATCAAACAAACAATTCCAAGGACAAATTTCATGATCGAATTTTTTTATAAATATGCTAAGTTTCGCGATTCGTTACGAAATCAGCTTCACTATTTTTTCCATTACGTGTTGTTTATTGCGCTTTTTGTTGCCTTTTCAGAAAGAGGAAATATACTATTGCGCTTAACCACAATGGCAAGGTAAGCGCCCCATAGAACAATACAAAAACGACTCTTCCGAAAGCTATTTCTCCGAATGGACCGCCGTAAATCATTTGCCAGCCTGTAAGGTGTTCAACCGGGGCATACACAGGTGCAATTCTGGTGGTACTCTCTCCAATCAAACCTAGAACCTCCTCTATTCTTGAAGTTTGTGTTTTCACCGGAGGCTGATAGATAAAATAGTAATCGACGGCTTCATACGCATAAACCAGATGATAACTCACCAATACTAATCCAATAGCAGTAATCGCAAGTTTCCAATAACGAAATACATTCAGTCTTCGTGCAACATATATCAATGCCCAAACCGAAACGCTTATTCGAATGAAATCCCATACTAATGAATGTGCAGTGGCAGCAGCAATTAATTCTTCCTGACTTTTTCCGGCATTCAATTTCTGCAAAATCACTGACGCGACAATATTCAAGAGCGCAAAGACTCCTCCGAATAGCAAAGTACTCTTTAGAATCAATTTGGTGTCTCCCCTCATTGCCCGGTCAGTATCACGAAATCAATTCCAGCATTTTTTCCATCACGAACGGCTCGTCCCATCTTTCGTGGATATTTTCGATCTTCAGGATTTGCTGCATCAAAGCATCCTGTTTTCTTCCATTTCTCAATGCATCACTGTAACGTGTATTGCTGAAAGTAACCTGCGAATAAAGCGGAGTCCATTTGTCCGGATGTAAGCGGGAGAATTTCCCTTCAATCTTTTTCTGAAGCAGGAATTCAGGATCTGCGGTTTTATCGCGCATTTCCACATAATTGTCCAAAGCCAGGTCTAAAATTGCATTCGCATCCGGAACACGCTGATCGGAAAAACGGCCCAGTAAACCGCTCCAATCTCCCTTACTTTCGTCGTACATTTCATTGAAAACGGTACAATCTTCAAATCCACAGTTCATTCCTTGTCCGTAGAACGGAACGATAGCGTGTGCGGCGTCACCCAACAGAACGATGTTGTCCTGGTAATTCCACGGTTCACAGCGAACCATAATCAATGAGCTGGTCGGGTTCCTGAAATAATCATCCAGTAAAGTAGGCATCATTTCAACGGCATCCGGGAACGTTTTATCAAAAAAGGCTGCTACCTGCTCCCGTGTCTGAAGCGTTGCAAACGACGTTTCTCCTTCCATCGGAAAGAACAACGTGCAGGTAAAGCTTCCGTCCAGGTTTGCCAGGGCAATCATCATGAATTCACCTCTTGGCCAGATATGCAGGCAATTTTTATCCAATTTATGGCTTCCGTCTGCATTTGCAGGAATGACCAGTTCTTTGTAACCATGATCCAGGTACTTTTGGGAATAATCGAAAGTCATGGATTTCTGCATGCGCATACGAACCGCCGAATAAGCTCCGTCCGTAGCAAAGATTTTATCTGCTTCAAACTGCTCTACCTCTTTGGTTTGCTCATTCTGGAACGAAAGCGTATTTGTTTTCAGGTTTACATCCAGGCATTTGCGGTCGAAGAAGTATTCGATATTCGGGTAATTATCCGCCAGGTTCATCAATTTCTGGTTCAATCCACCGCGCGAAACGGAATAGATTGCTTCGTTGTTTACCCCGTAAGGCTGATAAGTTAATGTACCATCCAATGCATGCATACAGCGGTTGTACATCGGAATGGCAATGTTGCGGATATCTTCGGCAATGCCGGCAATTTCAAGGGCTTTCCACCCGCGATCGGAAAGTGCCAGGTTGATCGATTTCCCACCTATCAGGCTCGCTTTTCTTAAATCCGGCCTGCGCTCAAATACGGAAACCTGGTAACCTTTCTTCGCCAGTAAAATAGCTTGTAAACTTCCTACAAGTCCTGCTCCTACTACTGCTATTTTCTTCATAATCTTAATTGAAAATTTATAATTGAAAATTGAAAAGAGAGATTCAAATGCTTTTCAATTGAACCATTCTCCATTTTCAATTATTGTTCTAATATCGCTTCTTCCAAATATCTCCCAAGGAAATAAACGTCCTCAAAGGAATTGTATAACGGAACAGGTGCCACCCGGATCACATTGGGTTCTCTCCAGTCTGCGACCACTCCTTTTTCAGAAATTGCATCGAAGATTTGTTTTCCTTTTCCATGTACCAGGATCGACAACTGAGCTCCTCTGCGTTTCGGTTCTTTCGGGGTGATGATCTCAAAACGGCATTTATCCGCATATTTCTCCGATAGTCCGTCCAGGATGAATTCCAGGTACCCTGTGAGAACTTCGCTTTTCGCTTTGAGCTTGTCCATTCCCACCTCATCGAAAATTTCCAAAGACGCCCAGTGAGCAGCCATTCCCAGCACAGGTGCGTTACTCAACTGCCACCCTTCTGCTCCTTCCATCGGAACAAATCCGGGCTCCATTTGAAAGCGTGTGCCTTTATCGTATCCCCACCATCCCGCAAAACGGGGAAGTGAAGCATTTTTTGCGTGTTTTTCATGAACAAACATCCCGGAAACTCCACCCGGACTTGAGTTCAAATATTTGTACGAGCACCAGGCAGCGAAATCAACTCCCCAATCGTGCAGTTTCACCGGAATATTTCCAGCAGCATGTGCCAGGTCAAACCCCACCATTGCTCCCACTCCTTTTCCTGCTTTGGTAATTGCTTCCATATCCAGCAATTGGCCGGTGTAGTAATTCACTCCGCCAAACATAACCAGGGCCAGGGAATCTCCCAATTCCAGGATTTTCGCCAGGATATCTTCGTCTCTCAACGTATGTTCTCCTTCCCGAGGACTCATTCCTACCAAATCCGTTTCCGGATCCAAACCGTGAAAACGCACCTGCGATTCCAACGCGTATAAATCGCTCGGGAATGCTTTCGCTTCACACAAGATCTTGGTTCTTGTACCTTTAGGCTGATAGAACGAAACCATCAACAGGTGCAGGTTTGTAGTCAGGGAATGAGTTACCACCACTTCTTTCGGCAAAGCACCAACTACTCTGGCAGAAGCATCCGTCAGGAATTCGTGGTACTTATACCAGGGATTTGTTCCCAGGAAATGTCCTTCTACTCCCCATTTTGCCCAATCATCCAATTCCAGGTTTACTTTTTCACGCGTTGTTTTCGGCTGTAAACCCAGCGAGTTCCCGGTGAAATATCTCACAGGATTGCTTGTGAAAGTTGGAAAATGGAAACGGTCTCTATAGGATTTCAATGGATCTGCTGCATCCATCTGAGTTGCAAATTCGGGAGTAAATTCGTATTTCATCTGATAAATCGATTGTTCTGTTGAGAACGGGTAAAAAACTGCGTCAAATATAACCAATCTTCGTGATTTTCCATGACGTGCAGGCATGCGATTAATCGCGCGCCTACACGTTTTTCAATTCGTAATTCGTAATTTTGCACCAAATTAAAATCGACGTCACAATGGCAGCAAATAAACTCAACAGATCAAACTCGGAAGCACTTTATGAAAAAGCGAAAAACTACTTCCCGGGAGGAGTTAATTCACCCGTTAGAGCATTTAAATCTGTTGAAGGTTCTCCTTTGTTCATCAAAAAAGGAGACGGAGCTTACATCTGGGACGAAGATGACAATCAATTCATTGATTTTTGCGGAAGCTGGGGGCCATTGATCCTGGGCCATAATCACCCGAACGTATATGCCGGAATTGTTGCCGCGTTGGGAAATGGAGCAAGTTTCGGAGCACCGACACGCCTGGAAAACGAATTGGCAGAATTGATCCTTTCCAAAAATCCGTTTATTGATAAAATCCGTTTTACGAGTTCCGGAACGGAAGCCGTGATGTCGGCCATCCGTTTGGCAAGAGGATATACCGGACGAAATAAGATTGTCAAATTTGAAGGGTGTTACCACGGCCACAGCGATTCCTTGTTGGTGAAAGCCGGTTCCGGTCTGGTCACTTTCGGAAATACTTCCAGTGCCGGAGTACCCGAGGCTTTTGCTAATGAAACTCTCGTGCTTCCTTTAAATGATTCCGAAGCTTTACAAAGCTGTTTCGAACAGTTCGGAAAAGAGATTGCCTGTGTGATCATCGAACCGATCCCTGCGAATAACGGCTTATTGCTACAGGAGCTAAGCTTTCTGAAAGAATTGCGCGAAACGTGTACGAAACATGGAGCTTTATTGTTCTTCGACGAGGTCATTTCAGGATTCCGCGTAGCATTTTCAGGTGCGGCCGAGTATTATGGAATTGCTCCCGATTTGGTTACCTATGGAAAAATCATCGGTGGTGGTTTGCCTGTGGGAGCTTACGGAGCGAAAAAAGAAATCATGGCAAGCGTTGCTCCCGACGGACCGGTTTACCAGGCAGGAACATTATCCGGAAACCCTGTTGCGATGGCTGCCGGTCTGGCACAATTGACCGAATTGAGTAAACCCGGGTTTTACGAAGACCAGGAGCGCAGAACCAAATTGTTCACGGACCAGATCAATGCACATGCAAAATCAAAAGGATATGCTTTTGAATTAGTAACCATCGGTTCGATTTTCTGGATTTCGTTCGATAATTCCAAACACATCCGTGCAGCAGAAGAGATCAATCCGGATATGACAAACTTCAAGCATTTGCACCGTGCATTATTGGAAGAAGGATTCTACATGGGACCAAGCGGATATGAAGTAGGTTTCATTTCGCAGGCGCATACAGATGAGATTTTGGCAAAAGCGGCGCAATTGTTTACCGCGGCATTGGATCGCATTATGCAATAAAATGCAACATTTTGCTATTTTTGGTTGAAATATCATCAACCAACCTTAACTTATATGAAGGTATCTTTTTTTGTTATTGCCCTTATTTTTAGTCTGAATGCTTTTGCTCAAGCAGATGAACAACCTCAAGGAACGGAGCAAGATGAAAAATTATTAATCGGAGAGCGAGGCCTGAACCGCTTCTTTCTGGATGGATCCTTTGCAGTGGTCGTAAGTAATCAGGTATCCGGAAAAACCAATGAAATAATAGGGGGAGCTACAATCAATTTTAGGATCGGAAACAATTTCTATTTCGGAAAAGGCCTCAAACCTGTTATTTTAAGATTGACCTACTTTCGATCAGGTATCTTGTTCGCTGATCCTTTTGGTTTTTATAATGTTTTTCCTTCCGTCGGCCTTGGAAAACACTTTAACAACAAGGTTAAGAAAGCTAATTCCATTGAACCCATGCTCCATGCGGGAGTTATTGCGGCAGTGGCTGATATTATAAATTACGACTTAGAATTTTACCCCTATTTTTCCGGAGAAGTAAAATTCAATTTCAGAAAATTCGCCTTCGGTATTGAGCTATCTACCAAAAAATTTAAACACTCCGCATCTAACTATTCGCAAGGCTATTATGTAGGATTTAGTTTTGGATTACGTTTCGGAAAAGGGCTGCGTTTTTCTAACTAATCTGTATCTTTCCGCTATGAAATCTGCCCTGGAGATATTGCCCATAGGAACGTACTTTTACTTTCGTAAGGACTCGCTTTATTATTTGTTCCAGCTATTGGAAATTTCCCCGAACCAAATTCTGGTGCAAACGTTCTGGTCCACGACCAATGTTCCTTCCATGGACAGGTTTTACCAATTCGATGTGAAAAGTGCCTGCTCGGAATTTGATGAGCAATTCGATGAACTGATTGAGATCGGAAGAGCAGAAATTACCACGGAGCAACAGAAAGAAATTGCTCAGTTCCTGAAAATTAAAGCCAGCAAAATTGCCCGTGAAGCCGGATTTCTGACGCTTAAAAGAGAAGCATTGGAAGCTTTTGAAAAAGGAGAATACCGGGAAGCCGTACGCCTGTTCTCGTTGGCAGCACCTTATTCCAAGTACGATATCGAACTCTACGAAAAACGCGGACTATCATACCTGCAACTCGGACAGTATTCAGACGCCCTGGCTGATTTCGATTACTACCTCATCCACGATCCGGAGAACGAAATTGTTCGGGCTGCATACCAAAAGGCATTTGCAAAAAATAAGTAGGGCCGAAAAATTTTTCGGCCCTACTTTTACATCCAGTCTTTCGTTACCTTCTTCGCCAGTTTCTTGCGAAATTTTCGCAATACTTTATCGCGTGAGTTGATTCCGCCGATTTTCAGCAAATCCGTATAAACCAATTTTCCATCTCTGTAAAAATGGAATTCGAAGGTTACCGAAACAATGTCTTCTTTGTAGATTGGGAACAGGTTATCTGCTGCGAGGTCTTCTGCCAAAGTCATATTTCCGGTAGAAGGTCTGAAGCGATTGTCAAAACCACGAACCGAAACCAGCATCAGGGTATTGATTCCCTTTGCCTTCAAAAGTTGCGTCAAAGAATCGGTCATTAACACCTGCGGATCTCCTCCGGCTTTCAAAACGTTTAACGAAACGGTGTTCTTGATCTTTGCTCTTGAAAGCACATCCGACACGGCAATTTCCAATGAAAACTGATCCGATTCCTTATCCAGGTGACTAACAACTAACGCATTATTCAGTTTCAAAGGCGGAAATTTTGCCTGTGAAAATCCAAGCAAACAAGCACTTAAAAAAAGGAAACTTAAAAGTGATTTTTTCATAATTAGAATATTTGTTCTGCAATCGTCTTAACGCTTTCAGAGGTTGACATCGTATAATAATGGATTCCGGGCACTTTCGCTTTTTTCAGTTCCTGCGACTGGTGGATTCCCCAGGCAACACCTACTTCAAAAACGTCTTTGTTGCTTTTGCATTTGATCAGGTCTTTGCTCAATTCCTCCGGAAGGTCAATGTGGAATACTTTCGGAAGGAAGGAAATATGGTTCAGCGTGGTGATCGGCTTGATTCCCGGGATAATCGGAACAGTAATCCCGATGGCACGGCAAGCGTCCACAAAATCGAAGTATTTTTGATTGTTGAAGAACATCTGGGTTACGATGTACTCAGCACCTGCATCCACTTTTGCTTTCAGGTATTGCAGGTCGGTGCTCAGGTTCATGGCTTCGAAATGCTTTTCCGGGTAACCGGCCGCACCGATACAGAAATCAGTCGGGGCAAGCTGAATGTCATCCACCAGGTAATTTCCCTTGTTCATTTCGGAAATCTGGTTGATCAGTTCCACCGCGTATTTATGCCCTTCCGGATCCGGTTTGAACGTAGATTCTGTTTTGATAGAATCGCCGCGCAATGCCAATACGTTGTCAATTCCAAGGAACTGCAAGTCGATTAAAGCATTTTCGGTTTCCTCGCGGGAAAATCCGCCGCAAATCAAATGCGGAACGGCATCTACGTAGTATTTGTTCATAATTGCCGCACAAATACCAACCGTTCCCGGTCTTTTGCGGATAGCGATTTTTTCAAGCAATCCTTTTTCGCGTTCTTTGTAGATGAATTCTTCGCGGTGATAGGTTACATTGATGTACTTCGGTTTGAATTCCATTAGGGGGTCAATTCCGTCGTAAATGGATTGAATATTCGCTCCTTTTAGCGGAGGGAGAATTTCAAATGAAAATAGCGTGTCTTTCGCTGCGTTTAAATGATCGATAACTTTCATGCCTTCAGAGAGGATATATTATAATTCGTCGCCAAAGATACATGAAATCTTATCTTAAGTGCCTATTTCACTAAATTTCCCGATTTGCAAATAATGTTAAAAAGAACTTAGTTATGAAACAAAATCGAAATGTGTCCGTTATCTTTGTATACGCTAATATCAGAAGCAAATAAATACTTTGGTACATTATTTGCACTGATTTTAGAGGTTAGTTTTCATAAGTAGTAGTAGTTTAGGTTGGAACAAGAGAGGAGCGCCTGCTTCTCTCTTGTTGTTTTTAGGAACTTCGTGAAAATCCTCTTTCTTTTTTCATTTATTTTTTGCAATTCAATACAATATCTATAAATAGTCGGGTAACAATAAGCATATCAATGTTTTATTGTTTTTCAACCGGGAAAATTACGTCTTTTATCTCCTATAAGATTAGTTAAAAGACGTTAATTCCACCATCTTCATGTACCAAACGGCAAAAACATGCGTTAGTAGAAGTATAAGTAGTAGTAGTTAGGTTTAGTTAGGTAGCGTGTGAAGAGAGATCTTATTTCCGGTCTCTCTTCTTCTTTTTATGAAAGTTGGTTTCGACTCCGCTCAGCCAACTTTCGCTTTCTAGATTAAAGGATACTGAATCCTCAAGATTCGGGAAAGTCTATTCCTTCACCAAAGCACCGGACAAATCCACCAAATACGATTCATTATTTCCCAGGTTTTCCCAAACGAGTTTGATTCGCTTTGTGTTGATATAATCCACCCGGTAAGCAATTCCCAGGTTTTCAAAGAAATGTGCATCCAGTTCCTTAAACGGAAGTTCGCCGAACTGAGCGTTGGCAGGAACCTTATTTCCCGGCAAAACAAACAGGTATTCCCCGATGTTGATCTTCCACTCCGAAAGGGTTTCTGCAGCTACATAGGATGTGTAGACCGGTTCTTTTTTATTGTTCTGAAAAACCACGATCAACACCATCCGGTCCGTTTCATTGTGTAGTTCCACGGCAATCTCCCCGGTTTTTTTGTCCAGGTCCTTCGTTTTGATGTAGGGTTTCCCGTAGGGTTTCCCCTGCGTGAAGAATTTGGTAAACGGAACGGAATCGTTATTCCCCCAGTTTTGGTACAGCTTGTTGAACAATTCATTGCTCCACTCGCGTTTCTGAACGAGGTCAATTCCAACGAAAGGCAGATTGGAATCCAATTGCGCATCATTGACCATGCGCTCTTCGCTTTTAATTTCCGTGATCAGTGAATCGAGCTTGAGACGTTCTTCCTTACTGAATTCCATGTAAGCCGTTTTTTCCTGCAATAGATCTGTTTCCGGATCGGCTTCCACAAAGAACAGCGCTATAATTCCCGCAACACACAGCAATAGAATCGCGATAATCAGGCTCAGACGCAGCCACGAAACACGCGTAGATTCCACCACGATTTTCCCTCGTTTTACATCTGTTCCGAAATTGCTCAGCTGCTTTCTGTGTTCGTCCGTGAATTTGATCTCCAGTAATTTATTAGTGAGATACATCAGGAAACGGGTGGAACTTTTCGGGTGATAGGCCAAACTCATGAAGAATTCCAGTAATTGAGTCTTTACGCGGTAATGGTTTACATTCAACAAGTCCAGAGCCGTGATCATGTTCTGATTCAGGAATGAATCGATCAAACGGTGCAAATCCGTGTCCTTTCGCGCTTTATTGATTGCCAGGCTCAGTTCTTCCTTTTGTTTGAAGATCCAGTCCGATAAGGAATCCTGCACCAGATTCTGCTGATAATCCGGCAGCAGCACGGAATAACTCATGAAGAAATGGACATTCTTTACAGAAACGGAAGAAAACTGTGCAGTGAAAATCGGGAATAAGTACAATTCGAGAAAGACTTTGTATTCTCCGAAAAGCGCATGTTCCTGCAGTTTAGAGGAATCCACGAACAACTCTGAAAAAGTTCCTTTTTGCAGCGTATGGAACAGGCTGCTGTTTTCTTCGGTCCAAGACGCAAAAATGACTCCTTTCGGATTCGAACAAATGCTCAAAAACTGTACTTCATCCAATTCGGATGCGTCCGGAAAAAGTCTTTTAAATGTTTGCAGGAACTCTTCCTTCTGATCTTCAGAAACCGGGAATTGCAAGTTCGGATTTTCCTTTTTTACAGCACCTAATGGGAGATACTTCATGTTGTCTGATTGATGGATTGAAAGTACTACTTTTTCAGGAATTAAACCTTCCTCCTGGAAGCTAATCTTATTCAAGATATTGGAAATCAATTTATTTTCCATTAGATTTAATTTTGAAAACTACTGTACTATGAAACAACTGTTCCTTTTGATTCTTTTGGTAAGTTCCACCGCATGGGGACAAACCTGGAGTGACAACACCGCAGCGATTGTCTATAATAAATGTGCATCCTGTCATCATCCCGGAGGAATTGCTCCTTTTTCGCTGATGAGTTATGCAGAAGTAAGCCCGATGGCTGTTGCTATTCAGGATGCAATTTCGAATGACGAAATGCCACCCTGGCCGCCTAATGAGAATTATCAGCAATACAGTCATTCCCGCGCCCTGAGTGCAACCGATAAAAGCACCATGCTTAGCTGGCTTGCAAATGGCGCTCCGGAAGGAAATCCGGCTAATGCACCTGCCCCTCCGGTATTTAATTCGGGAAGTATTTTAGGAAACGGTGACCTGATGCTGCAAATTCCTGTATATCAAAGTAAAGCTCAGGGCGGACAAGATGATTATGTTTGTTTCAGCTTGCCTACCGGGTTAACACAGAACCGCTATGTCCGTGCCATGGAAATCGTTCCGGGAAACCGGGAAATCGTGCACCATGCACTGATCTACATAGACCCAACCGGATCTTACCAGGGCGATACTGTCGGTGGTAATTGCGGCGGCCCTCCTCAAAGCTCCACCATGATCGGAGGCTATACTCCGGGATCTTCCCCGCTGATTTTCCCTTCTGCCAGCGGATTCAAACTCGGAATGTCAATTCCGGCAAACAGCAATCTTGTATTTGCGATGCATTACCCGGAAGGTAGTTACGGGCAGTTCGACAGCACCAAAGTAATTCTGCACTTTTACCCACCAGGGGAAACCGGTATCCGGGAGGTGTATGCTGCTCCGGTCTTGCAAAACTGGTCACTTTCCATTCCGCCCAATCAAATAACATCCTTTACGGCACACTACCCTTCCTCAGGCGGGGTTCCGACTAATTATAGTGTTTTAAGTGTCTTCCCACACATGCACCTGCTGGGAAAAAGCATTCGTGCTTACGCAGTAACTCCCACCAACGATACCGTTAAATTTGCAGATATTCCGCACTGGGATTTCCATTGGCAGGATTTTTATTTCTTCAAATTCCTGCAGAAGGTCCCAACAGGATCAGTCATGAAAGGAGAGGCAATCTATGATAACACCATCAATAATGAGCACAATCCGAGCAATCCGCCTGTTTGGGTTTTTGCTGGAGAAAGCACCACGGATGAAATGTTCCTGGTTTACTTCCACTTTTTGCAATACCAACCCGGCGATGAGCTGATCGATCTTGAAAGTTTGCTTTCTTTGGGTACACAAGAATTGATCTCAGACGACGACTGGAAAATTTACCCGGTTCCCTTCACGGAAAGTATTTCCATCAAACCCAACCAATTGAAAACAGGAGATCTCGTTTCCGTAGCTATTTATGATTACCAGGGAAGACTTGTCCGGACATTATGCGATAAACAAACCATCCAACCGTTGTTTAGCGGGTTTGAATGGGATGGGAAGTCTGATAACGGAACTGATGTCGTGTCCGGAACTTATTTTATTTCAATGAATTGCAACGGATTAACAAGTTCCCATCCGATTATTAAACGGTAGTGATCAGCGCTTGAGTATTTCAAGCGCTTTTTGCACTTCTTTATCGTAAGACGCAACTATGAAGAAATAACCTTCTTCAATAAACAGCTGACGGGCAATTTCTGCTTTCATCACCTGTTTGATCAATCCTTCGCTACGTTTATAATCTCTTGCGTCGTAAGGGATCTTCAATTTTTCCCCTTCCGCGATCAACTTTTGCAAAAGTGGTTTCGGCGTCTCGAATGTTTGGGTAAATTCCTGCACGGATGCCCATTCGGTTCGTTTATTCGCCACAAAATCAAAAGCAACCTGCTGGAATGCCCCGGAATAACGCAATGTCAAATAATAAATCGTGGAATTGGATGTATCCAGCGGAACAAAAATATCCGGGCTGATTCCCCCGCCGTCGTAAACAGTTCTTCCTTTCAGGGTCTTGAATTTATTCGCATTCTTGAAAACGGTGGAATCCGGTGTGAAATATTCTCCGTTGTCTCTTCGTTTTTCATTGCTGTGGTAATAATCCTCGTAGCTCTCTCCGAAAGGTTTCTGGATACAACGCCCGGAAGGAGTATAATAACGTGCGATCGTCAATCTCAGGTCACTTTTGTCAGACAGGGAGAAATCCTGCTGCACCAATCCTTTTCCGAAAGATCTTCTTCCGATGATCATTCCGCGGTCGTTGTCCTGGATAGCACCGGCTACAATCTCGGAAGCGGATGCAGAATTTTCGTTGATCAGCACCACCAATTCCGTTTTTTCGAGCAATCCGCCGGCTCTTGCATAGCGGGTCGTATTCAGGAACTTCTTCCCTTTGATCATCACAATTTTCTGACCTTCCGGTAAAAATTCGTCGGCAATTTTAACCGCCCCGTCCAACACTCCTCCTCCGTTGTCACGCAAATCGAAGATCAGTTTTTTCATTCCTTCGGCTTTCAATTTGCGGGCAGCCAAAAAGAATTCCTGCGCGCTTGTTACCGAGAAATTGTCCAGGCGGATATAGCCGGTGTTTTTGTCCAGCATCTGTGCACATACGATAGATGGAATCGGAATCACTCCGCGAACGATCGTTTTCTCGATTTTCTTTTTATCGCGGTAAAGCTGGATTTTCACTTTTGTATTCGGTTCGCCTTTCAGCTTGCCCATTACATCATCGTTTTTGATCTTTTTGCGTGCAACGTTCTTTCCGTCGATCATCAAAATCTTATCTCCGGCCAAAACTCCGGAACCAAAAGAAGGTGAATTCGGAATGACATTCGTGACACACAAGGTATCGCGGATAATTGCAAAGCGGATTCCGATCCCACCGAATTTCCCGTCGATTTGCTCATTCATTGCCTGCAAATCTTCATACGGAATGTAATTCGAATGCGGGTCCAGTTCGTGAAGCATATCCGTGATCGTTTTTTCAAACAACTTCTTACTTTCGATCGAATCTACGTATTCACGGTCGAGCAGGGTGATAATTTCCTGCATTTTGGAATAATTCCCGGAAACGGGCTGCTGGGCAGGTTGATTTAATTTGGATCCGAGCAACAAACCGATGGCCAGAAAAACCATCAGCAGGATCGGATAAACAAAGGCATATTTTCTATTCATTTGGATCTGGGATATGGACCACTTCAACACCGGCGCTTTTTAAGAAATCAACGCCCATAGTGTCTTTATATTCCGTCATGTAAACAACTCTTTTGATTCCGGCCTGGAGCACCAGTTTGCTGCAATCCTTGCACGGTGATAAGGTGATGAATAAAGTTGCACCGCTGCAATCGTTTGTAGAACGCGCCACTTTTAAGATCGCATTTGCTTCTGCATGCAATACATACCATTCGGTTTCGCCCTGCTGATTTTCGCAGCAATTGGGAAAACCGGCCGGTGTTCCGTTATAGCCGTCAGAAATAATTCGCCCGTCGCGCACGATCAGCGCACCTACTTTTTTTCGTTCACAATGCGACAGTTCCGCCCAGGTTTGAGCCATTCTCAAATAGGCTTTATCGTAACGCAGTCTTTTTTCTTCTGTTATTTCTCTGTCAAGTTCTACAACCATGTTGCAAAGATAGGATTAATCAGGTAAGGTAAATTTATATCCGACTCCGCGGATCGAATGAAAAAATTGCGGATTCCTGGGATCTTCCTCAAACAATTTCCGGAAGCTAAGGATGTAATTATCAATGGTTCTTCCCGTCGGGAACTGATCGTTTGTCCACAAGGTATTCAGGATTTCGTCGCGGGAAACTACTTCATCCTTTCGGGAAAAGAACAGCTGAATAAGCTCCATTTCGCGCTTGCTTAATTCCTGCTTCTCTCCCGAAACCAGGCTTTCCACTTCGAATGAAGCAGGCAGAACGCGGTAATTCCCGATTTTTATCTCGGAAGGAATGTGAACCTGTTTTTTATTCGGCTGAACCAAAACCGAACAGCGCAAAATGAATTCTTCCAGGTCAAAAGGTTTGGGCAAATAATCATTCGCTCCCAATTTCAATCCGGCAATCCGGTCGATGGTATTTCCTTTGGCAGAAATAAAAATAATCGGAACAGAAGATACCTCCCGGAAAGCACGGCAAATATCCAACCCGCTTACTTCCGGAAGCATCACGTCTAAAATCACCAGGTCGTAATTATCCAATTGATTTTTCATCGAAAGCGCATCTCTTCCGTTGTTCACAGTCGTCACGGAATAGCCCTCCAATTCCAGGTTAAATTGAATAATTTCGAGCAAACTCTGCTCATCTTCGATGACTAGAACTTTATTCATTCGACAAACTTCTATAAAAAAGCGTTTTCAAGTTGGTATCTTGTGTTAAAAGAGTGTAATTTTGAGAAAACTACACATAAATATAAGCACAATGCTAAAATATCTTTTAATGCTCGGCATATTCCTGTCGCTAGGTACGGCATTAAATGCACAGGTCAGTGAGGGCGGAATTCCGGTAGGGTTACAGAAAGTGGCTACTAGCGGTGTTGCTCCGTTCCAATACGCTCCTGCTGTTTATGTACTTGGCAAGCCGAATGTGATCGCTGCCAAAAACGAAGATGCGGCAAACGATTCGAAAGGTGCTTATCGTGTGGGACTGAATGTTCCCGTTTCCATTTCCATGACGAATTCCGGAAGCTGGACTTTATTACCCGACGGAACAAAGGTCTGGAGACTGGTTATTTCCGGAAAAGGGGCGCTTGCCCTCGGGTTGTATTTCTCGGAAGCAGTTCAAATCCCGGCAGGCGGAAAATTATTTGCATATAACGAAAACGGAAGACAAATACTGGGCGCTTACACTTCCGCAACGGATGATTTCCAGGCAATGGAAATGGTTCAGGGCGAAAACATGTACCTGGAATACAGCTCTCCGTCATGGGTGCAGGAACCTCCTGTTTTTTCTATCAATGAAGTAGTTTATTTCTACCGCGGCGTGGAAGAACACGTGGATGCCTTTGTTTCCCCGGAACAATCTCATGAAAAAGCCGGAAATTGTGAAGTAGACGTGGCTTGTTCGGAAGGAAATACCTGGACGAACCAGATCAAATCGGTTGTTCATTACACCTTTAACGACGGAACAGGAACTTACGTGTGCTCTGCTTCTACAATCAACAATACGGCAAACGACTGTAAACCTTATATTCTGACAGCCTGGCATTGCGGTGAGCGGGTAGCCGGACAATCCATTGCGACATGGGTTTGGTACTGGAAATACCAGAAAACAACCTGTTCCGCAGGCTCCGGAAACTACACAGACCCTTCCAAAGGTTCCAAAACAATGACCGGCGGAACTGTAAGAGCATCCGCAGGAAACGGAACGCTGAATAATCCTCCGGGATCTTACGAAGTCGCCGGATCTGATTTTTACCTGGTCGAACTGAGTTCCCAGCCTCCTTCTTCCTACGACGTTTATTATGCCGGTTGGGACAGAACCAATTATGCATCAACGAGCGGTGTGGGAATCCATCATCCGGCGGGAAGTGCGAAGAAAATCTCTACTTACACGGAAGATTTGGATTCCGAAACATATAATGGCGGGGCTTCCAATGCGCATTGGAAAGTTTACTGGGCCGCGACCACTAATGGTCACGGTGTTACAGAAGGCGGATCTTCCGGTTCCCCCATTTTTAATTCGGCAGGAAAAATTGTCGGACAACTTTCAGGCGGCCGTTCTGCTTGTTCAAACAGCGGACAAACCGGTCCGGATATGCCCGATTTATACGGTAAATTTTCTTACGACTGGGACCAAAACGGCTCTACGGCGAATGCACAGTTAAAACCATGGCTGGACCCAATCAGTACCGGCGCCACGTCCCTGAACGGAACATCCGCACCGTGTGTCGTTACCAGTTTGCCTGTTGCGGAATTTGTTGCCAATCCTACAACCGTAAGTGTGGGCGGAACTTCCCAATTAACAGATCAGTCAACCGGAATTCCAACAAGCTGGTCGTGGGTAATCACTCCTGCAACAGGTTGGGCTTTTACCGGAGGAACAACTGCCAATTCCCAAAATCCGCAAGTGACTTTTATCACTGCAGGATCCTATACGGTGGAACTGACTGTTTCCAATTCAGCAGGATCGGACTCAGAACTTAAAACGGATTACATCTATGTAACCACAGCAACATCTCCGTGTACAGCCACATCTTCTTACTGCGACGAATTTATTCAACGCGTAATCCTGGAAACCATCGACAATGAAAGCGAATGCACCAATTACACCGATTATAATTTAGGAGCTTCATTAATCAAAGGTGAGGCTTACGACATCACGATCATTCCTCAAATCACGGGAGGCCCTCCGGGAAGTGCTTATACCGGTGACGAAATTGCTGCATGGATCGATTTTAACGGCGATTTTGATTTCGATGATGTCAATGAACGGATCGCTTTCGTATCCATCGTTGCAGGATCTTCCCTGGTTTTCAATTTTACCGTTCCTTCCAATGCAGTTACCGGTGTGGTTAAAATGCGTACGCGCATTGTCTTCAACCCGTCACAGGGAGGCGAAGGCCCGATTCAGCCATGCGGGAATACGAATTACGGGGAGGTGGAAGACTACAACATCATGCTTTCCAACCCGCTGGGGCTGGAACAAAATCACCTGGATGCGGTTTCCATTTACCCGAATCCGGCACTGGATGAAGTGAAGATCGATTTTTCGGGTATCGTTGGTGAAAACCTTTCTCTCGAATTGCTGGACATGACCGGAAAAATAATCCGCGCGCAGCACACTATTTCAGGAAGCGTTGCCGTTTTTGATTTGAGCAGCATTGCAAAAGGAAGTTATCAAATCCGTATTTCCGACGGAACTATTCAGCGCATTGCCCGCATCGTAAAATTGTAGTTTGAAGAAACCAAAAGTTATCGTCAGTGTGATCAATGATTTGAATACCGATCAGCGTGTTCACAAGGTTTGTTCATTCATCGAAAATCAAGGATACGATGTACTGCTGGTTGGCCGGAAACTCAAGTCCAGTCAGGAAATGGAATGCCGCAATTACCGCACCAAACGGTTTAGCATGTACTACGAAAAAGGCGCTTTATTTTACGCCTGGTTCAACTTTCGCTTGTTTTGGTTTTTGCTTTTTCGTTCTTCAGACATATTGGTTTCGAACGATCTCGACACCTTACTTCCGAATTACCTCGTTTCAAAATTGAAAGGCAAGAAACTGGTATACGATTCCCACGAATATTTCACGGAAGTTCCCGAGTTGATCAGCCGGCCCAAAGTAAAAGCGGTTTGGGAGCGGATTGAACGTTTCATTTTCCCGAAGCTTAACTATGTGAGCACGGTCAATCAATCCATCGCTGAAAAATACCGGGAGAAATACGGCGTTTCACTGAAAGTAGTCCGCAATGTTTCACCTCTTTGGAATCCGTCGCATATTCGCTCTAAAAAAGAATTGGGAATTCCGGAAGGGAAGCATATTTTGATCATGCAGGGAGCAGGATTGAATGTCGACAGGGGCGTTGAAGAAGCCATCCGGATGATGCCTTTCTTAGATAATGCAGTATTAATTATTGTGGGTCACGGCGACATTATCCCGGAAATGAAACAGCTGGTAGAGCGGGAAAACTGGCAGGAAAAAGTTTTGTTTTTCGGAAAACGTCCTTATGCGGAATTGCTTCAGTTCACGCAGCAGGCCGACCTGGGTTTGAGCTTTGATCAGCCCACCAATCCGAATTATTTGTTTTCACTGCCCAATAAGATTTTCGATTACATCCATACTTCCACTCCGATCATCTGCTCCGACCTGGTGGAAGTTTCAAAGCTCGTAAAGGGTTATGCTGTTGGGGAAATCGTCACGGATTTTGCTCCTGAACACCTTGCCCGGCAAATCCAGGCGGTTTTGAATAATCCCGGATTGATGGAGCAGTGGAAAAACAACTGTAAAATTGCTGCATTGAAAGAAAATTGGGAAGTAGAAGTACAGCAGCTCAACGAATTCTATCCGAAAGTCCATGCATAAAAAAATCCATGTTGTTTCTTTTGACGTTCCGCTTCCGCCCGATTACGGCGGTGTGCTGGATGTATTCCTCAGAGCTAAGGGATTAAAGGAACTGGGATATTACGTGATCCTTCATTGCTACGAATACGGGCGTGGGAGAAATCATGATTTTTCGGAGATTGCAGATGAGATTTACTATTACGACCGTATAAACGGGATAAAATCGGTTTTTTCAAATCTCCCTTACATTGTAAAAAGCAGGAATTCGGAAGAGTTGCTCAAACGCTTGCTTGCAAACGATGCTCCTGTTTTACTGGAAGGACAGCACTGCACGTTTTGGGCTCAGGAATTGGCTAAAAACAACCGGAAAGTGGCTATTCGCATGCACAACATCGAGTGGCAGTATTACCGCGACCTGGCACAGGATGCAAAAACTACTTCCGAGCGTTTGTTCTTCAGCCTGGAATCGCGTAAACTGAAAAAACAGGAACGGAAGCTGAAGGATATTTCGCTTTTGTGTATCTCGGAAAGCGACCGGGATTATTACCGGGGACTTGGTTTTCACGCATCGTATTTACCGGTAACCATCAACTCCGATTTGGTTTTAGAACCATTGGAATCAGAACCTTTTGGATTATACCACGGGAATCTGTCCGTACCGGAAAACATAGAAGCAGTCAACAAACTGATACAGGAAAACCAACGGGAGAAAATAGAACTTCCTATTGTTATTGCCGGGAAAAACCCAGGCGTAGCACTTGTAAAGAAAATCGAGGCACAGGGCTGGCTCTGCATTGCCAATCCAGGCGATCAGGAACTAAATGACCTGATGAGAAGCTGTTCGCTGCACTTGTTGATCGGCTTCAAATCCAGCGGGATCAAATTGAAAGTAATCCGTGCACTGCTCACCGGCCTGACGTGCATTTCCACCAAAGAAATGACCGGAACAAGTGGCCTGGAAAAACACTGTGAGATCTGGGATCCCGTTTTGCCTTTAGCTGGAAAAATCAAGCAGGTATTATCGATCAATCATACCTCTGAAAACCGCTTAGAGGAACTGGAAGACGAGTTCGGAATTGAAAAGTTGAAAGTTGCTCTCCAGGAAATCGGATTTTAAATACTTTGTTGCAGTTTAAGCGTTGTAGCTGCCAAAAATCCTGCTTTGTCCTTTTTTACTTCTTTCAAGAAGGCTTGATGTTGCCCGGAAAGTTCAAAATACTTTTCTCCCCAAAGGTAAATTTCCATTAAAACCGGTAAAAGGTCTATTCCTTTTTGTGTGAGTTTGTAAAGCACTTTCGATTTGCTTTCAGGGTGTCCGGATTTACTGATAATTCCTGTTTCTTCCAACGTTTCCAATCTCGAAGCCAGGATATTCGTGGCTATTTTTTCCTCCGATTTCAGGAAATCACCATACGTACAGCTTTTGGCATACATCAAATCACGGATAATCAATAACGACCACTTATCGCCCCATAAATCCAACGAACTGCTAACCGGGCAGCCCGATCTTTTTTTGATTTCTTTCATAAAATTTAATTCACTTGCATTTTGCAAGTAATATTTTATACATTTGCACTTGCAAAATGCAAGCAAAGTTACAACATCCAAATTATTAATACTAAAACAACTGGTAATGAAAACTAATTTTTCTTCGTCTGAAACAAATTACACGACAATCAACAACTGGAAAATTGCATACAGACAATTCGGGCAGGGAACACCCATCCTATTCTTCAACCGTTTTCGCGGGATTCTCGATACCTGGGACCCTTTGTTCTTAGATTCTTTGGCTGTCAATTACAGCATCGTATTATTTGACTATCCGGGAATCGGCGATTCGGAAGGAGAACTTTCTGCAAACCTGGAAGAAGTTGCCTCAATCGGAATTCAATTGATGGATGAATTGAGTTATGAATCCTTTCACGTTGCCGGCTGGTCTTACGGAGGATTGGTTGCCCAGGCAGCGTTGTTCTTAAACAAAGACCGGGTGAAAAAAGGCGTATTCATCGGAACGAATCCTCCCGGAAACAACGAAGTTCCGTTTGAGCCCAGCTTTTTTGAGCATGCCCTGAAACCAACCAATGATTTGGAAGATGAAACGGTCATTTTCTTTGAACCCAAGTCAGCAGCTAGTCGTGCTGCAGCCAAAGCTTCCCACGAACGCATCTCCAAACGGCTGGACCGTGCTAAAATTCCTGCGACGCAAGAGCAGTTTCAAAAATACTTCGGCGGCTCTGCTTACATGAAAGCCGATGCGCAACAGTTCAGAGAGCAGTATAAAACCATTGAAAATCCTGTTTTGGTTATTTCTTCCGATCATGACAACAGCTTTGCCGTTGAGAATTGGTTCCCGCTTTTAAGAAATGCACCGACCATGCAGCATATTATTATCAACGACACGGGACACGGATTGCAGCATCAGCACCCGGAACTGGTTGCCGGTTACATGCACCTTTTTCTTTCAAAATAGTTTCACTAAAAACACAACAACATGATTTTAACAACACAAAAAATCAGCGCTCATTATTGGAAAGTGATTATCAATAATCCGCCTATCAACCTGTTCGGACCCGAGTTTTCTTTGGAACTCATGGACCTGATGGATGAACTGGAAGCCAACGAAGAATTGAAAGTAGTCGTTTTCGAAAGTGCCAATCCGGATTTTTTCATTGCACACCTGGATGTTTTGGGCGCTTCCAATTTCCCGAAAGGCGAAGGAAAAACCGGGCTTTCCAAATCCTGGCCGGATATTGCCAAACGGTTTGAACAAGCACCTTTTGCAAGCATCGCCTCCATCAGAGGAAGAGCAAGAGGATTGGGAAGCGAATTCGCACAAGCTATGGACATGCGTTTTGCAAGCAAGGAAAAAGCCCTGTTTGCGCAGGTAGAAATCGGGATCGGGGCATTTCCGGGCGGCGGCGGAATGGAACGTTTACACCTGCTTACCGGCAAAGCAAGAGCTTTGGAAATTTTATTGAGCGGAAATGATTACGATGCGGAAACTGCTGCTGCTTACGGTTGGGTAAACCGCGCCATTGCAGATGCCGACTTAGACACATTCGTAGATAACCTGGCGCGGAAAATTGCTTCCTTTGACAAGAAAGTGATCGCTACCATTAAATCCATTATCAACGAACGGGCGGTAAATCCGAAGAACGAACACATCATGGAAACCCAAACCCGCTTTTTTGAAACACTGGCTCAACCGGAAGCCGGTGCAAGATTAAAAAACCTGTTTGAAAAAGGATTGCAGCAACACGGCGATCTGGAATTAAACCTGGGAAGCAGAATTTAATAGCGATTCCACCTCATAAAAAATCCCGGTCCTGTGCTTACGGATCGGGATTTTTTAGTTGAAATATTAGAGCAAATCTGCTTTGGTGGCAGCAATTTTTCCGCCCCGGAAGGTTAGATCAAACATGCCTCCGATTCTTCCGCCCGGAAATTCGCCGGTAAATTCCACTTCCAGGTGAACTTCATCTGAGGATATCGTTTCCAGCTTCACCAGCCGGGTTTGGGTTTTGTAACCGATGAAGTACTCCTCAAAATAGTTCCGGATTCCGGAATGTCCTTTGAAAACATGCCCGACCGACGGATCATCCAGTACGGCATCCGTGTGCCAGAAGTCTAAAAATGCAGATGTGTCAAATGCGTTGGCCGCTTTCAGCCAATCCGCTATAAATTGTTCGCTATTCATGTGCTTAATTAAATGATTGTTTGAATGCAATCGGGGTGAGATTCGTTTTCTTCTTGAAGATCTTATTGAACGATTGCGGGTGTTCAAAACCCAATTGATATGCGATTTCGGAAACGGATAGGTTAGTGGTCGTTAAGTATTCCTTCGCTTTTTCGATCAATTTTTCATGAATGTGCTGCTGCGCATTTTGACCGGTTAGCGACCGGAGCAGATCGCTCAGATAACGAGGCGAAACCGCCAATTCTCCGGCAAGGTATTCTACCGTAGGAAGTCCGCTTTTCAACGGTTCCTGGCTGTCGAAATACGTATCCAACAACTGTTCCATGCGCACGAGAATATCCTCGTTCATTGCCTTTCGTGTAATGAATTGCCGGCTGTAAAACCGGTTGCTGTAATTGAGCAACACTTCAATTTGGGAAACCAACAGATCCTGGCTGAAATGATCGATCGAATGGTTGAGTTCTTCTTTGATTCCTTCAAATACCGCTGAGATTGTCTGCCTTTCTTTTTCCGATAAATGCAACGCTTCATTAGCCGCGTAAGAGAAAAAACCATAGGTTTTCATTTTGGCTGCAAGCGGGTAATTGCGGAGCAAATCCGGATGAACCAATAGCGTATACCCCGAATAATCTTTTTCCTCCTCCGAACCTGAAATGACTTGATTGGGAGAGAAAAATGACAAGCCGCCTTCATCAAAATCATAATAATTCTGGCCGTATTTGATTTTTCCTGTCAGGTTTTTCTTGTACGAGATTTTGTAAAAACCAAGCAACAGCGATTGAGGTAACTCATCGGCCGGAGTTTGGATATCTGCATAATCGACCAGGCTCACCAAGGGATGCAGCGGTTTCGGAAAGCCCAGTGCTTTGTGCAATTCCGAAATGGAATGGAATTTTTCCGGGGTTTTATCCGCTTTTTTCATCGCCACAAAGGTATTAAATGTGAAAAGGATTTTCGAGATGAAGTGCTTCCCGCAAATCCTTTCTAAAGTTTTCGCTTCCTTTTTCTTGTCGTTGTTGTGCGGTTCTTACGGCATCAATCCCAGCCAAATAGCGCAATTGATCTTTCCCATCCGTTGCTGCTTCAAAAACAACTGCTGCAATTTCGTCCACTTCATTGAATCGGAAAAGGGATTCATTTTGAATCAATGCACCCATCGAATCATTCAAAATCCGGTATTCCTCATGTGTGACAAACTGCGCCGCGTTCACAAAATTGCTCTTGATTCCGCCCGGAGCAACGGTTTTGATCCCGATATTGAACAAAGCCAAATCGTACGAAATGCTTTCGCTGAAACCTTCCAGCGCCCATTTGGTAGCATTGTACACACTCGACATCGGACAGGAAGAATAGCCGAAAATGGAAGTTGTTGTGATAAACAATCCGCTTCTTTGCTTTTTGAAATAAGGAATGAAGGCTTTCGTCATCCGGATTACTCCTGTGAGATTGGTTTCGATTTGCTGCACGATCTGTGCGTCGGAAGCGTGTTCCAACGGTCCTGCCAAACCATAACCCGCATTATTGAAAACGACATCTATTTCTTGTTTCGAAGTGATTTCTGCAACGGCTTTGGTAATCTGTTCCGGGTTGGTAACATCCAGCGCAAGCAAAGTCACGTTTTCGAGGGTTGAAAGTTCGGTTTCCTTTTCAGGATTGCGCATCGTCGCAATGACGTTCCAGCCTTTCGACTGGAATAATTTGGCCGTTGCCTTTCCCAATCCGGCAGATGCACCCGTAATTAAAATTGTTTTCTGCATTTGAAATGTGTTTGATTATCTGATGCAAAGATCAATCGTAACAGCCGGGCGCATGTTGCCAAAATGAGTTGGATTGTAGCCAAAATGACCTCACCGCTTGGCCGCTTTTTCAAAGATCGCGTCAAAGTCCTTCGTATCTAAAAACGCGGTCACTTTCACGATTTTTCCTTTGTCCAGCTGCATGAACCAGGCGTAACTCACGTTGTAAGGATCACCGTTGAAAGCTGTTGCTTTTCCGTCCCAAATGACGATGACGGTATTTCCGTCTGCGTAGATTTCGCGCACTGTTGGCACAATTTTCTGAGTAAGCAATTCGTTCAGTGGAACAATGACCTCGTCCAGCAATTGCTGTTTGGAAGTATAAGTTTTAGACAAGGCCGCACTTCCTGAAATGGTCCAGCTGGCATCTTCGGCAAGCAGGTCGAAAAAGCTACCTGTTCCTGCAGCCCAGCGATCGAAACCGTCGCGGATGAGTTGTTTGTTTGCTGCTTCGGTTTGACTAAATGCATTCATTCCAAACAAACTAAAAAGAGTAAATGCTGTGAGTTTAAACGTTTTCATGATTTCCCCGATTTAGTTGTTTGAAAAACCGGATGCAAGCGTCATATATTTCATGCGCTCGATTTCGGCTTGCATATCCAGCAATTTTGCAACCACGCGGTTGTAAGCATCTTCGCCCAACATTAAGCGCAGCGGCGGATTTTCCATTTCGGAGATCTCGAAAATGTACTCGGCCGCCTTTTCCGGGTTACCGATTTGTTTACCATTGTTTGCGTGAAGCATGTTTTTGAAGTTGCCCGCCGTGGCGTCGTAATCTGCAATGGTAGTTTGCGCTACAGCCAGCGAGTTATCTAAAAAATTGGTGCGGAATGCTCCGGGTTCAATCAGCGTGACTTTGATTCCCAAATCTTTCACTTCGTAATACAAAGCTTCTGAAAATCCCTCAACCGCATATTTGGAAGCATTGTAAATCCCGAATCCCGGTGTGCTCGCTAATCCTGCAACGGAAGAGAAATTGATGATGTGCCCGTTTCGTGCCTGGCGCATAAAAGGCAATACGCAGCGCGTCATACGCAAAGCAGCTTCTACATTGATCGCAAGCACTTTTTGGATCTCTGCTTCGCTTGCTTCTTCGATGGCTCCGGCAAATCCGAACCCGGCATTGTTGATCAACAGATCAATTTTTCCGTATTTCTCCGCTACATAAGCTACTGCGTTTCGAACGGCGTCTTCGTTGGTCAAATCCAAATCTATGACTTCCAGTTGCGGATGATTTTTCAATGTTGCATCAAACTTTTTCGCGTCGCGTGTAGTTGCAATGACTTGCTGGTCTTTCGACAACAGGTATTTTACCGTTGCCAGGCCAATTCCTTGTGAGGCTCCTGTGATGAGCCATGTTTTTCTATTTTCCATGATTGTTATTTTTGATTTGAATTCTGACAGCATTGAAGATCTGTGAACTTTTATCTGGTTACACCAAAGACAGGTTTTTAAAGTGTATCCGGCCCTTTGCGTTCTTTGTTTCTCTGCGGTTTATAAATAGGATCTTATTTTAACCGCAAAGAGTGAAAGAGCGCAAAGATTTAGAGATTACCAGTATTAAGTAACTTCTTCCTCTTTTGTCAAGGTTTTGCTTTTTATACTTATTGTTTGTACTCAACTGCGGTTCTTTCGCTGTAGATTTTCCAAAACAAGTCTGCTAAAACATCCGGCGAATGCGTGGCGCTGTCGGGAGTAATGAAACCTGCAACGGTTAGCAAGCCAACGTAAATTCCGTCGTCTTTCAAACGTTCATGCAACTGGTAAGCGAGGCTTCTGATTCCTGCTTTTCCAATAGATAATGAGCCGTAGGAAGGATGCGGATTGATGGCCAAACCACCACCGGTTATAAGAAATGCGCCCTGCTTTTGTTTCAATCCGTCGTGAGTTGCCTGCAAAGCGTGTAAGGCATTGGCCACGTTGATTGTGAATTCTTGCGTAAGACTTTCCGATGTTTCTTCCAGGATGTCTTTTTCTTTCAGAACTGCTGCGTTGTAAAGCACTACATCGAACCCATCGTTCCAGTTGCATAATTCGCGGATGGCTTTTCCCAGTTCTTCCGTGTTCCCGGCATCTGCCAGGGCGTAATCCACCTGGATTCCTTTCGAGTTAAGGTGTTCTTTCAATCGTTCCAGGTTTCCCCTGTTGCGGCTGATCAGGTTAATGGCGAATCCTTCGGCTGCGAACTTCTCCGCAACTCCCCGGCTTAGCCCTTGACCTGCTCCGATAATTAATACTGATTTTTTCATTTCACTCATTTTTTAATTTTAAATCCCGACATTCATCGTCGGGGTAATTTGATACAACAAAGTTCCGGATAAAGCGGTGCCTGCTTCATAGCGATTGCAAAGCACGGATTATGAATATCAAAGATTGGGAAGTAGAAACCAACTTAACGGTGAGAGTGGTTATTTTTATGAACCGCTAAGAGAAGAAGAGCGCAAAGAGTTTTTCCTTAATGAAGGATTGAGAAAGTAGATGTAATGGAAGAACTTTATTACCAAAGAAAAGTCTCCCCAATTAACAGGAAGACTTCAATATATCTCATTATTCTTTCTACAAGAACCCGGTGATCAATTATTCTCTGCGTCCTTCTTTTCTTTGCGGTGAAAAATAAAAAGTGGTGTATTGACAGAGATCTCTGCGTTAAAAACTTCGTCTGAATTCAGCCGGTGTGAAACCGGTATTCTTTTTAAAGAACTGGCTAAAGTTGGGCTGCTCGGCAAAACCAACGCTGTAGCTGATGTCCTGTAAACTCCAGTCGGTTTGAACCAGCAAAGCTTTGGCTTCGTCCAAAATCCGGTTACGGATATGTGTGCTGGCATTTTGGCCGGTATGTTTCTTTAGAACTGCATTCAAGTAATTCGGGTGCATTTGCAGGTCGTTTGCAAATTCTTTAGCGGTTTTGATCCGGATCGGATTGGCATAATTGATCCCGGAAGTTTCTCTCTCCAGCAGATCGAAGAATTGGTGAATGTTCGAGTAGTCTTCCGTTACCTCATCGGGTTTCGGGAAACGCGCCACTTTCATGCTTTCCACCATCAGCAGCTGCAAGAAAGCCTGCATGGAATCTTCCCGGAATTCGCTGGTCTCGTCCTGCTCTTCTTCCTGCATTTTTTCAAAGTACTGGCTGATGCGCGGGACTTCGCTTTCCGTCAAACGGATCACGCTTTTGCTTTTGTCCGAAAATAACCCATACTTGTCAATAATAGCTTTCAGCTGTAAATGCTTGCTGATAAAAGACTTTTTGAAGAGCACGTAAAAGCCTCCGGACTCTTCCGAGAGGTTTTTCCAGGAAATAATATCGTTCGGATGAATGAACAACAGTGTCGGCTCATCGATGTAATAGGTGTTCAGGCCCATAGTGAAAACACCGGTTCCTTTTGTGATCAACAAAGCTTTGTAAAATTCCCTTCTGTTTGGCGACAAATAATTCCGGCATTCGTGCTGCTCGCGGTTAAACACCCGGATGGCCCAGTCTTCAAAGAATTCGCGAAAAACCGGGATCATATCCGGCAAATCCCGGAGGGTGTTGATTTCCTTGCTGTCAAGAGTTTCTCTGATCATCTGCATACTGATTGGCATTATAAAATTAAACTTTTCGGAATTAAATTCAAACGGACGACCCATTTGCCGTCCGTTTAGAAAGTTGACTGCCTGCCAATTAGATTTGGTTTTCCCAGGCTTTCAATTGGTGTTCTTTCAACATGTCTTCCACGAATTGCGGAACCACGTTTCTGAATTTACCGGTATCGGAAGGTACAATCTCGATCATGGCATCGATCATTTCCTGCGGATCCAATCTTCCTTCAGGTGTTCCTAACAAGGAGTCGAAATTGGCTTTCATATCGGCACGTTTGGTGAAGTTTTTCTCATCGTCCAACCAACGGAAAGCGTTCTCAGCCATTGTTTCGTTGAAACCTGTCAGGTATGCTCCCGGATTGATTGTCTGGATCTGGATTCCGTATACTTTCAACTCATCTGCCAATGCTTCTGCGATTGCTTCCAGCGCGTGTTTGGTTGAAACGTAAATCCCGTAACCGGAAGGTGTGAACAAACCACCCATGGAAGAAGTGAAAACGATTTTTCCTTTTTTACCTTCTTTGATCCATTTGGAACTGAAGCCCTGAGCCAGTTCAAGCGGTGCAAACACATTGGTTTCGTAATTTCCGCGCACCAAATCCAATGGAATTTCGAATGCCGGTCCGCTTTCACCGATTCCTGCGTTGCTGAAGAACACATCGATATCCAGTTTCAAGGCATTTCTTACATCGTACTTATCCAGGATATCCAGTTTGATCACTTCGATGTTGTCCTGAAGTCCGAGTTCTGCTACTTTTTGACGCATACTTGTCAATTGCGGCGCGATTTGCACTCCTGCGATTACTTTGTGGCCCAATTTAGCCAAACCGATTGCTGTTCCTTCTCCAAATCCGGAAGCTGCTCCGGTGATTAAAATTGTTTTTGTTTTCATGATACTTAATTTTTGATTGTTTATTTATTTGTTATTAGTCATCTGCCGAAGCAGACATTTTTTGATTGTTTACTTGTTTTTTATAGCTGGCTTCCAGCCGTTGCGATTTCAAAATCCTGGTCCGGACTTCCACCTGAAACTCCGATGTAGGCTACGATTTGATTTCCTTCCGTGACCGGAACCCCGCCTTTAAATCCTACGAGTCCGCCATTCGTGTTCACCATTCCATAAGTGCCGTTTGCCGGGTTTAAGAATTCGCCTACAGATTCGGAATTCATTCTAAAAAGCATCGCTGTTTTTGCTTTTCCCATCGCGATATCGATTGATCCGAGGTAGGCATCATCCATTCTTACGAATGCTTTCAGGTAACCTGTTGTGTCCAAAATGGCGATGTTTGCATTGACCCCCAATTCGTTTGCTTTATTCACCGCTTTCTCGAGTGATGCAAAAGCTTGTTTTTGTGTTGTTTCCATGTTCATTTTCTTTTTGTGAATTTCTATGACACAAAGGTGCAGCGTTTGCAGGCGGGGCATTATACGGATAACACAGGCTTTATTATGAAAATCAAAGATGCCGGCAGAAAAGTTCGATTTTGCCCTCTTTTCAGGCTTATTTCATGAGTTTGTACAAAAATCAGGTGATCAATTTACCACAGATGCACAGATTATTTGTGGCGCTTACCAGACGCCACTCGAGTGAGTGCGGTAGCCGAGCTAAAATCTGTGCATCTTGGGAAAGACAAAAAGATGCCTGCTAGCAGGCGCTTTTCATACTTATATAAGTTTATTCCACAAAAAAACTCCGGCATCAGATGCCGGAGTTCCTTCTGTAACTCGTTTTTATATAAGATCCTTATAACTTGATCTCTGTAGCGGCTTTGATGATCACATCGGCAACCGCCTTTGGCTGTGAAATGAAAACGACATGGCTTCCTTTTATTTCGGTGATCTTTGTATTGGATCTTTTGTACATGTTTCGCTCAATTTCAGGTGCGATCGATTTATCCTCTGTAGCCACAATCCCGTAAGCAGGTTTTGTTTTCCAGGCAGCATTGCTTACCGTTGCAGTGAGCGTACTTACATGAAGTGCACCCTGGGATGCGTACATAAAATCGGCGTCTTTCTTACTCAGGTCCGCACAAAACCCAGCGTGGTATTTTGCCTGGTCGTAATAAACGATTCCTTTGTCGTTCGGAGGCAATACACCGTTTTCAGGAGCCGGCGGAGCAGTTTGCAACCATTGAAGGGCGGTTTCTCCTTTGTCGGGCTGAAGTGCGGCAACATATACCAGGCCGGCTGCTTTCGGATGATTTCCGGCTTCGGTAATCACCACGCCTCCCCAGGAATGGCCAACCAGAATCGCGGGGCCATCCTGCATATCCAAAGCATTCAGGGTTGCAGTCACATCGTCTTCAAGCGATGTTAAGGGATTTTGAACGACTGTGACATGATACCCTTTTGCGGTTAATACTTCGTAGAGATTCTTCCAGCCTGAACCGTCAGCAAAAGCTCCGTGAACCAGTACCACATTTTTGATACCTGCGGGTGTTGTTTGTGCATTAGCGCTTGTAAATCCGATGAAAAGGAATGCTATTGCCAACAGGAAATAACGATTTAATTGTGTCTTTAAAGTTTTCATGTTCTTTTTAGTTTTTCGGTGAATGAATTTTAGTTATTAGTCAGTTCAACAGAAAGCGTGATTTCAGCTTTCAGTAATTTGGAAACCGGACAAACTTCTTTTGCTTTTTGTGCCAGTTCGATAAATTGTGCTTCTGAAATGTTCGGAACGTTTCCTGTTGTATTTAAGTGAATCGTTGTAATGGTCCCATCTTCAAAAGTCACTTTTGCGGATGTGTTCAAATCTTCGGCTGTGAATCCTGCTTCATTTAATAAGAAGCTCAACTGCATGGTAAAACATCCGGAATGTGCTGCTGCCAATAATTCTTCCGGGTTTGTTCCTACTCCTTCTGCGAAGCGGGTCTTAAACGATAATTGTGCATTGTTCAAAGTCGTGCTTTGAGTACTGATTGTACCTGTTCCTTCCATTCCGGTACCTTTCCAATTTGCGTTTGCTGTTCTTGAGAATTTCATAATCTGTTTTTTTAATTGTTACATCCCGACATTCATCGTCGGGGTTAATACTTGTTTTCTTCAACCGGCTTATCCGATGTTTGATGAGACAAATTTAGGGCGGGTGTTTTCATAAATCAAATCAATAATTTTTTACCTTTATAAATAAAAATTATAATCATGACGATTCAGCAATTAAAATATATCGTGGCTTTGGACGAAGAACGCCATTTTGCAAGGGCTGCGGAAGTATGCATGATCTCCCAGCCGGGGCTCACCATCCAATTAAAAAATTTAGAAGAAGAAATCGGAATAAAAATTTTTGACCGGAATAAAGTGCCGCTTACTCCGACTAAATTGGGTGTGGAAATCATTCACCGTGCTAAAAAGATCCTGCGTGAAACGAATGAGATCCGCGATTTTGTCATTAACGAGAAGAACCTGCTGGAAGGGGAAGTAAGAGTGGGTGTGATTTCAACTTTGTCTCCGTATCTGATTCCGAAATTTATCAAAGCCATGCGCGAAGCTGCGCCGAAAGTAAACTTTATCATCCGGGAAGGATATACCGGGCAATTAATGGCAGAGGTGGAAAACGGTACGCTGGATATCGCCATTATGGCCACGCCGACCGGCAGACCGAATTTGGTGGAACACCCGATTTTTATGGAACCGTTCATTGCATATCTGCCACCGGATCATCCCATGGCCGGCGATCCGTTTTATAAACTACAGCCGAAAGACAGGCCCGAACTCTTGCTGCTTCATCACGAATATTGTTACAATGCACAGTTGCTGGACATTTGCGAACTGAAAGAACCGGGTAAAATCAAAGATCAGTTTCAGTACGATATTACTTCCATTGAGACCCTTAAAAATTTGGTACGTGCCCAGTTGGGATTTGCAATCATTCCGATGCTTTCGGTAAACAATGAAAAAGACCGGACGTTGTTTAAGCCATTTGCAGATCCGAAGCCGGTTCGTGAAATAAGCTTTGTAGTAGCCGATACCTTCTCCAAAAAATTATTGCTGGAGAAGATGAACGAGGCCATCTACCAGTGTTTGCCGGAAGAATTAAAGGCAGATTTCAGTTATAAAAAGATCCGGTGGAACGATTCGCCATACTTTATAGATGCCGTGAGTAAATTGTGAGTCACTCTCAGGATTTATTTGCACGCAGATCGCGCGGATTTACGCAGATATGGTTGAGGTATAACCTCTGCTCTTCGCTTGATCGGAGCAAATTGTGCGAAAATGCATAGTTGATCAATCTTTGATTTTCATAATGATCGCTGTGCAATGACTATAAGAAACCGGGGTGTTTGCCCGCAACTTTGTGGTATCAAATTATTCAACACAAAAATTTAGAAATCATGAAAAGAGCAATTAAAAACACCTTGATGGTCATCGGTTTATTCGCAGCAACTGCAGTAAACGCACAAACACACAATCACGAAACAGGATTTGATATGCCTGCTTTGAACCCGAAAAGCCCCTTGGCAGAATTGGTAGGAAACCATGTTGGAATTCGCGTTCCTGATTATGACGCAGCTATTAAATGGTATACCGAAAAACTGGATTTCCGTGTGATTCACGAATGGCCTTATGCCGATGAAAAACTGGCTTACCTGGCTCCGCCGAATACCAATGATTTTTGGGTAGAAATTCTTGCCGGAGGTAAATTATCCAAGCCGGTTATTTATTCCGATTTGGGTAAAAGTCTGGAAGAAGCAGGTTTCCACCACATTTGTATGGATGTTTCCAACGTAGACCAAATCGTTGCAGAATTGAAAAAGCGCGGAGTAACGATTGTTGGTGAAACATTCTACCTGGAAGCAATCGGCCGCAAGCTGGCATTTTTCCAGGACCCATGGGGAAATATGATCGAACTATCCGAAGTGGTAAAGAAGTAATTTATTTTCACCAACAAATTCACAAGGGAGACAGTTTGTTTCCCTTTTTTCATTAAACGAAGTATTAAAAAACGAGAGCGGAGTGAAACAACAAATCATCAACTTGAAATATCATTAACCTCATCAAATCAGTCTTTAGATAACAACCAACGTAAAATTCCTTGTGCTCTTCGTGTCCTTTGTGGTGAAAAAGCAGCGAAGCTGCCAATCAGTGTATCGAACTAATCTATGTGGTTTTCAATCAAACAGCGGCTGGAACGGATCAAAGCGATGCATCGTGTCCAGGGCCTTCATTTCGCGGTTTTCCACTTTGTAAACTCTTCCCGGGAATTTCTCGATCAAAGACATGTCGTGTGTTGCCATGATTACCGCCGCTTTTTCTTCTTTCGCCACGGCAACGATCAGGTGCATAATTTCGGTGGATGTTTCCGGGTCTAAATTCCCTGTCGGCTCATCGGCAATGATTACTTTCGGGTGATTGATCAACGCACGTGCAATGGCTACACGCTGCTGTTCTCCTCCCGAAAGACGATGCGGCTGAATGTGTTCTTTTCCTTCCAGTCCGACCATCGACAAAACGGTGCGGATACGGTTGTCCATTTCACGTTTGTCTTTCCAGCCTGTTGCCTTCATCACAAAGCGCAGGTTGTCAGTGATTGACCGATCGGAAAGTAACTGGAAATCCTGGAATACCACTCCTAATTTACGGCGCAAATTTGGGATTTGGCGTTTCGAAAGCCGTTTCAGGTCGAATTCCACCATCGAACCCGAACCGTCACTCAATTCCAATTCTCCGTAAAGCACTTTCAGCAAGCTGCTTTTCCCCGAACCTGTTTTCCCGATCAGGAAAACCAACTCATCCGATTCCACCTCGAAATTGATGTTGTCAAGAACTGTTTGACCCAACTGGTCAATTCTTCCGTTTTGAATGCGAATAACTTTCTCCACCACTTTTGAGTTTAATAATGTTCAAACAGGTTCAATCTTCTTCGCTCTTAGAGCTCCGAAGGTTCAAAAGAGTTTAAACAGTTCAATTTGAACATTTGAACATTTGAACATTTGAACATTTGAACATTTGAACATTTGAACATTTTCACTTGTAAAATTCAGAATTCCAATTCGTAAAATTCCCGTGTAACGAGATTATCTCTTAACAGTTATACGTTTAAAACTTTTGAACGCGCGCGCCCTTTCTCCCTAAGGGACTACTTAATTTTAGGATCTTAAAATAGTTGTAATGCGTTTTCTTTTTATCCTTTTTCTACTTGTTGCAAGCTCTTCGGCATGGTCCCAGGCAAGTGAGAAATATCATTCTCCGCTGAGTGGGTTCTACAAAGCAGAAGATTTGTTTGAGAAAGAACAATACAGTGCCGCACGCAAAGAATTCCGCCTGTTTATTACTGATTACAAAGGTTCCAAAAACGATTCATACTACATCAAAGCCTTGTATTATGAAGGTCTTTCCGCATTGGAACTCTTCAACAACGACGCTATTGATCTGCTGGAAACTTTCAACCGGGAATATCCTGAAAGCATTTACCGGAGCAATATCCTTTTCCAGATCGGCCGTTACTATTATCAGAAAAAGGATTACAAAAAGTCCATTGAATACTTCAAGCAACTAAGCCGGTCATCGGTAGACAAAGAGAACCAGGAAGAATATTACTTCAAATTGGGATATGCCTACTTTGACGAAAAACAATACCCGGAATCCAAACTGGCTTTCTATGAAGTAAAAGATTCTACCAGTCAGTACGGAGCACCGAGTTTGTATTACTACTCGCACATCTGCTACCTGGACAGTTCCTACCAGACGGCTTTGGAAGGATTTGAGAAATTATTGACCGACAACCGTTTCAACCGCGTTGTTCCTTATTACATCACTCAGATTTATTACATTCAGCACAAATACCAGGAGGTAGTAGATTTTGCGCCGGGTAAAGTCGACAGTTTGAAACCGGCTGAGCAGGTCGAGATCAGTCACATTATCGGGGACAGTTATTTCCACCTGGAAAAGTACGACGAAGCGCTTCCTTACCTGGAATTATACAATTCGAAATCGAATACCACCCGCGACGACGATTATGCACTTGCTTTGGCTTATTCACGTACTTCGAACTGTACGAAAGCCGTGAAGTATTTTGACCGCGTTGCCCGTGAAAAAGACGTTCTGGGCCAGATTGCCCTGTACCATGCCGGAGAGTGTTATACCAACCTGGGAGAACTGGTTTATGCCCGCACAGCCTTCGAAGCAGCCAGTCAACTCGATATGGACAAAATGATCCAGGAAGATGCTTTGTACAATTACGCATTGCTTTCCTACAAACTGGACATGAATGCTTATGACGAAGCAGTGGAAGCTTTCAAATTGTACCTGGAGAAATACCCGGATTCCAAACGCAAACCGGTGATTTACCAATATTTGGTGAACGTGTATACTTCTACCAAGAATTACCAGAAAGCACTGGAGTCTTTGGATCAGTTGACCAACAAGGACATCAAACTGAAATCCGCTTACCAGTTGATCGCTTTCAACCGGGGTGTGGAATTGTTCCAGAAATCGGAATACACTAATGCCATCCAGGCTTTTGAATTGGTAGACAAATACCCGATCAGCCCGGAAATCAGTGCAAAAGCCGTTTACTGGACTGCAGACGCGCTATTCTATCTGAAAAAATACCCGGAAGCAATCAAGAAATACACGCAATTCATGGGAATGGCCGGTTCTCAGATGAGCGGCTTGCGAAACGATGCTATTTACAACAAAGGATATGCTTACCTGGCCACGGGCGAATACAAACAGGTCGAACAAACTTTCAGAGAATACCTGAGCCAGCCGAATCTGACGGAACTCAACAAGAAAGCGGATGCACACATGCGTTTGGCTGACGAGTACTACCGGAATTCACAGGCCGACCAGACCATCAACAAACTGGCGGTAGACAATTACAAAGCTGCTTACAACCTGAAACAGGGATACGACGATCAGGCTTTGTACTACATGGCCCGTACCTATAATTTCATGGACAAACAGAACGAGCGCATTCAAAGCTTAACGGACCTCATCAACAATTATCCGAAATCCCGTTACATGCAACGCGCTATTCTGGATATTGCCCGGGCCTATTTTGAGGAAGAAAACCTGGACAAATCGGAACGTTATTACAAACAGATCATTTCTGATTATCCGTCCAGCAACACGGTGAAAGATGCTTATCACTACCTCGGAGATATTGCTTTCAAGCGCAATAATTTCAACCAGGCGGAAACGTATTACACGAAAGTCCTGAATGAATTCACGATCAACGATACGATCTGTGAACGCGAAGTAAGTTCCTTGGTTTCCGTATACCGTGCACAGCGCTTATTGAACAAAATTGAAACGCTGGCGGGGAAATACAGTTGTGTGGATTCACTGACCAACCAGGTGGAAGATGAATATTACCGGTTGGCATTCGATCAGTACGAAAAGTCGGAATGGGAAGCATCCATCAAGGAATTCGATAAATACCTGAATAAATACCCGAACGGTAAATTCTACCGCGATGCCATGAACCAGAAAGCGGACGCTTTGTATCGCCTGAAGCGTGAAGCAGATGCTATTGCGATCTATCAGATTACACTTGCCGGTCCAAATGACGATTACACGGAACTGGCTTCGGTACGAACCGCCAAGTTCTTGTTTAACGGAAACCAGAAAGAAGCTGCACTTCCATACTATAAACGCACGGAAGAAATCAGTTCCAACCCCGAATACCTGAACAATGCCCGGATCGGATTGATGCGCTGTCACTTCTTGTTGGAGAACTACGCCAATGCGGTTGAATACGCTCAAAAAGTACTGGGTGTTCAGCAAACCACGCAAGTGAAACTGGAAGCGGAATACATCAAAGGAATTTCACTTTCGAAGGAAAAACGCTATGCCGAAGCGCAACTGTCTTTGGATTACGTCATCAAAAACGCAACAACTGCGTGGGCGGCAGAATCCAAGTTTACCCTGGCTCAGAATGCATTTGAGCAGGCAGATTATACCAAAACAGAAACTATTATCCGGGAATTGCTGAAAATGAAACCTGGTTACGATTACTGGATCGCGAAAGGATTGATCCTTCAAACGAAGGTATTGCTTCAGAAAAAAGATTTGTTCCAGGCAGAAAACACGATCAAGTCCGTTATTGACCATTACCCGGTGAAAGACGACGGAATTCTGCAGGAAGCAGGTGAACTGTACAACGAGATCATGCAATTGAAAACACAACCAAAAACTTTGACGAACCCAAGCGAGCCTACGGTGATTGAAGTGGATGAAAAAACAGGGAAATAATGAAGAGAAGTACACACATATTATCACTTTTAAGTGCGCTGTTCATTGGATCTTTTTCGAATGTGTCCGGGCAAAATGACATTACGATCAATGTTACGGGAAACCGTACGGTTGAGGAAGCTCACCGCCTGAATTCACAGCCCAAGGTTTTGGATACGGTTTTCCCTATTCCAACGACTTCTTTTCCGCTGCTTTCCATCAATTACGAACCCACTTTTGAGATTCCGAAAATCGAACCGGCGAAAGTAAACCTGCAGCAAAAATTGCCGCAATTGTACAATGGATATGCACGAATCGGGATCGGTTCTTTATTGATGCCGCTTGCTGAAGTTTACTACAACAACGGTCGCAGCCGTAAAATGAACTATGGCGGAAACATTCAGCATTTGAGTTCTTTCGGGAAGATGCGCAATGTTGCACCGGCCAATTTCGACCGCACGAATGTACGCGCATTTGTAGGCGTAAACGAAAAGAAATACAGCTGGGATGCCGAATCTTATTACCGCAACCAGGGACTTCATTTCTACGGTTTCCCGAATGAAGATGCGGATAAAGACAGCATTGCCCAGCGTTTCAATACCTTCGGACTGAAAGGAGGCTTCCATTCCCATGCCAAAGACAGCTTGGGCCTGAATTGGAAACTCGGACTGGAATACCGTCATTTCAACGATAAAAAACCAAAGGCAGATTCTTTGAACGACTGGAATGCCCGCGAGAATTTCTTCGCCATCCGCACCGGTGCCGAATACAAATGGGGAACAGAGATTTTTGCTGCCGACCTGGATATCCTTCACAATTCCTACAAATACGGGGTCATGAACGATACCATGCCCGGATTCCTCAATACCGGACTGGAAAATAAGAACACGATTATCAGTTTAAAACCAAGCATCAGTACTTATTCCAAAAACCGGAAACTGAAAGCGAAGGTCGGAGTGGACCTGACTGCAAGTTTGGGAACAAAAGACAAGGTTTACCTCTACCCGATCGCCGAAGTCAAATATTCATTGTTCAATGACATCCTGATTCCTTACGTGGGTGTAACCGGAGGTTTGACACAACAGTCCTTCAAGCGCATCACGGATGAAAATGAATTCGCTTTATCGAATGTTACGCTGCAGAATGAGCACAAAGCAGCAGACGGCTACATCGGGATCAAAGGAACATTGTCCAAACGTATCGGGTTTAATGCCTTTGCAAGTTTTTCGCATGTAAAGGGCAAAGCGCTCTTCGTAACCGACACGGTTTATTCGGGCAGAAACCGCTTCAACGTCATCTACGATACGATAAACATTACCAAACTGGAAGCATCGATCTATTATCAGCTGAAGGAAAAAGTGAAGATCGACGTGATCGGAAGATACTATTCCTACAATGCACGGAACAACATTTTTGCATGGAACCTTCCTCAATTCCAGATTGTTTTGAGAGGAACTTACAACCTGTATGACAAGTTTATCTTAACGGTTGACGCGAACCTGGAAGGCGGAAGAAGAGCACAGGTATTTGCTCCGGGGAAAGATGTACTGGAAGAAAACCAGCAATACGCTTTAAAATTAGGTTTCCTGGCAGATGCAAATATTGGGTTGGAATACCGGTATAACAAGCGCGTTTCCGGGTTCATTAATTTGAATAACGTGGCTGCGCAGCGTTATAAAAGATGGTACAACTATCCGGTTCAGGGATTCCAGGCGATGATCGGGGTAACGATCCGTTTTTAAACTTCGACTCCGCTCAGTTTACTTTTTTTAAAAAATTGAAAATATGTGGGCACGCAATGCTTTGCGTCCCTACGTTATTTCAATTTTTTTGCATTCTACGATTTGATTTTCATACCTTTGGCGCATGAAGAACTTTCTGCCTTTTATTGCTCTTTTGCTCATTCTTGCTTCCTGTAAGGACCCCAGCGTTAAATACAACCAGGTTATTCAAAACGATTCTGATTACGATGTTTGGATTCGCGTGTATGAACGCACGGATTCTGCTGCAACGGTATTCTTCACGGTAGACAGTTTCTTTGTTGCCAAGAAAAGCGAAACCATTATCCTGGAAAGAAACGGGCATAAGAACATGGACAGCTTCAAACCCTGCAGGATGTACGTAGATTCCATTACCGGAAGAGCTGCGGATACTTCACTGGTTGTGGGCCTGAACCTGAACAGTGATACCAACTACGTGTTCAACGAAGTGGAACGAAACAAAAAGAACGGTGGTACTTGTGAATGCCGCGTTGTTTTCAAAAACATTCATTTACAGTAAATCAGCTCTTACTGAATAAGTGCTTACGGTGATTGGATCCCCAAACAGCTAATTCTGCAATGATGGGTTCCAGCGTTAATCCGTAAGGGGTGATCTTGTATTCCACCGTAATGGGTTTCGTATCGCAAACCGTGCGCGTGATCAATTGATTCACTTCCAGTTCCTGCAATTCCTTGGAAAGCATTTTGGCCCCGATTCCCGGAATATTCCGTTTCAATTCCATAAACTTCATGGAATTCTCGAAAATCAGGGTTCCAATGATCTGAATTTTCCACTTTCCGGAAAGCAATTCCAGCGTGTCACGGATCGCCAGCATTCTTCCTGCGCAGGCTGCCGGCTCATGTATCATTTTCTTTTTCATTACCATACCACAAAAATACGACGTTATACGATCGATTTTACAATTAGTTTCTTGGTGGAAACTAGTTTCCAAAAGGAAATACAGGCAAAAAGTAAACCGGGTATCCTATAGCTTTGCCAAAAAAATAAATTCCATGAAAAAGAACAACATTATTTATTGGTCAACAACAGGCTTATTTTCACTTATGATGCTATTCTCCGGATCCATGTATTTCGCATCCCCGGAAGTCCAGGCAGGTTTTATCAAAATGGGTTTCCAGGATGCATTCCGCATTGAATTGGGAATTGCGAAGATTATCGGAGCGCTGGTTCTGCTGATTCCGTTTTTTAAAGGATCTGTCAAAGAATGGGCTTATGCAGGTTTCGGTATTACCCTGATTTCAGCAAGTATTCTTCATGCCTCTATCGGTGATCCGGCAGCGAAAATCATTTCCCCGCTTATTTTTCTTGGAGTATTAGCCGTTTCGCATATTTTTTGGAAAAAGCGTTTGCAGGCAGTAAATTGATCCTTCGACTCCGCTCAGTCTCCTAATTGATTTCAGATAAATGAACCTGTCTTTTCGACTTTGCTCAGTTCCTATTGATCTTAGGTATTTCATTGAAAAGGTCATTGAGCGGAGTCGAAATGCCTTTTCAATTATTTTAAGATCCACGGAGCAATTCCCAAAGCTTTCAACTTCGGTTCAAGCTGTGAAAACTGGGAAGCATTTCCAGCAGTCACACGAATTTTTCCATTCGTTTCCATGATCTGCCCGCTCATTCCGTTTGTTTTCAATAACTGGATCAGTTCTTCGGCATTTTTCTTATCGGAATAACTTCCGACAATGATTTGCCCTCCTTTCGGCGCAGCAGGTACCGGATTGGTTTTCGGCTGTTCAACCACTTTTTTGGGTATTTCAGCAACAACCTCAGGCTGCTTTCCTTCTGCTTCAGGAGTTTCTGCTTTCACAACTGCTTTTTGCTTTTTCAAAGAAACCGGAACGTAGGTGTCTTCATCCATTTCGTAGGAAAACGTTTCTACGTTGCGTGGTAAATTTTCCAATTGTTTCTTCACCGTTCTCTTTTGGAAACTATAGTTCGATTCCGGAAGGGTGTACGTTCCTTTTTTGGTTGCATGGAACGGGTTAAAATCGGAAAATGAAACCACTCCGGACTCCAGCACATCTGTTTTCACAGGAATCCAGAACGAATAAAAAGCAACCGGAAGCAAGCAGGCAGCAGCTACATATCTCCAGGTATTTGATTTCTTCTTAACAGGAAGTGCCGTTGGCTGAATATGCTCTTCATGTACTACTTCCAGCACCGGAACAATCGGCTCTTCGTTCAGAACGAAAGACGGCTCAGATGTCGGTGTCAATTGTTTTTGCTCTATTTCAACCGCTTTTACCACATGCAAAATAGCCTGGTGGGATTCCTGTGCCTGGGCATCTGCAACGGAAACAAAATGAACGGAACTCAATCCGAAAGACTCCAGTAATAAATTGTAGAAGCGGTCTTGTTCAAAACACAAATTGCGCTCCTGGTCGTAAAACAGGTTTCCCACACGGTCAATGGTGATTCTTCCACCCATTTGCAATCTGGCTTCCCATTCATGGATATGTGCCTGAACTTCTTCTGCAGCTTCTGAATAAGGAATGGAATTAGCCTGGGAAAGTGCCGCGATCAGCAACCCGTCATTATTGATCAGCTGTTTATTGAATAACACGGATTTTTTCGGAGGAATAATCACTCCTTTCGCCGAATCAATTTTTGCAGACGTACGCTGTGCCACAAAACCTCCGAAAGAAGGAACGATCACACAATTGTGCTGCAATAATAAATCACCGATAAGCTGTTCAACTGTCAACATGTCACAAAGTTATGAAAATCACACCATCTATACGCAATAATCGAAAAAGAGTTGCACGTTTATATGTAAAGGATTAGTTTTGGGCAAAACTAAACTTATGAAACACCTTTACTCACTTGTTTTTGTGTTTGTTACATGGACAAGTTTAAGCCTAAGTATGGCTCAAACGATAATCCCTACAAATGCTTCCGCCCCGGGAGTTTGTGACGGATCGGTAACTTTCGCGGATGCTGCATCTTATTCCACATGCACCTGGACCTGGTACCAGGACACCGCTACCGTTGTTGGAACAAACGTACAAACCGTTTCAAATCTATGTGCAGGAAACTACATTTTTGTGATTGATTCCGCAGGTGTATCCATGACTGCCATCTTTACGATCGGTGATCCTTGTTCAAACCTGGTTCTTTCAGCTTCTACGTTAACAAATTGTACTCCGGGAAATTGCGACGGAGCAGTACAGCTTACAGTAACAGGCGGATCCGGGCCTTATGTCTTTTCCGCATCGGGAGCAGGTACTCAGCCGCAAGCCTTATTTTCCGGTTTATGTCCCGGAGCATACATGTTTAGCGTGATGGACGTAAATGGTTGTTCAACAACCGCTACAGCCGTGGTCGTTGACCCTTCCATGAATCCCATTGTTCCCAGTTTAACTGTTACAAATGATTCCACAGGAACATGTTCGGGATCCGCATCCGTTTCGCCAACCGGTGGAACGGCTCCATATACTATTACCTGGAGCAACGGTGCTATAGGAAATTCGGTATATAATCTGTGTGCAGGAAATTATTCAGTGGCAATTTGGGATTCGAACGGAGATTCGTCCGTTTCGTCTTTTACCATCAATAGTCCGTGCAATAATATTGCTTTAACTGCTTCTGTTACCAACTGCACTCCCGGAAACTGTGACGGAGCCATTCAGGCGAATGCGACCGGCGGAACTGCTCCCTATACCTTTTCCGTATCAGGTGCTCCTCAATCACCGGTATCATTTATAGCCAATTTGTGCCCGGGAACATATTCCATTATTTGCATGGATGCCGTTGGTTGTTCAACAGCTCCGTTAACCGTTACTGTTGCAGATACTTCATTGAATTCCTGTTCCGGTTTTACAGGAAACTTCACTTCCTCAACAGCTATTAACGGAACGTGCACCGGAACAATAAGCGGTACTGTTTCCGGAGGAACTCCTTCTTATATTTATGCTGTTGATGGCGGACTCACCTTTGGTACAGCTAATACTTTTAGCGGACTTTGTCCTGGTTCTTATACGGTAGTTGCGCTGGATGCAAACGGATGTACATTCAGCCAGCTGGTTACGGTCGGTGATTCCATGATAACCATCAATCTTGCTGCAAACCTCACATCGACGGATGACCTGACGAATAACTGCAGCGGTTCTGCTTCCGTTTCACCAAGCGGCGGAATTGCCCCTTATGCTATTGCATGGAGTAACGGTGTAATGGGAAATACGGTTTCAAACCTGTGTGCGGGAATTTATTCAGTAACTGTTTGGGACCAGGGAAATGATTCTACAACCGTAAACTTTGTCATTGCAGATTCTGCTTCCACTTACACTAATAATCCTTACCCGAACGGTGCTATCAATGATACGTTGTATACCGATTTGGTTTCGAACTGCGTGATCGATTACAACGCGATCGATTCGGCTGCTTTGTACCAGGCCGTTTACAGTTCCAGCAATCAAAGTTTGTATGTAACCTGGGCGGTTTATTCCCCAACAGACACGGTTTACATCAGTGATACACTTGCTTTGATCGGAAACCCGGGATATTATAACCTGACGATCTCCGTTTACTGTCCGAATAAATCCGGAAACGATTTCTTCAAAATTGAACAGGTAATCTATTTCGACGGAACAACTGTTTACTTCTCGACACTTGGCGTTGATGAACATCTTTTGGAGCAGGTATCTGTTTACCCGAATCCGTTTAACCATTCAATTTCCATAAATAACAAAGAAGGTGTGGTCCGATCCCTGAAATTGGTGGATTTGAACGGACGCATTCTTTCCGAAATGAAGCAGGTAAATTCCGGGTTGGTTGAAATGGACCAATTGGAAAAAATTTCCAGCGGAACTTATTTATTGATCCTTTCAGGATCGACTGGTTCTAAAACGTATCAAGTAATCAAGTAAGAGATCCGCCGCCGCGGATTGATTTGATCGCCGTTTGTAGACGGGAGAAACCCTTATTAAAGTCCCGTTCGTCAGCAGATGGACGGGTTTTTTTATTTCCTGCGCAGTGCCGAAAGTTTGATTCCTTCTACCGACATTACGATGTAAATGAAGAAAATGATCAGCAGATTGTTCAATACAAACCGGATGATTCCGTGATCCCCGTAAGGAATTTTGGTGGAAATAAAATAGATCAGAATACTCAATCCCAGGTACAGGAAAAACTTGCGCAGGTTGTACTTGATCGGGAAGTGTTTTTGTCCCCAGAAATACGAAACCACCATTTGGAATGCATAAACAATCAATGTTGCCCACGCACTGGCTTTGTATCCGTATTCGGGAATAAACAGGTAGTTAATGGTGATTGTAAGCATGGCTCCCATGATGGAAATATACGCCCCGAATTTGGTTTGATTCGTCAGCTTGTACCAGATGCTTTGGTTGAAATAAATTCCGAGGAAAACGTTTGCCAGCAACAGAACCGGCACAATGGAAAGCCCTTTCCAATAGGCTTTGGTGGAAATGAAAAATTTGAAAATATCCAGGTTCATGGAAACCACCAAAAACACAATGCAGACCATTGCAACAAAGTAGTTCATCAGTTTGACGTACAATTTATTGCGGTCCTGGTTCTTCATTTGGTTAAAGAAAAACGGTTCGGCAGCATAACGATACGCCTGCAAAAGGATCGTAACCAACATGGCTAGTTTGTAGCAGGCGCTGTAAATACCGATTTCCGCATCCGCCATTTTCGCCGTAAAACCGTTGGCAGGATCGTACAGCATTTGCTTCAGCATGATCCGGTCGATCGTTTCGTTGATAATTCCTGCAAACCCTGCAATTACAATCGGGATGGCGTAAACCAGCATTTGCTTTAGCAGCGCAGGATCAATCTTAAAGGTAATTTGGGTGAAATCCTTGCGAAGCATAACCGGTTTAACCAGGCTTGAAACCAGGTTGGCGGCCAGGATATACATCACTCCTTTTGAAGGGTCTTGCTTATCGAAAAACAACAGCAGCAAAACTACATTCAACAGGATGTTTACTCCTATTGACGAAAATTGAATGATGGCAAATTTCCGGGCATTTTCCTCTGCCCGCAATTTCGCCAGGGGCAAGCTGGATGAAGCATCAATCACTACAATGGCGCACATCAGGATGATGTATTCCGGATGGTCGCTGAAAAGCAGCAGGTCCGCAATCCCGCGGTTGAAAAAGAACATCCCGAAAAAAAACGCGACGTTCAGCAAAATGACTGTGAGAAAGCTGTTCCGAAAAATCCGCTGACGGTCTTCGTGATCCTGGATGAACCTGAAATAGGTCGTCTCCATTCCGAAAGTCAGCAGGACCATTAAAAAAGCTACAAAGGCATACAGTTGGGAAACCACTCCATAATCCGAAGGTTCTTTAAAAACCAATGTATAAAGCGGAACCAATAAGTAGTTCAGGGTTCTGCCGAGTATACTCGACAACCCGTAAACAGCCGTTTGCCCTAGCAGTTTTTTAAGCGGATTCAATTATCCTCTGAAGTTTGGTTTTCTTTTTTCGATGAATGCTGTGGTTCCTTCCTTGAAATCAGCTGTTCCGAAACACAGGCCGAATTCCTCCACTTCTTTATCAAAGCCTTTTTGTCCGCCCTCACTGTACAAAGCATTTACCGCACGGATAGCCGAAGCGATAGCAGTTCCGGAGTTTTTCAGGATTTTTCCGGCCAATTCATTTGCCAGGTCCATCAACTCTTCCGGCTCGCAAACGTGATTTACCAGGCCCCAGGATTTTGCTTCATCCGCACCGATCATTCCGGCAGTAAAAATTAATTCGTTTGCTTTTCCGCGACCTACCAATTGTGCCAAACGCTGTGTTCCACCGTATCCCGGAATTACCCCCAACGAAACTTCAGGTAGTCCCATTTTTGCATTTGCCGAAGCAATGCGGATGTGAGAAGCCATCGCCAACTCCAATCCGCCACCTAATGCAAACCCGTTTACGGCAGCAATAACCGGCGTAGTCATGTTCTCAATAAAAGAGAATAACAACTGTTGTCCCTGAGCAGCCAGTTCACGGCCTTTTTCAATGGAAAAATCTGCAAATTCTTTGATATCCGCACCTGCAACAAATGCTTTTTCACCCGATCCTGTAAGAATGACAACTCCTGTTCCTGCATCTTCGTTTGCTGCACTCAGGGCGTAATTCAATTCGGTAATGGTTTGTTTGTTTAGCGCATTTAATTGGCTTGGACGATTAATCGTAATGGTTTGGACGTGTCCGTTTTGTGACACTAAGATATTTTCGTAAGTCATTTTCAAGTCTTTTTGTAAAGGTATTCTTTTTTGGATTTAAATTTTCGGTATGCAATTCAAAAACCGCTTCAATTCTTCCGCAATTTCTTATACAACCTGATTCCCATCATCAGGGCAATTCCCACTCCGAAGAATCCGATGACTCCGCCGAGCCAGCCTAAGCTTGTTTTCAGGATAACGAGGAAAACGATCGCCACCAAAAGCAAGGTTGCTACTTCATTCCACATACGCAAATGCCCGGAAGTCCATTTGGAAGAACCATTCTTCAGGCGGTTCATAATTCCCTGGCAGATAAAATGATAAACCAATAAAACCGCAACGAAAGTCAGTTTGATATGCATCCAGGGCATTTTCAATAACGCAGGATTCGCTGTAAGCATGAGTGTTCCGAAAAGAACCGTACCAATCATAGCCGGAGTAGTGATGATGTACCACAAGCGGTTTTGCATGATGTTGAATTGATCCTGCAACACCCGTTTTTCATCCTCCGGTCTTGTATTGGCTTCCGTATGATAGATAAACAATCGTACCATGTAGAACAACCCGGCAAACCAGCTCACCACAAAAATGATGTGCAGTGCTTTCCAAACGGAGTAATGTTCAATTAAAAAATTCATCCCTGCAAAGTTAAAAAGAAACGGGAACACAAATTGTGTTCCCGTTCCCGATATCTGATTCTTTGTTGTTAAACTTTCATTCCTTTAACAACGCGGTCTTTACGTTTTGTCTTCTGAAGTTTTTTCAAACGAACCTGTAAAAATGCGCTGCTTCCTCCTGAAGCAATGGTATAAGTTTCACCACCATATTCCATGGTTCCTCCGTTGTTTTTCCAATCTGCAACCAGGTAGTATTTACCACTTGTCTGAGTTGCACGTGTTGCGAACTTCACTACACGGCCGGAACCAACTTCAAAACGAACAACTACTTCGTTGTTTGCTCCCATTTTTTCAAAAACTCCTCTTGTATTTGTAGGAATAATCACACGATCCTGTGTTTTGGATGAACTAACAACCAATTCCCCCGAACTTCCCGTTCCCTGGTTTCCGGAAGACTGATTTTTCTCCAGAATAATGTTCGAAGAAGTATAAAACTGAACCTTCGTCATATTTTCCGGTGTTAAATCAAAATCCTGTTTTACCTGGTCTGTGTAAGGAATTTTTTGAGCACAACTCGCAAGAAGAAGTGTCAAAACAGCAAAAGCAAAAATTCGTTTCATGTTTAAAAAATTTGTCGTTTTGAGACACCAAAAATAGCGCCATTTTTTAATTTCTAAGCAAATATAGTTTTTTTAATCCTCTGCATTCCGATGAAGCGGAAACAAAACCGGCCTGCTCGGCGTTGCATCATTTACGAAAGGTGCCGTTTGAAGGTTCAACATGTATTCACCATCCGGAACATCGTCAGGAATATAAATCATTTCCGTAATGGTCCGGTCGAATCGCTGATTGTCGGGAACACCCCAATATCCATGATGAAAAGCCAGTTCACCGCCGTCTTTTTCACGATCAACAGATGGCGTGTCTATCAACAAATGAATGATTCCCAACTCATCTAAAAGAGGCAAAATATCCACATCACAATAAGCCGGATTCGTATCCGAATAATTCAGGTGCATTTTCCCGGCTTCATTCGGAAGCGTGCGAATCAGCAAGGCCTCACTTTTCAGTCCCTTCAACAAACCGGAAACAGTTGCAGCAGTAATCACACGATCAACGGATCCGTCGGCTTGTACACGGATTTCCGGTGCAACGGTAATCACAACCGCGTGGTAAAGCAGTTTATCGACGATCCCGTTTACAGAATGCACTTCGGAAGTAATGTGGCCCAAACATTCCGTGTGTGTACCATGGCCATGCGGATTGAATTGAATGGAGCGAAAATTCACACTTCCGCCTTCCGCAACTGCTCCTACCCAACCGTTCTCGCGAACAGGTTCGATTACAGGTGGTGATACATACCAGGCACGGACATTTTGTTCCGATCCTTCCAACGGAATAGAACAATCTATTCCTTCATTCGTTAAAACATAGGTTCCGTTTCCGAGAAATAACTGCATAAATCTATTTAGGTAATTTAGCAATGACCTTCTTGTATTCTGAAGCAAAATCATTCACTCCCTGACAGGCCATTTCTATTCTGTAATTTTTAAAATTCTCAATTCGATTTTCCGGGTTCGGGTGTGTGCTCAGGAATTCAGGTGTGCGCGAACCTCCGGCAGCATTGATCTTTTCAAAGAACCCCGCTCCGCCGTCTGCAGCATAAACCGTCGGACAAAGGTAAGTTACCGAACCTTTATCTGCTTCCGATTCGTGGTTACGAGAGAATTTCAAACCAACCAATCCGGCAGTGATCTGCGACAATTGCTGATGATTTCCTGCAACAATCGCAAGCAATACTTCCACTCCGTACATCTGCGTCATCTGTCGTGTGGAATGGCGGAAATCAGCATGTGCAATTTCGTGACCCAATACGCCCGCCAATTGAGCTTCGTTGTCCAGGTATTTCAAAATTCCGGTGTAAACATAAATGTATCCTCCGGGAGTACAAAATGCATTCAGAGTACTGTCATCCTTGATAATGCGCAATCTCCATGCAAAATCGTCTTTGTGCTTTACCTGGCCTGAATTCAGGATGGTATTGCGGATTTTGTACAAATACTGGTATACTTCTCTATTGGAAGCTGAATCCAATAACGGATATTCTTTCGGATTTCCGTCGATTTCAGCTGCTACCTGCGCTCCCAGCTGCTTGTCTTGTTCCATGGGGAACAGATTGATCCCCGATCCCAATTTTTTGGACCCGTTACAGTTCATCAAAAAACTTGCTCCGGCAACTAATAATAAAGAAAATACAATTGCTCTTTTCATACCATTGACATTTATACAAAAATAGACTAATTCCCAAAACTTCCACTGTCAAGCGTTTATTTATAAACACCGCATATCCCGATTTTCACACTTCTTGTTTAACTTTACATAGTGGATGATAAAAAAATAGATATCGGATTAAAACTGAAAACACTTCCCGATAAGCCGGGTGTGTATCAGTATTTCGATAAAAACGGGACCATTCTTTACGTGGGAAAAGCGAAGAACCTGAAAAAACGGGTTTCTTCCTATTTCAAAAAAAACCACGAACAGGCAAAAACGTACCTGCTTGTCAGGAAGATTGCCGATATCCAATACATCGTGGTGGAGTCGGAAATGGATGCGCTTTTGCTGGAAAACAACCTCATCAAGAAATACCTTCCGAAATACAATATCCAGTTAAAAGACGATAAAACCTATCCCTGGATTTGTGTCAAAAAAGAACCGTTTCCGCGGGTTTTTTCTACGCGCATTCTTGTAAAGGACGGTTCGCGTTATTACGGCCCGTATCCAAGCGGAAGAGTCATGCACACACTTTTGGACCTGATCCGGGATTTGTTCCCGCTGCGCACCTGTGCGCTGGATCTTTCAGCCAATAAGATCGAAAAAAATGCCTACAAGGTTTGCCTGGAATACCACATCGGAAAATGCAAAGGTCCGTGTGAAGGAAAACAAAAAGCTTCCGAATACAATGGGATGATCGAACAGATCGAAGGAATTCTGAAAGGGAATATTTCCAGTGTGATTCAGAACCTGAAGCAACTCATGAACCAGGCTTCGGCTGATTTCCGGTTTGAGGAAGCGCACGATATCAAAACGCGCATTGAGATCCTGGAAAAATACAAGGCCAAATCAACGGTTGTTTCCCCGACGATTCACCATGTAGATGTGGTTTCCATGGTGGAAGACAACGACCTGTTTTTCGTGAATTACCTGGTGATCAGTCACGGGGCGATTATTCATGGAATTACGGTAGAAGTCAAGCGGAAGCTTGATGAAACGCAGGCAGATATCATCACTTTTGTGCTTCCGGAATTGCGGGAGCGTTTTCAGAGTGAAGCAAAAGAAATTCTGGTTGAAAACGACGTGGACTGGGAGATGGAAGGTGTTCGCTTTTTCGCTCCGCAGCGTGGAGATAAAAAAGCTTTGATTGATTTGTCCCTTCGAAATGCCCGGTCTTACCGCATGGAGAAGATCAAACAGGAAAAGATCAAAGATCCGGAAAAACACACCAACCGCATCCTGGAAACCATGAAAACGGACCTGCGTTTGAAAGAACTTCCCGTTCATATCGAATGTTTCGATAACTCGAATATCCAGGGAACGAACCCGGTTTCGGCCTGTGTTGTTTTCAAAGATGCAAAACCCAGCAAAAAGGATTACCGCCATTTCAATGTACAAACAGTAGAAGGACCGGACGATTTTGCCACCATGCGGGAAGCCGTTTACCGCCGCTACAGAAGATTATTGGAAGAAGATCAACCCTTGCCTCAATTGATCATTATTGACGGTGGAAAAGGACAATTAGGGGCAGCACTGGAATCTCTGGAAAAGTTAGGTCTTCGCGGAAAAATTGCCATTATAGGTATCGCGAAACGGTTGGAAGAACTATTCTATCCGGGCGATAGCCTGCCGCTTTACCTCGACAAACGTTCAGAAACCCTGAAAGTCATTCAGCACCTGCGAAACGAAGCGCACCGTTTTGGGATTACGCATCACCGCAACCGCAGAAGCAAAAGTGCCTTGAATAACGAATTGGAAACCATTCCGGGAATCGGGGAAAAAACGGTTCAGGACCTGATCCGGACTTTCAAATCCGTTAAGCGCGTGAAAGAACAAAGCGAAGAAAGTTTAGCTTCTGTTGTTGGAAAAGCAAAAGCGAAGGTGATCAAGCAGTTTTTCGGAGCTAGTTAATAACTAATTCCGTATCCTCCTCCAAGAAAAAGTAGTAACCCTGCAAGGGCTATTCCACCAAATACAATAGCTGGTATTGCAAAACCATAAGTCAATCCTTTAAATCCGTACTTTTCAGGATGCTTGCGCAGAGCACGGATTACAATGATTGCAAAAATCATCGCGATGAAAAAACCGAGTCCGACACCTATTAAAGCTTCCGCATAAAAAGTCACAAAGAACATACAGGCAATCGCGATACTCCACATCGCCCAAATTCCCCACATCAAGGGATGCATTCCCGATCTCGGCTCTTCTTCTGTCTCATCATCGGTTTCTTTCGTTACTTTGGATTTGCTCCTGTTGATTTCCCGACTCGTCTGAATTTTTATTTCGGATTTTAACGAGGATTCTTTCTCTTCGTCTTCGACCAATTGTTCCACTTCAGTCACAGGTACTAAAGTAACGACAAGTTGCTCATGACTTTCAGGTATATCTGTCAGCAAAGATTCCGGTTCAAGCGTGTCTTTCTGCACGGCGCTAATGTCCGTCGATTTCTTTCCCCTGCTTTCCTCTTCCGGATCAGGTGATGTTTTGATTTTCCGGTTCCATTCCACATGGTATCCAGTTCCAAAATGGCGTTTTGTAATGGTGCAGGAACATACAAGCATTCCGCAGATGAGAAAAAATAAGCGCTTTTTCATCCTGTAAGTTTGTGCTCCAAAGAAACAAACTGCTCATTAAAAACAAGTTGCGATTTTCCGTACTTAGGTTCTTAATTGTATGGTTTGTTCCTATTAAGATTTTGAACCTTTGATCTTTAAACTTTGAACTTTCCTACAGCTTATAACTCAACTGCAACATGAAGCTTCTCGAAGCCTGGATATCTCCCGGCCGGGTCATGTATTCCGCATTTGCAATGTTGTTCACGATAAACGCAATTTTGTACTTCTCCTTGTAGCAATAACCGATACGCGCATCAAAAACGATGGAAACCCCGTTGTGTTCAGAGCGGTAATTTTTCAGTCCCGGAAGGATTTCCTGGCCCAAAAACCCGTTTTCAAAAATCGCGTCGATGTTCTTCATGTAGCTGTTCATACGCATTGATCCTCCGATACTGATTCCTTTGTACTCCAGTTGGATATCTGCTTTCGCCAAGTGGTTGAAACGGTATTTCAACATATTGGATGTTGTATCCGAAAATGTGGAACGGTAAACAGAATCCCGGTTTTTGGAGATCGGATTCATGTAGGTGTAACCCAACAAGGTCAATACTCTTACTTCTCCGATCTTGCCTTCGCCGGAGATGGAAATTTCCGCACCTGTAATTTCCGCCGACTCAGCGTTTTGCGCGCGGAATCCGAACCATTTTTTGAAATATCCCGGAGCATTCGGATTCAAACTGAAGGGAATCGAATCCGGTTTGTAAAATCCGAAGGTAAACTCCATCATGTTGTCGTAGTGGTTAACGAAACCGGCCACATCCACAAATCCTTTCCAGTTTCCGATCTTCACTCCCTGCTTCACACCAAGTTCCGCCGCCCAGCCTGTTTCCGGTTTCAAAGCGGGATTGGCGAAAATAAGCAAGCCGCCCACCGAAGTGGTCGTGTATCTTTCGGCAACACTCGGATAGCGAACTCCCTGTCCGAAGGAAGCGCGTAAATGCGTATGTTTTGCTACCGCATAATGAATTCCGGCTCTGAGGATCGGTCTGATCGGCATTTTCTTCGTAGAGTCTTTTCCGAAATAATAATACGAATCTCCTTGTCTTCCGTCCTGTTCAAAATACTCGCCGCGGATTCCGGCAACAATATTCACTTTCTTCCAGTTCTTCTCTCCCTGCAGGTACAATGCTCCGTTCAGGGAATTGTGATCTCCGAATAAGTACGATGTGACTTCATTGGCAATGGCTGTAACTCCTGTTGTCAACACCCAGGAATTATTGTTCCAGCCACGCTGAAACTGGTAATCGCCGTACCAAACTTCCGATTTGGAGCTTTGGGAAAGGTTCGTGTAATTCTTGTTGTCGATGAAATAAAGCCGGCCTCTCAACTGGTGTCTGTTCCCGAATTTATCTACGTATTTGACACTTGGGTCTACAGACACACGCACGCCACGATTATACGTTAAACTCGAACCGGCCACACTCGTATCTGCACCTCCAAACGGCTGGTAAGCCAGCGAGTCGCTTTGCCAGATAATGAAATTGCCTGCTTTTTGCAATTGGGCATTCCAACCAAGTGAAGCCTTGAAATTTTTGATCTTTTTAGGCCGGTAGCTGATCGTTCCGTTGAATCTTCCGCGATCTTCGGTTTCTCCCTGCCGGTAACCATCATTGGTGTAGCCATAAGCACCGATTGTCAGACCAAACCGCCCGAATTGCTTTGAAAAGGTCAAATCTCCCTGGTAAAACGCCGGATTTTTATTCCACCACTTCAGGCTGGCACGTTTCGGATTATCATAAACTCCTCCCTGTACTTGTACGTTCAGGCTGGCTTTTTCGGTCGGTTCGCGTTCAATCAATGAGATCATCCCGTTTAAAGCTCCCGAGCCATACAATACGGAAGAAGCTCCTTTGATAACTTCAATTTGCTGTGCATTCTCGATCGGAATGGAATTCCATTTGGCATCTCCTACATCCGCAGAAAGCAGCGGAATTTCATTCCACAGAACCAACACCCGGCTTCCTGCCCCGTATGTAAACCCGCTTCCACCCCGGATACTAACCTGTCCGTCCATCGTATAAGCACCCGGAACCTGGTCTACCGCCTGTTCCAGGTCCGTAATTCCTTTATTGGCGATGAGTTCCGGTTTAATGATGTCCAGGGAAATGGTCAATTCCTGCACAGATTGTTTTCTGCGGGACGCTGCTACGACAACCGGCCCGATATCCTGAACCGGTGCAAGAGGTTTTAAGCGAATTGTTTCGATTCGAGTGGAAGTAATCGTAATTGTATCCGGATAATAATCTGTTGCTGAAATAATACACGTTGCCGGAAAGGAATCGACCGTAATTGAAAATTGCCCGTTTTCATCGGCAAAAGCACTCGTTCCACCTACAATTTCCAGCTGGGCAAAAGGAACGTTTTCGTTGGTTTCTTCGTCAAAAACAGTCCCGACAATTTGTTGAGAAAAAAGTGTGATCGGGGTTAAAAAAAGTAGAAGTAGCACTTGTTTCATACGGGTGTTTTTTCTTATATTCAAGAGACCAAAGTACCAAAAAATTGAATTTTACAACTATTCATCATCAAATTGCACTTACCTTTTTAAGTGGTATCGGAAGTCGAAGAGCACGGGTAATCGTTTCACATTTCAATGATCTGGAGGAATTCTTCGCGGAAAAGCGCCTGAACCTGGCAAAAATTCCCGGTATTCCCGCAGATTTTGTTTCCATGAAACTGAGGCTGAATGCGTTGACGGAAGCAGATAAAGTACTCCTGGAACTGGAACGCATCGGTGGAAAAACCGTTTTTTTCACCGAGAAAAACTACCCGCGCAGGCTGAAGCAATGCGCAGACGCCCCTTTGTTGCTTTACACGAAGGGCAACATCGAGTGGAATCCGGACAAACTGGTTTCCATTGTGGGTACACGCCATGCCACGGATTATGGAAAAGCACTTACGCACGAACTCATTGAAGGCCTGGCTGCACAGCATATAACGATCGTTAGCGGGATGGCTTACGGAATAGACATTTATGCACATATCGAAGCTTTGAAACACAACCTTCCTACCTGGGGCGTATTGGGTCATGGCCTGGCGAAGATGTATCCGGGCGAACACCGGAAAATTGCGGATCGCATGCTGGAAACCGGCGGAATCATCAGTGAGTTCATTCCATCACAAAAACCGGAACCACAACATTTTCCCATGAGAAACAGGATCGTTGCCGGTTTGACAGATGCCACCATTGTTATTGAAAGCGGAGACAAAGGAGGTTCTTTAATCACCGCTTCACTGGCTTCGGATTACAACCGGGATGTTTTCGCCTATCCGGGAGATATTTCCAGGCCCTATTCGAAAGGATGTTTGAGCCTGATCCAAAAAAACCAGGCAACACTGATCCGGAATTCGGAGGATTTGATCCGGAGCATGAATTGGGAAACAGAAGAACCATCTTCCGGCAAGCAACGATCTTTGTTTGTGGACCTCAACCTGCGCGAAGAAAAAATTATCGCTGTGATGAAAACAAAACCGGAGCTCACTTTAGACACCATCGGTTACTTATCCTCTTTGAGCGTGAGTGAAGTTTCCAGTGACTTATTGAGTCTGGAATTCAAAGGCCTGGTCCGTTCTCTTCCCGGCAGGCGCTTTCAACTTATACACTAAATAACAAGTGTGTTTGCGCTTAAATTCCTATTTTAGGGGCCATTAAACTAGAAAAATGAGAAAACATCTTTTATTTGGAGCGCTGGCTCTGAGTACCCAAATTACCTTTGGACAAACCGTAACAAACGCCACAGATAGTAAGTACCAATTCACCAAAGTTGTTCAGCTGGATGCAAATCCGGTGGAAAACCAGGGAATGACAGGAACATGCTGGAGCTTTTCATCCCTTTCCTTCTTCGAAAGTGAATTGATCCGTCTGGGGCATAAAAATCCTGCGGAACTATCTGAAATGTATATTGTTCGTAAAGCTTACGAATCAAAAGCTGACCGTTATATCCGCATGGACGGAAAAATCAACTTCAGTGAAGGTGGAGCCTTCCATGATATTCCTTACGTAATCAAACGCTACGGGATTGTTCCAAAAAGTGTTTACACCGGGTTGATGAACGGAAAAACAACTTACAACCACGAAGAATTGTTCTCCGTATTGAACAGCTTCATGCAGACCGTTCTTGCTGAAGTACAAAAAGGACACGGAATCGGGAAAGAGTGGAAAAAAGCGTTTTCTTCTTTGCTGGATGCTTATTTAGGTCCGGATGTGACAGAATTTACATTCGAAGGAAAGAAATACACTCCGATGACTTACGCCAGTTCTTTAGGTTTGAAAATGAACGATTATGTTTCGATCACTTCTTTCAGCAACGATCCGTTCTATGAGCCTTGTGAGATCGCCATTCCTGACAACTGGGCCTGGGGAGACAGCTACAACGTTCCTTTGGAAGACATGGTAACTGTTGCAGAAACTGCCTTGAAAAACGGTTACACATTGGCTTGGGGAGCAGACGTTTCCGAGAAAGGTTTCAACTTCCGCCAGGGAATTGCAATCGTACCGGAAGATGAATCTACTATTCAAACACGTGGAAAAGACAACAAATCTTTCAACGATGCAGGAGCTGCTAAAACATCCAATGCCTTTTTGGAGCCTGTAAAAGAAAAAGTAATCACACAGGAATTGCGCCAGGACGGTTACGACGGAAAAGTGACAACAGACGATCACGGAATGCACATCGTTGGTTTATTTAAAGATCAAAACGGAACCCGTTACTTCCTGGTTAAAAACTCCTGGGGGACAGACAATTTACCTCAAGGATACCTGTATGTTTCCGAGAATTATTTCCGTTTGAAAACCATCAATATTTACCTAAATAAAGACGGTTTATCCAAGGACTTGAAATTAAAACTAAAATTATAAGTAAATAGTTTGCAGGATACAGTTTTTTTGTTAGATTTGTCACATTACCACAAATTATTATAACATGGAAAGACTAACACCCGCTGAAGAGAAAGTCATGTTACGACTTTGGAAACTGGAAAAAGCAACAGTAAAGGAAATTGTTGACATGTATCCGAATCCAAAACCCGCTTACAACACTGTCTCAACTATCGTAAGAATCCTCGAGCGAAAAAAATTCATCAAGCACAAACCAATGGGAAGAGGTTACATTTACCTTCCGAAAATTGGCCGCGAGCAGTACCGCGATTATTTAGCGGACTACATTTTGAAGTTTTACTTTGACGGAAGCCGGAACGAAATCGTTTCTTTCTACAACAGTAATGTTTCGCTCAACGAAATTTTATAATGCACACCAACCCCGGTCTCATCGCCGGGGTTTTTTATTTAGTCAGAAATTACAATCTCGGGATTCAGCTTCAGAATTTCTTTTATAAACGAGTCATTGGTCCTGGGGCTGATATAGATTTCGTCGTATTTACCGTATTTGATAATTAATCCTTTTGAAGCGGTAGCCGGTTTCATTCCCGTGTAAAGTGTTTTTCCCTTTTCGATTTCCCGGATTGCATCTATCCGGATTTTCCCCCTAATGGGGCCGCTGCGGTAAATCAATTCTGTTTCGGTTAACTGGTAATACGTTCCGAAATAAATCCACAACAGCAAAGTAACGATGAGACTCACAGGTATAAAGACCCAGAAATCCGGTTTTTCCAGCCAGCCAAAAACAATTCCAAAAACTGAAAATGAAATCACTAAAGCTGAGAAGCCGAGGACAAGAATATGGAATAAGACACTTTTTCTACTGGAGAACTTCATAAAAAGATGTTGTATCGTTCTTCAAAGTTAGTGAATCCTGTTCGAGCGTTCGAGGATTCCCGAATTCTATAGCTATCGAAACGAACTATGGCTTAACCATCCTGATTTACTTATTCAACAATCAATCGCGTGAGCGACTTAGACCCGTTTTGGGTAATTTCCACCAAATAACACCCTGCTTTCAAATTTGTGTTCAATTGAACCTCGTTTTCATTCAATTCCTTTTGATAAACCAATTTCCCTTGCAGGTCGCTGATTTTCACATGCGCTTTCGAAGCACTCAAACCGGAGATCGTGATTGTTCCTCCCATCTGTGAAGGATTCGGGAAAATTTCAATTCCTGTTAATTTATTGTCCGAAATTCCCAAAACGCCGTCAATCACAAAGTTGTCGATGTATAGATTGTTGGAATGATTCGACGCAACAAATTCAAACTTGAAACGCGTTTTGGTATCGGTCAACAGCGAAGTATAAGGAAACGAAACATGTTTCCACTGATTGGGGGCGGGTGCAAAATTAGAACTTTGAGAAGCAAAAGCAGTAACGAGTGCCGTATCCACAATTGTTTGTTTCAACACCCACGTTTTTCCGCAATCGCGGGAAGCATAAACCTTCAACACTTCTGTAATGGCATTCTGAGCAGCGGCCGATCCGTAAGCGTAATCGAAAGAAACCTCAAGTCCGGTCGATGTGGAAAGATCGAAAGCAGGTGAAACCAGGTTGTCTTTGCTTTGATTGATCTGTGCCGGATCTCCCTGGTAACAATTCATACTATCCGTTTCGTAATGATTTCCCAGCAGAAAACAACCGGTATTCTGAACTCCATTTGTGGGAATCCGCTGGAAGTATCCGTTATCGTCCTGCATATTCTGACTCTGCCAAAAAGCGCTTGAAGCATTAAAATCCTGTACGGTCGGACCTGTAAATTCCGGCCAGCTTCCGCTCACATAGATCATTGCGGTTCGGGTGGTAGTGGTTGAACCATTCTGGTTCGTTGCCGTTAGGGTCACATCATAGTACCCGGGATTTGCATAGGTAACAACAGGGTCTTCAATGGTCGAAGTCGCGGGAGAACCTCCGGGAAATGACCAGGAATAAGTAGTTGTGGCAGAAGGAACTAATCCGTTTTGAGTAGTAAACTGGACATCATCACCTGCACAGATCATTCCGTAAGTATAGGGACTTCCACTTGTGTTGTTACTCAAAATGGAAAAATTCGAGTGTGGCAAAGCTGTTGAAGCAGGCTGTACTCCCGGACCTGTTCCGGTTGCTATCAGATTCGCATTGGTCCATAACTGATCTCTTCCGTAAAACGGACTTTCTGCCACATTGCGCATCAATTCGACCTGGCCATTCGTAAACATTCTGGTGCAGAAAGAAAATTCCATGAAATTTTCAACGTTGTCTCTCGGGTCAAATCCCCAATACCCGAAGCTGGCTGCATCATTGGTATCGTCGCAGGAATTGATATTTGGCTGGCAGGAACTATTCCCTTTTGAAACAGGAGTATCGGTTATCCCATCCGAATAATTACAGGTCTGGCCCAAATTCTGATCTCCCCAGGTATGGAACAGCCCAAAGTAATGGCCCATTTCGTGCGTCAGGGAATGACCTACAAATGGGGATGCCGTTCCAACGGAACCGGTATAATTATGAAGCATCATGATTCCCTGTGCACAAGGATCCATACTTACCAACGGATTAGAAGTAAATGCGGCAACTCCCTGGTAGGAAAAGCTTTTCACAAGCCAAATATTGACATAGCTCAAAGGATCCCACTGATTGATCATGGAAGATTGATTTGCCATATTGGTCAAGGGGCTAAAAATCCGGTCGATTCCGGTGGTGGGATTTCCGCTGGGGTCGATGGTTGCCAGGCGGAATTCGAAATTCACCTTCCCGATGATCGTATCAAAAGGAGCTGTTACAAACGAGGTGTCTGCATTCAGTTTTTGAAAGTCTTCGTTCAGGATGCGCATCACATCTTCTATCTGTGCATCAGAGATATTTTCGTAACCATTTTGGTGAAGCACGTGAAAAACCACCGGGATAATCTTCAGATCTGTAGATTTTTGAGCGTGTTCTATAAGTGATTTCGCTTGCTTGAGTGATATGGTGGTCGGATCATCGTGTTTGCAACCCAGGTGGTTTGCCTGTGCGGAACTATTCAAAGAATATAGTAGCAATCCGATAGTCAGAAAGATTGATTTCATGTACGCAGTAATTAAAGTTGGGGGAAACTACATCTTTTATTTGACTCCCAAAAGCGGGTGCGAAAGGCATTGATTTAAGAGTGGATGTGATTGAGCAAAAGGAAAATAGTCTGATCCGGTGAGGATCTGAAGATTTTATTATTCGATGAATGGTGAGTAGCCTTGTTTGGTCTTTTTTAACACAATGTGTATTTCTTGTTAAAATAGTAAATTTATTGGGTATCAGTGAAATAAGGTCATACATTAGACCTATCCGGAAGAAATGACCGGGTTGCTCACAACTATTCACATCCGTTATTTAACCGGCCAATCCGTAACACCGGATAGTCGCCTGAACAATCAGATGGTTTTTAATCTAAAAATGTACTGCGTAAGTTGGTAGTAATATGGCTTTGCCCGTTTTACACCACTAATTGATAATGCTCGTCGGGTAAACCGACATAGTCAATAGAACCTATGACCTCGATCGGGGCAGGGCTTGCAATCGAATGGGCTGATCCGTTCATGCAGGCTTCATGCAACATGTTTTATGATGACTATGAAAACAAACTGGCACACACTATCACTCAACAGGAGATCCAGGCATCCTCCCTGATCTGTGGATTTCACTAGAAATTACTACGATCAAATTACTATTTACATTAAAATGAATCAAAATGAAATTTAAATACCTTTTAGTTGTTTCGGCGATTTGCCTTTTCAGCGAAAGTGCTTTGTCACAGACCAAAAATGTTCCACCGGGAAGCATGGGATATTCCTGGGGTTACGGAACCTCCAATATTTTAGGTGGAACAACGATCCCGATCTCAGCTGCACCTTACCAGGTTTCCATGGAAATAGGCGGAAGCCATGCCTGCGGAGGTTCTATTATTGCCGACCGCTGGATCCTTACCGCTGCACACTGCGTTGTATTAGGCGGAGCAACCACATCCAATACGGTAATCCATGCAGGAAGCAACGACCAGACCAGCAGTGCCGGCCAGAATATTTCCGTAGATGCGATCTATACACACCCGAGCTACAATAGTTCCACATCGGAAAATGATATCGCTTTGCTGCACCTTTCTTCGCCGTTGACATTCAATAACAATGTCATGCCGATTGAATACGCAAACAGTTGTAACACCAAACCGGCCGATTATACTGCAGGGAATCCTGTTTATTTATCCGGTTGGGGAATCACATGTAATAGCTGTGGTGTTGCAACTTTTTTACAGGGCTTATCGATTCCTTTTGTTTCGAATGCAACTGCAATGGCGATCAACGTAGCGTATAATTCTGCTTACACTGCAAACATTTCGTCGAATATGATTGCCTTCTACAATTCCGGAACAGGAGCAGGGCCGGGTGATAGTGGTGGGCCGGCAGTGATTGATAAAAATGGGAACAAAATTAACCTGGGTGCTTCAAGCTGGGGATATTGGCCGAAAGATCAATTGCCGACCGTTTACACCAACGTAAGAAATTACGCCAGCTGGATTCAAAGTATTACAGGATTTTCCATCAGTGATCCGGGATTGGATTTGTATTCCAAAGATAAACCCTGGGACATGGGGTTTGAGCCGAGCAATGTTACCAACCTCTGGGAAAGTGAAGACATCTGGGTACGCAGGCAAAATGACGGGATCGCGAATCAGGTGCACCAGGATCCGGAATATTATACGCTTCCGGGAAATCACGATTACGTATATGTGAGAGTGAGAAACAGAGGATGTGTGGCATCTACCGGAACGGAACAGATAACTTTGAATTGGGCGAAGGCTGCAACAGCTTTATCATGGCCGGCCAACTGGAATGGCTCCATACTAACCAGCGGAGGTTTCCCGCTTGGAGGTGTGATCGGAACAGCGACTTTGCCGGTCATTCAGCCGGGAAATGCTGCTATTATTACATTCCAATGGGATCCGCCGAATCCTGCAAATTATGTTGGCGGTTTAACAACCGATCCATCCCTGTTTTGGGCAGAAGAGCCACATCACTTTTGTTTGTTGTCACGAATTGTTGCATCCGGAGATCCGATGACCGTTGCTGAAACACCGAATCTGGGAAGCAATGTAAATAACAATAACAACATCGTCTGGAAAAACTTGTCTGTAGTAGATCTGAATCCTAGCAATATTTCACCGGGAGGAACGATCCACACCGGTGCTACCGTGCTGGTCGGTGATGCCTGGAACCAGGGAGGAGTATACACGATTGAATTCGCAAATCCTACCTGGATTACCGGAAATCCGATCACCCAAGAGGCGGAAATTAAGGTAAAGCTAGACGCACCTTTGTGGGCAAAATGGGCACAGGGCGGTTATCAAGCCGAAAATGTGGAAGTAGTGAATCCACAGGAGCATCTGGTACAGCTTTTTGGACATCATTCTGCGCTTAAAAATTTGCCGTTCCTGCCAAATGAACGAAATTTAATCAATGTCAGCTTCAATTTCCTGACCCAGCAAGCGACGAACCAAAATGAGTTTGATTTTTCTGTTATTCAGCGAACGAGTGCGGATAACCGGATTGTGGGTGGAGAAACCTATAAAATCTATAAGGAGCAGAAAAGAACCCTTTTCGTAGCTGATGCAGGTGGTGACAAAGAAATAGAACAGCTGAACAGCACTACGCTAAGCGCTTATCCGATCGGCGAGCAGGCTGTCTATAACTGGTACGATGAAAAAGGTAACCTGGTTTATACCGGTGAAGACTTTACAGTTTCTCCGGAAGTTACAACCAAGTATAAACTGGAGGTAATTGCTTCTCTTGATGGATTTAAGGATTATGACGAAGTGGAGGTAAAAGTCAAAGAATATGCAATTACCAACATCTCACCGAACCCGTCAAGCAGCATCATCAATATCGATTACAGAGCACAAAAAGCACAATCGGCCTATGTGATGATCGTACCGTTGTTTGCAGGAACATCGAATCAGTATCTGTTAAACACGTCTGAAACTTCCAAAAGAATTGATGTTTCAAACTACGTGCCGGGCCAATATGCCGTGGTCTTGATTTGCGATGGCAATGTTGTTGACTACAAAAATATTTTAGTACAATAATTCTATTACCAAAGGCAAGGCAGGAAAAATCCAATCCTGTCTTGCCTTTAAAAACAACTAACATGAGAAAGATCATTTTACTTAGTTTATTGTTGGCGCCTGTCCTTTGTTTCTCCCAAACAATTGATAGCGTATCGGTTACAATCGGCAACCCGACAAGCACGGTTTATGTCAAAGGCATCAAGCCATACATGGATTTGTCACATCTCACGATCGCGGCCCTGAATGATATGAATAATACGCAGGTAATCAGTTTATACTTCAAAGGATGCCCGCTGAATCAAATAGCCTTGCCTTATGACACACTTATTTCCATAAGCGTACCGTTTCCTTTTGCTTTAGAGATCAATACTTTACACGACACTTCAACCGTTTGTTCTTACCCGTCCGCTCCTTTTATAGTGGATACGTTTTATTTAAATGCCGTTCAGATTTTAAGCCTGGAAGAATTGTCCGGAAAAGAAGAGAACCTGACTATTTACCCCAATCCCACAAACAATTCAATAGACATTTCTGCGAAATCGATCGTGGAAGCAGTATCAATTTATTCCATGGAAGGCAAAAAACTATCGGATAAAGTGATCGAAAAAAGCCAATTTAACATGGATCTGGCGGATCTTTCTTCCGGCGATTACTTCCTGGTGTTCAAAACCAAATCAAAGGAATTAATCACCAAAAGGATTACCAAAAAGTAATTTAGAAGTTGCAGATCATCATTGGATTTAAATTGATTGATTCACAATCTCCCCTAACCTTTCAAACGCCTGGTCCATATTCATCACATGACTGTAGATTAAACGCAGTTTGTCGTTTTTCTCACTCATTTTGCAGTCTTTCGGATTGCTCTGAACGTATTTCAAGACTTGTGTGAACATCGGTGATTCGTAGTATTTGCTCTGCGGATTGGAAACGAAATACCCGATCATGGATCCTTGTTTGATGACCAATTTTTCGAAACCGATTTCCTGTGCCAGCCAGCGCAACTCGAACGAACGCAGCAATTCTTTTACTACGCGCGGAAGCGGCCCGAAGCGGTCGATCAATTGCTGTTTGTAATTCTCGATCTCTTCTTTGGTTTCCAGGTTGTCCAGGTCCTGGTAAATACTCAAACGTTCGCTCACATTGTTGATGTAATCTTCCGTGATACGCAACTCGAAGTCGGTTTCCAGCACACAGTCTTTGACGAAATGCGCTCCCATCGTTTCGGTATTGCGCTCGTCGTAAAGGTCCTTGAATTCCTCTTCTTTCAATTCGTCCATGGCTTCGTTGAGGATTTTCTGGTACATCTCAAAACCGATTTCGGAAATAAATCCGCTTTGTTCGCCACCCAAAAGGTTTCCTGCTCCGCGAATATCCAGATCCTTCATGGCAATATTGAACCCGGAACCCAGATCGGAGAATTGTACCAAAGCTTCCAAACGTTTACGCGCTTCGGAAGTGAGGAGACTGATCGGCTGCGAAATAAGGTAGCAGAACCCTTTTTTGTTGGAACGGCCCACGCGACCACGCAACTGGTGTAAATCGCTCAAACCGAACATGTGCGCATCGTTGATAATGATCGTATTCGCATTCGAAATATCAATTCCGGATTCGATAATGGTGGTTGCAATCAGAACGTCGTATTCTCCCTGGATAAAATCCATCATCACTTTTTCCAGCTGCTTTCCATCCATTTGTCCGTGTCCAATCGCCACACGCACTCCCGGACACAAACGCGAGATCATTCCTGCTATTTCCTTGATGTTTGACAGCCTGTTATTCACAAAATAAACCTGCCCGCCACGACTTACTTCGTACGAAATCGCATCCCGGATATTTTCTTCGTTGAAGGTAATGACTTCCGTCAGGACCGGCTGACGGTTTGGCGGCGGTGTATTGATGATACTCAAATCACGTGCACCCATTAACGAAAATTGAAGTGTTCTCGGGATTGGTGTTGCAGTAAGCGTCAAGGTGTCGACCGTCGTTTTCAGGGTTTTCAACTTGTCTTTTACCGCCACTCCGAACTTCTGCTCTTCGTCGATAATGATCAATCCAAGGTCTTTGAATTTCACTTTGTCGCTGACAATCTTGTGCGTTCCAACCAAAATATCGATCTCCCCGCTTTCCACTTTTTTCAAGGTTGCCGTAATTTCCTTCGCAGACTTGAAACGATTGATGTAATCCACGTTTGCCGGGAAATTCTTGAAACGTTCCTTGAAACTGCGGGCATGCTGATGGCTCAGGATCGTTGTCGGAACCAAAACTGCTACTTGTTTGCTGTCGGCAACCGCTTTGAACGCCGCGCGCATGGCAACTTCCGTTTTTCCAAAGCCTACATCTCCGCAGACCAAACGGTCCATCGGCATCGGTTTTTCCATGTCTTCCTTCACAGCCTGGGTTGCTTTCAATTGGTCGGGAGTGTCTTCATACATAAACGAAGCTTCCAATTCGTTTTGCAGGTAAGTGTCCGGTGAAAACGCAAATCCGGGTTGACTTTTGCGTTTTGCATACAACTGAATCAAATCAAAAGCCAACTCCTTGATGCGTTTTTTGGTCTTCTGCTTCAGCGTTGCCCAGGCCTGCGTTCCCAATTTATTCATCTTCGGGGCGGCTCCGTCTTTCCCGGTAAATTTCGAAATGCGGTGCAAAGAGTGAATGCTCACATACAACACATCCCCATCTTTGTAAACCAACCGGATCGCTTCCTGGGGTTTTCCGTTCACATCAATGGTCTGCAGACCGGAAAATTGTCCCACACCATGATCGATGTGTGTCACATAATCGCCTTTTTGCAGGTTGTATATTTCCTTTAAAGTAAGCGCTTGTTTCGCCTGGCGGAAACCTTCTTTCAGTTTAAAGCGGTGATAACGCTCAAAGATCTGGTGATCCGTATAGCAAACCAGCTTTAGCGACGGAAGAATAAATCCTTCATGCAGGGCGATGTTCATCGGTTCAAATTCCACTTCCGCACCGATATCCTCGAAAATCTGGTACAAGCGTTCGATCTGTTTCGGTTGGTTGGAGAAAATGAGGTTCTCCGCTCCTGCTTTTTTACGCGCTATCAAATCATCCTTCAACAAGTCAAAATCTTTGTTGAATGTCGGCTGATGCAGCGTTTCGAATGTCACAACTTCCGAAGTTTTGAAAGCATATTCCGGACCGAACTCTACAATAGCATGCACCGGAAGCTGTTCCTTCCAGTCGGAAGGATGCATGTACAATTCGCCTGGCAAGCTGTGCTTAATGGTATTTTTCGGCAATGAATCGTAAATTTTTACGGCCTTCTCGTAATCTTTTTCCAAAGCAGCTTTCACCAGGTCGTTGGAAGCCAGCCAGATGGTTGTTTGCTTTCCGATGAATTCCAAAAATGTTCCGGTACCGTTCAAAACCAATTGGCGCTGTACATTCGGAACCACCGAAAAATGGGTATGCGTTCCAACTGACAATTGGGAAACCGGGTCAAATGTGCGGATAGAATCTACCTCATCTCCGAAAAACTCCACCCGGAAAGGCTGGTCATTTGAAAACGAGAAAATATCGACAATCCCTCCGCGAATCGAAAACTGGCCAGGTTCGTAAACGAAATCCACCCGTTCAAAGCCGTATTCCAACAGGAATTCATTGAAAAAGTCGATGGAATAGCTTTTCCCGCGTTCTACCCGCATGGTATTCTCGGACAGTTTTTTCTGGGTCGGAACACGCTCGAATAAGGCTTGCGGGTAAGTAACTACCCACGTGTTTTTACCGGTATTGACCTTTTCCAGCACTTCTGCGCGTGCAACTACATTCGCATTGTCTGTTTCTTCCAGTTGATAGGGCGTTCTGTAGGAAGCCGGGTAAAAGTAAATGTGCTTGTTATCGGGATATAATTGCTCCAGGTCATTGAGAAAGTATGCGGCCGTTTCCTTGTCTTCGAGAATGAATAAATGATTTCCCGGAACCTGCTCACAGACGGAAGCAGTCGCTATTGATTTGGAAGAACCGATGAGTCCTTTCCAATGAATGCGAATTTCTGCCTGTTGCAATAAATCTGCTGTTTGATCGAGTCCTTTGAGTTTTTTGAATCGTTGTAAAAATTGTGCCTGGTCCATATTTTGAATAAACAGTTTAGGGGACACAGCGCACTGTACCCCCTTGTAATGTTGTTGCAAAGTTCGTGATTTTTGGTTGAACTGAAAATAGAAATTACGATTAATTAGCGAGCAGGATTCTTTATCTGAAAGTCTTCCGGAAATCCAACGGTGAAACACTAGTCTTCTGTTTAAACAACTTATTGAACGACTGTGGATATTCAAACCCTAATTGGTAAGCCACCTCGGCTACCGTGAGGCTGGTGTTGCTAAGTAATAACTTTGCACGTGAGATCAACTTACTATGTATCAACTGCTGAGCGTTTTGACCGGTCTGTGAGCGAAGCATATCACTTAAATAATGAGGGGAGACATGAAGCTCTCCGGCAAGATACTGAACGGTCGGCAAACCGTTTGTCAAGGTCATCTCATTCTCAAAATAGTTGTCCAGTAACTGTTCCAGCTTCACTAATAAGTCATTGTTCAACACTTGACGAGTTGTAAACTGACGTTTATAAAACCGGCTGCTATAATTGAGCAACAATTCGAGTTGTGCTATCAGAACATCCCGGCTCGAACTATCTATACCCGATTCCAACTCCTCTTCGATTCCTTTAAAAACGGTCATAATTCTTGTCCGCTCTTTGTCTGAAAGATGCAATGCTTCATTCGCCGAATAGGTAAAGAAATGATGTTTTTCGATAGTTGATGCAATAGAATGCCCCCTTAAAAAATCAGGATGCACAAACAGGTTAAACCCTTTATATTCATCGGCGTCGGGTTCTGCTGTTAACAATTGTCCGGGTGAAACGAACACCATACCTCCTTCATCGAAATCGTAGTAACTTTGTCCATATTTCACTTTGCCACGCATATCTTCAATAAAAGATATCTTATAAAAATGAAGCACCAGCGTTTCCGGAAACTCGTCTTTAACCACATTTACATTACAATTTTGAACAAGGCTAATCATCGGGTGCAATGGTTTGGGAAGTCCAAGCAACCTGTGCAAATCCGATATGGAATTGATCTTATGTGGAGTGGCTGCCATTTTCTTCATGTTTTAAATGTACAAACTCTTTGGAATAAAAATCGAAGCCTCCTATTCTAACAAAGAGGCTTCGACTAATGAATCATTATAAATTCGAATCATAAAATTCAACAATCCTGGTTACTGCCGGTGCAACAAATTCCATCTTATCGTACAAATCTACATGTGTTGCCCCATCGATTATAACCAGTTCCTTCGGGCTTTGAGCATTCTCCATTGCTTCCTGTGTCATCCACAACGTCTTTGCTTCCGATCCGGCGATCATCAATAAAGGTCTTGGTGCAATCATCTCCGCAAAACGGAAAGCATCAAAACCGGCAGCAAGTTCTACACTTTTCCAGGTAAACGTCTTTGCAGAACGCGGATGGAAACCTCTTTCCGTGCAATAATATTCCCAACCTTCATAAACGTGTTCTCCAAGTGCTCTTGCTTCTTCGGATGACGCAGGAAAAATTGGAAATTCACCTGGTTCCCTGCCTTCTGCCACGTTAATCCGGTCCATTTTTGCATAGTTCAACAGTGTTTGAATTACTTCCGGGCTTTGTAAGCCATCGCCCCCTTTTCGCAGCTGGTGCCCTATTCCTGCGGCTGAAACTGTCGCCAATACTTTTATCCGGTGATCAGTTGCTGCAGCTGTTACACCATATCCCCCGGAAGCACAAATTCCCAGCACACCGATTCTTTCCGAATCTATTTCTGACGTGGAAGACAAGCATGTAACCGCCGCCTTAATGTCTTCGGTTCGCTGTGCCGGATCTTCGTAATTGCGAGGGAACCCTTCACTTTCTCCCTGGTAGGCAGCATCAAATGCAAGAGCCACATACCCTTTTTCTGCCAATAATCCGGCATAAAGTCCGGATGCCTGTTCTTTTACTCCTGCTCCCGGATGTCCCACCACAACTGCAGGGCGAAGTTTCCCCGGTTGATGAAAATCTGACGGAAGATATAGCATACCTGCGATGGTCAGTCCGTTAGATTTAAATGTGACTGCCTTTTTTTCTACTCCTGCCGGAGTGTTTGTTTGATTTGTTGTGTTCATAAATGTTCTCTGTTTAATGATGACACAAAATTCAGACAATGCCCTTGACAGAGTGTTTCCAAAATACTTAGAAGTGTATCTAAAACGAAGCTTGACATTTATAGCTCTTTTCAAAAAGGAAGGATTTTTTTCATTTTGAAAAGATAGCGCCGCTATAAATCGGGAAAATTCCCGCTAAATCAGTGTGTTTCATTTTTGGCACAACTTTTACGTTGCGTTTGGCACGAACGAAAATGAAGATTATGAAAACAACAGCATATTTTGTGGCGTTGGCATTAGTGGGAGTGTTGGGAATTTCTACTGGGTGCAAGAAGAAAGAAGGAACAAGTCAGATGACTGTGAAGATGGTGGACGCACCCGGTGATTTCCAGCAAGTGAATGTAGAGGTTTTACAGGTGCAGGTGCATCACAGCACTCAGGGCTGGATCAACCTTCCCACAGTTGCAGGTATTTATGATTTGTTGACTTTACAAAATGATGTTTCAGCAACATTGGTGAATGCGGGAACGCTTCCTTCCGGAGATTTACAACAATTCCGTTTGATTCTTGGTGACGAGAATACAGTCATGGTAGATAGCCTTTATTTTCCATTGGCAACTCCGTCGGCACAGCAATCCGGTTTAAAAATTAATTTGAATTCAAACTTTGCTCCGAATACGCAGTATGAAGTAGTACTCGATTTTGATGCAGAGAAAAGTATTGTGACTCAGGGAAATGGGTCTTATTCCTTAAAACCTGTTATCCGGGTTTTATCGGTCAATCCTATTTAAGTTCTTTAGGTGTGGTGTAATAAGTAGTAGTAGTATGTCCACGAAAGCCATCCGTTTACACGGATGGCTTTATTGTTTTTAAATCAGTCGATTCTCCTTCCGAATAACCGATTAGGCCCGTTCCATCAATAGATCCGCTTTTTTCCCAACTGGATCTAAACCACAGACGTTCAGTGTTATTATTCACTTAATAACTCATTTTATGAAAGCAATCATTACCTCATTGGTGATTTCAGGCGTAGCAGGAGGAGCGCTTGGACAAGGATCTCTTACTTTGAGTACAACCAATTCAAACGTTAAGTTTTCCGTTTCGAATAACGGGACCTTTTTTCACAACCCGACATCAACCGGAACACCGGGCGGATATATTGTCCCGAAAGACAGTGCCGTCAGTTCCATTTATGCCATGTCGTTCATGGCGGCCGGTGAAGACATCAACGGACTCCTGAAAGGAGCTGTCGCCCAATACATGACTTCCGATTTCAAGCCCGGCCCTTTTTTGATGAACTTTGCCAATTACAGTTCGCAATCGTATCTTGATAAATACCAGTTTTCTTTGTGGGACATTACCAAAGTGCAGATTGACAATCACATCGCACATTGGATGGATGCAGGTTATGTGGTTCCAGCTGTTATAGCCGGATGGCCGGGAAATGGCAATACAGGAAACGGGGAAAGTCCGCTGCTTGCGCCCTTTCACGATGTAGACGGCGATCAGATTTACGAACCGCAAAACGGAGATTACCCGCTGATCCGAGGAGACAAAGCGGTCTATACAATTATAAACGACGGAAACGGTATTCATCCTTCCGGAACAGAACCCATCGGATTAGAAGTCCACATGATGTTCTACCAATACGAAGATCCTTCGGATGAGAATTTAACCAACACCGTTTTTTTTCAAACAACACTTTTCAATCGCGGCACACAAACCCTGTATCATTTTCATGCAGGACACTTAATCGATTTCGATTTGGGAAATCCGCACGACGATTATATCGGAAGCTTACCTTCCGACAACCTCGTTTATGTTTACAACGGAACCTCAAACGATGCCGACTTCTCGGGAAATCCGGGTTTTGGATCAATGCCGCCTGCTGCAGGAATTATCAACCTGGAGGGAGCACTGAATTCACATATTCCATTAACCGGTCCAACCAGCTTAAACAGTCCGGCAGCTTACTACAATGTCTTACAGGGTCTTTTGCCGGATGGAAGTCCATTAATAGATGATCTTAATCAGCCTAATCCGTTTATTTACTCTGGCTTTTATCCACTGGGCGGCACATGGAATGAAGTGAGCCTGGGGAATGCCCCGGGAGACCGCCGGTCAGTGATCGGACACGACGAAGCGAATTTCTGGCCGGGAAGATCTCTTTGTTACAACCATGCGGCCATTTTTGCCAGAAAAAGCGGAAACTTAACGGCAAGTGTTGACAGCTTATTCCAGGTCGCAAATCACATCCAGAATTTTTATGATAGTCAGAATTTCTACTGCGAGACCCAATTAATGAGCATTCAGGAAGCACAAAAACTGAAAGTTTCCATCTATCCGAATCCGGCCAAAGACCAGCTCCATGTGGAAGGTGTAACAACAGGTATTTACCGCATTTTGACCCTGGACGGAAAAGAAGTACAAGCAGGAAACCTGGAAAACAGCATCGTTCCGGTGGATTCTTTAAAGAATGGTTTCTACCTGTTTGAAATTAGTTCCGGTGAAAAATACGACCGGAAATCCTTTGTAAAGGAATAAGATTTCCTGTTTCTTTATCTACGCAAAACCCTTTGGAAACAGAGGGTTTTTGTTTTTTCAGAACATTTTTTTTAAAAAATCTTCGTTTTTAAATGAACCTTTGAATACCGGTTGAGTAATCCTTTTAGAACCAATAGTCAAGCGCTGATTTTTTTAATTGAAAGACATGAAACACATATTTATCGGACTTACTTTTTTGACTTGCTTCCATTCCTTTGCTCAAAAAGACGGACAAGCGAATCAAAAACCGGAAACTGTTTACAGTATTGCAAAAGAAGAGAGAGGAATAAAATGGTACGAAGATCAGCTCAAACTCTGGAAAGCAGAGGTGGATAAAAACCCGGGAGACGGAAATGCCTGGTCGAACTATTATGCTGCTGCCCGCGCACTTCGAAATACCACCCCGCATGATTCGGAACAGCGAAAGAAATACCGCGATCTGTGTGCACAGATTCCGGCGGAAGTTCAAAAAGCTATGCCCAATACTTTTGAAGGCTATTTCATTCCTTTTATAGAAAATGAAGGAGCTTGGGGAAATCCGGAAGGTCTTCTTAAAGCTGCTGCCATCGACCCGGATGATCCCAGACTTTTGGATGAAATGCTCATTCACTTTGCTATGGAACGCAACCAGGAGCAATTCGATCTTTACGGCCAGAAAATGTTTGCCATCAATGAACTGCCCGTAGGTCTGCTCAATTGGGGATACAATGTGATGTCGGAACTCGATGAAAATGCCGTTTTGTTTACTTGCGGAGACAATGATACCTATGCCGCCTGGATTATGCAGGCCGTCAAAAAAATGAGAAAAGACGTTACGGTCGTCAACACTTCATTAATCGAATTGGAAGGTTATAGAAACCGTTTGTTGAAAGAATTGGGTTATCCTCCACTGACATTGAAAGAAGCTACAACCGATGAGGAATACCTGCAGAATAAAGATAAGATATACCGTCATTTTTTTCAGGGAAAAAGACCCGTGTATGTTGCTACAACAGCGATCAACCAGTTCGAAAAAGGATTCGGAGACAAATTATATCTTACCGGATTGGCTTATAAATACAGCGAATCAAATTTTGACAACACCACTGTCATTCGCAGGAACTATGAAAAGCGGTATTTGCTGGATTACCTGAAAGAAGTATTTGCCTGTAACATCGGGGATTTGAAAGCAATGGAATTCAATGGGATGTATGTTCCTTCCATGATCAAACTATACCAGCATTATGATGAAAGTGAAGAAACACTAAAAAAACAAAACCTGGAACTCCTGCTGTTAAAAGTGGCCGAACAAAGTGGTCAGCAAAGTGAAGTCATCGAACTTCTTTCTTCGAGGGAAAAGCCGGCGTCCATTCTTTCAGCAGTTCTGGATTTGAAAACACTGGAAAATAATATGGTTCCCGTGAGCGGTAATGTGTACATGGATAAGTATGAAGTTACAAACGGAGATTACAACAGGTTCCTGAACAACCTGAAACTTTCCGGTCAAACAGAATTGTACCAGGTTGCTTTGTATGATTCTACTCAATGGGTCCAGGGAAAATACGCCATCAGTTTCAATGATCCGATGAAGGATATGTATCATTGGCATCCCGCTTACAAAAACTATCCGGCTGTCTGCATGTCTTATGAAGGAGCAAAAGCTTATTGTGAATGGCTGACAAAACAATATAATTTGCAACGCAAAAGAACCTATACGCAAGTTGTATTCCGTTTACCAACTGAAAAGGAATGGAGAACAGCAGCAGGTTCCGGTGATCCGAAAGCAATCACCCCGTTTCCGAATAATCAGATTAAAACTTGTGATAAATGCTATTTAGGGAATATTCGTACATCAAATGACCGTTTTTTTGAAGATGGTGGATTCCACCAGGTGAAGGTACATAGTTACGACCCGAACAAAATGGGATTCTTCAATACCCTGGGGAATGTTTCCGAAATGACCAGCAGCAAAGGAAAAGCATTGGGAGGATCCTGGTACGACTTGTTTGAAGATTGTACCTTTGATAAAACACAAAGCTATTCAAACCCAGACCCCACAGTCGGCTTTCGCGTTGTGATGGAGATAATTGAAAAGTGAAAAAGCCTAAGTATCCTTGAAAAGTTTACATCATAAACAACAAAGCGACGAAGAGTTGATGGTTCAGGTAATGGACCATCACTCTCCTGTTGCATTGGAGGAACTGCATCGCCGGTACAGCAAAAAACTGCTGGGTTATTTCATCAAAATGCTGAACAAGGATGTGGACCTGGCGCAGGATTTTGTGCAGGAACTATTCCTGAAACTACTAGAGAAAAAACACCTGTTCAATCCGGAAAAGAAATTCTATTCCTGGATTTTTACCATTGCTTCCAATATGTGCAAAACCGCTTACCGGCATCATGGGAAAACGGTTTCATTGCACCCTGAAATCAATCACCCAACCGGCCTGGCGGAAAATTTACTGGAAAAAAAGTTGTTCTTAAAAGCATTGCAGGACAGTATCGACGGATTGGAACACCACCACAAAACAGTATTCGTACTGCGCTACCTGGAGCATTTCCCGTTAAACGAAATTGCGGAAATCACCGAAAGCTCATTAGGAACGGTGAAATCGCGGTTGTTTTATGCAACCAAAAAAATCACGGATCAGCTGAAGCATTTTGATCCCAGTTTTGAAACAACACTCTTTAAATTGAATTGATATGGAAGAGCAACACGAACGCTTATTCGATTTGATCGAATCCAAATCTTTTGAGGAACTCACTCAAGAAGAACGGGCTTTTGTTTTGGAGCACCTCACAGAAGCAGCATACACCCTTCAGCGGAATGTGATTGCAGCTACAGCCGAACTGGAATACAGCGATGAAGAACCGCGTGCTCTCGCTCTTCCGAAAACCAAAAAACACTTTTTGAACAGATCCGTTCCGCTCTACCAGGTATTGATCGGTGCTGCTTGTCTCGTCCTGCTTTTCCTGGCCGGGAACCAGAAAAGCTATTCGCTGAACTGGCGCTTTCCGGAAAATCCGCTGGAAATTTCCCTGACCAACGGAGCTTCTTCCGGGAAAATCATTCACGATACCATTGTGCGTGAAATCCCGGTTTTCCGGACAGCCTCCACCATTATCCGCGATACGGTGACCATTGTTCAACAGGTTTTGAGACAACCCGAAAAACGGTTGCTGGAAGTCAGTAATTCGCTGGTTTACCCGGAACTGAGCGAGCGGTTGCTGGAAAACAAAGGCTCTTCCTACAGTGAGGACCAAACAACCCGGTTCCTTCCTTCGATCACGGTTGTGAGTACGATGAAATAATTCCGCTATTCTTTACGGGATTTTGGCAGCGAAAAAAGTTGCTGACCGTAAAAGATGAAGAGCAAAATCAACCCGCTTCCGAAGAAAATCAATGCGAGCGGCCGTGTTCCGTCTTCGAAGAAAAACTCACCGATCATCCAGGTGGAATTTGCCAGTATCCAGAGTATTACCGCCAGGTTGTGCATCAGTTCCGAATACGACTTACGCATTTTCCAGGTCAGCCAAAATGCCACGGAAATCGTTGGCAGGATCATAATCGTTCCCAGCCATTTCAGATCAGCTGCCCAGCAAATATCCTTGAGCAGCCACAGTAAAATATGGAGATTCTCTATTTTCCGGAAATCAAGAAACATCTATGCTTTTGCACGTGCTTTTTCCAAACAATCGATCGCTTTTTCCATCATTTGCCTGGAACCCGTGAAGAATCCGCAACGTTCATGCAATTGATGCGGCTCCAGGTCCAAAATACGTTCTGTTCCGTTTGTTGCCATTCCACCAGCCTGTTCCGCCACAAATGCCAAAGGATTGCATTCATACAGCAAACGCAGTTTTCCTTTCGGGCTTTGATTGGTTACCGGGTAAATGTAAATTCCTCCTTTGATCAGGTTCCGGTGGAAATCTGCTACCAACGAACCGATGTATCTTCCGGAATACGGTTTTCCATCGGCCTGCACTTGCTGGCAGAAAGAAATATAATCCTTTACACCCTGTTCACATTCGTGGATGTTTCCTTCGTTCATCGCATAAATACGGCCTGTTTCAGGCATGCGCATGTTCGGGTGCGACAAACAAAACTCCCCGATGGAAGGGTCCAGTGTAAATCCGTTCACTCCGTGTCCGGTAGTGTAAACCAGCATGGTAGACGATCCGTACAACACGTAACCGGCGGCTACCTGCTGTGTTCCTTTTTGCAGCATGTCTTCCAGTGTTGCAGGCGAACCTTTCGGAGAAATGCGTTTATAGATAGAGAAAATCGTTCCGATAGAAACATTGCAATCGATGTTGGAAGAACCATCCAGAGGATCGAACAATACAATGTATTTTCCGCTTTGTGCACGCTCGGTAGTGAATGCCAGGAAATCATCGTTCTCTTCCGAAGCAATTCCGCAGATCTCACCGCTTGATTCGAACACTTTGATGAATTGCGTGTCAGCAATTACGTCCAGTTTTTGCTGTTCTTCACCCTGAACATTCACATCTCCATGGGCTCCCAGGATGTGATCTACCAAACCGGCTCTGCGGACATCTCTTGCCACAATTTTTGATGCAATTGAAATATCGTTCAAAATACGGGATAATTCTCCGGATGAACCCGGGAATTCCGCCTGACGTTCCATTATAAAATCGCTCAATGTGATGATATGTGACATAATTGCTGTTTTATACAAAGATATGAAATAGCTTTTAGGTTTGGGTGGATCGATTTAGTCCCGGGTGGAAAAAAACTTTAAATTTAATGACCAATCGAATCCGGATGAAACGCTTTGTTTATTGCTGCTACCTGTTTTTGTTAAGTGTTTCATGCACTAATGGCGCTTATACCAACAAACCTTCCAATCCGCCAAGCCCGGAATTGGTGCAATTTTGTTCGGAATTCATAGCCAGGAACCGGAGTACCGACACCAGCCGGTTGGTCGTAAAAGGACTTTACGAAGAATTAATTTACGATTCTGTTCAACACTTCGACAAACAGCCTTTCTATCCCGTTTCCATGGAAAACAGCCGGATTATCCGTTTCTTACAAAATGAATTGCCGGATAAATTGCCCCTGTTTGAAAAGACAACCGGTGTTTGGGGATTCTTTTATTTCAGGCAGGATGGTGACCTTTTCCCGGATGGAGTTATTGAAGAATGGATATTTCGCTCAGAGGAAGAAGCCAAAGAAGCCATTCAAGCTATCCATAGTTCGGGCGATCTGATTTTTTTCAACACACAACCTTATTTCTGTGTAGTGAAAAACAGGTTGTATGTGTTTCATACCAGGGCAATGGCCTTCAGCGTTGACCAGAAACCGTTGTTTCAGGAATTTGTTCAAAGAACCGGGGCAAACAGGTAATTCGTTTAATGGAAGGACCCTGTTTGACGGAAATCCATAATTAAAACCCGTTTTTTCATAATTCATTACGCATACCGATGGTTTAATTTCGAAATACCGGTTTATCGGTCTTATTCAATTAAATTCCATCGTATGAAAACAATTTACCCTTTATTAATCGCGCTGGGGATTTGCAGCGTCCATTCAGCAAATGCGCAATGCACTCTGGATTCATTTCTTATCCGTCCTTTCGAATTCAATGGTTCAAACTACGAGATTGTACTTGAAACCCGGAACTGGCAGGATGCTGCCACTTGTGCTGTTTCCCGCGGAGGCAAGCTTGTTGAGATCAATTCTCAGGCAGAACAGGACGCTGTATTTATGGAAATCAACAATGTGTTTTTCGATCATTCACAAACCGTAGCTCCCGACGGAGGAGGTGCATCCTACCTATGGCTGGGAGGCAATGATGCTTCTTCAGAAGGAAATTGGGTTTGGAACGGGGACAATGATGCACAAACGTCGCCCTTCTGGATAGGAACTTCCAATGGTACACCTGTAAACGGCAGTTATGAAAATTGGGGCAACGAACCGGATAACTGGAATAACCAGGACGGTTTGGCTATTGCTGTTACTGACTGGCCGCTAGGTCAATCGGGCCAATGGAACGATGTGTTCCTTTCCAATCAACTTTACTTTATTATCGAATATCCTCCTTCATCTTTGGGAATAGCGGAAGAAGCCATCTCAACTGCAGCCATTTGGCCCAATCCTGCAAACCGGCAGGTAACCATTTCATTCCGGGAAAATGACGGTATTTTCAGAATCGCAGATTTATCCGGAAAAACCCTGCTTACAGGAGAAACAACTTCCGGAGTAAGTATTGTGGACCTTTCTGCATTTGCTTCGGGAACTTACCTGGTATATGCCGGACCAGAAATTATAAAACTGGTTATTGAATAGCCGGGCGGAAAGGTATCGAACAATTGCTGTCCGGTACCTTTACCCGCGTTTCGGGTGAATTTGTCGAAAGAAACAAAGCGGAAATCCAAATAAGCCCTAACTTTGAGTCATGTTTCAAAAGTTCCGGTATTATATTTTAATGCATCTGGTCATTTTCATGTGGGGTTTCACCGGAATTTTGGGGAAACTCATTCACATTGATGCACAATATTTGGTTTGGCACCGGATCCTGATTGCATTCCTTTCTTTGCTGATCGGGCTTTATTTCCTGAAGATGCCCATGCGTATACACAACCGGAAAGCGATGCTGAAGGTTTTCGGTACCGGGATTATTGTTGCTCTGCACTGGATCACTTTTTACAGCGCCATCAAACTTTCTACCGCGTCTTTGGGAATTTTGTGTTTGTCAACAGCAACCCTGCACGTCACATGGATCGAACCGATTGTTTTCAAAAAGAAATTTTCCTGGATTGAATTCCTGTTCGGTGCGCTGGTGATATTCGGTATCTATTTCGTTTCTTCCGATTTTGATGAAACCCAATATTTAGCCCTTGGTTTGGGATTGGTTTCTGCACTTTGCGCCGGTTTCTTCTCCGTTTTTAATGCGAAACTGGCCGAGGAAGTTCCTTCATCAGCCATTACATTGCACGAAATGGGAATCGGTTTGGTCTTCCTTTCCGGAATGCTTTTATACAATGGAAAATTGGACAGCAACTTGTTTAACATGTCGGGAAGTGACTTTGCCTGGCTGCTTTTCTTGGGTATTTGCTGTACGTCTTTTGCGTTTGTTGCCACCATCGAGGTGATGAAAAAACTGGGAGCTTTTACGGTTTCCCTAAGCATTAATCTGGAACCGGTTTACACCATTTTACTGGCCATTCCGATCCTGCATGAGGATGAATTACTGAACGGGAATTTTTATGCCGGCTCTGCAATGATTATCGTGGTGGTGATTGCCAATGCGATTTACAAATCGAAAATGCGCGAACGTGAGTTGAAAAGGGCTCAATCTTAATCCACGAAAGGTTTCAGAAGCACTGGGTTTTGTCTTGCCACGAATGCACGAATTTTAAGGGCGCTTACCAGTCGCCCTTGTCTTCTCTTCTTCAATTACAAATAAATTAAACCAAAAATAATGTACGTGGTGAGTGCTTTAGCCGAGCAATAATTCGTGCATTCGTGGCAAAAAATAGGATTTCAGCCTAAACTCCCAGGAACAACCTCCATTCTTTTGCCTGGTGCTCGTTCATCACGCGCGGGAATTTATTCTGTGATCCCAGTTTTCCTTTTTCTTCCATGAATTTATAGAAGTTCTTGACATCTGTTTGATAAGAAGCCGGTTTTTTCAGGGTATCGTATTTTCGGGCGGAAGCATAATCGTCATTGAGCTCACACAGGAATTCATCTACGGTTTTCATTACCAATTCGTTGTCCATCGGTTTATCTGTACCGAAACACCAATAATGCCGCTGTTCTTTCGAATTGGCATACAAACAAAATTCCGGGATAGCCACATCCAGCTTTTCACCGGCTTTCATGACGGCAGTGTTGATATTATCCAAAGACAAGTGCTCCCCGACCAGGCTCATATATTGCTTAATACGCCCGGTAATGCGGATTTCACGACGTTCCAGGTCTACAAACTGGACTAAATCTCCAACCAGGTAGCGCCACAGTCCGGCGTTTGTTGAAATCACCAGCGCGTAATCTTCCCCGGTTGTTACCTCATCAACAGTCAGCGCTTTCGCTTCCGGTTTCAGGTTTCCATACTCATCAAAATTATCGCGGTTAAACGGAACAAACTCGAAGAAGATCCCCGATTTCAGCAGCAATTGCATGCCATTGCTATCCGGTCTTTTCTGGTAGGCAAAATAGCCTTCGGAAGCGAGATAGGTATTCAGAATATGTACTTTCTTGCCACATACTTTCTCAAAACGATGCAGGTATGGTTCCATGAATACTCCACCGGAAAGGTATAGCTCCAGGTTTGGCCAGATATCGTGGATGGTATTTACTTTGTATTTTTCAATGATGCGTTCCATGAGCATGATGCACCAGCTCGGGATCCCTGCAATGGAACTGATATCCCATTCCGGCGCTTTTTCCACCATCCGGTCCAGCTTTTTGTTCCAGTCCTTAATTGCTGCTGTTTCCGCATCCGGTTTGGTAAGTGGAAGCAATACAACCGAAGTGTGTTTCTTCAGAATACCCGACAGATCACCTTCAAAGTGCTTTCCTTTTTTTTCCGGTTTGGAAGATCCACCCACCCCAATAAACGATTTCTGATAAAACCCATCGGATAGGTTCAGATCGGCTGTCGCCGTAAATTGCTTGATCGTGTTGCGCTGAAACGAGCGGATCATTTGTTTGGTAACGGGAATCCGTTTGCTTGGCGAACCGGTTGTTCCGGAAGAAAGTGCAAAATATTTGATTTTCCCCGGCCAGATAACATCTTCCTCATCATCCAGGCAACGGTGCAGCCAAGTTTGATAGAACTGATCATAGTCGCGGATCGGAATTGTTTTTTGAAACTCCTCCACCAAATTGGGTGAATCCAGAATAGATTGGAAATCATAGTGATAGCCAAATTTTGTTTCCTGGGCGAATTTTAAAAGTTTTGAGAGAACTTTAATCTGGTCTTTGAAATCAAGTCCTTTCAACGCATTTCTCCGCGCCGAGAATTCGGTAGTCTTCTTCAGTAATTTCCCGATTATTGGCATCTTTTCTCCTTTTTTGTAATCCTACAAAAGTGAGAAAAAACCACGACTTATTGTTTTATTAACGTCTTATTTTTAATATTGAATCAGGAAATAGAATCATGCTTCTAATGCTTTGATTACATTTGCACTACTATATAAAACCCACAAATACTCCTTATGGAAAAAAAGACCATTATTGTTCCCCATGATTTTACCCCGGTTGCGGAAAATGCTCTGAACCATGCAATTAACACTGCAAAAATTACCGGTGCTGAGATCTTGTTGTTACATGTTGTAGCAAAAGACAAGGCTGTTAGTGAGGCAGAAGAAAAATTAAATGGCGTTGTAGAACAGCACAAGGGACCAATAAAAATAACTCCTTACGTTCGCGTAGGAAATATTTTTGATGATATCGGCGATTTTGCATCGGAGAATCACGCGGAACTGATCTTCATGGGTACGCACGGTCAAACCGGGTGGCAGCACATCACGGGAAGCCATGCCCTGAAAGTAATTACACATTCAACGGTTCCTTTTATCGTTGTTCAGGAAAAACCGATCAGAGACACGGGTTATGACGACATCGTGGTTCCGTTGGATTTGAATAAAGAAACGAAGCAAAAGCTGGCTTATGTTGCCAACATCGCTACTTATTTTAAATCACGTGTTCACGTAATTACTCCGGACGAATCGGATGAGTTCTTGCGCCACCAGGTAAAAGCAAACATTCAATTTGCCGTTCGTTTCTTCCACGAAAGAGGTATTGACGTAACCACGAAGGTTGTTCCCAACAGCGGATTTGATAAAGAAGTGGTGAAGCATGCCGTATCTCTGGATGCCGATCTGATCGCGATCATGAACTTGAACCGCAACAATATGCTGGGTGTAATTACTGCAAACCATGAGCAGTACATCCTTACAAATGATGCACAGATCCCGACATTGATCGTAAATCCTGTTGCAGGAAAATACGGAAGCAGCGTTTTATTCAGCTAAGAAATAAATCAACAGCAATAAAAAACCCGTTCGGATATTCTGAACGGGTTTTGTTTTATCTTCCAGGGTTCCTGAGCAGAATCGAAGACCTTTTTTAGTCTTTATAGAACCGGTAGGTGAATCCTCCTACGCGGTCTTCCTGAACCCAAAGTGTGTCTCCGACATGGTTTAGCATAAATCCATAGGAAATACCGCTCAATTTCATCATGAGTTTTTTGACTCCCAGCGTCTGCGACATTTTCATGCCATAGATATAAACGCCATTATAATAAGTGGTGTCGTTTCGTTTCCAATCCATATTCTTGTAATCCAACAGGTTTAAAACCTGAGTATTTGAAGAAGTAGACGTATCTTCCCCGAAAGTCGAATCCTGTACGGTGGAAAGCCATCTCCAGGTTCCCTCAATATTGTTGGAAGGTTCTACCGTATCTTTCCCGCAGCTGCAAATCAACAACACCACTAATCCGAAAACACCAAATTTCATCGTCAAATTTTTATCAAAAATAGGCTTGTTTTTTTATTTCACCTAATCAAATAGTCACCCGATCAATCTTTATACTCGTTCCTTGCCAGGCGCTCTTCCACTTCTTTGAGGTTTTGCATCTTCTTGGCCTGTCTGCTGGCAATTGCTGTAGGGGTGAAATATTTATGCATATTCAGGAATGCAACCTGCATGTGGTCCCATTGTCTGTCACCTTCAATTTTTCCGTGTTCACGCAACTCTCTTCTCAACCTGTCGGAAATTTCATGAAAATCATCTCTTCCCAGGTAATCCAGATCGGCATCACAAATGATTTGTTCCAGTTTATTTTTCGGCTGATGCGGAATCTGTGTCACGAAGATCAGTTCTTTGATCTGGGCAATGTGCTGATCCGAGTACCCGTATTTCGGAAGAATCTCTTCCGCCATGCGCGCTCCGATCGGTTCATTTTTCTCATAGCTTTCCACAAACCCCGCATCGTGGTAAGTCGCAGCGGATTTCAAGAGGAATAACCCTTCATCGGTTACTCCTTCCAGTAAAGCATAACGCTCTACCGCCCGCACCACGTCTTTCGTGTGTTCGATACTATGATAGTGAAGCATCGGTGATAAACCTTTTTCCAGCACTTTGATGATGTGCCGTTCTGCTTTGTAATAATTGATACTACTGTATAAATGCAGGTTGACAATCTGCTGGAAACGGTCATTCGGATAAAGTCCTTCACCGTTTATGGAAAGTTCCGGTTTGATGCGTTCCACCGTGAACATTTCGATCAGGCCCTTACTCTTTGTTTTTACCTTTCCGCGATACGTACATTCAAAATAGGGTTCTATGAGTTTAAAGGTTGATCCCGAAATGGTCACTCTTCCCGGTTCGCCCATCATTTCCATCCGTTGTGCCTGGTTCACGGTAGCTCCCCAGATATCGTAGGCCAATCTTTCCGAACCGATTACTCCGGCGGTCACTTCCCCCGTATTGATCCCGAGGCGCAATTCCCAATATTCTTCCCCGTTTTTCAACGCTTCCTCCCGCAGGGTATTCATGTAATCCTGGATCTGGAGCGCGGCCAATACCGCATCGATCGGGTTGGTGTTGTTTCTCACCGGAACACCTCCGGCACACATGTATGCATCACCGATGGTTTTGATTTTCTCCAGGTTATTCTTTACAATGATCTCATCGAACTTGCGGAAATATACGTCCAGTTTGTTTACCAGATCGGTTGGTTTCAACCCTTCTGCAATCTTGGTAAACCCGACGAAATCCGTAAACAATACCGAAACCGTTTTGTATGCCCGGGCCGAAGCTCTTCCTTTTGTTTTCAGCTCTTCTGCAGTAGATTCCGGGATGATGTTCCGGAGTAAGGTTTCTGTTTTATCTTTTTCGATCTGCAGCAAGCGTTTTTGTTCCTCTACTTTCGTTTTTTCTTCTTCGATGACTTTTTTCTGAGATTCGATCTTCATGTTCTGAGCTCGGATCTCCTTTGTTCTTTCCACGATCTTCATTTCCAGGCGAACCTGGTCTCTTCTAGCCAAATCGATTCGTGAACGGATGAAAATGATAATCAACAAAGTCAAAACGATCAGAACAATGACCCAGAACCACCATTTCCACCAAAACGGTGCGGCGATTTCGATATTCATTTGCGAAGAAGCCTGGACCCAGTTTCCGTCGATACTTTTCACATATACTTTCAGGATATAAGATCCCGGAGTCAGGGATGTGAAGTGAATCTCACTCGAAGAACCCAGGAAAACGGAACCTTCATCCAACCCTTCCAATTCGTATTTGAATTGCAGCAGGTCGCGGTTTATCAAGTCTGTGGGTAAGAAGCGGATGGTAAAACTACGCTCGTTATATCCCAGCTTGATATCCGGATGGTAAAAAAAGGATTGCTTGAACGGTGCATCTTTGTCGCCCGGTTTCAACCATTGGTCATCGAAGCGGAATTTCAAAAAGTTGACGTATACTTTGTCTTTCAGTTCCTGCAAATTCTCCGGGTTGAAAAAATTGTATCCTTCAATTCCTCCGAAATACATTTCCCCGTTCCCGGAAAGCAGGTAAGCACCGGTGTTAAATTCGTTGCTCATCAATCCGTTTACTTCCGAATAATTCGTGCAGTTTTCTTCGGAAATGTTGAATTTGCATAGTCCTTTGTTGGTACTCAGCCACAAGTTCCCGCGTTTATCAGGAAGAATCCCGTAAACAAAATTATTCGGCAAACCTTGCTTGCGCGTGTACGCCGTAACTTTCCCGCTTTGCAGGTTGAGTCTCAGCAATCCCGATCCGGAAGAACCCAGCCACAGGGTTGTTTCATTTTCCTGGTAAATACTGGAGATTACGTCTCGGCTTGCCTTCAGAATGGATTTGTTCATCGGGTAAGGAACGATGCGCTCTTCCCCTTTTTTGTCTGCCGAAAGGATATTGATTCCCCCGACTCCCGTTGCAAAATAATAAGTGTCGTTCAATCCTTTATAGGCAACCCGGCAAACCCCGGCACCAATGGTGGTTTTGGGCTTTTTCGGGTCGTATACAAAAGGTTTGAATTCTCCCGTTTTAAGGTCATACAATAAAACACCTCCTTTTGTTGCCAAGAAAAACTGAGACTGCTTGTAAGGAGTAATGTTATAAACACGCTGAAAACCGGAAGGATTCGAAATGCCTTTGTAGTTGATCTTTTTAAATACCCCGTTTCCGTTCTTGATCTTCAATTCATACAATCCGTCATTGGCGCCGATCAAAAAATGATTGTCTGTAATGTGGTGAATTGAAACAATGCTGTTTTCATTGAAATCTTCGGATTTCGAAATGTAATAATGCTTGAACTTCCCAGTTTTGCGGTCCAATTCGGAAATGGCAAAATCGGTAGCGATGTAAACTTTGGAGAAATCAGTTGATTCCGCAAATCCCCAAACACTTTCGGAAGGTAAGCCTGTGTTCAGGTTGGCAGCAGGACCAACACCAAAAAACGAATCGTTTTTCGGGTTGAATCCACTCAAACCTCTCAGTGTTCCGATCCAGATCGTTCCGTTCTCATCGCAAAACAATTCGTTGAGCTCGTTAAACAGGATCGCGTTCTTCTGGAAAATGTCTTTTTTACTGAGTGTAATGCGGTAACCGTCACGGGTGTTGTTCACGCTGATCAACCCGTTGTTTACCGTTGCGATGTAGAATTCGTTAACCGATTTCACATACACATCCGAGAACTCTTCGATCCCGTAATCTTTCCCGATAAACTTTAAGAACGGAATCAGTTTGTAGCTCTGATTGTCGAATAACCAAAGGCCTTCGTTACTGGATAAAACGAAACTGCTTTCGGTAAAAGGTTCTACATCGGAAACCAGCCACGTTTTCTGGCCATTTGGCGGTGTGAGTTGTTTCCATGTTTTTGTTTTCACGTTGTAGACATACACACCCACATCTTCAAAGGAAACTACCAGCTGATCTTTCGAAACAAACTTGATGTAATGAATGCGTTTGGAAGGAATCGCACCGGTTAGGAACGCTATTTTTTTGGTGCTTCGATCGTACTTTGCCAGTCCGTTTGTGGAAGAACCGACCCAAATGTTGCCGTTTTGTTCTTCCGAAATACTTTCGATGGAAAGGTTGTTATCGTCTGAAGCCAGAAGCGACCGGAAGGTTTCTTTTTTGGGATCATAGATCGAAATACCGTCTGCCGTTCCGAACCACAATTGACCGGTTTGGTCTTTTAAACCGCAGTGAATATAGGAACTTCCCAATCCGGGAGTATCATCTGAGGTAAATACTTCAAACTGTTGTCCGTCAAACCGGTTCAAACCGTCCTGCGTTCCGAGCCACAAAGTCCCGGCTTCATCCTGCACAATAGTCGTCACGGAACTCTGTGAGAGTCCATCGTTAATAGAAAAATTTCTAAAACGATACGATACTTGACTTACCGCGCTAGTAGTAGCAAACGCAACAACAGCTCCAATTCCTAGTAATCGAACGAGCATAGAGTACTTAATTTCGTTTATTTCAACGAATAATTCACTGAAAAAGTTTCACTGTCAGGCTTTAAGCTTTCTGTTCAGTACCGGCACTTTTTGCTGCTCCTGCAGCTTCCATATCGCGGTCAAACAGGTAAAGACCTCCTTTATCGCCACCGATCAAACGCAATTTATCCAGGATACTTCTTCCCAGTGCTTCCTCTTCCAATTGTTCGGAAACATACCATTGCATAAAATTGTGTGTGGAATAATCTTTTTCCTGCAAACATGCGTCAACTACGTTGTTGATGCTTTCAGAAACCCCCACCTCGTGTTCCAGCAACAATTCAAAAACGCGCTCCAGGGAATCGTATTCTCTTGGCGGTTCCGGAATTGCGGGAACAACAGCTACTCCTCCGCGTTCATTAACGAATTTGATCAGCTTCAACATGTGGAAACGCTCTTCGTCTGAATGTGCATACATGAACTTTGCAATCCCGTTCAGACCTTTTGTTTCTGCCCAGGAAGCCATTGCCAGGTAATATTGAGAGGAAGAGGATTCTTTTTGAATTTGATCATTTAATGCCGCTTCAATTCGCTTATTCATTGTTATAAATTTTTGTTCAGTTTCTATCAAAGTTAAAATTTTAAGCTTAAAATCAGGCATCTTCGCAGGTAATAAATCTTATTTTTACACAACCTCCCGAATTAAGAGGGAATTCAAAAAATTCCGGAGACTGCCAAAAAATCAATTTCTATGAAAAAAACACTGTTCTACCTTCTCTTTTCCTTCGGTTATTTTGCAACCAACAGCCTTTATTCCCAAAGTGTTGCTTTTGAGTGGGCAACCGGTTTTGGTGAAATGTATTCCGATTATGGAAATGCAATTACCACGGATGCATCTGGAAATAGTTATACCACCGGAACTTTTCAGGAAACTATAGATCTTGATCCGGGGCCAGGGATCTATAACCTGACCTCACAGGGAGATGCAGATGTTTTTATTTCAAAAACGGATATGAACGGAAACTTTCTCTGGGCTGTAAGTATAGGAGGAATTTCTTATGACAACAGTTCTTCCATTGCTTTGGACGCATCCGGGAATGTATGCGTGATGGGCGTTTTTAAGCAAACCGTTGATTTTAACCCGCAAACGGGCGTTTATAACCTGACTTCCGTTGGCGGTAGTGATGTTTTCGTCCTAAAACTGGATACGAATGGAAATTTTCTCTGGGCTGCAGGCATAGGAGGTACAACTGAAGACACCGGAAAGTCAACCGTTTTGGATGCATCCGGAAATGTGTTTGTAACTGGAAATTTTCAGGGAACCGTTGATTTTGATCCCGGAATGGGAACGAATTCTGTTACCTCAACAGCAGGTAGCGGTGATATTTTCGTATTAAAATTAGATATAGACGGAAACTTCTTGTGGGTTAAGTGCTTTGAAGGGGCAGATCAGCATACCGTTACATCTTCTGCCGTTGACGCATCAGGGAATATTTATACTACCGGTTATTATACAGGAGCAATTGACTTTGATCCGGGAACAGGAATCTCTTACCTTCTTGCATCTGTTTTCGAAACGTTTATGGCAAAACTGGATCCCGACGGAAATTTTATCTGGGTAAAAGCCATAGAAGGAAATGGCCTTGTTCTTGGAAAATCCATCGCCATTGATGGAACGGGAAATAGTTATACCATAGGTTCTTTTGACGGGGAGATTGATTTTGATCCGGAAGCGGGAACTTATAATCTTACTTCTATTTCTTCCGGAGGATATGATCTTTTTATTTCGAAGTGGGATGAGAACGGAGATTTTGTCTGGGCAAAAAATATCGGTGCAACATCCGGTCACATTGTAGGGGAATCCGTTGCAACAGATGCTTCAGGGAATGTTTATTCAACCGGATATTTTTTCGGGACCATTGATTTTAACCCGGGTACAGGAATTAAAAACCTTACCGCAGTTGCAAACTACGATGCATTTATCACCCGTTTTGATCCGAACGGAAATTTTATTTGGGCAAAAGCCCTGGGTGGATTGAACTGGGACTCGGGAAATGATATTGCTGTCGACGCATCCGAAAATGTATACACAACCGGATATTTCGGAGTTGGAACAACCGATTTTGACCCGGGAGCAGGAATATTCAACCTGACTTCCGTTGGTAGCTACGACGCTTTTATCCTGAAACTCGAACCCTGTCAACCGGATTCTGTTACGGATTCCATTATTTCCTGCGGCCCTTACACCTGGATTGATGGCATCACTTACAGCGCATCAACCGATACCGCTACATTTACACTTGCAAATTCCGCCAATTGTGATTCCGTTATTACCTTGAATTTGACTGTGATTCCGCTGGCAACTTCAACGGTTTCTGAAACGGTTTGCGGCCCTTTTACCTGGACGAACGGAAATGGGCAAACATACGCTACAAGTACTGTCGCAACCCATACCATTCCGAATGGAGGAGCGAATGGCTGTGATTCAGTTGTTACTTTAAACCTCACCGTCATTGTGAATACGCTCGTTTCCGTTAACGGAATTACTTTGAGTTCCAATCAAACCGGGGCAACTTATCAGTGGTTGGACTGCGACAATGCCAATGCTCCTATTCCCGGGGCAACAGCACAATCCTTTACTCCGGCAACTAATGGGAATTACGCGGTGGAAATCACCGTAAACGGTTGTACGGAAACATCGGGTTGTATTACTGTAACAACTGTAGGATTGGAATCCGAAGAACAAAATGGCCTGAAGATATATCCGAACCCTGTCCTCGAAAATCTATTCATAGAAACTCCGGAAAGTGTGACCATTCAATTCGCAGATATTTCCGGAAAGATTATTCAAACCGAACAGTTAACAGCTGGCGGTAACACTATTAGCTTAAGTAAACTTACAGCCGGTGTTTATTTCATTACTTCTTCTTCAGGAACGGTTTTGACATTTGTAAAACAATAATTTGGGTTGGAGGTTTCAAACCGCTGAATGTCGTTTCGGTTTCGTATTTTTACAGTACAAGACAAATTATGGGTAAAAAAAGACCAACAAAAAAAGTAAAAGATAAATCGACCAAGAAGTTAAAGACCGGACTATATCATATTATTCGAAAATTATTTGAACAGCACCAGGACGCCCTTTTGAATTACAAACAGGTGTGCAGTTTGCTGCATATTCACGACAGCGAGTCCCGCAAACTGGTGGTGGCTTTGCTGCGAGAACTGGAAACGGAAGGTTTCCTGCGTAAAAGCGGACACGAAACTTATGGCTATTCCAATACGACCGAAACTATCGAAGGAGAACTGGAGCTTACACAGCGTGGTTCCGGATTCGTGACCGTTGGAAAAAATGAACCGGATATCTTCATTGCTCCGCACAACATCGGGCATGCTATTCACGGAGATATTGTTCGTGTTGCATTGACCAAAAAGAGCGGCAACAGGCCGGAAGGAAAGGTCATGGAAGTGGTTTCCCGTGAACGGACTCAATTCGTGGGAACGATTCACATTTACGACAAACACGCTTTCTTAATTCCGGACAATACCAAAACGGGCGTGAAGATTTACATTCCGTTCGAGAAATTGAATAAAGCCAAAAACAAGGATAAAGCGCTGGTAAAAATTACCGTTTGGCCGAAATCTGCGGAGTTTCCTTTCGGGGAAGTGATCCAGACTTTGGGCGGAAATTCGATCCACGACAACGAGATGATTTCTATCCTGGTGAGCCAGGGAATTCCTATCGAGTTTGGTGACGACGTGATGAGCGAAGCTGAACAGGTAACTCTTGAGCTCGATCCGGTGGAAGTTGCCAAAAGACGTGATTTCCGCGATATCCTGACCTTTACCATCGACCCGGTTGACGCCAAGGATTTTGACGATGCTTTGTCGATCCGGAAACTCGAAAATGGCCACTACGAAATCGGTGTACACATTGCAGACGTGAGCCAGTACGTGAAGCCCGATTCTGCTATGGACAAGGAAGCTTACAAGCGCGGAAATTCCGTTTACCTGGTAGACCGCGTGATCCCGATGCTTCCGGAACAGCTTTCAAACATGGTTTGTTCCCTACGACCGAAGGAAGATAAGTTTACTTTCTCAGCAGTTTTCGAACTGGATGAAAAAGGAAAATTATACAAAGAATGGTTCGGGAAAACAGTCATTCATTCCGATCACCGTTTTGCTTATGAAGATGCACAGGAAATCCTGGAAGGAGCAGAAGGTCCCTACAAGGAAGAATTGCACATTTTAGATAATATCGCAAAAATCTATCGAAAAGAGCGATTTAAGAATGGTGCATTGATGATTAATTCGGAAGAAATCCGTTTCAAACTGGATGAAAACAAAGAACCGGTGGATGTGGTAGTGAAGGTTTCGAAAGACGCGCATCAGCTTATTGAAGAGTTCATGCTTTTGGCCAATAAACGGGTTGCGATGTATGTCGGGATGCCGCAAAAAGGGAAAGATCCCGTGCCGTTCGTTTACCGCGTTCACGACAAGCCGGATCCGGAGAAAATCGCATTATTCAGTTTATTTTTAGATAAATTCGGCTATTCCCTGGAATTTACGAGCCCGGAGAAAGCAGCGCAAAGCATCAATAAATTGCTCAACGATATCCGTTTGAAAAACGAATACAGCATCATTCAGCAAATGGCAATCCGGAGCATGGCTAAAGCCACTTACGACACAGACAACATCGGTCATTACGGGTTGGCTTTCCAATATTATACGCACTTCACTTCACCAATCCGTCGATATGCGGATTTGATGGTACACCGTATTCTGCTGGAATGCCTGGAACACCGCCCGCACAAATACAACCAGGCACTGGAAGATATCTGTAAGCGCATTTCGCGCACGGAGCGCAAAGCGACGGAAGCAGAACGCGAATCCAATAAGTACTTCCAGGTCGTGTTTGTTCACGACAAGATCGGGGAAGAATTCGACGGAATTGTTTCCGGGTTGGCAGAATTCGGGCTGTTTGTGCGTATGACCGAAAACGCTTGTGAAGGAATGGTTCCGCTGCAGGAAATTCCGGGAGACCGTTTTTCATTCGATGAAAAGACCATGACGATAGTTGGCCAGAAAACCGGGAAAACGTTCCATTTCGGGGATTCGGTGCGTGTAAAGATTTCGGAAGTGAGCCCGAAAAAACGCACAATTGACCTGGAATTGGTTTCGGTTGCGGACTAATTAATCAGAACCGGTTTTCCAGAACATCGTTTTAGTTCTCCTGTTTCAGGTGGTTTGTCAGTTTTTTCATTTTGAACGATCCTTTCGAAAAAGAAATCTGTGTGGTATCGATCTGGTCTTCCTGGTCGTGCTCGTTGTAGACAAATCCTTCGGCGAAGAAAATCGTATTCGGCTTGCCCAGTGAATCTTCCGGGAAAATATGCGTGAAAATATGACAGGCATACCCATCTCCGCCGCAGGAAGAATAGCAATTCTTCAGCCCATGAACCTTGTGATCGGTATCGACCACATAATAGTTGGAAGTTTGGGTATAATCACAGGCAGCTGTTCCGTAATTCAGCGTAAAAACGAGTTTCTTCCCGGCTAGTTTGTGATTCCCCAGGGACTTCACAGAAACGTCTCCTTCGCCTTCAAAGGTGTCTTCGAAAATGATTTTTCCGTCGCGGAGAACGGTTAGATAGCCCGGATTATCGAAGCTATCCGGGTCGTATTTTTTGTACCCGAACCGGAACTCATAACCCGCAAATTGCTTTTTCAAATTCACGGCCGATTTGTCCGGTTTTTCCACTTCCCTGGATTCTTTAGGAGTTGGTTCTGCCTGTTTTACAGCTTCCGATTTAGTGGTGCTTGCCTTCTCTTCTTTCGGGGTCGGATTCCCGCAGGAAAACAATACCAGGAAAAGGGGTAAATAAATTGCTGGGTTCAGTCGCATATTGAATATTTATTCTAAAAATAACTTCTTTCAGAATATCTCAGGACGAAAATTCAAAGCAGTCAGCCGCGGCTGATCGTTTCGGATTCAATGAGAAACAGAGTGAGGATTTTTTCCTGAAAGAAGAATCATTACAACAGCGTCCGGAGAATTTTCGCAATGTTCCTTGCATCGTCAACTCCGCGGTGATGCGTTCCTTCCAGTTTGATCTGCAGGTGTTGAAGTGCTCCGTCCATTCCTTTTTCATGACCCAGTTTGTTTTTCAGGGCGAAAAGTGTTTTCACGTTGATGTGTGAAGGTCCGAGCGGATAACCGACACCTAATTCGGAACACTGGCGCTGAATGTGTTTCAGATCGTAAGCACCAAAACTGGCCCACGCCCTGCTCTGTCCGTCGTATTCCTTTCGAATGATCGCGCACGCTTCTTTGTAAGAAATTCCTTCCCGGCGGATCATCTCCGGAGTAATGGTTGTTAATTCCGTGCAGAATTCGCTGATCTCCGAACGTTCCGGGATCACCAGGATTCCACGGTTATCGGAAATCTCTCCCGAATGAACATCGAGCAGACAAATCCCGAATTCGATAATATCGTTGGTCATTCCCACTGGTGGAGCGGAATTCCAGCACGTGGCTTCCACGTCAATCACAATAATTTTGTCTAGTTTTTTTGCCATTTTTTGTTGTTTAAATTGTTAATCAAACACGACTTTCCTTTCTGGAAAATTCCCCGGCAAAATGAATGATTCAGGTTCGGTAGTCGCAGGTTTCCGGCTATGCGGATATTATTTTATGGGACAAAAGTAATGAAACAGAATGAATCATGATAAATCCGCGAAATCAATAGAATCTGCGTGAGCTAAAAGCTCGCAGATTTAATAGATTACCGCAGATACTATTCTTATGCTTTGATCTTATCGGCTTGAACTCAGAAGCAGCACTTTTTTGTCCAGCATCCAGATACTTCCGCCTGATCCGAAAAACAGATCCGGAAGGCCGTGGTAGTTTTTGTTTGACCGATCCAACTCTTCGGAAATTTCCTTGCTGAGAAAATCGAACTGAAAATCTTCCTGGCTGTAATCGGTTGGTGTATAGTTTGATTTCCTGCTTACATCCAGCATGCTTTCGAAGGTTGCAGAATCAAAATAAAGCACCGCCTGCAGCGAATAATCGGATGGTCCCGGAACCGAAACACGGTCTTTCTCACCGGAATTATCGATTACCGTGTGCTTAAATGTTACTTCCGTCGGGTTGTATTTTTTCAGGTTAATCAGCTTTCCCAACTTTTCAACGTCCGAAGAATACGTTGTAGAAATATTATCCGCTTTTTTATCCGCATCTCCGGATTTTCCTTCACAGGAAACAAGGATTGCTGCAAGGGCAAAAACTACTATCGCGCTGACTTTTCTCATCTTCTCTTTATTCTGAAAATACCACAAATTTCTTTCCTTTCGCTGCCGGATCGAATTTACACAAACCCATGTTGCGGGTCCCGAACCAGAAATCATCGGAGCGTGTTTTCAAAACGGTAAAAACCGAATTGTTTGTCAATCCGTCGCCTGCCACGGTGAAATTGGTGAAGGCATTGGATTTCGGATCGTAGCGCCATACACCGCCCTTTTTATCTTCAAGAGATCCGCTTCCGAATTCTGTTCCGAACCAGATCTGTCCGTTTTTATCTTCGACCATGGAAGCAATACTGCTGGTACTGAATGTGGCAATATCTGCAAAATTGGTGTAGGATTTTTGCGGACCGATTCCGTCGTATCTGCAAACTCCGTGCTCCCGAGTTCCGAACCACAAATTTCCTGCTTTGTCTTCCAGCAGGGAATACACCATGTTGTCGCCGTTGGGTTCGAAATTGGTCAGCGCTTTTCCGTCAAAAGAGCAGGCGCCTTCATTGTTCCAGGAAGCAAACCACATTTTCCCTGATTGGTCCTGGATAATTGCTGAAATACCTCTCAGATGCAGGTTTTTTGGGTTGACGATCAAATTGTTCCCGCTAAAAAACGGAACAAATGACCATTCGTTTTCTGAGGATTCTTTGTTTGTCTGTAACACCGATTTAAACACGCCATGATCTGTTCCGAACCAAAATTGTCCGCTTTTGTCCTGGTAGATGGCGTGAACGGGATTTTTCTGGTGTTTGTAATCCACAGCAGAGATTTTACCTTCCAAACGATAAGTCGTAAAGCCTTTTGAAGGAGATGCAGGATCGTAGCAACAAACTCCGTCGTCCGTACCGAACCACAGCTTTCCGGTATTATCTTCATAAGCACACCACACATGATTGCTGCTCAACCCATCTTTTACCAGAAAATTCGTAAATTCTTTTCCGTCGTATTTATAAAGCCCTTCTCCGGTTGTACCAAACCACAGGTTCCCGTTTTTGTCTTCCAGCGAACAATGCACATTGGCGTATTCGTCCGTTCCCTGGCTGCGGACCAGTTTTGGCTGTGCGATCGTTCTTACGGTTTCTGTTTTCGGTGAATCCGCTTGAACCTGTGCGCCGCAGGAAACAGAGATCAGCGTAAGTAAAATGTATATCAGTTGGGTTCGCTTCATGGTTTTTGGTTTTTGTCGTAAACTGTAAATATCCTGTTTCAGAACGGATTGATAGCCAAATTCGTGTAAATTACTTTAAATTTTTTTGTTTTTTTAGCCGGAATGCTCCTGTCTGAAAAACCGCATCTTCTTCGACCGTGTACAAGGAATCTCCCGAAATAACGACGTCAAAATTCACCTCATCTCCCTGTACAAAATCATAGGCACTTCCAAAAACGGCTTCGACTATTAATGGTTCATTGGTGATCGGATGGGTATGATCGGTTAAAATGGATGCCGGCGTATATTCGTTAAACAGCCTTTCATCGAAGGCAAAAGCAAGCTGCGAACCAGTCATTCTTTTTTGGTTCATCAAATCCTCATTCTCGTATTGTACCAGGATCGATTTTTTATCGATCAGTGACGGTGGATCAACGAAGATCATCAAAGAATCCAGGTTCGGTGCTTTACACACAAACTGTCCGAATGTCAGTTTACACCTGATGCGGAACGTTGAATCATTGATGGCTTTGATGGTCCCGGAATGTTCTCCGTACGCACTGTTTCCTTCTGTTTGGTAGGTAAACAGCACTTTGTTATCCGGTGAAATTTTCAGGTAACATAAATATCCGCCGCTAGTGGAATATCCTTTATAAAGTTGTTCTGTTTTGAACTGGTTATTTTCCTTTTTTGCGGAATCAGAACAGCTGATTATCTGGAACAGAATTACCGGAATAAGTAAAAGTCTTCTTTTCATTTCTGATCTGTTTATTTTCCCGGCGGAGCCGAAAAATTTTTGATTTTCTAGCGGAATAATTCCATCAGGTTTTCCGGTTTCGATAATTCCGTGAACCCGAACTGCTTGTAAAGCCCGTGTGCATCCGTAGTAGCCAGGCGCCATACTTTGACATTCTTCAGAGAGTCATTTTCCAGGATGTGTTCCATCAACCGTTTCGAATATCCTTTTCCGCGATGTGCTTCGTCAATAAACACGTCCAATAAATAAGCAAACTGCGCGTAATCCGTTACAACACGCGCAAATCCTATTTGTTTCACGTCCAGGAAAACACCGAAATTCAGCGAATTATCAATGCAGGTTTGCATGGTTTCCCGGCTGCGGTCTTTGGCCCAATACGTTTTAGAAATAAAATCGGTGATGTAAGCTACATCCAGCAGGTTTTTGTCGGAAGTGATCATTAGATTTTCCATGGATTAAAAATAAGAAAACCCCTATAAAAACAACAGGGGATTTAAAATTTAAATCCCCTGCTTTTTAAACATATAAACGTAAATTATGGAAGAATCTGGACCGGTTTGGTAACTACCGTTCCATCTTTATAAATTACCGATAGATAATAAATCCCCGCCTGAAGTCCGGACGAATGATTATTCGTTCTTAACTCAAATCCCATACCTGTTTTTACACGGTCGATCTGAATTTCTTTCCCCGAAACATCTCTCAGGGTCAGTTGGTTTACTGTCCCGCTGGGAATATAGACAGAGAAAGAACCGGTATTCGGATTCGGGAAAACGGAAAAGGCATTTTCATTATAAGCTTCTACTCCCAAATGGTCTGTTAAATAGTTTCCTGCCGCAAAAATGTTCGGCAAAGGGCCTATTTTTTCAGTAACCGGGAACAATACTCCGGCTACCTGTGGTTTTCCGGTAGTTACCAATATGTTCGCAATCTCATCCCGCGATAAGCTGTTTCCGGTTAAATCCCTGGAAAGCGACTGCAAAAGTGTTACTGCTCCGACCACGATCGGCGAAGCCCCGGAAGTTCCTCCGAAATCATCCGAATATTCTTTGTTTAATCCTTCAGCTGCGTAGGCAGAACCGTAACCCGTTGTCACAACTCCTTCCCCGTTTCCCTGTAAATCGATGCGGCTTCCATAATTGGAGAACCACAAACGGGAACGCGGAGTATCATCAATTCCAACTGCTCCGGCGCCAACCATGATAGCTTCCGACCAGTTTTCCTCCAGGAAAGGATAGTGCCCCCCATTATCAACTGTAAACATCGGATCGTCCAGGTTACGGTTCCCGTTTCCTGCTGCTTCCACTACGATCAAACCATTTCCGGAAATCAGCTGGATTGCATCGTAAAAAGGTTCGTACCATTCAACAGGTGCAAATCCTTCGTCTGGCGTTCCTTCAAAAGCCATGATCTGTTGCTCAATCAAAACAACATCACCCTGGTCCAGCTGACTCAACGTACTGATCAACGCCTCTTCCAGGTAATACACCTCATTGATGTATGCTCCCGCAAAATACAATTGGCTTTGATAAGCAATCCCGGTTGTTCCGATGCCGTCATTCAAAGAAGCGATTTCACCCAAAACAGCTGTTCCGTGATCCGGTCCGTAACCCGGATCTTCCGGTTGCGGTCCGATGATAGTGACAGCAGGAAGATCTTCGTGGTTCTCGTTGAAGAGGTATTCTACGTCACACACTTTCACACCCGCTCCATAAATCGAATAAGCATTCCAAAATTCCTGCGCATGAATTCCCGGATCCTGGTCGTATAAGTAAAGTTGGGTCGGTTGAAGATTCGGTACGGCCGGAACGCTCAATTTAGGAGGAATACTAACGTATTTAACCGCATACAAACGTGTTTCCAATTCCTTTTTCACCGATTGAATGTCTGCATTCGCATTCAGATGAAATTCGAACAGTGTGTGCGGGTCCGAAAGGTTCTTTTTCAGGTTTTGCTTTGCTTTCAGGTAATAGGTATCCAAAAGTTCCTCCGGAATGTTGTAAAACGGTTCCCAATACCCGTATTGTGCCAGTTCAGGAAATGACGCAAATTCGGAAACTAATTTTCCGTCTTTTGCATATACGGCTGTTCCGTCTTCGAACTTGACATGTAAAATCCGGTCGGGATTATTTTGGGCGGTTGCTGTAAAAACAGCAAGAGATAAAATGGAGAGTAGACGAATTTTCATAAGCAAGCAATTTTTACCAATGCTACTGAATATTTCAATACCACTTCTTATGAAAGTGTATACGCAACCAATTATTGAGGGAAATGTATTTCAGAAACTGTGAACCAGCTGTTCGTTAAAGCATTTTGATACGGTTCGTCAATTCATCTCTGTAGGAACCACCGATAGGAATGAGTTTGCGATCATTTTCCAGCTGCAGGTTCGGGAAATCGATCGATGCAATTTTATCCAGGCGAACAATGAACGAACGGTGCACACGAATAAACTGGTCCGTACCCAATTTCGTTTCGATATCTTTCATCGTGGAATGAATCGTATAACGTGTTTCGTTGGTGTTAATAACTACGTAATCCTTTAATGCTTCGATGAAATAAATATCGTTCATATTTAATTTCACCAATTTGCTGTTGGATTTTACAAAAATGAACTCATTCAGGGAATCTTTTTCCTTGTTTTCAACCAACGAATAAAGCATGTCGCGCTCGCGTTCTACTTCCTGTTCTTTTTTGTGTTTATAAAGTGCCATTTCAATCGACGTATGTAAATCGATTTCTTTGAAAGGCTTTAGAATATACCCGTAAGGTTCGGTAACTTTTGCTTTGGATAAAGTGGCTTCATCCGCATAAGCTGTAAGGTAAATTACCGGAATGGAGTATTGGTTACGAACAATTTCAGCTGTTTCGATCCCGTTCATTTCTCCCTTCAACATGATATCCATCAAGACAATATCAGGCTGATTTGCTTCCAATAATTCCAATGCTTTTTCACCCGAAGGAGCTGCACCAACAACGTGGTACCCAAGCTTTTTCAAACTTGACTGGATATCCTTCGAAACAATGAATTCATCTTCTACAACTAACACATTAGCCTTCGTCATTCTTTACAGCTTTGGAGTCAAAAGTAATTAATTTTAACCGTTAATTACAATCTGTTCTAAATATTTAGTAGACGCCTAACTTTCGTTCGTCTATTCGAATATAAACTTTAACTATGAATTGTGCAAATTAGTCTTCAAGGAGGAGAAACAAAATAAATAGAATAAAAATCTTTTTTAAAAAGAAATCTATTATATCTATTAGGGGTGTTAATTCGTGTAAAACTTTCATCCGAAAGATTCGTTTTTTAAACTTATGAGTTCATTCGATGGATTTATTGACAATTGAAAACGTCGATTTGAAGTTCTGTGACAATACTTTACGCAGATATCAACAATTGAGGCGGAATTGTTAATGTGTATAAAATACTTCCTTTCAACGCTGTTAATATGTGTTTAACATGGGGATAAAAGAGCGATAATTTCACCAAACTTTTGGGTGCTTCATTCAAAAACTTGTACATATGATGAAATAGTTCGGATATCCTAGAAATAGTTATTGAATCTTTCCAACAGATATTGACAATCCGGAATTAAAAGGTGTGTAAAACTGTTTTTTGTACTATCAAGGAAATCAAGCCTTTCAGCGAATGCATTTTTTCTTGTTGTTAATTGATTGTTCCATTTGTTGATAAGCCTTAACTTTGACAAAACTTTCAGTATTATGTCACAAATCATTCCGATCGGAGCAGATCATGCAGGATTTCAATTGAAATCAGAAGTTATTAAACATTTGGAATCCTTAGGTTACGAAGTAAAGGATTACGGATGCTACAGCGAAGAAAGCATTGATTATGCAGATTTCGGTCACCCGGTTGCAAATCATGTAGAAGCCAATGAAGGATCAAAAGGAATTGTGATTTGCGGAAGCGGCAACGGAATTAACATGACTGTTAATAAACATCAGGGAATTCGCGGAGCACTTTGCTGGAAGAAAGAAATTGCACAATTGGCACGTGAACACAACGATGCTAATATCCTGACATTGCCTGCACGCTTTGTTTCCGTGGAGGAAGCGTTGGAAATGGTGGATATTTTCTGGAATACGGCTTTCGAAGGAGGAAGACACCAGAAACGAATTGATAAAATCCCGGTATAAGTTAAAAGTTAAAAGGTGAGAAGTGAAAAAGGACTTTTAACTTCTCACTTTTCAATTATATAAATAAGGTATGAAAGGAATCACCAGTCTACTATTTTCAAGTGCTTTATGCGTTTGCTTTTCCCAGCAGGTTGATATAGCGAAAAAATACAGTTCCTATATTAATGAAGCAGATCTGAAAAAGAACCTCACCGTTTTAGCTTCCGATGAATATATGGGAAGAGAAACCGGGAAACAAGGTCAGAAAATGACAGCTGAATTCCTGAGTGCTTATTTTAAAAAACTGGGATGTTCTGTTGCTCCGGGAATGTCGGGTTATGAACAATATTTCGATGTCATAGAAAGTACGCCGGGAGGAACTCTGAGTTTAAACGGTTTGAACCTGAATTTCAAAACAGACTTTATTTATTACGCCTGTAAATCCAGAACTACTTTGGATAATCTTCCTGTTTATACGGTAGATCAATTGGAACAGGCGGAAAAGAAACCGTGTTACGTAGTGTACGTGATGAAAAGCCTGGAAGTGCGTAAAGAAGTTGCTGCACTTAAAAAAGATCTGCCGAAACAAGTGAAAGGAATTATACTGGTTTCCGATCAATATACTACTTTATATGAATACATGGAACATTACGTAACCACGAAAACCATGTACCTGGCAGATGAAAAACGAAAAGAAGAATTCCCCATCCTGTTTGTGAACCAATCTTCCCTGGAACCTTTGAAGAAGAAATCAAACGGATTCCTGTCGGGAAAGGGAAAAATTGCGAAACCGGCAAAACCTGTTTTTACGGTAAGCGGAGAATTGAATACCCAGGAAGAGCGGTTGACAAGTTCGAATGTATTGGCATATATAGAAGGAAGTGATCCGGTACTTTCAAAAGAAGTAGTGGTGATTACTGCGCATTACGATCACATCGGTGTGGATCACGGAGTTGTTTACAATGGTGCGGATGATGACGGAACCGGAACAGTATCTTTGTTGGAGTTGGCCGAAGCATTTATGGAAGCAAAGAAAAACGGGGAAGGTCCGAAACGTTCCATTCTGATTATGCCGGTTTCAGGGGAAGAAAAAGGGTTGCTCGGTTCGGATTACTATTCTTCACATCCCGTTATTCCGCTGGCAAATACTGTTGCCGATTTAAACATCGATATGATCGGGCGTAACGATATCGGTCATGAAAAGGACACGAATTACATTTACATTATCGGGTCGAATATGCTGAGCAACGATTTGCACGATGCGAATGAAAAAGCAAACGAGACATATACGCGCATAAAGTTGGATTACAAGTTCAACAGTTTGTCAGACCCGAATCAATTCTACTACCGTTCGGACCATTACAATTTTGCAAAGCACAGCATCCCGGTGATTTTCTATTTCAGCGGAGTACACGAAGATTATCACCAGCCAACGGATGATGTAGAGAAAATCATCTTCTCCAAAGTGGAAAAAGTAGCACGATTGGTTTTCTACACTGCCTGGGAACTTTCAGACAATCCGAAAAGAATCCGGTTGAATTAATTTTTCCCCAGCAGGGATTCGATCAGTGCATTCGTTTTATTCACGTATTCCGTATAAACATCTCCTGTTCCCGGACCATTGAACCCGGTATGGATGCGTTTTACTTCGCCGTCTCTTCCGATATAAATAGATGTTGGGAAAGAAATGACTTCGTTGAGCATTTTAAATTGATCGGAAGCAATTCCTTTGGAAGCTTTCCCTCCTACCAAAAAGGTGAAGTCGAGATTTTTGCGCTGTTTTAAAGTAAGGATTTTCTTTGCCTGTTCTTCGAAAGAATCTGCTGCTTCATATCCGATCGAAATGATTTCCAATCCTTTTGAATGGTATTTTTCATACAATTCTTTGTAGTAATTGGTTTCATCCATGCAGTTCGGACACCAGGTTCCCATGATTTGAATAATCACAACTTTTCCCCGTGTTTCGGCATTCGGAAAGGAATAATCCGTTCCGTTAACTGTTTTCAGGTTGAAACTGAAAGGAGTGTGATCTGGCTTAAGTACCGTAATGGAATCCGGATCGCGTAGTTCAAAATCCGGGTTATAAGTGGCTACGAAATCCGTAGAATAATGTTTGCCGCTGTAGAAATAACCCTGCACACGGTGATCCTTGATGGAACCATTCAATAAGAAAGCATGTGAACCGTCAAAAGCAGAAAGATAGAATTTCGAATTTTCAATCACTCCTTCCAGGAAGCGGTAATCTCCGGTTTCTGTGCGGAAAGTACCGGTAATGTGATTTTGTTTCTGATCGATAATTCCCAAAGCACTTTCTTCATCCGTAGTTTTCGGAGAGAAATGCGTTTCCCATTTTCCGTTTAAATCACCGCCCGGTGCATCTTTTTTCCGGGGTTTTGGATTGAAGTTTGCGAAAAAAGGAATTTTGTAGTTTGCACCTTTGTTATAATTGAACCAGAATCCGCGAATTTCCTTTTTCTTGTCCGTAATGAATCTCAATTCGGAATCGAAACTTGGAAAAGGCAAAACAATCGTATCTCCTTTTTTAATTCCGTTGGTAAGTTCAATGCGCTCTTCCGCATTGTGAATAACCAGCAGCATTCTTTTCTGTTTTTTCTCCACAGTTAAATGCACGGGCAATTGGGTGGTCTCATTCAATTGAAGATAAGCAGAATAAGATCCCGGAAGAAGGGCTATTTTTTGAGAATATACAGATGTCGCTGATACGGCAATCAGTAACAAGGAGGCAATACTTATTTTCATGGGGTGCTAAAGTACGACTAATTTAATTTTTTATTTTGAAGAAACCTGCCTCGTGCAACCTTTTTTGGTAGTTTAGAGTCTATTGATACAGCAAGTGCTATGGATGATTTAACATTGGTAAATGAATGCGCCAAAGGAAATTCAAAAGCACAGCGGGCGTTGTTTGATAAGTTTGCTCCCAAGATGCTGGCAGTTTGCCAGCGTTACCTGAGAAATAACCAGGAAGCTGAAGACGTATTACAAGATGGTTTTGTAAAGGTTTTTCAGAAGATTGTGGATTTCAAAATGGAAGGATCTCTGGAAGGATGGATCAGAAGAATTGTAGTCAATACAGCTTTGGATACTATCCGGAAGAACAAAAAGTTATTGGATGACGTACAAGTCGAAGAGGTTCAATACAAAGTATCCTTTACAGACCATCAGTTTGATGGAATGGACCTGGCACAATTGATGAAGTTGATCGATGAAATGCCTGACGGATACCGGATTGTATTTAACATGTTTGCAATAGAAGGTTATTCGCATAAAGAAATAGCAGATACATTGGGAGTAACGGAGAATACCTCCAAATCACAATACTCGCGTGCACGGGCTTTTCTACGCACTCAATTAGAATTATTAGAACGTGATTGAAAAAGATAATATACAAGAACTGTTTTCGAAGGCATTTGAAAACCAGACTGCTCCGGTAAGGCCGGATCTGTGGGCTGGTGTTCAGGCTAAGATGGCTGCTGCAGGTGTTGCTTCAACGGCAACGGTTGCAACAAAAGGTCTTTCTGCTTTGACAAAATGGATCATTGGCTCAGCTGCAGTTGGAACTGTAGGTGTGGTCACTACTGTTGTTGCTTTGAATTCAGGTGAAGAAACAGTGAATCAAAAAGCAGATTCTCCGAAGGAAATTTCTCAAAATACGACTGTAGCAAGTCAGGACGAGCACAAACCGGAGAACACGAAATTCGCACCACATACTATTTATACCAAACCGGAAGTGGTGGACGATAAATCATCGGATGATATTCAGCAGGCAATAAAACCAACTGACAAGGAATACAAGAAACCGGATGATCGATTCATTATAGCTGATGATCATGTTGCTGAAACAATAAAGGCTGATAAATCGAAACAGGAAGACAGAACAACTCCTGCCGACAACGGTAAAAAAGAACCAGGAGATAGAACAACGGATTCGAAAAAATCTCCTGTTGATAAGAAGGAAGATAAAGAAACGCCGGTTGTGAAGCATCCGGAGAATACGAAAGAACCGGTTTTTGCTGATCTACAGGCAAAAGTGACGAAGTTCCCGAGTATTTTTACACCGAACTCTGATGGAAGTAATGATTATTACTTCGTAGAAGCTGAGAATATCCGCGATTTCCAATTGGTAATCATTGATCAAAACAACCGTGAAATGTTCCGTTCAAATATTCCTGGCGAACGCGAGGGATGGAACGGTAGAGATAAATCCGGAGACGAAGCACCGAACGGAAGTTATGCTGCGATCGTTACAGGAAAAGATCAAAACGGAAAAAGCTTCAGGGACATTCAATTGTTCGAATTAAGACGCTAATAATTACACGTATACTGAAACAAAGTGAAAGAAGCATTCGTCCATTGACGGGTGCTTTTTTGTTATAAATCGTTTTGGTTTTCATTCTTGTAGGTACGCGATGCGTCGCGTACCTACACCATTTCAAAACGGAAAATCTTTACGGGAAACCGGAGTATACGGTTTAAATATGTTGTAAAACAAAAAAGCTTCGCGGTTATGCGAAGCTTTTCGAGGTCTCGTCCGGATTCGAACCGGAGTATACGGTTTTGCAGACCGGTGCCTAGCCGCTCGGCCACGAGACCATCTTGTGCCGGCAAAAATAGTAATTTTTCTTTAATTCCAATGAAAATAGCGAAGATGTTTCCTTTCTATTTGAACTCTTGAAACCTTTGAACTTTGAATCTTTTTAAAAAGTTCCCGACTCAATAATAATCGCTACGTTATCTACATCCCCGTTTATGGGAGGACAAATCTTGGTAACTTTCACTCGCAAGGCAATCAATCCGTTGATTTCCCGCTCAATACGTGAAACAATGCGCTGGCCAACGTGTTCGATCAATTTGGAACGGATAGCCATTTCCTGTGTAACGATCGCGTTGATATGCACATAATCGATGGTTTGGCTCAACTCATCACTCAAAGCTGCCTGCTGGAAATCAGTTTTCATGCGAACATCTACTATGTAGTTTCCGCCGATCTTTCCTTCTTCCTCCAGGCAACCGTGGTAAGCATAGAGTTTTATTCCGTTGACTTCAATGAGGTGATTCATCCCAATTTTGCTAATCCGTCATTCATGCGGTTCAATGCTTCTTCTTTCCCTAAGTAAGCAGCAATTTCAAACATAGAAGGCCCTGTTCCGGCTCCAGTAAGCAGCAATCGGAATAAAGGCAAGACAGCACCGATTCCTAAAGATTTCTCTTCCAGGAAGGATTTAAATGCAGCTTCAATGGTTGGAGCATCGAAAGTGGAGATTGCTTCCAGTTTTCCTTTCCACTCGTTCATCAGAGCAGCAGAATCTTCCTTCCATTTCTTGGAGACGGTTTGTTCGTCATAAGATTCCGGCTTATTCAACAAGTAAGCACCTTCGGTCATCATGTCTTTCAGGAAGGTTGCACGCTCTTTCATCAAATGGCAAAATTGTGCGATTTTTTCATCGTTTTCCGCAAGATTAAATTCAGATTTGAGCATTTTAGCCAAATCTTCGTCGCTGGTTGCTTTCAAATATTGTTGCTGGAACCATTTGGTTTTATCCGGATCAAACTTCGCTCCTGCTTTACTTACACGATCCAAACTGAAGGCTTCAACCAATTGATCCAGGCTGAAAATTTCCTGTGTTGTTCCCGGGTTCCATCCAAGGAAAGCAAGCATGTTGATAAATGCATTGTGCAGGTACCCGCTCTCACGGTAACCTGTAAATGATTCCATGTTTCCAGTTTTCGGATCTTTTAAACTTCCGGAAATAGGGAAAACCGGGAAACCTAAACGGTCACCGTCTCTCTTGGAAAGTTTACCGTTTCCATCCGGGCGAAGCAACAGCGGAAGGTGAGCAAATTTCGGAGCATCCCAACCGAATGCCTGGTAAAGCAAAATGTGCAATGGAGCTGACGGAAGCCACTCTTCCCCACGGATCACGTGAGATATTTTCATCAAATGATCATCTACAATGTTCGCTAAATGGTAAGTCGGAAGCCCGTCGCTTTTAAATAATACCTTGTCGTCCAGGTTATTCGTATTTACAACGACCCATCCACGGATGATGTCTTCAAATCTAACATCTTCATTTCTAGGCATTTTCATACGAATCACGTACTTATCACCGGCCTCGAGTCTTCTTTGTACTTCGTCGGCAGGAAGTGTCAGTGAATTCTTCAGATTCGTACGCGTAACGCTGTTGTACTGCCAGTTGGGCATTCCCATATTTTTAGCTTGCTCACGCACAGCATCCAATTCTTCGGGAGTGTCGAATGCGTAATAAGCTTTGTCGTTTTCAACAAGCTGAAGCGCATACGGTTTATAAAGATCCATGCGCTCACTCTGAATGTACGGACCATATTCACCACCGATTCCCGGACCTTCTGTTGGCATGATTCCACACCATTTCAAAGATTCCATGATATAATCCTGTGCTCCTGGAACAAAACGTTCCTGGTCGGTATCCTCTATCCGAATAATGAAAGTTCCATTATTGTGTTTTGCAAAAAGATAATTATAAAGTGCTGTTCTAACACCTCCCATGTGCAAAGGACCTGTTGGGGATGGTGCAAAACGGACACGTACGTTTGACGAACTCATGCTTGTAAATTTTATGCAAAAGTAATTAAATATTGACCTTGTTCTGCAAAATGGGAAAGTGTTAAAAACGAGACGGATTAACCTTTTTTAAGAGTAAAGTGTACAGCCGGTTAGAATTTGAAGAAGATGTTCTGTATGAACTTTTCTACTTTAGTAAGTTATTCCAATAAGAATTGTTTTTATGTCAGCTTTTGATCGCTTAATTGAGCAAATAGACGCCTTCATCCGCAAGTATTACAAGAGTGAAATCCTCAAGGGTGTTTTGATCGTCGTTGGCTTTTTATTGGCCTCCTGGTTAACAGTGAGTGTCCTGGAATATTTTGGCCGTTTCCCAAGTTCGGTGCGGTTTATATTATTGATTTTGTTCCTGGGAATGAACGGTTATTTGCTGGTGCGTTATTTTGCGCTTCCACTCATGCGTTTGTATTCCTTTGGAAAACGCATTAACAGAACCCAGGCGGCAAAGATTATCGGAGCATTTTTCCCGAATGTTTCTGACAGGTTGTTGAATACGCTTCAATTGAATGAAATCGTGAACGAAAACGATCGCAGTTTTGAATTGATCCGGGCGAGTGTTTCACAAAAGTCAAATGAACTGCTTGCCGTTAAGTTTGAAGAAGCGGTTCGTTACGAAGAGTCTAAAAAATACCTGAAGTATGTGATTCCGATAGTTTTGCTTTTCGGGACAATTGCAGTCTTTGCTCCAAGATGGATTACCAAGGGTTCTTCAAACGTAGTGAATTTCTCCCAGGCACAGGAAGCACCTTTCGACTTTAACCTGGTGAATAAAAAAGATAAACTGCGTGAAGGAAGCTCCTACAATGTGGAGGTGGATATTACCGGGTTGTATGTTCCGGAACACGTGTTCCTGGTTTCGAACCGCGGACGATATAAAATGAATAAGATTCGAAAGAATCGCTTGTCCTTCCCTATTGAGAATTTGAAATCTGATTTCATTTTCCACTTTGAAAGTGAAGGATTTGAATCCAAACAATTCGAAGTAAAGATTCTGGGAAATTCCTCTTTGGGAAAAGTAGTAGCGACTTTGCATTACCCGAAGTATTTACACAGGAAAGATGAACGCTTGTTGAACATTGCTGACCTGGATCTTCCGGAAGGAACAAAAGTGGACTGGAATGTAGAAGCGCGAAATGTAAGTTGGTTTAAGGTAAGCAGTAAGGGATTCTCGAAGCAGTTCAATGCGGAGAATGGGACATTCCAATCGGTATACAAAGACGATGGTTCAATCAACTTCATTTTGAAGAACAAGGATCTGAATGTATTGGACACTTCCAATATTCAGGTTCACGTAGTCAAGGATGCCTACCCTTCTATCCTGGTTTCTGAAAGCGTGGATTCTGTCAAAGCTTCCGTTAGATCTTTTGAAGGATTGATCTCTGATGATTATGGATTGACTTCGCTTTATTTCCTGTACACGATTAAAAAGAAGAACGGAACCGAGTTGAAGCGAAAAATGCTGGTAGACAAGTATACATCGACCAATGATAAATTCTCGTTTGCGGTGGACTTCAGCAGAGACAATATCGATGTGGAAGACAAAATTTCTTATCACTTCCTGGTATATGATAACGATGGGGTGAATGGTTCGAAAAGTACTTCTTCCCAGAATTTCGTGTATGAACTGCCAACGCTTACGAACCTGAATGAAAAACGCGATGAAGTTCAAAAGGAATTGAAGAATGCGTTGACAGATGTTTTCAAGAAAACAGAACAGTTCCAGAAGGATGTGAACAAGTTGCAGAAATCGTTGATGAACAAGTCAAAGAGCGACTTTAAGAATATGGAGCAGGTTCAATCGTTGAAACAGCAACAACAATCGCTTCAGGAAGAATTGCAATCCATAAAGGATAAATTGGATGCAAGTAACGAAGAGAAGAATAAACTCAGTGAGCAGGACGAGGAGTTGTTGAAGCAACAGGAACTCATTGAAGAATTACTCAAAGAAGTAATGGATGATGAACTCAAAAAACTTCTGGATGAACTGGAGAAGTTGATGGAGAAGAATGATCAGCTTCAGATGAAAAATGAAACAGAGAAGTTGGATGCTTCCAGCGACGAAATGAAAAAGCAATTGGATCGTACCATGGAAATGCTGAAACGTTTGCAGGTGAATGAGAAGATTGACGATTTGGAAAAGGAATTGGACCAGTTGGCCCAGGAGCAGGAAAAGCTTGAGAAAGATATCAAGGAGGAAAAAGTTTCTGAGAAGGACGCATCGAAAAAACAAGAGGAATTAAACAAGAAGTTTGATGAACTGAAAAAAGACATGCAGGAAATGCAGAAGCTGAATGAAGAATTGGAACGGCCAATGCCGATGGATTCTTTTGAACAGGAGCAGCAGGAGATTTCCGATGAAATGAATGACGCAAAAAGTAAACTGGATCAAGGCAAGAAAAGTAAAGCCGGAGAGAATCAGAAGAAAGCTGCAGAGAAAATGAAGGAACTTTCCGATCAGTTAAACAATCAACAGGAATCCGCCAACAAAAAGCAGAATGAAGAAGACATGAGTTTGATTCGATTGTTACTGGAGAATCTGATGTCATTGAGCTTTGACCAGGAATATGTGATGAACCGTTTCGGGAAAGTGAAGGACATGGATCCTTACTATAATAAATTGGGAAGAAAACAGCGAAGTATCATCGACGACAACAAATTGATCGAGGACAGTTTGATGGCTTTGGCCAAGCGTCAAACGAAAATTGCTCCGTTCATTGACAAAGAACTAAAAGATATTCGCACAAACTTCGGATTGATTACAGGTGAAATCGGTGAGCACAATCGAAGGGGAATGCAACAGCATCAACAGTATGTGATGACGAGTTACAACAACCTTGCACTGATGCTAAACGAAAGTTTGCAATCCATGCAACAGCAACAACAAGCTCAACAGAAACCTGGTTCTGGTTCTTGTGACAATCCTGGAGGTGCCGGTCAAAAACCAAGTTCCGGTCAAATGTCTTCGGGAGATATGAAGGAGATGCTGAAGAAACAGCTGGAGCAAATGAAGAAAGGAAAGAATCCGGGAGGTAAAGAACCAGGCGATAAGCAGGGACAAGGGAGCCAGGGAATGCCGGGATTGGGAAATAAGGAAGTAGCTAAAATGGCTGCTCAGCAAACGGCCATTCGTCAGCGCCTGGAACAAATCCGGAATGAAATGAATAAAGAGGGTCAGGGAAAAGGAAACCAATTAAATCCTTTGATCAAAGAATTGGAGGAACAAGAGAGACAATTAATCAATAAGCAATTCTCACCGGAGATGATTCGTCGTCAGCAGGACATTTTAACGCGCTTGTTGGAGAGTGAGAAAGCGCTGAAAGAAAGAGGTTTTGAAGAGAAAAGAGAATCGACTTCCGGAAAAAATATAAATTATGGTAACCTTATTCGATTTGATGAGTATAAGCGTAACAAGCTTGGACAAGTTGAGTTGCTGCGTGCGGTTGATCCTTTGTTGACGAAGTACTACAAAGACAAGGCAGGGAAGTACTTCAATCAGTTCTAGTATACGTAGAACATTAAATGAATAGAATGAAAGAAGGGTTTACTTTAATTGATTCGTTAAGCATTCCTTCAGAGTTGAATAATTTACCGGTTGTTGAGTCGATGATTGACAAAGCTTGTCAGACGGTTGGCATTGATGAAGACATGTACGGTAATGTATTGATAGCGGTTACTGAAGCAGTAAATAATGCTATTATTCACGGGAACTCGATGCACGTTGGTAAAGAAGTGAAGTTGGAATTTTATGAAACCAGTGATGGTTTTGGTTTTAAAATTTGTGATGAAGGCAGTGGTTTTGATCACTCACACCTACCCGACCCAACGGCTCCGGAGAACATAGAGAAGGAAAACGGAAGAGGAATTTTCCTGATGAGAAACTTGGCTGATGAAGTATTGTTCAATGAACAGGGAAATGAAGTGAGTGTTTTTTTTAATAGATAATGGTAGAAGTTTTTTTTGAAGATATAGATGAAGTTCCGGGTGTAAACCCGGAATTTTTGTTTGCATGGTATACGAATGTTTGTAATGTGGAGTCCAAAACCCTGGGAGAGATTTCCATTATTTTTTGTTCGGATGAACATTTGCTGGATATGAATAAGGAATACCTGGACCACGATTATTACACAGATATTATCACGTTCGATTATACACAAGACAATCTCGTTTCAGGAGATTTGTTTATTAGTGTAGATCGTGTTCAGGATAATGCAGATGAATTTGATGTGTTATTCCAGGATGAATTACACCGGGTTTGTGTTCATGGTCTGTTACACTTGTGCGGTTACAAGGATAAATCAGAAAGTGATGAGAGGTTAATGCGCTCTAAGGAGAATGAAATGTTGGAGTTGCGAAAGTTCCACGTGGAACATTTGAAGGGTTGATTTTGTTTGTTCCACGTGGAACACATTTTTTGATTTTCGAGTTTTTGTAAAAAGGCCAAATGTTAATGTTGCGTAAGTTTCACGTGGAACATTGGAAAGCTTGGCAGGAATGATAGTAATTTTGTTCCACGTGAAACGTGAGAGAATATGTTGAAGAATTATGATGTCATTGTAGTGGGTGGCGGACATGCTGGTTGTGAGGCTGCGAATGCGGCGGCAAAACTGGGAAGTTCGGTGTTGTTGATTACAATGAATATGAATACCATTGCTCAGATGAGTTGCAACCCTGCAATGGGTGGTGTGGCGAAAGGGCAAATCGTTCGTGAAATTGATGCGCTTGGCGGAGGGTCCGGTATTGTTTCGGATTTGTCGGCAATTCAGTTTCGTATGTTGAACCGTTCAAAAGGTCCGGCGATGTGGTCGCCGAGAACTCAAAACGATCGAATGAAGTTTGCTGAGGAGTGGCGTTTGTTGCTCGAACGAAATCCAAATGTTGATTTTTGGCAGGACATGTGCAATGGATTGATCGTGGAGAACGGTTCTGTTGTGGGTGTTCGCACTTCAATGGGTATTCCGGTTTATGGAAAGGCGGTTGTTTTGACAAACGGAACTTTCCTGAATGGATTGATCCATTTGGGTGAAAAACAGTTTGGCGGTGGAAGAATCGGTGAGAAAGGTGCAACCGGAATCACGGAGGATTTGGTCGCTTTAGGATTTGAATCCGGAAGAATGAAAACAGGAACACCTCCACGTATCGATGGCCGTTCACTGGATTATTCCAAAATGGAATTGCAGGATGGAGATGAAAATCCCAGCAAGTTTTCTTACGGAAATACAGAGGCGTTGAAAGTACAACGTGCTTGTCACATTACTTACACCTCTACTCTCACCCACGATTTATTGCGCGAAGGGTTTGATCGTTCACCAATGTTCAATGGTGCAATTAAAAGTAGCGGGCCAAGATATTGCCCGAGTATTGAGGATAAGATCAATCGTTTTGCTGATCGCGACAGACACCAGATTTTTGTGGAGCCGGAAGGATGGAATACGGTGGAAATCTATGTAAACGGGTTTTCTACCAGTTTACCTGAAGATGTTCAATTGAAAGCGTTGAGATCTATTCCCGGATTTGAGCAAGCTAAAATGTTCCGACCAGGATATGCGATCGAGTACGATTACTTCCCCCCTACTCAACTAAAACACACGTTGGAAACAAAGTTGATAGATGGATTGTATTTCGCTGGACAGATCAATGGTACTACCGGATATGAAGAAGCAGCTTGCCAGGGATTGATGGCTGGAATCAATGCTGCTTTGAAAGTACAGGAAAAGGAACCGTTTATACTTTCACGAAGTGAAGCGTATATCGGTGTGTTGATCGATGATTTGATCACGAAAGGAACTCAGGAACCTTACCGCATGTTTACTTCCCGTGCAGAATATCGAATCTTGTTACGTCAGGACAATGCGGATGTTCGTTTGACACCGATTGCTTTTGAACTGGGTTTACAGGATCAGGAAGCGATGGATCGGGTGAATAGAAAGATTAGTGCAGCAAAAGAGTTGATAGGTGCTTTGCGTAAAGAAGGAGTTAGTCCGGAAGTTGCAAATCCGGTCTTGGATTTGGTTGGTAGTTCTCCCCTTTCCCAGCAGGTGAAATTAGCATCGGTTCTTACACGACCACATGTAACTATGGAACACGTGTTGGAAATGAGCCAGAATGTTCGTGAGTTGGCTGAAAAGTTACACGTGGAACATGAGGATGCTGTTGAGCAAGCTGAAATTCTTTTAAAGTACGAAGGATATATAGCTCGCGAGGAAGAAGTCGCATTGAAACTGTCTCGTTTGGAAGAGGTCTCGATTCCTGATTCAATGGATTATTTTTCAATGAAATCCTTGTCTTCGGAGGCAAAAGAAAAGCTAAGCAAAATTAAGCCGGTGACTATTGGTCAGGCATCCAGAGTTAGTGGAGTTTCCCCTAGCGATATTTCTGTTTTATTAATTCATTTAGGAAGATAGTTTCACGTGGAACATTTAAATCAAACGTCTTGCCCTTCTTGTGGAGCGCAATCCTTTAGTACATATTTGACCGTAAAAGACCATTTTCTTTCCGGAGAAATCTTTAAGTTGGAGCTTTGTGGTTCGTGCAGTTTACTGTTTACAAATCCCCGGCCGAGCCTGGGACATATCGGTGATTATTATAAGTCGGAAGAGTATGTTTCACACAGTTCTACAAAGAAAGGATTCGTCAATAAAGTTTACGGCTGGGTTCGATCCTATACCCTGAAGAAAAAGATTGCTCTGTTGAAACAACTAACAGATGGGAAACGTCTCTTGGATATCGGTGCTGGAACCGGCCATTTCCTGGCTAAAGCAAAAGAATCCGGTTATACTGTTTTGGGGTTGGAACCGGATAAAGATGCAAGAAAGGTTGCTTTATCTGAAAATGGAATTGAACTGAAAGACCTGGGATTGCTGCATGAACTGAATGAGTCGTTTGATGTTGTTTCCATGTGGCATGTGTTGGAACATGTTTATAACCTGCAAACTGATTTAGAGAAAATCGTTTCGTTGATAAACCAGAATGGTGTGTTAATTATTGCTGTTCCGAATTACACTTCTTTCGATGCACAGTATTACAAAGAGTATTGGGCGGCTTATGATGTTCCACGACACTTGTATCATTTTTCTCCGAAGTCCATTATTCCCTTAGTTGAATCGAAAGGCTTGAAATTTGAAAAAATGCTTCCGATGAAATTCGATAGTTATTATGTTTCGATGCTCAGTGAAAAATACAAGGGCGGTTCGATGCTGAAAGCGATGAGAATTGGATTTTTGTCGAATAAGAAAGCTAAAGAAGGTTTTTCGAGCTCCCAGATCTATATTTTCCGTAAGAAATAGTGTTTTTAAGCCCTCTGAAGGGCTTTTTTTGTGTTTGGAAGGGAAAGACCTTGGTTGTCGGGAGATCTGGCAGGAAATCGAGTGAAATTCTTAACTTTTTTGAGCCATTTTTGGATAATACGGCACTTCGACTCCGCTCAGTGACCGTATTAAGAAAAGATTCAAATTAGTGTAAAGTGTTCTTAAAATCATAGAATTTTTTGACCTGAAAATTTTGCAAGTTCATTGGATGGAAATCGAAATGACCTCAACCGCAAGAATTAGTTATTCGGTTCAATCCAATCTCCGTTTTCCCGGATCAATTCTATCAACGCGTCTACCGCTTCCTCTTCGGATACATTTTTTCTTACAACTGTTTTTTCTTTATAGAGATTGATCTTTCCCGGACCGGTTCCAACGTATCCGTAATCTGCATCGGCCATTTCTCCCGGACCATTTACAATGCAACCCATAATTCCTATTTTGATTCCTTTCAAGTGCGATGTACGTTCCCGGATCTTCGCAGTGGTTTCCTGGAGATCAAACAGGGTTCTTCCACAAGACGGACAGGAAATGTATTCTGTTTTAGAGATTCGTGCGCGTGTGGCCTGAAGAATTCCAAAAGATAAGCTGTTCAGGTCGACAAGTGACCTCGGAGCCGTAATCCAAAGTCCGTCAGCAAATCCGTCGATGAAGTGAATTCCGGCATCGGAACTGGCGTATAACTGGAGCATTTCCAATTCTGCCAATTCGTAATTCAGTTTGAGAATAACCGGTATCTGGTTATTTAATTTCGCTAATTCATGTTGAAATTTGCGGATAATTTGTGTTTTTTGCTTCTTTTTAGTTTCAACTACGTAAATAATTTTTGTTGTCGGAAGAGTTGAAACCTCAAATTCCGAGTCGAGATCCACCAACAAAAAGACAATCCCCGCCGGACGGTATTTCCGGTATTCCTCCAGAGTGCAAAGCGGATGAGCATCCGGCCTTTCGTGTTTTTTCCAGGTTTCGTAATTCTGTACCAAACGAAGCGTTCCCGGAAGTTCGAAATCAATGTTCTGATCTCCAAGGTATACATAGTCTGCGGCCTGGTCAAAAATGTTCCATTTGTCCAACTGCTCGGAATACCCATATCCAAACCCAAAAAAATTAGTTGAAACTATTTTTTCTTTTTTTGATAAGTCTGAAAAAACAATTGAAGTATTGCTTCCACCTATGTTTAATAAAGAATTGGTTATTCGTCTATTATGATGAAAATAATCGAAATTTATTTTTGACGAATAATTTAGTTTGTAATCCGGTTTTTCTTCAAATTTCTTCACCAGTTTTTGTGCTACGGGGATCTCGAATTCCGGATCTTCTGTGAGCGAAACACGAATCGTATCTCCCAATCCGTCTTCCAGCAAAGCGCCGATCCCGACCGCCGATTTGATCCGTCCGTCTTCACCGTCTCCCGCTTCTGTTACTCCAAGGTGCAAAGGATAATTCATACCTTGCTCTTTCATAGTTTTCACCAGCAGACGATAAGCCTGAACCATGACCAGCGTATTGCTTGCTTTCATGGAAATGATGAGATCGTGGTAATCATTCTTTCTGCAAATGTGAATGAATTCCATGGCTGATTGCACCATTCCTTCCGGCGTGTCGCCGTATCTGCTTAAAATGCGGTCTGAAAGCGAGCCGTGATTGGTCCCGATCCGCATGGCTGTTCCGTGCTCTTTGCAAAGCAAAACAAGCGGTGTGAATTTCTCTTCGATGCGCACCAATTCGGCTTGGTAGCTTTCTTCGGTGTAATCGATTTCTTCGAATTTCTTTTTGTCGGCATAGTTGCCCGGGTTCACGCGGACCTTTTCAATGAGTTTAGCGGCGATTTCCGCAGCGTTTGGTGTAAAATGAATATCTGCTACAAGCGGAGTTTCGTAACCGCGTTTAACAAGCTCTTTTTTGATGATATCCAGGTTTTCTGCTTCCTTTTTGGAAGGCGCGGTCAATCGAACCAATTCGCAACCTGCATCAATCATGCGGATAGATTGTTCCACGGAACCTTCCGTATCCATCGTATCGGTAGTGGTCATGGATTGGATGCGGATTGGATTTTTACCTCCGATTGCAGTAATCCCGATCTTTACCTCACGAGTCTCAAAGCGTTCGCGATTGAATAAATCGTTGCAGAATTCTGTTCTATCAGACATTAAAGCATTTTTACAGAAGCAAAGGTACGGAATGAATTTTACTGATGAATCTCTTGCACAAGCATTTCGATGAGATGTGCGGCTTCTTTCTTTAAATAATAGTTGCCTTCAAAATCCCTGTAGTCGGAATAAACCAGATCGGCATGTATCAATTCTTTAATATGTTTTGAAATAGTTGATTTGTTGAGTGTTGTAATTCCCTGAAAAGTGTCATTGGTTGCAATTCTGTTTTCGAAAAGATATTTTAAAATCGTAATTCTTGCTGGATGCCCTAAGGCCTTTGCAATTTGGGCTAATTGCAGAGTTTGGTTTGAATAAGGATAGATTTTAGTTGTTCCCATAATTTATCGTTTCTTACTTAATTTAAGAAAAAAGTTGATTCGAAACAAAATTTCCTCGCCTCGGTTTGCCATTTGGCAAACAGGCAAATTGGCATCTTGGCAAATTCGCGAATTTGCGTAGCTGTGTGAATTTTACGAGGGAATGATTGAGTTTTTTGATTTAAGAGAAGACACTATCGAATGATTTTCCAGATCCCTTTAAACTGCACTTCCTCCCTTCCGGGTTGCAACTCGGCCATTCCAAATACCGAAAGGAACAAATTATTGCAGCCTTTGCAGGAAATAAGTTCATAGCGGGCATCCATGTTCCAGAGAATGTACTTTCTCAGATTCGAATGCACACTACTCGTTTCGTCTTTGATATTCACGATTCGTTTTTCAACCAATTCATCAATCAGCTGCGGACCATACACATCTGCAAGCCCTTCTACCAATTTCCCCGATTGATAAATCCGAATGGGTAATCGAATATCCGAACCGCAATCCGGACAGGTACATGAAATAATTCCGCCATTCAGGAAGTAATCAAAAGAAAACGTGGCGTATCCGGCTAGATTCTGGTTTGAAAGCATGAAATTACTTGTCTCCGATTAAATGATAACTATAGCTTTCACCTAGCGGGCCGGGCTGACAAGTGTCGTCAGTGTATGCGAACTCGAAGTGATGATCATTTGTAAAACTGCCGATCTCAACAGAATCGCAGAAGAGTATTTTTCCCGTTTCCGTAACTTTAAACTCCTGGTAAGTGCTGTCGCGCCATAAGAACTTAAGTGTATTCGACGTGCTTCCAAGCATTACCTGGCCGGTATACGTAAAGGTTGTATCTTCAGTGATGCCACTCATTTGCCAATAGGTGGAATGCCACAAAATGGAATAATTGCCCGTATATTTTTCCCGGTAATCTACTGTTGGTGATTCAATTGTGGGTTCTACCTTTTTCTTGGAACAATTAACTGCAAAAAGGGCCGCGAATGAAAGAATGATGATGGATGATCGGTGCATAAGATTGAATATTTATACCCGAAAGCTAAAAAATTAATGACAATTAAAAAAATCAAACGCTTGTTTTTTTGGTGTAATGCACATTTCCGCAGCAGTGTTTGAATTTTTTACCGCTGTTACAGAAGCACGGATCATTTCTTCCAATGACTTTTGCTCTCCTGGAAAGGTTCCGGTCGGACATGTGTTGATTGAAAATTTTCTCCAGCAAGGCATAAAGTTCCGGGTGTTTTTCTTCCAGTAATTTCGGGCGTTCGAAGAAATACTCACTGATCACGGAAAAGAACTCCGCACGATTGGTTCCGCCATAAGGATTAATGTCCGACTTTCCGGCGTATATCCGCTCGATTTCTTTGTTCATCAAGTTGATCCAGGGAAGTGCATATTGTTTGTTCATCAACACTTTCGGAAGTCCGTCAACTTCACCGTCTGTTTTGTCAATCAGGTGCACGAATTCATGAATGGCGGTATTCTGTTTGTCCGATTCGTTTTTAAATCCCAGTCTCAGCGCTTCTTTCGAAAGGATCATAATGCCTTCCATGCTTTGATTGCCGACCATTCCCAGGATACGCCGCTCGGATTCTCCTTCAAATTCATAATTTTCATTGAACATGGCCGGATAGAGCAGGACTTCCCGGATATTCGTGTATTTCCAGGAATCGAAGCCGAAAATCGGGATCACTGCGCTGGAAGCAACCAGTAACTTATCCTTTAAACTCACATCTGTTTTGATCCCGGTAATCCGGCAATTGAGCAAAAATTCCTGCACTTTGAATTCAAAACGGGTTTTTTCTTCAGCGTCCAAAGAGTTGTAAAATGCGACTTCCTGTACCAGGATTTCTCTCCACTGCAGCGGGAATGTTTCACGTGGGACTTTCCACTTTGGATTTGCAGCTTTGTTGTAGGAAACCCATCCGAATCCGACGAGCAGGATAATGAAGATGAAAGCAATAATGACCATATCAGAATAATAAAATTAATTCAGAACTATCTCTAAAAGTATCAATTTTACTACCTTTCCACCATGCATTTCGACGAATTGATCCATTTTTGTTTTCAGCTTCCCGGAGCTACGGAAACATTTCCCTTTGATAAACGCACACTGGTAATCAAGGTACAAAACAAGATGTTTGCTTTGGTAGATGTGGAAGATCCTACGGGAATTAATTTAAAATGTGATCCGGAAAAAGCCATTGAACTGCGTGAGCGTTACGACGGGATTCAACCGGGTTACCACATGAGCAAAAAACATTGGAATACCGTTTCACTCGAAGGATTGGTGGATGACTCGCTCATAAAAGAACTGATCGTACATTCTTACGATTTAGTGGTTTCGTCGTTGCCGAAAAAATTACAGGATGAGCTTAAGAATAGATAAATACGTGTGGTTTGTGCGCCTTGCAAAAACCCGGACATTGGCCACAGAACTCGTTCAGCGGAACAAGATCAAGTTGAACGATATGCCCGTGAAACCTTCAAAGGAAGTAAAGATCGGTGATACGGTTTCCATTATCAAAAACAACGCAACTTTCAGCTACAAGATCAAAGATTTACTGGATCGGAGAGTGGGAGCGAAACTCGTTGCGGATTACCTGATCGATATTACGGATCCGCTGGAACTGGAAAAATTCAAAACATACCAGGCGGCACAAAGTGTTTACCGGGAGTATGGAACAGGCCGTCCGTCGCGTAAAGACCGCGATAACCTGGATTCATTTTTCGAATGGCTGGAAGAGGATGATGACGAAGATTAAAATTCACTAACTACCGTAAACCGCTATTCATGTCAAAACCCATTTACGTCCTGGGAACAGGACTTTCGCACAATGGTTCTGCAGTGTTGTTGAAAGACGGCGTTATTTGTGTGGCCATTGAAAAAGAACGCATTACCCGCATCAAGCACGATGGCGGAAACGATTCGGATGCTATTCAGTATTGCCTGGATGCGGAAGGAATTTCACTCGAAGATGTGAAACTGGTTGTTCAAACGGCCAATTTCGAAATTCCGGACCGGGAAAGGTTTCACGGAAAAAGAGTGTTTGCCGGAAATGAAAAACCCGAATTGGTAAGTATTTCACATCATTTGGCACATGCTTACAGCGCGGCTGGGACGTGTGAGTTTGATGCATGCGTTGTCATGGTGATTGATGGTTGCGGAAGTCCTTATCAACAGTGCATGGATGTTTCACAGGGAACGCTGTTTCCGGCGAATATTTCCAGACTTTCCGGAACAGGAATGTGGTGCGAAAAAGACAGTTTTTACCTATTCGACGGGCAAAAAATGACCCCGCTTTTAAAAGATTTCAGCCCGGTTGAAACTCCGGCTCAGGACCAATTGAAACTTCCGGTAACTTCCCATTCCATCGGTGGATTTTATGCTGCGATCAGTCACTATGTCTTCGGAAATATGGACGATGTGGGGAAATTGATGGGGCTTGCTCCCTATGGGAAAGCAGGCCTGATTGGGCAGGAAGCTTTTGATTTCAAGGACGGATCTTTGCTGGTGCGGAACGAATGGCGGGAAGTGCTGAACATGCCTTCAAGCGGGTATGCTTTTTTCAGAGAACATTTTCAATACTATGCCGATGTGGCTTTTTGGGCACAGCAGGAAGTGGAAAAAGCCGTTTTTTGGTGTTTTAAAGACCGTTTAACGCGGTTTCCGCATAAAAATGTGTGTTATAGCGGCGGTGTTGCTTTAAATGCCGTAGCGAACGCTAAATTGTTAAACGAGCAAGTCGTCGGTAATTTCTATATCGAACCGGCTGCCGGAGATAACGGTCTGGCTCTGGGTTGCGCATATTACGGCTGGTTGGAAGTATTGAAAAAACAAAAGGTAAAACACAACGCAAGCACCTGTTTCGGGAAAAGCTATGCGAAAGAGGAAATACAAAAAGCGCTGGAAGTTTTACCGGAGAATTATATCCTTCAGGAATTGCAACCGGAGGACTTGGTGCAACTTACGGCAAAGAAACTGGCGGTTGGAAAAACAATTGGCTGGTTCCAGAATCAGTGTGAGTTCGGGCCGAGAGCGTTGGGACATCGCAGTATTTTGGGGCATCCCGGAATAGAAGGATTGGGAGACCATATCAATGCCAATATCAAGTTCCGGGAAGATTTTCGGCCTTTTGCGCCGGCTGTGCTTTCCGGATTTGCGGAGACTTATTTCCGTTCCGGAAGAAAAAGCCCGTACATGATTTTGGTGGATCACACCAAACCCGAATACCTCGAAGTTTTGCGAAATGTTACGCATGTAAACGGAACGGCGCGTGTTCAAACTGTCGAGAAGGACTGGAATCCCTTGTTTTACCAATTGATTGAAGCCTTTCAGGAAGAAAGCGGAATAGGAGTGTTGCTCAATACCAGCTTCAACAAAAAGGGAATGCCCATTGTGGAAACACCGGAACAAGCGCTCAATTTGTTCCTAGAATCCGCTTTGGATGTATTGGTGCTGAATCACTTCCTGGTAGAAAAGCCCGACCGGTAAAATTACCAGCCACCGCCGCCACCGCCACCTCCTCCTCCGCCGGAAAACCCACCACCACCGGAGAAAGAAGATCCACCCGATGATCCGCCGCTAGCACTTGGCGGAACAGAAGCGGAAGAAATCGCTGAGGAAAAAGTGTCTGAATTAAAATGGGAGAAGCCATGCATTCCCATGCCGACATACCAATAGCCGGGCATGCCATATCCTGTTTGCAACTCTTCCGAATTGAACTGGCCTTCCCATTCTTTAGCAAGTCCCAACACAATAGCAAAAGGAAGAAGCCGCTCAAAGGTTTCAAAGTTGAGTGTCGGAGGATTGTTGAAAGCGATGCGTTTTTTGTCTGCGTATTGGATATATAGTTTCAGCCCCGAAATGTGATCCATGATCTTGCGTCCCTCCGGAGTAGGCTGTTCCAGTAAATACCCGAATAACAAATTGATAGCCAGGCCAACGACCGCTATTGTTCCGATAATCAGGTAAGAACCGCCGAACAGGAATTTCAGCCCGAAAGCCAATGCCAGGAAACCCAACCAGAAAAAGTACTGTGTTCCGTTAATCCGGGAATTCAGTTTCCGGTATTTTTCACCGTGAGTTTTCAGGATGTGTACTATCAGGGAATCCATTCCTTTTTTCAGGGTTGGATTGTAGCTGTTCTCATGGAACACGAAGGTTTTTGCATGAGCGAAAAGTGCATCGTAAACCTTCTTTTCCGCAGAAGTCAATTCCTTTTTGGGATTTTCCAATTGGGTAAATGTATATTTCGGAGCACCGTGAACTTCTTCCTGATCGATTTTCATCCAGCCTTTTGCTCCGAGAGAAGCAATCTGACCGGTAAAGGCGTCGGAAGTAACCAAGCCGCGGTTCATTACTGCAGAAACATCCGCAGGTGAAAATCCCTCAGGAGCATCGTATTGCGGCATAATGGTGCCTGGTTTCGGGTCGCGGCCATAACGGAACCACAACAGCATGCTGCGTGAAACCTGGAAGATGACCATAACGATCAGCAGCGTCCAGAGCGCGTGGGATTTCACCCAATACAGGAAGTTTTCCATCGCCGACGGATAAGTCAGCTTGTTTTTATCCCAGGATGCTGCGAATGTCAGTCCCTGGTAACTGAATAAAGGCCCGGTAGTTTTATAAACCAATTCGTTGTCACGTGGTTGTGAAACCGTAAAATCCTTGCCTGCCTCTCCCTGGTTCCCGGTATAAGCGGTGAATTGTTTGAATTTAATTCCTTCCGGTAACTGCACGATTGCGCGCAAAGAGTCGACTGAAAAAACCCAGCCGTTCCCGTTCGTATTCCAATACAGTTCATCCGAATTTTTCAAAAGACGCAGTACGTGATTCACTTCGTAAGTGAATTCGTAGGTGTGTTTTCCTACAGAAAGCATGGTTTCAGCACTCCCGAAATAGGTCCGGATTCCGTTGTCCATATTTTCCGTGTGATAATCCTCTGCCTTGCCGTCCCTTTTCAGGGAAATGAATCGGAAATCAACATCCGTTCTACCGCCCTGGTAGTCGTAATTCAGCGGAATGTCACGGTAAATTCCATGATTGATCTGGTTTAGGCCGCAGTAGATCGTAATGCGTTCTGTAATGCGCATCGAGCAGTTTTGTTTTACCTGGTAAGTGGCATCAAAGTAAATGATGCGTTCATATTCTTCTTCCTGTGCCAGTGTAGTCAGGCTGATCACTAAAAATAGCCCGGTGAGAAGAGCGCGAAGTGTTTTAAAGGTTCGGAATGTCATGTTGTTCTGATTTTGCCTGAACATAATTGCGTTTGGTATGTTGCCCGCTTTTGGCAAACCAACTATAAGGAATTTTTTCCTGGAGGGCATTGTAAGCTTCTACGGTTCCGTTATAAAATTGACGGGAATAAAGCAGGTGATTTTGGGTTTCTGCAATCTGCTGTAATAATTTTTCAAACGTTTGATCTGCTTTTAAATCGGGATACGCTTCTTTAATCACGTTGATTTTAGCTAAAATTTGCGGAAAATTGTCGTCTTTGTCCCAAATGCCCGCACGTTTTTCTGCCAGTTCTTCCAATAGCACCGCTTCGTGTTTCGCATACCCGGATGCAACCCGGACCAATTTCGGGATGAGTTCATGACGCTTCAACAACTGAACATCCATATCTGCAAAAGCTGCATCCACTAAGTTCTGAGCACGGATCAGGCTGTTTCGTAAGATCAGGAAAATGATCAAAATCACGAACAACAATATACCGGCAATAAGCAAGATAACCATGCCGAAAAATACTCAAATAATTCATGTCGGAGGAAAAAGAAAAATGCAGAGATCGTAAAATCCCTGCATTCCAACATTCAATGAGCAATTTTAGGGCTCTGTACGCAACTGCTCAAACACGCTCACGTATTCCTGTAATTTCTCAAACAAACCTTTCAAATCTGCCGGAATTGCCTGCGGGAAAAGCTTTTGGATCTGTGCCACTCCGCCACTGGCTGCTTTTTCTGCTCCTGCTTTATCTCCGGCACCGAATCGTTCGGCCATGAGTTTCATACTTTGATTGACGATTGCCACGGTCATCATGCGTTTGTGGTTCATATCCAGTGTCATGTCCAGCAAACCGGTTGCCGTGCTCCACTCCGGGTGAAGTTCTTTTTCGACCACTTTTTGCTTCTTGCTTACCGGATCGGTGTAAGTCATACGCGCGACCACTTTTTGTTGTTCGATTGCCGGCGTAGAGTGAATGATATCCATTTTCACAAGGGCCATTTTTTGCAGTCCCGGGAATAAATGATCCACGTCTACGGTTACTTTTCCGGCACCGACCTTCGCGTTTTCATAGCCCAGTAATTGACGGTAAACGATCTGGTCATTGAACAGGATTTCCAGTTTCACGTCCGTCCCGATCGGATCAATAATTCCGTCGAAAGTTTTCAAAAAAGCCTGGCTATAGTGCGAAGGATCGCCTGCCATTTGCATGGTTCCTCCACCGATTGTTGCCAGTTGTTCCAGTAAAGCGGCATTGTAGTCGTAGCCCACACCGATGGCCGAAATCTGCAACCCTTTTGTGGCGTAAGTTTTTGCCAGTTTCACGGAAATTTCGGGTTCGTCTCCGCCGTAGCCGTCTGTCAGCAAAATCAGTCGATTGACCATTCCCGCTTTTTTGTTGGCTTCCAGCTGTTTCAAGCCTTCTTCGAAACCGATGGAGATATTTGTTCCTCCCATGGGCTGCAGGGCGTTGATGATGTCGCAGATAGCGGCTTTATTCGTAATTGCCTGGGAAGGCAGCGCTTTGTATACTTTGTCGTCAAAAGCCACAATTCCGATCCGGTCTTGCGGTGACATGCGGTTTACGAGTTCGGTCAGGGTTTTTTTCAATAGTTCGAGCCTGTTGTCATTCGACATAGATCCGGAAACATCGATTACCAGCATCAGGTTTTTGGGAATGGCTGCTTTTTTGTTTTTGGAATTCACTTTAAAACCTACTTCCAGCACGGCTTCCTTGGAAGAGGCGTTGAATTTATTTCCCCACTTCAGGAAGAGTTCTACCTCGTTTTCGCCGGACGGATATTGTGCGGTTACAAAGTCGTTCACATTCAAAGCCACCAAATCTTTTACTCGTGGAATAAAGGATTCGATGTTCTCCAGGCGCGGGTCCGGAATGTAATTTACGGTGCGGCTCATGGTAGCAAATCCTTTCATCCGGCTTAAGTCAACCACTCCGGCGTCTTTCTGAAAGGTAAAATCAACGACGTATTTTGTTTTTAGTGGAAGCATGAAAACCACTTTGCCGCTTGCATCGGTTTTTCCCTTGTATTTGATGGAACCGCCAACGGTTTTCAGGTAAACGGGTTCATTGGAAATGGGCGAACCTCCTTTTCGAATTGTCAGATCTACCACTGCATGGGAACTGCTTGGTTTGATTCCGGCCGGAATGGTTTGGACAGTGTATTTGCCTTCTGTTTTCTCAGTGAACGCTTTTTTCTCGTAGGTCAGAAATGCAGTTCTGGCTGTGGACTCAGCGCCGAAGTCAGCCCAGTCCATGGAGTTGATATCTGCAACGTCAATCTCGTAATCATTCTTATTCGGTACGAGGAAAATGCATTCTCCCTGGGCGTTTGTTGTTCCGGTGAATTGTTCCGACAAAGCAAAGCAAGTCAAAGTAACCGGGATGTTTGCCTGTGGCCTGTCTTCACGCGTTTTTACAACCACCTTCAAGGCGCAGTGTGCAGCATCCGGACGTGGCATTGTCGGGTATTTTTGAGGTGTTTTTTTGAAAACGATGGTCGAGCGATCCGGTAAAATGCGGTTTTCGCGTTCCCAGACTTCGAGGTCGTAAGTGATGTGGCCGCTGGCACTGCCTTTTCCCCAGGCTTCCACCCAAAGGCAGTTGGTCATATCGCCCACGGATCCGATCCACAGGGAACCGTGATCAAAAACCATGTCTAAAGAGCCGGAAGAATTGGTTTTTTTCTCGATGCGTTCAAAAGTCGTGGATTCTACGAACCGCACGGAGAGATTGGCAGCGGGCTGGTTTTGATTATTGACGACCTGCAAATGATAGCTGGTTTGAGCGCCTGCAATAGGGATGCAGCAAAGCGCCGCCAAAAAGAGTCGAATTGGTTTCATAAGTTTTGGAAAAATGGGTTTGTATCATTCAAACTCACTGATTCCAATTTGGTTACAGGTTCAAACTAAAATTGACGGATCAATGAACCGGTTTCCCCTTAGATAACCTGCTTTTCCTTCTGATTTGGATTGAGCCCGCATTTTTCACACCCGGCCTGTTTCTTGCGTTGTGAAGACAAGTAGAAACGACGAACCAGGTAAAAGACCGCTGCGGAAATGGCTGCTATGACTAAAACGATCTGCATCAGCTGAATACGATAAAAGTAATGTAAGCTCCAAGATACGCCAAAACGCCCATATATCCAACCTGGATGATTGGCCATTTCCAGGATTTGGTTTCACGTTTTACCACCGCAAGAGTTGCCATACACTGCATGGCGAAGACGTAAAACACCAATAGCGAAAGACCGCTTGCGAGCGTGTAAGTGGGAGTTCCGTCGTCGCGTTTCTGGACTTTCAGTTTATCAATCAGTTGTTTGGGATTGTCGTCTACTTCATGCACGGAATAGATGGTTGCGAGTGAACCTACAAAAACTTCGCGGGCTGCAAAGGAAGTGAGCAATGAAATACCCATTTTCCAGTCGTAGCCCAAAGGTTTGATCACCGGTTCGATGAATTTCCCCAAATGGCCCATGTAAGAATGTTCCAATTTCACGGAAGCAACCTGGCTTTCATAGTCTTCCATGGCTTCTGCGGTTTGAACCTTCGGTTCCTGGATTTTTTCGGAGTAACGCTCCATGTCGTTGCCCGGCCCGAAACTTGCCAGAGCCCATAGAATGATGGAAATTGCAAGGATGATTTTCCCGGCATCGAACACGAAAATCTTTACTTTTTCAAAGACTTCAATGCCCACATTCCCCCAGCGCGGAGTTTTGTAAGCAGGCATTTCCAGCAGGAAAACACTCAATTCTTTCTTTTTGAAAAACTGCTTGATGGTCCAGGCTACGAGTAAAGCAGAAATCACTCCCAGCAGGTATAATCCGAAAAGTACCAATCCCTGGAGATTGAGAAAACCAAAGAATGTTTTAGCAGGAATCACCAATGCGATCAACAAGGTATAAACAGGCAGGCGAGCCGAACAGCTGATCAGGGGTGCGACCAAAATGGTAGTCAGACGTTCCTGCCACGAACTGATGGTGCGTGTAGCCATAATTCCCGGAATTGCACAGGCAGCGCTGGATAACAATGGAACAACACTTTTCCCGTTCAGCCCGAAAGGACGCATTAATTTATCGGTGATGAAGACCACGCGGGCCATGTAGCCGGTTTCTTCCAAAATGGCAAGCATGAAAAAGAGCAGGGCAATCTGGGGAATAAAAATCAACACACCGCCAATTCCAGGGATTACTCCGTCTACGATCAGCGAAGTGAAAATACCTTCCGGCATGATGGTTCCCAACCACGATGCGAGTGATGAGGTTCCCAGGTCGATCCAGTCCATCGGGTAGGAAGCCAACGTGAAAACCGTTTGGAAAATAATCAGCAAAAGAGCCAGGAAAATCAAATAACCGAAAACGGGATGGATCAGCCACTTGTCCAGTTTGGTGGAAAAAGTAACTTCTGTAGGTTTTTTATGGACAACCTGTCCGACAATTTGCTGAATCCGTTCAAAACGGCTGTTTGTATCGGCGATTTGTCCTTGCAAATCGTTTTTTGCTTTTAAGGTTCCGGTTTTGATTTCACGTGGAACAGCATCTTCATTCATCCATTCCTTGAGTTCGGAAAGGCCTGTCCCGATCCGCGCATTGGTACGAATAATCTTTGCATCCGGAAAAGAATCCTGCAAGGCAGACAGATTGATCTCAAAACCGTTCCTGGAAGCAACATCTGTCATGTTCAGCACCAATGCAGTATGGAATCCCAGGTCGTAAATCTGGGTAAATAGTAAAAGATTACGTTCTAAGTTGGTGCTGTCCAGCACCACGATTGTTTTCTCCGGGAAATTAGGATCGGTCGGATTTGAAATGACCTTGTAAACAATCTCTTCATCTTTGCTCCTTGGGTAAATACTGTAAGTTCCCGGAAAATCAATGAGTTCGATTTCAGTTCCGCTGATATTCAGAAAGCCGGAATGTTTGTCGACCGTTACACCCGGGAAGTTCCCAACATGCTGACGAAGACCGGTCAAGCGGTTGAAAAGCGAACTTTTTCCTGTATTGGGATTTCCGAAGAGTGCGATCTTTTTCATTATTCGACTTCAATCAGGTTCGCTTCGGAAAGGCGCATGGACAAGGTGTAACCCGAAATATCAACCGCGATAGGATCTCCGAAAGGTGCTTTAAAAAGAACCTCAACTTCTTTCCCCGGGTAAAGACCCATCTCCAACAGTTTGGGTTTGAGCTCACTTTCAGAAATACCAAGTACCCTGGTTTTTTGATGCAATGGAAGCTGCGCGAGTTTTTTCATGAAAACCGAATCGAATTTGAAAATTTTGTGCAGCAAAATTAACGGAAGTCGGGCAAAAACTAAATACCTTGTTTGTGGTATATCTACTGATCTGATTTCAGGTCGTTCAGGATCTGCTGAACGTCGTTTTCAGTAGACGTCAGCTTGTTTTTGCAGATTTGTATCAAAGCGGCAGCACGCTTCACTTTTTCAGACAGCAGGTCTACAGAGATCTCACCGGATTCAATGTCCGAAATGATTTGCTGCAACTCTTCGTAAGCCTTTTCGTATGTCAATCCTTCTTCGTTCACTACACGAATTTACGAAAAATTTAATCACATTGGAGACATTAATTCTTATCGGAAGAAGCGGCTTTCACTTCAGCCGTCAGTGTTTGTGCATCCGTAACAATTTTCAATTCCTCACCCACTTTACTTTTGTTTTTGGCAGAAAGCACGCCCTTTTCGTTGGTCACAATGGCGTAACCGCGTTGCAGAACAGTAATGGGATCAAGCAGTTTTAAGCGAACTTCAGCCTTTTCCAGTTTCAATTCTTCCGATTCGAATGTTCGCGGAAGGGAACGGATCAATTGGTTTTCCTGGTTCAGGACACTTTGACGCCCGGTATTAATGAATGATTTCCCATGAATCTGTAGCAGATCGATGTTATTGTCCAGTTTTCGTTTCTGGGTTTCCAGGCGGTAGGACGAAGAAGAACGTATTTGATTACGAAGTTCTGATAACAGTTGGTTCGAATAAGACATTTTGTGTTTTACACGGAATTCAAAATCCTTCACCGTATTCAAAAAATCATTCTTTTCAAATTGGATAGCTGCCTGTACTTCCTGTTGGAATGCCCGTGCCAGTTGAGCGAATTGGTTCGTTGCTCCCTGCATGAAATGCTGGATTTGCTGGGGAAGTTTCACTAGAATTTCATCCAGTGGTTCATCCAGTTCTTCAAAAATGCGGAGCAGGAAATAAGCCATATCTGAAGGAGTGATTCCATTCCGGAAAGCGATCATTTCACAAACGGTGAGGTTGGTGGAATGCCCGATTCCTGTGAGGACGGGCAAGGGGAAAGTTGCAATGGCTTTGGACAGTTCGTAATTGTTGTAGCAATGCATTCCTATTTCACCGCCACCACCGCGAATAATCACCACGGCATCGAAATGGTGCTTTATTTTTTCGATGCGTTTCAATTGATTCTGAATCGAGGTAATGGCCGCATCTCCCTGCAAAGTTGCTTCGAACAGGAAGGTGCTGAAATGATAGCGTTTCGGATGGCCGTTGAGCAAAGTCACAAAATCCGAATACCCTTTGCTGTCGGCTTGCGAGATGATTGCCAGCCGTTTGGGAACCAAAGCCATTTCGAGATCCTGGTTGGCGTTCAGGATTCCTTCCCTGTTGAGGCGTTCGAGTGTTTCCTGGCGTTCGCGCTGCAGAGCACCCAGAGTATAATTCGGATCGATATCGATAATCTCCAGCCCGATGTTGTAGAGCGGGTGGTAGGTGATTTTCACATGGAACAATAATTCCATGCCGTCGTGCAAAGGTTCTTTAACGATCTCGAAGAATTTTTGCTGAATGCGCTCAAAGTGCTGTTTCCAGATCGTTCCGCGCATTTCTACTACGATCGATTCGTCTTCTTTCTGGACCAGTTCCGGGTAGCAATGGCCTTTCCGGGTCTGGTTCAGTTTGTGCATTTCGGCAGTTACCCAGTAGGTACGCGAATAGCGTTCTGCAATGGTTTTGCGGATCGATTCTGCGACTTGTTTGAGGGTAAAATGCTGCGGACTTTCCATTACCTAAAAGTACGGAAAGCAATTCACTTAGTCAACAAACAGGATGCGGCAGCTGGAAATCATCTCTAGAAGCAGCTAAAAGAAACTCGGGAGAGCTATTGTTATTTATAATCGGAATAGTTTACGATCACCTTCTCAAACAGAGGATTTTCTGCAAGAATCCAGTCGAGCTTCAGGATATCCGGCTGATTGTTTTCACCCAGGAGGAAAAAGAAATCCCAAACGGTATCCCGGGAAAGCAGGATGGTTCCTGCTTCGGAATGAAAGTGAAAAATCCACTCATCATTCTGCCAGATATCCTCCGTTTTTCCTTGTTCGAAACCGTTTTGCAGCAGGATTCGAATGAGATCGATTTCCAGTTGATCTGGTTGATCTTTTCCGTCGAGTTCGATCAACAGTTCTTCCGAACCATAACCCGGGCGGAGCTTGTACGTGTATTTTGCTGTGGTTTTCATTGGATTCTCCACGGTGGATTTAATCTGTTTTCACCTGCAAAGAACAAAATCAACTGGTTCCCGTCGGGATCTTTCAGGTATGCCTCGCGCCAGAGCCAGGATTTATCGTTCGGAAGCTCGTCAAATACAATCCCTTTCTGAACCAGTTCTTCCACCTTTTCATCCAGGCCTTCACATTCAAAATACACGGAAACACCGTGTCCGGTTGGAAGCCGGTCTGTTGCATGTATCGAAAAAGTGGATGTTCCATCCGGGCATTCGAAACGCGCGTAATGCTCCGATTTGACGATCAGTTTCAATCCCAATGCCTGGTAGAAAGCAATCGACTTTGGAATGTCCAATGAAGGAACGGTAATTTGGTTTAAGTTCATTTTCGCTTAAAGATCCATTTCACTTTCGAAGAAACGGTTGGCTCGCTGTCGGTGCAGCCGGCTCCTTCACAAAATCCCAGATTCCAACCGGATGGAAGTGTGACGTAATAACCCCAACCAGGTTCTTTGGATAGCGTTTTCCGCAATTTTCCAGGAATTTCTGCGAAAGTAGTTCCCACATGCAACTTTTCAGGTGTCCGGAACAAGTGGTCGGAGGTGGCTAAATAAGTCGTGTCTTTTCCTTCAACCGCCAGGTCAAATTTGTAGCTGTTAATCCACACTTCCCTGCAGGAACTGAATTGATTTGCTGAGGTTAAAACCTTTTTCAGCATGATTCCGTCGGGTGTTTTGGTAACCTCGTTCTTATTAAAAGTAATTTCATTTGACGGAGTTGGTTTTTCGGAGCTTTCCGAAGAACAGGAGGCCAGGATTGAACAAGCACTAAATAGAGCCAATAGATGTTTCATACCGCGTTTTAAACTATTTCTTTCCCAGATAAATACCAGCGGCCAGTTCTTCTGCTTGCGCTTTGGTAAAGTTTCCGCTGATTTCTGTTTCTCCACCTGTAATTACACTATTCACAACCGGGCAGGAAATCACATGATCATTAACGCTGATGGCAATTGCCCTACCGATATTCCTGCGGGTCATCACTTCCCAGTCATGAGCTCCCTGGTCGTTCATGGTAATCCGGATAACCGGCATTCCATTGTAATCGGCAATAGCCGCTTCAGCATTTTCAATGTGCCTTCCGTCTATGATTGCTTTACCGCTTTCAGGGACTTTAATAGCATACAACGCATACATTTTGTGATAGTTTTGTATGTCTTCTTCTCTGTAAGAAAACATAAACCGCAAGTTTTTGGGGAATTTGGCTTTAACCTCCGGAAGTGCAAGCAAAGTCTCTACCTCCAACAGATCTTCGGCTTTCACGTACCCAATCATAAAATTGGTGTGCGGGCGAACAAGCGCAGTTAAACCCCTTGGATTTTCTGTGAGGGGTATATTTTCATGCATGGCTACTGTATCCTGTTCATGAACCCACTTGCAGGCCGCGTCCCAGGAAGGAGCTATTTCAGAAAAGGTGTAAGTCTCAAAAAATTCCAGTTTACCGGGTTTTGCATTTTTCAGGTTTCGTGGTTTGGATCCGGAGCTACAGGAGAAAATCGCCAGGAGCAGCAGTAAAGGAATACATTTCATAAGGCCGTTATTTCTGCTAAAAGTACAAATGATTTGATTGGAATTCACAGTTGCCGGAACACTATGTAGAATTCCAATCGATTTAAAGAGCAATTGAGCTGTTTCCGAAGGTATTTTATGCCTGTTTACAGTTGTGTGAAGTGAAGTTTGACTTGTACCTCCGGGTGTGAATGGTTTACTTCTGGCTTTTTTGTTTATAGGTTTTCGTCCTGAATTTATTCCGTAATCCTGCTCTCACTAAGTTTACGGGGCTTTTTGAAGATGGGTTGTTAAAAATCAGGGATTTTGTTACAGGAATAACGTTTTGATACTATACCCATACTTGACCTATACATGATCCGTACTTGACCCATACGTGACAATCCTTATGTGTTTTTGAGAAAAATTTACTGAACTTTATTTCTCACCCTTGTGAATTTTGAAGGTGTTTTGCTCTGATTTAGTTGAGTGCAATGGAAGCTATTTCTTCCTTTTAAAATTATTTCTTAGTTGTTTCATACCTTCCGGCATTGATCCGGTCCGAGATTTCCCCAGCCTGTTCCATGGTAAAACTGCTGATATTCATTTGGTATTTAATTGGCTCACGGATAAGCGGACAACTGACCACTTTTCCTTCCAGGATTACTGCAATGGCTTTGTTTTCATTTTTACGTGTAAATTTTTCCAGTTTACGCGCTCCATTTTCGGTCATGGTGATATGCAGATCTACCAGTTGGTTTTGGTCACTATCTGCGGGAATCGATTCCAGGATGTCGTGGGAATCAACGGGTGCTTTTTGGTTTGCCGGTATCCGGACAGCATAAAGGAAACAGCCTTTAAATGGTGTGGCAGGATCTTCCTGTTCGTATTTGGACCACATAAACCTGAGGTCTTTCGGAAAGCGTTTCGCTACTTCGGGAATGGCCAGCATGGAGTCAACTGCCGGAATATCTTCTGTTTTAACCAGTGCGATGGCATGTTCGTATCCGTTGATCACTACGGATCTCAATCCTTTGACAGTGAACTGTTCCGCCCATTCCTTTTCGGAATCCGTTGATTGAGGACTTGTTTCGGCAGTCCATTTAAAAGCATCCAGCCATTCTTCCTTTATATCGTCTATATCGTAAGTCTCGAAGAACTGAACCGTAACGGGATTTTCCTTTTTATTTTCAGGCGCTTCCGGCTCGTTTCCGCAGGAACATATGATCATAAGTAAGAGTAGGGGAAGGTGTTTCATAGCGTTACTAAATGTACACGTGTTCTACGTATTTGTCCAATTCATTCCGGGAAATTCCTTTGTAAAAGGTAATCGCCAGGTATTTTTTACCGGGCATACTTTGCAATGCGGTTGTTTTCAGAACCACGAACAATCCATTGCTTGTCTGAAAATAGGAATAATTTTTCCGGTCAATAAATTTCTTACCATACTTGACTTCCAGAGCCTTTGCTTGATTTTGATAGACTTCTACCGGTTGCATGAACGAAATACCTACAAAATAGTCATCGTAATATTCTTCCTCGGAATCGTTATCACTTCCCATAAACAAAGGATATCCTTCGAGTTGCGCCTTGATAACCGGCGCTTCTTTTGTTGCATGTCCCAAAAAGCCATAATAAGGCATATACATCATGCCAAAAAGCTTCTTTGCTTTTTCTACGCGGATAGGAAGTTCAAATTTTCTGCCGTCAAAAGCAATCTTTGTCGGAGACGGATGGCTGCAGGAGTAAAAAACAGCCAGCAAAATGAGTAAGATGAGGTTGTTTTTCACAGGAGCCGGTTTTAGATAACAAAGAAACTAAATTACACAATTTCCTGTCCGAAAGTCAGCAAATTATGATCCGGATCGAGGATGGAGAATTCGCGTTGTCCCCAGGGTTTGTCGGACAAATGCCCGTTGGGGTGAATAGGGGCGCCGCACTCTGAAAAATGGGTGTAAGCCGCATCGATATCATTAGTTCGAATATATACCTGCCCGTAGTTTTCCTTCGGATCCAGGTCTTTAAACAGGAAAAAGTGGATCTGAATACCTTCTTTTTCGACCATCAGGTAATCCGGAAAATCGCCATTCCCGAAGACATGAAAGCCGAGGCTATTCACGTAGAAATCGCGGGTAATCTGTTTGTCCCGCATGGGAAGTTTGGGATGTATGGATGTGAACATTTTTTATAATTATGAATTATGAATTGCGAATTGCGAATTGCGAATTGCGAATTGCGAATGATTGAAGTTAAAGATAAGGAAATTGAACTGTGGTACTAATCCATTTACCGGTATTCCTTACCATTTCTTCACATTTGAAGGTTTTCACCTGCTAAAATCCGTATGTAAGTCGGTCTTCACATGCAAAAACTTATCTTTGTTGTATGAACAAATCCAAATTTACTGTAACAGCTGCGCTCCCATATGCGAACGGACCCCTTCATTTAGGACACGTTGCCGGTGTTTACCTGCCTGCTGATATTTTTGTGCGTTTCCTGCGCACCAACGGACACGATGTGGCATTTATCTGCGGATCGGATGAGCACGGTGCTGCAATCACTTTGCGTGCCAAGAAGGAAGGAATTACGCCTCGTGAGATCGTAGACAAGTACAACAAAATTATCGGTGATTCATTCAAACAGTTTAATATTTCATTCGATATTTTCCACCGTACTTCCGAGCAGATCCACATCGAAACGGCTCAGGATTTCTTCAAGGTGCTGGAGAAAAACGGGAAATTCATTGAGGAAACAACCGAACAATATTACGACGAAGAATACCAGCAATTTTTAGCTGACAGATACATTACCGGGGAATGTCCGAATTGCGGGAACCCGAATGCTTACGGAGACCAATGTGAGAAATGCGGTTCGGATTTGAGCCCTACGGATTTGAAAAACCCGGTTTCTACCCTGAGCGGGAAATCGCCGGTATTGCGAACAACTTCCCATTGGTTCCTGCCGATGGACCGTCATGAAGAATGGCTGCGTCCGTGGATCAAAGAAGGAATCCTGGATGGTAAGAAACAACACGACCCGAAAACGTGGAGAAACCAGGTAATCGGCCAGTGCATGTCCTGGATCGACGGTGGTTTGCACCCGCGTGCCATGACCCGCGATTTGGATTGGGGAGTTCCTGTTCCGCTTCCGGGTGCCGACGGAAAAGTATTGTATGTGTGGCTGGACGCGCCTATAGGGTATATTTCCGCTACCAAGCAATGGGCTTTGGACAATGGAAAAGACTGGAAAGATTACTGGTGCAACGAAGAGCGCAAACTGGTACATTTCATCGGGAAGGACAACATTGTGTTCCATGCCATCATTTTCCCGATCCTGTTAAAGGATCACGGCGGGTTCATTTTACCGGACAACGTACCGGCTTACGAGTTTCTGAACCTGGAAGGAGATAAATTCTCTACTTCCCGCAACTGGGCTGTTTGGCTGCACGAGTATCTGGAAAGATACCCGGATAAGATCGATGAGTTGAAATATACGCTGACCTGCATTGCCCCGGAAACGAAGGATGCCGAATTTACCTGGAAAGAATACCAGGCACGTGTAAACAATGAATTGGCCGATATTCTCGGGAATTTCATCAATCGCGCATTGGTACTGACGCAAAAATACTACGAAGGAAAAGTTCCTGTGTGCGGTGAACTGACAGCCGAAGACCAGCAGGTTTTGACTGATATGAAAGCAATTCCGCAGCGTATTGCAGACTTGGTTTACCAGTACAAACTGCGTGATGCACAGGCGGAAGCAATGATGCTGGCGCGTATCGGGAATAAGTACCTGGCAGATAACGAACCGTGGAAATTGGTGAAAACCGATCCGAAGCGTGTGGAAACGATTATGAATATTGCTTTGCAGATCACAGCCAACTTAGGCTTGGTGCTGGACCCGTTCTTACCGGAAACAGCTGCAAAGATCCGTGGGTTTGTCGGAACGCAGCCACAATCGTGGGATAAAGCAGGAGAAATTTTATTAAACGCAGGAGATCAGACAAATGCGCCGACTATTTTGTTCCAAAAGATCGACGACGAATTCGTAGCGAAGGAAGTGGAATATTTGCATGCTTCCCAGCCCGCTGCCGCTACAAATTTCCCTCCGCAGAAGGAAGAAACCTCTTTCGATGATTTTACCAAAATGGACATCCGTTTGGGAACGATCACGGAAGCGATCCGTGTTCCGAAGGCAGACAAATTATTGCAGTTGACAGTAAACACGGGAATCGATACACGTACCATTGTATCCGGAATAGCAGAACATTATACGCCGGAAGAAGTAGTAGGTAAAACAGTTGCTGTGCTGATGAACCTGGCACCAAGAAAGATCCGCGGAGTAGAATCGCAGGGAATGATCTTAATGGCAGAAAATGAAGAAGGAAAACTGAGTTTCATGATCCCGGAAAAGGGATTTGAGGCCGGCGGAGAAATCCGTTAAATTCCCGCAGATCACGCTGATTTCGCAGATATTGAAAGGTGAATGAGTTTGTAATTATTCACCTTTCTGATTATATTGCTGTTCAGGTCGTCATACTCTAAATTAGAACGGGAACATTTCCAAAAAAGTAACCAAATGGTTGATAGCGAAAATTTTATCGTGCCGGTTGCTTGCGCTATTTTTAGCGGGAGAAATACGTTTTATGAAGAACTATAAATCACTGCTGTTCACCGGACTCCTTTCATTTTCTATGATTTTCTGTGCTTGTGATCAGTCAACGCAGCATCGGAAACTGATCATCAATAATTCCGACTACGACCTGATTATTATTTCACGGAATACATCAGCAGATATTGTCGGATACGTGTCTGATTCTATTTTCGTGGGAAAGCACAGCCGGACAGCGATTTTCGACATGAGGCAAATAAGCGGGCTAAAAGATTACAAATCGTGCAGCGCCTTCGCGGATACACTCCAGGCTATCGTAGTGGGAAATAACAGCCTGCATCTGACTCTTGATTTGACTGACAGATCCAACTGGAACTATTTTACCAAGAATAAAGAACTTGGAGGCGGAGGTGACTGCGAATGCCAGATTGGAATTACAAATGCAGATATTCAGTAACTTCACTATGTGAATCTTTAGAGGTGTTTGCTCGTGTTTTTTTTGAAGAATTTTTGGAACCACACGATTTATCTCTAGTTACATTTAATTATTTTTCGGCCTTTTTGAAAAGAATTTCCCGATTAAGTTTGATCTGTCAGATTTTTTTTACCAATATTTACCTGACATATCAATCAAATTTGATCGCCGATGAAACATTTAATCACTATTTTTTTTGCCTTGGCTTCCTTTGCCATACAGGCGCAGGTTGAACCGGGTAATATTTCTCCCGGAGGTAATTTCGACCGGGTATTTGACCAAAACGGGAATAAATATTCCCTGGATGAAATAAAAATTATCCGGAATGGAGATCCGGGCGGGCCGCCAAAAGCCTTAATGCTTTGTTCCAGCGGTTATTTCGATTTGTATTTCGAAACCGGAAGCGGGATGGAAGGGAATTCCACTACGGAGATGGCACGAAGAAATCTCATTTGCCAGGTTTTCTCGGATATTTCCAACTTTATTCAAACTCCAAACCCCTCGGTTAAGGTAAATATCCTGATTAAAAACATTAATACACTTTTACCTAATTATAATCCCAACACCAACCCGAATCCAGCGGCTACAAGTGGTGTTTTGGGATTAGCATCCGGTTTTTATGTGCTTCCTTCCAATGCTCCTTCAGCTTCCGGAATTGCGGATAATGAAATTTGGAAAACGATTAATTCCGGGACGGATTCTTATACCAATGTGGTATCTCCCTTGATTGCAAGTAATGGAGCAGGATCAAGTTCAGCTGCCTATTTTTATCATGGGATGGCGGCGTTTAACTTCAACAATCCGGCCATAAACTGGCATCTTGACCTGTCAAATCCGACTGCCACCGGTTTGTATGACCTGTATACGGTGGCTTTGCACGAAATTACACATGCACTCGGTTTTGCTTCACTGATTTCCGCCAACGGAACATCCAAGTTCGGAACGGGGTTCAATTATTATTCCCGCTACGATCAATACCTGAAAACCGCCGGAAATGTTCCTTTGATTACCAATTCAGGCGGATGTTCCATGTACAATTACGGGTTTAATCCTTCGCTGAATACCAATGTAATGGCACCATCTACGTTCAGCTGTTCTACGCAGATCAAGTTTGCGGGATCCGTAAACCAGTCTGCATACACACCTGCTACATTTACCAATGAGAGCAGTTTGAGCCACTTGGAAGATTTATGCCACCTTCCAGCTGTTCCAAGTTATCCGGACGATCAATATTACGTGATGTCAAATGCAAACGGGCAGGGTTCGGCTTACATGAAAAGGTACCTGAAACCCGAAGAACGAAGTGTATTATGTGACATCGGTTATAAAGTAAATACGACCTATGGCTCCAGTGGAAACCTGACTAATTACAATTACGGAGGATCTGTGTGTCCCGGGCTTCAAGTGGTTGGAATTAATGACGGAATTGATCCGAACGGGGTCTTTCAACATGTTGTTTCGGTGGGTTCCAGCCTTCCCATTTCCGGTTTTCTTAGCAATGACTTGGGCGGAAATTCTTATGATTGCTTGCAGGATCTTTACGGAAACGGAACGCCCAGTCCTGCATCTGCGACAAGTTTCAGCTATTTAGCAACCACACCCGGGATTGCTATTGTAAGGTATGTTCCTGTTTCAGCTTCAGGAGTTCGCGGAAACATTACCTATATCTACATTTATGTGAAATCCGGAAATTGTACTCCATCGAGTTGCAGCTTCCTGAATAATTCAACTTTTGAGAACTCCACTACCTGTGGACAGATGGATAATATGTCACCGGTTGCTGTTACCAGCAATTGCTGGACGGGTGCGACCAATACGCCGGATATTTTCCAACGGAATTGTTTGAATCCGTCTAACGGGTTACCTTCCCAGCATACTATTCCAACCGGTAACACTTACACCACTTCCCCCTCGGATACCTGGAGCGGAACACCGAATAATACTTTTATCGGGATCGGTAGTTCCGGGGGCTCGGGGACTCCTCACTGGAATGAAGGTACCCAGAGTATGTTGAATTCTCCGTTGATTGCGGGTCATACCTATGTACTTAGTCTTCGTGCGAAAGTAGCTAATAACCAAGGAACCAGTTTTGGTCCGGTTTTCCCAGCGGGTGCAAGCGGGCAATTGAGATTCGGAGGAACAGCGTCTGTTCTGGCCCCGATTTCGGGTCCGTTTACGGTTTGGCCAAGCTCAATAACTTCTTTGGGAACGCCTATTTCTATTGTGAATGACAACGCGTGGCATTTGTTTACACAAACATTTACCTACAACAGCGGTTCAAATTTGAATAATTTCATTTTGATCAACACTTCCAATATGAATACGCTAACAGGTCAGCCATATGTTTATTTCTTCATAGATGATGTGAATATCACGGAGGTATTACCAACAACATCTCTCACTTTACCGAATGTGATGTGTATCAATCAAACGATTTCAGACATGATGCTTTATGCGCCGGTACCGGGTGGTGTTTTTGCCGGAAACGGAGTTTCAGCCAGTGGAAGTACTTATAGCTTCAGTGCATCTGCTGCCGGAGTTGGAACCCATACGATCAGTTATACTTATACCAATAACAACGGATGCGTGTTAACCATTTACGATGATATTCAAGTTGTAAATTCAACGTTAACAGCCAGCGCCAGTGCGGCCTCTACCAATGTTTGTACAGGTTCGTCGACTACGCTGACTGCCAATAGTCCCGGAGCGGTTTCCTATAACTGGAATCCGGGTAATTTGAGCGGAAATCCTGTAACGGGTCCGGTCAATGCGACGACCACTTATAACCTTACTACCACCAACGCTCAGGGATGTATTGCAACAGCTTCAGTGAATGTTACAGCTATTCCCCTTCCGGTCATTTCAGTAAATCCCGCCAGCAGTTCTATTTGTTCCGGACAACAGGTTTTACTTACCGCGAGCGGAGCCAATAATTATACGTGGTCACCGTCAACGGGATTATCAGCTACCACGGGAGCTTCAGTAACGGCTTCACCGACATCTACTATTACCTATACGGTTAACGGAACATCGACCACTACCGGATGTACCGGCAGTGCTACGAATACCATTACGGTTAATGCCTGCACGGATTGTACCGGGGGAACATTGTTATCTGGTAACATCAGTACATCACCGACTGCCGGAACAACTTTAAGAGTTGCCAATAACATTACCATTTCGGCAAACGTTACTTTTACCAATAATGCGGTGAAGATTATGCCGGGCGTTACTATTACTGTTGCTTCGAATGCGACGTTGAATATTACCGGATCTCATTTTTATGGTTGTCAGGATATGTGGAACGGAATTGTTGTTCAGCCGGGCGGAAGAGTGAATATGCAGCCTTATATTGTTTCCTCAACAGTCACAAAAACGCCATTTATCGAAGATGCGGCGGTTGCGGTAGATTTTCTTCCTGTGACGACTCAGCAAAGTGTTGTGATGCTTCAGGTAAATAATTCGACCTTTAACAGGAATGGGATCGGTATACGGGTGCAGGGTTATGCTTTTGCCAATGCTGGAACGATGTTTACAGTAAAGAATAGTTTGTTTACCTGCAGAGATATCGCGTCAACCACTACAAGCTGGCCTTTGACTACTAATTTAAAAGCAGCAAGCGGAAACAGCAGTGCATTCCTGAACCCTTATATTCCATCCGGATATCCTGTGACAACGTTGAAAGCACCACAAAGCACGACGTTTTCCAACAAGGGAATCCAATTAATCAATGTAGGTACTACTACCGGGACTTCTCCGATTACTTACAATTCGGTGACAATCGGATCCTCTGTATTGGCTGAATACAATGTCTTTGACTATTTGAAAACGGGTATTCATGCCAATAACTCGAATGTCAAGGTAATCAATACCACGATGCAGTTTACAGCAGCAATTACCAATTCGATGGTTAATGCCGGAAGTTCTCCGAGTATCGGAACCGGAGTATTTGCTGAAAACACCAGTGGTGGCAGGTTCAAAATGGATATTGCCGGTACGTCCGCTCAACCTAACGGATTTTATGGATTATACTATGGCCTGGACGTTAAGAAGTATAACGACCTGCAGGTTGTTTATACTACAATCAGAAGTTACAGACCGCCGCATCCACCGGCATCCGGTCAGAATAACGGTAAATACGGTATTTATGCAGACCATGCCAAGTTTGATAATTTCGGAATTGCGAACAATACGATCTATAACATTGAGAAGGGAGTTTCCATCGTTCCGTCTTCGGTTCCGGTTGGCGGGCAAGTAGCAACTATTAAGGTTACGAACAACACTTTTGATAAGGATTTGGGTTCAACGGTTGGTATTAATACCCAGGATGCAATCATTATCCAGGAATCGGTTGGAATTATGAACAGCGGAGGATTGATCTGGGTGAACAATAACAGTATTAAGGCTACCAGAAGAGCGATTACCCTGGACAACTGGAAGCGTTTGAATATACAGGTCAATGCCAATTTGATCATGCTTGGCGGAGATGGTACGTTTTTGCTGACCCCGAGTTACGGTATCAAATTAAACCAGTGTACTCAGGGTAGTTCGGCAAGTCAGATTTATGACAATACGATCAACGGTTTTGTAGGATCAAGCACTAATTTTTATGGGATTGCCCTGGATCTTTCCATTGGAAACGATATCCGATGCAACAGCGTCAACACAGGTTATCATGGATTATATTTCAGTGGAAACTGTAGCCCGACCAAGACTTTCAATAACAGTATGGAAAACCTGAAATACGGATTTGTACTGGATAATAACGGAATTATCGGTCAGCAGGGATCCAATACAGTGCCGGCAGATAACCGTTGGTTGGGAACTAACTGGAGCACTACCGGAACTGCTAACGGCAGCTTTAAGAATGCTTCTCTGAATACAAGTAGCACCCTGAACTCAAAAATGTACGTTAGAACCCTCACAGGAGCTTATTCTCCGTTAAATTCAACCACTAATTTTGCCGGAACAATCTGGTATTCAACAACGACACCTGCGAGTCTTTTTGCGGTAACAAGTCCGCCGAACTATACTGCCTGTACCGTAGGCTCCACACCTAGCGGAAGCAGTTTTTTCCCGCAGGTGGATATCGTTGCAGGAATGGAAACAGCTGTAGATTTGGCAAACATTCTCGACGGAACTGACCCGGGAGCAGTAGTGAAGAACCAAAGTTACCGTTACCTGTACGAAGATCCTTCATTGATTTCTGCTTCCGGTAAACTAAATACTTTTTATTCCGATCTTAATCCGACGAATACAGGTGCTTTCCAGGCGGTAGAGAAAATGGTTAATCTGGGTGATTATGTAACTTCCACCCAGGTCATTTCGGCTGTTATTCCTGAAAATCTCCTGGAAGAAAGCTTCAAACGGTATTACGAGGCATTGCTAAATTATGAAAACGGGGTGTTTACAGAGGATGACAAGCGTGCTATTGTTGATATAGCGCAAGGATGTCCTGCTTTGCAGGGAGGTGTCGTATACCTGGCTGGTGCATTGTACAATGAAGTTTTCAGAGAAGCGGAAGTCTTTACACAGGTTTGCCCGTCTTATTTTGATAAGAGCGCACCTTCTTCCGGATTGGAACTGTCTGATACTCCGAACTATGGGTTATACCCTGTTCCGAATGGGGGAACTTTCTATCTGACAGGGAAGGTTTCAAACGGCGACAGAATGCGTATTCTTTCCATGGACGGGAAAATTGTTTGCGAGCAGGAATTAGCTGAAACAGAAGCAGAGACGGAAATCCATACAAAACTAAGTACCGGAACGTATTTGGTGGTACTTCAGAACAAATCCGGAATGGAACTTTATCGAAACAGAATCGTTATCTTGCAGAAATGATAAGAAACGGATGGATATTGTTGTTATTGCTGCCCCAGTTTTTACTGGGGCAGAGTAACCTCGTCCCGAATCCAAGTTTTGAGAATTGCCTGATCAATCCGGGAGGTGGCGGATCTTTTTATGATTTTGATCTGTATGATTGGTTTAATCCTAACACCGCTACACCTGATTATTACAGCATTTCTGTTTATCCTGAGTTTATAGACCAGAATATCCCGGACGGACAAGCATGCATAGGGATATCTGCTTATGATCCTGCACTTTCCAACTTGAGGGAGTACGTTTCATGTGAACTACTGGACACATTGATTGCGAACAAGTTGTATTACGTTTCATTCTATGCGAGTCTCTCGGAAGGGTTGTCTCATTCTACAGCTGATAACCTGGGAGTAAATTTCAGTGACACTGCATTGCATGCTGCTAACACCCTTTATTTCAATGTGGAAACCCATGTTTTGAATTTCAATAACGAAATCATCGAAGATACGGTTAACTGGGTAAGAATAAGTGGTTTGTATGAGGCAACGGGGAGTGAACTGTTCTTAACAATCGGAAATTTTCATTCGGATACAGCAACAACGCCAGGCCATTTGTTTCCGGGAAATCCAGCCTGGCAGGCCTATTATTTTATTGATAATGTTTCCGTAATTCCGCTTGACAGCCTAACCGGAGGGATTCCTGCTTATGCAGGACCGGACCAAACGATCTATATTGAGGACTCGGTATTTATAGGTCAGAAAATCAGTAATTTGCCGGGATTTTGGTCGAAACTTGATGGAACTCCTATAGCTTCTAACACCGGAGGATTGTACGTTTCGCCACAGGTGACAACTACTTATGTGGTTGAGCAAACACTGAATGGAATTTATTCCACGGACACCGTAACCGTTTTCGTAATCGGTTTGGGTCTGGAGGAGTTAGCACTTTCGAACTTTAAAATAGCACCAAATCCGAATAAAGGAGCTTTCACGCTTGATATGGATCAACCTTTACAAGAGAAGGCCCAATTGATTTTATCCGATAATACTGGCCGTGAAGTGTACGTACAGGAACTGTCTGCACAAAGCAGCCAGATTCGCGTCGCGGTTTCGCCTGGGACCTATTTTGCTGAGCTTTGCAGTGGGCAAAAGAAAAGCGCTATTCAACGGATTATCGTTGAGTAATCGATTCTACAGGTTTTAAGATAATTGGACATCCGAACGGTTATGTATTATTCCTTCCGGTTTTGATAAGCAGTTTCCTCGCTCAGCGCATTGCAAAATCCATTTTGCCGTATAATATTTACACGTATGAAGGAATGGAGAATCCGTCAGCGAAAGAAGGATAAATACCCCGGATAAGTTCTTATTTGCCGAATACCGGGCTACAGGTACGTTCCGGGTTTGAAAATGCGGCACAGGTTTCTTCTGCTTTTTCTTTTTTGGCCTTCGGATAAGATTCTCCGACCGGTTCTCCAAAACCGCTGCTTCCGGGTGTTTTGCAATTGCAGGTATAGGAATATTTTTTGGTGCAGGAAGTTGAAACGATTAGAAGAATGGCAGTTGAAACAAGGATTACTTTTTTCATAGTGTGTTTTTTAGGAAGCTGAAAGTTATTAATTTCATTCCAATGAAATACAGACTCCTCCTTAGTTATTTGCTGGCTTCTTTTCTGCCGCCAATAGCACTCATTATCAGCGGACTAATTACTCAGGAAGAAGACTGTAGTCAATGTAACGTGTTGATTTTCGTAGCGGCTCTTTTGGTTTTAGGCAGGTTGCTGCTGATTCATGCCGTTCAGTTTTTGGGATTAATCCGTTTGAAGAACCGCCTGTTGGATTTGATCCTGCTGATTGGCTGTTCTTTTAGTTCATCCCTGGTACTGGTGTTTTTCCTGTTGAATGATTTGATCGAAGGACATGAAATAGGTTCTGACGGGCGAATTTTGCTTGTTCCGGCACTTGTAAATTTCTTGTTGGGATTTTTTACCCTTTGGGTTTTATCGAGTGTAAGAAGACTGAAAAGCTGATTCCTTCTCAAGCAATCGTTTTCCTCCCGTGACTTTCCAGGTAGGCATTGACTACTTTCTTTTGTGCCTTTCGGTTCCGTAGTACGGAGCGCCGGTAACTTTTAGCGGAACGGTGAACGAAGATTTGCCCCAGGCTTACAAAGAAAGATTGAATAGGAGGGAAGAAGCGCCAGGCTGTTTGTGGCAGTTGCATAGTTTGGCAGGAACTCTTTCCCAGGAAAAACCAATTGTATCCCAAATGCGTTTTGTAAACAAGGTTCTTTTGCCAATTCTTATCCGGGAACGGTCCGTCGAGGGGTTCGAGGGTCAATGCTTTGGCAAGTGCAAGTGTGTCTTCGTCTGCGGGTGCCTGTGTAATGGTCCAGGCATAAATGGCGCGAATGGCATCGGATTCTGTTTCTGGGAAATAAGATTCGGGAGTTCCGAGTAAGTAACCGACGTATTTCCAGAAGTGGAACAGGCCTTTTATTTCGGCTTCCGTTGGTTTCATTCCCAGTCTTCGCAAGCCGTCCAGGAAAATAATGGAAAACCCCAGGTTGGTTGCCAGCATGTCCCATTGGTTGAGCGGTGCTCCCCAGTTTGCTTCCTGCCAGTTTCCTTCTTCCAGGATACTAACCCGGGCATAGGCATGCATCAACCGGATCTTCAAACATTCTTTCAGGCCGTTTTGAGGACTCGTAATGGCATTTTCTCCTACAATACGAACCCAGAACTCGGTAGTTTCCGTTAAGCGCTTAGCTGCGCCCTTTTTCAATGCCCCGGTAAAAACAAGCGGTTTGTTAATTGCCGACGATTCATATCCGCCCATCAGGCAGTAATTGCGCAGGACCATTAACCCGAGTGAACCGGATCTTCTGCAAAGGGATGCTCCCTGTTCCAGCAACTCGTCATTTAACCAGTCTGGCCTGCGGGTAATTTGACGGATAATGGTTTGCAATGATTCCGGAACATTATCGGGTGTTTCACCGTCGAGCAGTTGATTGATCCATTGGTCTGCCTGTTTGAAGCCATGTACCTGGTAAACTTCCCGGATAACCCGGTCTGCCAGTTCGTCTGTTTCAAACAAACGCGGAACGAGGTGTTCGATTGCTGCTTTTTCAGGAAAAGCTCCGGTCATTTTTTCGGCCAGTTTTTTTCCGTTACCTTTTTCCCAGTAAATGGAAAACCCCGGAGAAGGATAATAGAAGCGGGTTGGTATCATTCCTTTCCTTCTTTGTGTTTGATCAGCATGTCTTTCAGGGTATCCAGCTGGATCTTTTGCATTTCCAGTAATTCCTGCTGCTGGTGAATGATGAGGTGATCGATTTTATCGTGCAGCAAGCGGATTTCCACTTCAGATTTCAGGTTGATCATGTAATCTTTTTTGGCACGTTCACGGTCCTTTTCTTCCTGCCTGTTCTGGCTCATCATAATTACCGGGGCCTGAAGGGCTGCCAAACAAGATAAAATCAGGTTCAGGAGAATGAAAGGATAGGGATCAAATCCTTTGTTGAGCAGGAAAAAAGCGTTGAAACCGATCCAGGCCAGTAAAAAGGACATGAAAGAAATAATGAAAGTCCAGCTTCCTCCAAAGCTTGCTACCCGGTCTGCCACGCGTTGACCAAAAGTATCGGCCGGCCCCTGGTCTTCCAATTGGTCGGAAAGCAGTTTTTTCTCATTGAGCGAGTTCAGAACTGTTTTGTCCAGGTCGGATAGTTCGCCCAATTGCGCCTGCATCATATCGGTAAGGTATTTTTCCCGGTAATTGTTCAGTTCACCGATCGATAAATGGCAGCTTTCGTCGAAATCGGGGTTTTCCTTTTGGATCAATTCCAAAATAGAACCGCGGATAGTTTTTGCGGAAATGCGTTCGGAAATCGGGAAATCTGTTTTGGATAAATCGCTGCGGAAAGTGCCCATATCGGTATGAATTTGTCCGGTAAATTTACGGAGAAGAAACGATTTAAACTAAAAATGCCCTCCACTGAGCGGAAGGCATTTGATTTAAAAGAACAGATTACTTGATGCTTTTAAGCATATATGCTGCAAGCATTTTTGCACCTTTCGCATAGGATTCGGAAATACGTGCGCCTGTATCGTAATCATAACCTCCGAATTGTGACCCGGGTACATCCGGCTGTTTCAATTTGGCCATTACTTTTGATTCATCGTCACCCTCGATAAAGATGTATTCGAACGCAACTGCTGCATTTCTGCGTGCCACACCGATATTGAACCCCGGTTCAATGAACGTTGTTTTAACGATCAAGGTGTAAGTTGCTTTGCTGTTGTTTTGAGCAGCGTGAATTTTTCCGGTTAAACCTTTGTCAAACAATTCCTCGAATTTGTTCGGGAAACGTTCTTTTTTATCGCGTTCCCAGGATTTTTCCCAGGTATCGCCTCTTCCTGCTTCCTTTTCGTTGTATTCTTTGATTTTCTTTTTCTTGTAATCGCCTTCACTGGAAAAACCTCCAACCTGGAAATCCGAGAAATCGTATTTCACGTTCAATTCTGTTTGTCCTTTCAAAAAGGAAAGGTCTCCTGATTCGGTGCGAATTTTCTGAGCCAGGGACGTTAACCCAAAGCCGGCAATAAATAATAGTCCTAAACTAAGTTTTTTCATAATTGATTTTTAGGATGTTAAATTACATTTTTATTCGTTTATAACAAATCATTTGCGAGGTTTGCCAGCTCGGACCGTTCTCCTTTTTCCAGACGAACGTGTGCAAACAGGTTTTGACCTTTCAGGCGGTCGATGAGGTATGCAAGCCCGTTACTGTTTTCATCCAGGTAAGGCGTATCGATCTGGTGCACATCTCCTGTAAACACGATTTTCGTTCCTTCGCCTGCACGGGTAATGATCGTTTTTACTTCATGCGGAGTTAAGTTTTGCGCTTCATCTACAATGAACAGGATGTTGGACAAGCTTCTACCACGGATGAAAGCAAGCGGAGTAATCAGGATGCGGCCACTTTCTTCCATTTCAACAATGTGTTTGTGGCGCTTCTCGTTTTCACCGAATTGCGATTTGATGAACTTCAGGTTGTCCCACAATGGTTCCATGTACGGGCCGATCTTGTCTTTGGCATCACCCGGAAGGAAACCGATTTCCTTGTTGGATAACGGGACAAGCGGCCGTGCCAGAATGATCTGCTGGAAGAGTTTATGCTGTTCCAACGCCGCCGCCAGAGCAAGCAATGTTTTCCCGGTTCCGGCTACACCCTGCAGGGCAACTAATTTGATGTTATTATTCATCAGTGCGTTGATGGCAAATGCCTGTTCTGCATTTTTGGGCTTGATCCCGGAAGTATATTCTTTCTCCACGCGCTGAAGGGTGTCCGTATGCGGATCGAAATAGGCCAAACCGGAGCTTTTCCCGTTTTTCAGGATGTAATATCCGTTGGCTACTTTCTGATTTCCCAAAATACCTTCTTCGTCAATTGTTCCTTTCAGGAAGAGTTGTTTGATCGTTTCCGATTCGATGCCTTCAATGGTGGAACTGGAAGTTTGGGTCAATTCGTGTGAATGGACTTTGCCCGTTTCATAATCTTCCGCAAGAATTCCAAGCGCTTTTGCCTTGATGCGCAGGTTGATGTCCTTTGTAACCAGGATCACTTCCTTTTTGGGTTCCTGTTCTTTCACTGCAAGGGTTGCATTGATGATCTTGTGGTCATTCTTTCCAACACCATAAACCGCTTCTGCATCCACACCTTTCGGTTGTGAGTCGAGAAGGACTTTAAATGACCCTAAATTCGGTCCCAGGTTGATCCACTGTTGTAAACCTCCGTTTGCTGATATTTTATCAATGAAACGAATTACTTCACGGGCTGAGAAATTTTTGGTGTCATTTCCAATCTTGAACTTGTCCAATTCTTCCAAAACGGTAATCGGAATGGCGACGTCATGTCTTTCAAAGTGCATGATCGCATCGTGGTCGTGTAATAGTACAGAAGTATCTAATACGAATAGTTTGTTCTTTTTAGCCATGCTGAAGTATTTCTATTAAAGTACTTCTTTCGCAAACCTGTTACACGCAAAAACAATCAAACTTATTGACAAAGATATGTGATTAAAAAAGGGAGCTTTTAACTCCCTTTTAATGTTCTCTTTATCTTTCTATCACAAAGCGCTTCAGTGTTTTAGCGCCCAGTGATTGCAATTCGATGTTGTAGACTCCTGCTGCTAGTTTTCCACAGTCCATTTTAGTTTGACCCGGCACAAGTGTTGTCGAAGAAATCACTCTGCCTGTTTGATCCAGGATATGTGCTTCGATCGTTTGGCTGGAACCATTGTCAATATTGAGGAAAGTATTGGCCGGATTCGGATAGATATCCACCACCTGGTTCAGCAATTCAGAAACGGAATTCGGTTGTCCTGTTGAAAGGCGGTTATCGCGGTTTGATCTCGTTGTGTTGAAGTCCTGGGCCACTTTTGTCGTGGAGCACAAACTCGGAGCCGCAACGGTAACTTCGTAGAACAATCCGTCTGTATCCAAAGCCTGATCTGTGAACGTAAACAAGTTATTCGGCATGGTTTGAATGGTTGTCCATCCTGCGGCATCTGTATGTTTTCTCACGATGAAATTCGAATAGTTGAAGCCTTCGTAGCTGTCCCAGAACAGGTTGATATCATTCCCCAACCCGTGGCTGATCACTAAATGGATCGTTTTATGGGTCTGGCTCAATTCGGATTCATTTCCGCAAGCATCCACCGAGGAAATCTTGTATCTCCAGGAACGCACATTCGGTGATGCCACCAAATCGTTGTAAATGGATTCATCGGAATAAAGCACGGAGCCTACTAATTGATACAGACCGGCCTGGGAAGTTTCACGATAAATATTGAAGTGGTCAATCCCTGTGGTGATTGGTTTTTCCCAAACTACCAGGTTGGTATTCGTAGTGGAATCAACGGTAACCATACAAATCTCGATCGGATCCGGTAAAGTAGATTCTACCGTTCCGCCCAATACGGTAATACATCCGCTTGCACCAGTTACAGAAACGGAATAGAAACCGGGATTCAGGTTCGTGATATTGGGTGTCGTTGCACCGTTGGTCCACAGGTAATCTGTCGGGTTCCCGGAAATAACCGTCAACTGGATTTGTCCGTCACCTGAACAGGAAGAAGGAATAATGGTATCAATTGCCAGGGTCGGTCCGAAATTATTGGAAACCATAGCTGACGAAGTGAATGAACACCCGTTTGCATCGGTAATGTTACACGTATAAGTTCCGGCACCGATGCTTGCCAGCGTTGCACTGTTGGTTCCTATGCTGTTTCCCTGTGCGTCTTCCCATGCATAGGTGAAAGGAGTTGTTCCACCGTTGAAAGTAGCAACTACTTGTCCGTTTGTTGTGGAACATGACGGCTGGGTAACGGTCATTTGGTTCAACATGATTTGTTGCGGTTCCTGAACGGTATATGTTGCCGTAGAAACACATCCCACAGCGTCGGTAATAGTCAATTCGTAAGGTCCGCCGGCCAAACCTGTGATGTCTTCGCTGGTTGCACCGTTTGACCATGCATAAGTTAAAGGAGCAGTTCCGTTTGAAACCGTTACGTTGATAGCACCATTATTGGTGCCGTAGCAAGATGCTCCCACAGGAACTCCTGTTTGGGAAATTCCGTTCGACCCAACCATTGCAGTAGAAGTGGATAAACACCCGTTTGCATCCGTAACGGAAACAAGGTATTGCCCCGGAGCCAGATCGGAAGCACTGGAAATGGTAGAACCGTTACTCCAGTAGATGGAATATGGCGATTGCCCGTTGGTGATGGCTACCGAAGCACTTCCCGTACTTTGATTACAGTTCGAGGAACCTGTTGTAACACTCAGATCCGGAGTTTGATTGATCGTAAACGGAAGCTGCGCTGAGCTTGTACACCCGAATTGATTGGTTTTCGTGTAATTCATCGTTACGTTTGAAACAGTCGGGTAGGAAGGGTAGAACGTATTGTTCGTAATACCCGTTCCGGACCAGGTTCCTCCGTTTGGTGAGGACCAGTTATTTAAGTTGATCGGATTTGCGTTTTCACAGACCGCATTTACCGGGTTGGTGAATGTAATGACCGGTTTCGGATTGACGGTAATCGGGATCAGCATGGTTCCGCAAGAGATTCCATTGTCGAATAGCTCAAACTGAAGATCCACGATTGTCGGTGAACTGACATCATTCGTATTATTGATATTCAGCGAAAAGGTTAAACCTCCGGTAGTTGGGAATACAGTGATTGCAGAGTTCGGAATAATTCCCACGTTCTGAGAAACACAGGTCATTGTTAAGCCCTGGTGACTGAAATTCGGATCCAGGCAGTAAACGGAATTACTTGCAGAGTTATTGAAAACGGAAGATTCACACATAGCGAACAAATCGTAATCTTCAATGTTTGCCAGGATATTGTATTCTTTGACATAGAATTTACCTCCGTCCACATAAGCGATGACGTAAACACCGTTGTTTACTTCTGTTCTCAGGCAGGTTGCCGTGGAAGGAACAAAGCCGGATCCGGAAGAAATGGTACTGATGGTTGGTGTAGCTGCCATCACAGAGCTTACTTTTTTAAAGAAGCAGGAAGTTGTTTTATAGAATACGAATGCATCGTTGTTTTGGGTGTCGAAATCAAAATCTGCCACATTGGATCCGGTACTGACGTTTACCTGTGTCCCGAATGCCGATGTTGTGGGATTGTAGGCGCGGAATTTCAACGGGAAAGCAGAATAGGGAACTGCCCAGACTGAACTGATAGCAGAAGCGCCGTTATTTTTGTCGATCAGCATTTTAGAGGCCCCGTCGGAGTTGTCAATGGTGTTGTTGGTATAAACACCACCGTTCACGGAAATGTCGAACGGAATATAGTTTGACATGTCTGCTTCTTCATGGATTACGTAAGCGGTATTTCCGTCTACATGAGAAGCAAGAATACCTGTCATATCCGTTTGTTCCAGGTTGGCACTCGCTCCACCCAATACTGTTTGACTTCCCATATTCACGGTCATCAATGCATCATCCGGAGAATAGCCGGTTGCCTGTTCGTTTTCATTGTAAAATGTCAGGATCAGCTGGTTCGTGGAATTTACTTTTAAGGAGTAGTTGTGGTTGTAATTCACGGTATTGTAACCTCCGGGCCCCATGGTTTGGAAAATCCAGGATGTTCCATTGAATTTGTAAATGTACAGGAATTGGCTTGGTAAAGCTCCCTGGTTTGATTTTACGGCAAAAACAGGTGTTGTTTCCCCGATTACCAGTAAATCCAGTCCGGATGATGTTCCGGGAATAGTAGCTCCCGACATGGATACCCACTGAGCGGTTACAGGGCTCCATTTGTATACGGTAACAACTCCGCCGCTAAGAGCGGCAGCGTATAGATTTCCGCCCGGAGTAGTTTCAATATCGACTTCTGTAGCATTTGCGATACCGAGATTACTTCCTATGAAGTTCCAACCCTGTGAAAAGGAAACCGTTGAAACAAGCAGGACGAATAGCGTAAGTAGTTTTTTCATAAGTACTTTGATGTTAGCAATTCACAAGGAGCAAAGGTATGCAAATATACCTTGGAGGTTTATGGAGACTCGTGTCTAGTAATTTTCTTTGAGTGTTTTCGGTCTTTCTGCAAATGGATGGTAAAAAAAAGAGCCTGCCAAGGCAGACTCTCTTATGTACTAAAACCATATAGTTTACTCTTTACAGATTCTTTTGGTTATTTTGGAACCGGCTGAACGGATCTCCACCAGGTAGATACCTGATTGAATATCATTCAATTGAATGGAAACTTTGGAGTCGGAACTGGTTGCAGTAATCACCTCTTTTCCGGAAAGATCCGTTACACGGTAAGTAATCGTTTCATTCCCTTCTTGTACAAAAGTAATTGCTCCCTGAGTCGGATTCGGGTACATGTTGATTCCATTCAGGTAATTTTCGTCTATTCCATTTGAAGACGCTCCGTCAACACCTTCTCCTGTTGCAAACTGGCCGCGCTCACGATTGGAACGGGTGGTATTGAAATCCTGTGCTTTTTCAGCGGTACAAAAGGAGTTTAAGAGCATTTCCACGTAATAATCCACCCCGGTTGATCCGGTAGGCGGAGCATCATTGTAAAAAGAAGTTCCCAATGAAATGGGTGCACTTGCCGGAGTCCAGCCGGCCTGGTCCGTTTTTCTCCAGACTACATAACTGCTTACGTTACCCGAACCTTCATAATCATCCCAAAACACATCAAACGATCCGTTCCCTACATTCACGATGGTATTCAAATGCAGTGTTTTGTGTTCTGTAGAGATGGGACTTTCTGCTCCACAAGCATTAACAGCAGAAATTTTGTACCTCCAGGAACGATCCATCGGTGAAGCAACCACATCATTGAAATAGGACAGACTGGATGCGTTTACGGTGTCGATCAACAGGTAATTTCCTGCCAGATCCGATTCCCGGTAAATGTTGTAATGGTCAATTCGGGAAGTTTCTGTTCTTTCCCAAACAATCAGGTTTGTTGTTGTGGAAGTATCAACCGTTACCAAACAGATTGGCTGAGCAAGCGGAGCTCTCGTTCCAACAAAAACGGTTTTTTCAGAATAACAAGGTTGTGCAACCGGGCCGCTCAAAGCTGTAATGGTATAAGAACCTTCTCCCAGGTTGAAGTTACTTTGGGTAGTTGTCCCATTCGACCAGGTCCAGGAATAAGGAAGGCCTCCGCCATTCGGATCTGCGGAGAAGTTTACAGTAATTCCACCGTTGCTTTGGTTACACTGTGTATTCAAAACGCTTGTGTTGATGTCTGCGGCAAATTCATCATCCAGCTGGTGCGTGAATTGTTTGATACATCCTGTTCCGTCGGTAACTTTCAATGTATATAAACCGTGTCCTACACCTGTTAAATTTGGTCCCGTTTGCCCGGTCCCGATCCAATCGTAAGCCGGAGTTCCGGTTGCATTGACAACTGCCGAGATACTTCCGTCGGTAGCACCGCAAGTTGGTTCTGTTCCAACCAGGTTTGCAGTAATCGGTGCAGGTTCGGTGATCACATAGGAACCTGAAACCTGGCAGCCGTTATCATCCCAAACGTTTACCGAATAAGATCCCGGAGCCAAATTTGAAATGGTTTGTGTTCCGTAACCGTTCGACCAGATGAAATGATAGGTATTCGGATTCACAATGTTGATAGAGATAGATCCGTCGTTTGCACCGTTACAACTGATATTGGTAATGGTTGGAGTGATGGAAACTCCTGTTGCAGCAACAGATGTAACTCCGGTAATGTGACAGTTGTAATCATCCGTGACGTTGTAATAGTATGGCCCCGGCGCTAAATTGGAAATGGTAGTGGAACTTTCTCCTGTCGACCATTCCAACGTATAGTTGGCAGAAGTACCGGGAGTGAATGTCACTGTTGCAGTTCCTGAGGAAGCTCCGCAGGCGCTTGGTGTAGAAACTACAGAAGCACTTCCGAGAGCCGGGAATGTCATAGTGGCGGATGCAATGATCATACACCCGTCAATTTCATCATTCAGGATGATGGTTCCACCGGTAAATGTTTGTGAAAACACGGTTCCGTCGATGGTTGTTCCTGAAACGGGAGTTCCGTTAACGCTAAAAGTTCCATGATCGTAGTAATTGACGTAGTTCGTCAGATCAATCAGGTTGTCGTTTTTACACAGAGTCAGCGGGTTGGAAGAGAAACTCACTACGGGAGCGGGAGTTGTTCCGACCGTAATTTGCGGCAAATTGACAGGAGTAATACTGTATCCGTCGAAGAGCTGCAACTGGATGTTCGCATTTCCTCCGGAAGAGATATACCCGTAAATAGCATATTTGCTGATGGATGGTGAAACGGTATTGTCGAAATAGATCAATTGCGCGGTCATACCGGAAATCGTACCGGTTGCATCTGCCAGGTTCTGTATTTTCAAAGGCCCGTCCTTATTGTCGTCGTAAAATTCCAATGCATGGTAAATGAGGTTCTGATTGCCTGCACAGGTTCCTCCGGTTGCCACAATGGAAGCAGGATTGATTTCCGGCTTGATATTATATACTTTGTAGTAGTAATATCCGTCATTCTGGTAATTGATGGCCAAATGTTCCGCATTCTGGTCCAGTGAGATCATCAGTAAATCGTTCAAACCGGCCGTAAGCGGAACCATAATTCCCAGGGTATCCCAATCACCCGTTCCCCAATCTTTCCGGAAGACATATGTATCTCCGAAAGAACCGTTCCCGGCTAGTGTAAAGTTGGAAAGCAGGAAGGAATAACTGGCGTTTTGAGTAGTAGCAAAGTGAAGCGTATCAAAGTTGAAGAACAGGGAAGGATCTGTAGTTGTATTCAATTGCACGTTTCCTGTTCCGGAGAGCGATTTTTCGTACGTTTTCTGATCGCTGTAATTGCGCATGTACACATTCGGTTCATTTTGCCCGTTTCCGACCAGGATATAACTTCCGGATGTAAAATTCACCCCGGAATTGGTTTTCAAACGGCCGTCATTCGCTCCGGTTGAATTGTAATACGTTAAAGCATACGGATTGCTGATAGGAGCAACGGCTAAGCGGTTGTTTCCTCCTCCGGAAATACCGTAGTAAATGAAGTTGGAGGAAAAATGGATCACAAACCGTCCGTTTGAACTGAAAGTGGGATCAAGCAGCGTGTTTACACCGAATTCCGAATTCCAGGTATTGGTAGTTGTGTTAAAGGTACAAATACTCGTATTGGTGTTCTCTGTATACATCACCACGATTGTTCCGGATACAGGATCTGCTTTGAATGCCCAGGAACCCGGCCCGAGAGTAGCGATCAGGGAGTTGTACCCGACAATGGTATTGGTTGTAAAGTCGAACATGTGTGCATACAAGCCGCCGAAACCACATGTTACGAGGTAAGCCTTGTTGCCGATTACTTCTCCTTCTATTTGGGTCAAGGCAGAAATGTAAGTGTTTTCAGCATCCAGCCAAACCCAGCTACCCACTTCGGGGTTATACATGGTTACCCGGATGTAATTTCCGATGGAGTCACTAAAGTGATAGAGTTTTCCCTGGTACATCAACGATTTCACTTGTCCGGCAGAAACATATGGATCTGCGGGCATGTCAGACGACCAGTCGTACGTTTGTCCCTGTGCATTCGCAGCACCAAGCAGCAGAAACAGGAAGAATAAGAGCTTTTTCATCAGCGTAGAATTAAATAGTGCAGGAAAAATCATTGCTCCCGGTTGGAGCAATGATTCTTTTTATCATGTTTATTATCGGGCAATTTAAAGTTTAACTACCCGCTTAATGATTTTAATGTCGTTTAATTTCAGTTCCACCAGGTATACGCCTGCATTCAACTGGCTCATATCAAGAACCGTATTCGATTGGCTGCTCTGGCTTGTCTGCATCAATTGCCCGGACAATGAAAGAACCGTATAAGTTACGTTTTCATTTCCATCCTGTACAAAAGTCAATTTATCGGTAGTCGGGTTCGGGTACATCCCGATGCTGTTCAGGTAATTTTCACCGATTCCATTAGACGAAGCTCCGTCAACTCCTTCTCCGGCTGTAAGCTGGCCTCTTTCGCGGTTGGATCTTACAGTATTGAAATCCTGTGCTTTTTCTGCAGAACACGGCGTGGTTAATTCAAATTCCACCAGGTAGTCCAATCCCGGAGTAGCGTAATCTACCCCATCCGTAAATGTCAATGTGGTATTTGGAACAGTATCTGCCGCCACCCAGCCATCTGCTGTGGTGTATCTCCAAACAATGTAATCTGTAAAGGCAGTTGTTCCTTCGTAAGCATTCCAGTTTACCTGTACGGAATTGCTTCCCAAATCCAGCAAGTCCAGGTGAATGGTGCGGTGAGGAATACTCAGCGGGCTTTCCGTTCCGCAAACATTTACGGCACTGATTTTATAACTCCATGAACGCTCGGAAGGTGATGCGATTACGTCGTTGAAAAGGGAAATGTTATCAAAATTCACGGTATCAATCAGGACATATTCACCCTGAACGGATGTTTCGCGGTAAATGTTGTAATGATCGATTCCAACTGTTTGTGTTTTTTCCCAAACAATCAGGTTGGAAGTTGTCAAACTGTCAACAGTGATGATACAAATATCCTGTCTCAATGGTTTTACAACCGGGATATCCCATCCTTTGATCGCTCTACAGCCCGTATTGGCTACTGTCAGCGTACAAACATAGTTTGCAGCAGGGACATCCAGTAAGTTTTGGGTTGTTGCTCCGTTCGACCAAACAATAGACTGGATCGGATCTCCTGACCACACCCACACATTGGTAAAGATTTTTCCGTCGTCGTCCCCGCATCCCGCCGGAATAACCTGTCCGGAAATATCTGCGGAGTTATCTTCGCTCAAGTAAACGGGTTTCACAGCCATACAGTTATTCGCATCTTTCACGGTTGCCGAGTAAATACCCATTGCAAGGTTTGAATTGATATCACCTGTTGCGCCGTTTGACCAGGTTGTAGTGTAGGGAGGAGTTCCACCTGTTATTCCCCAAACTTCGATTTCTCCGTCTGTACCGCCACCACATGTAGGTCCAACGTTTACGCCTGCTTCAAAGGTAATTTTATCCGGTTGTGTAATCGTAATTGCTTTGGAAACCGTACAGTTATTGGCATCTGTTGCGTAAACGGTGTAGGTTCCAGCCAACAAACCGGTAACAGACGTTCCCGTATGCCCGGAAGACCAGATGTAGCTTACAGGAGTTGTTAAACCTGTTTGAGAGATCGTAATTCCACCGTTTGCCTGGCTGTAACAAACCACATTGGAAACTGTTTCGTTGATTGAAACTCCTGCAGGATCAATGGAAAACGCTGCGGTAGTAGAACAATTGTTCGTGTCGACAAAATAGTACATATATTGGCCTGCCGGCAAATTGGATATGCTGGAAGTTCCGGTAACTCCGTTAGACCAGCTTTGGCTGGAAAGTGGTGCTCCGCCGCTTACTGTTGCAACGGCTGTTCCGGTTGCGCCACCACAGGAAGTTGGTGTTGTAGCTACGGAAACTGTCGGTGACATAAATAAATTCAGCGTCAGGAAATCATACGATGAACAAACCCCGTTGGATACGGTGTAGTTAATCCCGATGACATCATTGAAAGTATATCCTTGTTCAATCATATTGAATTCTGCATTCGGATAAACCATTCCGTCATAGTCAAAAACGCCTCCTGCCGGGCTCACGAACTGGTTCAGGTCAACTGTTCCCTGGCTGGAGCAGATTTGTGCGTAAGGTGCTACAGTAATGTTTGGAGATTCAGTAACCGTAACGGTAGGAAGTTGTAAGAATACGGTTTGTGTTCCGTCACTGACTTCCAAAGTGATGATGCAGGTACCTGCACCGCTGAAACCCCAGCTGGAATATAAATAAGAACTCAACGTTCCTGTAGAACCCGTATTTCCTGCATACAAGGAAGCATCCTGGATAACAGATTGGTTCGAAGAAGTCATTCCGACAATGGTAATGAAGTCACCGTCCGCGTCCGTAATCTCGAAAGGCTGGAAAATCTGAACCTCACTATCGTCCGAAGAACAAAGAAAAGAATTAAGAACTGTTTGAGATAGATTTAGTACAGGGGCGCTTGCAAACGAACTGAAACCCAATAAGATCATGGCAGTGGCAGCTAATACTCTCATTTATGTAGCGTTTTAATTTAGAAAGCCAAAATTAAGGAAAGTATTGCAATAGAGGTCATTGGAATAAGTAATTTCCCAGTTAGAGTGTGTAGCTTACAAAATATGGATTGTTTTATGCGAATAAAGCCTTTAAAACTTCGTCAATTCGCGAACAAGGTACTAATTCGATTTTGAAGTTCGATTGATCGATTCCTTTGTTGTGTTTGGAAATAATGATTTTCTCAAAACCTAATTTTTCGGCCTCACGGATTCGCTGATCAATGCGGTTTACCGGGCGGATCTCTCCCGATAGCCCGACTTCTGCGGAACAGCAGATCGAACGGTCAATGGCAATATCGGCATTGCTTGACAATACAGCGGCTACTACTGCCAAGTCAATGGCCGGGTCGTCTACCCGGATTCCACCGGCAATGTTCAAAAAGACATCTTTTGCGCCCAGTTTGAATCCGCAGCGTTTTTCCATAACGGCCAGCAGCATGTTTAACCGGCGGAGGTCAAATCCGGTGGATGAACGCTGAGGTGTTCCGTAAGCAGCTGTGCTTACCAAAGCTTGTACTTCGATCAGTAAAGGTCTTAATCCTTCGAGCGTTGCAGCGATGGCAACACCGCTCAGTTTGCTGTCCCCGGAAGAGATCAGGATTTCGGATGGATTCTCTACCGTTCTCAAACCTGAACCGTTCATTTCGTAGATTCCCAGTTCGTTGGTGCTTCCAAAGCGGTTTTTGATCCCGCGGAGCAAGCGGTAAACGTGGTGCTGATCGCCTTCGAACTGCAAGACGGCGTCTACCATGTGTTCCAATACTTTCGGGCCGGCCAATGAACCTTCTTTGGTAATGTGCCCGATCAAAAATACCGGAACTTCGGTCATTTTCGCATAACGCAATAGCTGTGCGGTACATTCGCGGATCTGGGAAATGCTTCCCGGCGCACTTTCAATCTGTGAACTGAAAAGCGTTTGGATGGAATCGACTATCAAAAGCTCCGGGCTGGTGTCTTCAGCTTGTTTGAAAATGTTTTGGATATTGGTTTCGGTCAGGATAAAGCAGGATTCGTTTTTCTGCCCGATCCGTTCGGCGCGCATTTTGATTTGCTGCTCACTTTCTTCCCCGGAAACATACAAAACGCGTAAAGAGGTTTGTACGGCCAATTGAAGGAGCAGGGTAGATTTCCCGATTCCCGGCTCGCCGCCGAAAAGAATGAGTGATCCGGGAACCAATCCGTCTCCGAGCACGCGGTTGATCTCACTGTCCGGAAGAACGATCCTGCGCTGACCGTTTGAAACGATCTCCTGCAAAACCTGTGCTTTGGCCGTACGCCCGGATGAGGTGGAAAAGGCGATGACTTGTGGCAATTGCTTTTCAACCAGTTCTTCCACAAAAGTGTTCCATTCCCCGCAAGAAGGGCATTTGCCCAACCATTTCGGAGTTTCGTACCCGCAATTCTGACAGAAGAAAGCTGATTTTATTTTAGCCATAGTGTAAAAATAAAAAAAGCCGCCTACCTGAGCAGACGGCTTTTAAAAATAGTTCTAAGGAATTATTTAATGATCAACTGTTTTGTGCTGTTTCCAAGGGCATTTTTCATTTGCACGAAATATACTCCTGAAGACAAATCAGCAATATTCATACTGGTTGAAACACCGTATGTACTTACTTGTCTGACAACTGCACCTTGTGCTGTGATCAACGTAATTTCTTTCAGTAAGTCATCATTTGTCAACCCGAATTGAACAAACTCATTCGCAGGGTTCGGATACAAACTCCAGGATTCCTGCAAGGCAGATAACTCATTCAGTCCTGCAGGCCCACCTACACAGAAAATAGTGGTGTGAGAATCTCCGAAATCGGCATCTGCCTCCAACAATGCCCCAAGCGTATCTGCACCGGACATGATTTCGTAATGTCCGCTTGGAGTTCCTGCTATACCATCACCGAAATCATCGTTGATGATGAAATGATAACAACCATCCGATAAACAAAAGGAAGAAGAATAGGTAGCAACGCCGCTGGATAAATCTGCATAAGGCCCACCTGTATAATAAGTAATATTTTCTGCTTCATTGGTCAAAGACCAGGTTACTTCGCTTCCCCATTTATCGGTTGTCAGGGATAAATCAACAGTAGTTGGATTGACAACAGTTGTGAAATTAGATTGGATCGTATCGTTATTGTTGTTTTCGTCTGTTCCTGTATTCGGATTTGTCACATACGCGTTGAAAACGTGATTTCCTCCTGCGAGAGTAGCAGATGGTAAAGCAACGACCTGATTTTGGTATTGATTGAGTGAACCTGTCCAGGAATAAGTTTGCCCGAAATTACCATCGTATCCGTAATGGATAGTTGCAGCGGTCAATGGAGTGCTTCCATAATTTACCAGGGTAAAAGAAGGAGTTACTGTTCCGGAACAAATTGTTCCCGAAGCTCCGGATATGGTTCCCAGACCTGCGTCTAATGCAACTCCCGGTCCGGCCGGATCAACTCCATCCAGGGTTAAGGTTCCTGTGTTTGATGGATCTAACCAAAATTTAAGCTGTGAAGCGCTTGTTCCGCCCCCTAACCAGGAAGTGTACAATTTTCCGTATTCATCCGATAGGGAAGAGCCACCGCAAATAGATGCACCCCCGTGTAATTGACCGACAGTTCTGTGATTTTGGTCAAACAAAGGAGAACCTGACGAACCTCCTTCAGTCACACCATTGTCCCAACTGGTTACTCCCCAATGGCTATCCGCAGGACTTGGACCAAAGGTAGTAGAGATCAGCGGGGTGTTTTCAAAGGAGATTTTTTTAATGTCTCCTGCAGGATGGTGAATACCCACTGCGGATGTTGCCGGGACGTTGGTTGCATTGAACCCATTGTAATAAACTCCCCATGCAGGATTCGGAGCCGAATTCAATTCGGTTAAAGTAAAATCTGAAGGAGAATAATTGGCACGCAATGTTCCACCATTTATGTTCATAGTCGTTGGTCCGTTATTGGACGTATTATTTGCTGTTGCGCAAATTGCATTAGCTGCGGTTCTTTCCCATCTGAATCGAAAAACCCAGCTTGCAGGAGTTGTTCCGCAGTGGTTTGCCGAAAGGAAGTAAGGGATAATTGTTCCCGAAGTGTTGTTGATTAATGATCCTGTACAGAATCCACCTCCGTTTACCATCATGGCAACGGCATTTCGCTGATTTTCCCAGCCTGCCCCGATCGGGCAATTCACATCATACTCACAATTTCCGGAGCTACCCAGGGCTTTTACTTCTGATTCCAGGTCGAAATAGCCGTGCACAACCGTTCCGATGTGTAATTGAGAAGTACCTGCCTCGTTTGCCGGTTCCTGCAATTCAATTACTACGACATCATCGTGAATCAACTCCGTTCCCAATACGTGGTTTTCGTTGTTATTCAAGCTGGTGTGAGCACCGATAAACTCTTTTTTATCTCCATCGGACAAATAAAGCCTTGCGTTTTCGGATAGCTGAAAGGCATCAAAAATCAAATTCAATGACAAGGCCCCTGGCGATTTTATTTTTAATTGCCTTACTACCGTTCCATTGGGAAGTGTTTTGATTTCTGCGGTGGTCATGAAATTGATGTTCACCGGCAATTCTTTTCCGAAACGTAGTTCTTTTTCCAGAGTACCACCTCTTCGGGTCATTTCATTGTTGCCTTCCAGTTCATTGTCAACAGCAACCATTTGAATGGTTTCCTTAGGCATTCCAACCTTTTCTTTCCAGGAAACGGGAGTTCCTAAGAGTTGCACCTGTGAAATCCCGGAGAAGGCAATTCCTAACAGTGCAACTGTGAGTAGTTTTTTGTTCATAGTTTATATTTATTTGGAGAGTTTACTTTTTGACACGTTTGATGCTGCATCCTCTTGGCGGAGTGGAATTCGTCGGGATTTCCTTTCCTGCAGAAGCAGCTTCAATGGCATTTTTCAGGTAGTTTTCATCGGAAGTGCGTTTTCCGTCGACTTTATTGTCGATTGCACCTGTATAGATCAATTCCGTTTTGGTGTTCAACAGGAAAATATGCGGTGTGGTTCTTGCGCCGAACGCATCTGCCAGCACGGAGTTCTTATCGATCACGTAAGGCATGGTATATCCTTTGTCTTTGGCTCTTTTTTTCATGGCTTCCGCTGAATCGTCGTCGTTGCGTTTTGCTTCATTGGAGTTTACCAGGACCATTTTGTAACCATGATCGGAGGCGAATTTGTTCAGGTCGTTGTATTGTTTCTCCCAGCCTTCGAAATTATCGCTTCCTACTACGAACGGACAGGTGTTGCATGAAAAAACAACCACCAATCCTTTTTCTCCCATTAGAGACGCCAGCTGGGTGCTTTTACCGTCCAAACTTTCCAGCTTGTGGTCCATCATGGGAACCGGCTGGCCGATCGGGAGGTTTTTCATGTCTTCATTTTGGGCAAACGAACCGGTGGATACCAACAGGGAAATTCCGGTGATGGCATTTTTAATTGCACGGGAGAATAACATATTCAGTTGAAATATTTTACATTTATCTGCCAATTTACGCTTTATTCCCAATATGAAAAAATCTTTAATCATTCTTTTTGCGCTGGTTAGCATTTCTAATTATGCCCAGAATTTCGAAATCCCACCGTTGAAACAGCCTTATTTTGATATCATTGAGTGGAAAGGCATCGGTGCTTTGGCACTAAGCCGGGATTTGTCATTAACCCAGAAACAGGTAGACCTGACAATGGTTTCGGGTGACGGAAAGAGTGCCTGGCAGCAGGTGTATAACCCGATGGCGAAGGAAACTTATTTCATATCGGAAGACGGAGGTAAATATGCTTACTTTCTTGAAAACCTGGAACTCAAAGATAACAAGGTTTTTATCCACCAGTTGAGTGCTGCCGGGAACATTAAAGTCATGAATCTCACCTTTTTGGCACCTTTAAAGCGCCTGGGAGATTTCAGTCCTTCGGATCTGTACTTAACGGATATCATTACTACGGAAAAAGCGCTTCTGTGGATATTCAAACACCGCGACAAGGAAAAATTGACTACGATCGCGGTTTCCATGACTCATCATAATTTCAATATGTATGCTTTCGTGGTTTCTGAAAATGTGATCAGTTCAACAAAGATCGAAGACCAGATTTCCTGGTACGTTGCCGGCGAGAAAGGAGAGAATATTTTGTTTGCTGCACGTTTGCACGCCGGAAAGGAAGCCGGATGGAAAGTGAAAGAATACAATCCGAAAGGTGTGATGGTTTCAGAACAGGTCCTGGAACAGCGCGGAACGAATTTCATGGCTCATGCACGTGTCGGTTTCGGAAGAAGAGGAAGTGCCTTGCTGAAAAGAAGTGAACCCAATGAAAAAGGAACGCTGGTTTTTGCAAACGGTGCATATTATGTAGGTGGAATTGAAATGAACGGAACTTCAGCAAACCTGATCAGTTACAAGATGGAAGAAAAGGAATGGAAGAAAGTTTGTACTTCTCCGTATTCGTCATACAATACTAAAAAAGACCTGGAAGTCGGCTGTTTCAGAATGGATGAAGGGATCGGCTGGTACGTCAATTCCGGAAAGCCGGAAGGGCATTTTCACCCTTTTACATCGGGTACCGGAATCGTATCCGGAACGATCGATCAGGCAACTTCTAATCCAAGTCGTTTGCTTACTGCGGAATTTCCGAGTAAATTTGTAGTTGAATTGAATACGAAATGGTTGGTTTTTGATCCAAAACAATTACCGACAAAGAACAGTTTAACCTTCGAATACATACAGAAATGATCATTGGAATTTGTGGCGGAAGTGGATCCGGAAAAACAACTCTTTTAAAGCGCCTGGCGGCATTTTACGGTGAAATTCACCCTACGGTTTTTTCCATGGATAATTACTATCGTCCTATCGATCAGCAGCTTTCAGATGAGAATGGTCACGTGAATTTCGACTTGCCTACAGCTTTGGACAGAGAGCGCCTTGTAAAAGACCTGAGAGATTTGAAGGAAGGAAAGTCCATCGAAGTGAAGGAATATCATTTCAATGCTCCGCCGAATAAAAATGTACTGATTACCCTGGACCCTTCCCCGATTATTATTGTTGAAGGATTGTTTTTGTTCGAGTATTCGGAAGTTAATGAGTTATTGGATTTTTCCATTTTTATGGATGTGGACCCGGATGTACAGCTGGACAGACGATTGTATCGCGACCAGGAAACAAGAGGCTATTCGCGTGAAGCGATTATGTACCAGTGGAAAAATCACGTGGTTCCATGCTACGAGCAATACCTGGAGCCGTTTATGCATTTGGCGGATTTCGTTTTTGAGAATGACCAGCAGGCAGATTTGGAATTTGAACGGTTGATCCAGATGCTGACTCCCAAATTATTATGTTTAAAGGAATAATTCAATTTTTCGCAAAAAGAGGATTTGCATTTATTCTAAGTGCATGTTTTTTGCTATTAATCGGATTATTGATCAGCTTAAAGCGATCCGGGCGCGAAGACATGCGGCAATTCCAGCAGGTTTTTTTAAGCCAGACTGCGAAAGCGAAAAATCAATTGAATCACGTTCCCGGAGATTGGAAATCCCTTAGCAAAGGCGCATTTTCAAAGAAATACAACAACCTGGAAAACACGCTTTTCGTGCATGTTTATCACGGAGATTCCCTGGTTTTCTGGAATACGAATAAATGTCCCGTAAACCGGTTCACGGATCTTCATTTTCCGACCAACGGTGTCGTGCAGCTGCAAAATGGCTGGTATTACGCGCAGTTGCTGAAGCAAGGCCCCGATATTTTTGTTGTCACATTCGGAATCAAACGTGTTTTTCCAATTGCCAATGATCAGCTGAAAGATTACTTTTTCAAACCTTTTCCGGCCATACATGGAACGGTTTCACTGGTAACGGAAAAAGACCATACTATTTTTGATCAGCACGGGGAAGCTATTTTCGGAATAGACCAGCTGGAGCAAAACCCCGACAATGGATTTTTACTGACCACTATTTTTGCAACGATCGGTGCAATTATCCTGCTGCTTGCCTTCAGGATCCGGTCTTACCTGAAAACGACACTTTCACGGGTGATTTTCGTGTTTGCGGTTCTGATGCTCCGCTACCTGGCTTTACGCTTCGATTGGTTTGACTGGATGGAGAATACTTCTTTGTTTGATCCGGGCCTTATGGCTTTAAACAGCTGGATCCCGAATTTCGGAGAAGTACTCGTGTGGTTTGTTGCACTACTCATGATCACTCCTTCCATTGGAAAAATCATTGCCGGTGTGACCAATCGATTTTTGGTATATGCACTGTTGCTGCTCATCCCGGTATTGATGATGATTTACCCGCAGATCATCAAGCTGATAATTGTCAATTCCACGATCCCGATTCATTTGAGTGAGCTTCTGAAGCTGAATATTTTCTCCATTGTATTTATTTTCCTGATCGGTCTGAGTTCTTTAATGCTGTTCCGGTTTTACTTGCTGGTGCTGGAAAGATGGAGAAACCTGAAACCGGCACGGATTGAAATTTATGGGATACTTCTTGCGGTATTCGCTTCCGTGATTATTGCCAACGAATGGATTTTCCGCCTGCACGGTTTCTGGATCATCTGGATGTTTGCGCTTTTCATCGTTTCTGTAGTCATTCACTTTCGCGGAAGCTGGAATTTCACGTTTTACTTGCTGGCTACTTTCCTGGTTTCCTTTGGAATTACCATGAACCTTGAAATGGAAGCCAAGAAGAAGGAGCGGGAAGAGCGCCTGCTTTTTGCCAATCAATTGGCCGATGACCGGGATATCAATGCAGAAGTTGATTTCACCTATGCAAAAGAAAAACTGATTTCGGAACCATTCCTGAAACGATTATTCCACCACGATACCAAACCCAGTTTTTCCGAATTGAAAGAGGCCATGGAGTACCAGGTTTTCAAAGGATACTGGGACCGTTTTGATGTGGATTTTTACTACTACCTGGAAGACAGTTTGGGTATCCGTTTGAACGGGATGTACAAAAAGCAATTGGATGAATTGATTGAAAGACACGGAATCCGGTCTGAAATTGATTCCAGTTTGTACTACGTAAAAGATTATACCAGCCAGTTTAACTACGTCTTTTACCTGCCGCTGGAACGGAACGGGGTAAATGTGGAGTTTTACGGAACCATGAAATCCAAGCGCATCCCTGAAAAAATTGGTTTCCCGCGCCTGCTTATCTCAAAACAAACCGCTGTTTTTGAATCCCTGGAACGCTATTCCATCGCCAAGTATTTTAACAGCCAACTGGTCCTGAATTACGGGATTTACAGTTACCCGACAGATCTGAGAGTCTTTGGTGATGACAATGAGGGCGGGCATCAGTGGTATGAAAAAGACGGTTTTGAGCACCTGATTTTTAAGAAATCCAGGACGGATGCCATTATATTGAGCAAAACCATTCCTTCCTGGCTGTCTTACCTGACAACCACTTCCATCTTACTGGTTTGTTTCGGTGCGATGCTAACGATTGTGCTGCTGTTGAAACAATTGAACCAGGTCAAAGTTTCGACCGGAATTTCGATGATTACCAAAATCCAATTGGTGCTGATCGGATTGATTGTCATTTCCCTGGGTGGATTCAGTATTGCGAGTACCACCATGCTGAGTGGCCAGTACCGCAGTTATTCCACCGACCAGATCCGTGAAAAAGTGAAATCGGTGATCAACGAGATCAATTCCAGGCAACGGTTCATGTCGGAGAAATTCAGCGATAAAAACCAGGAAGAACTGGATTATCAGTTGCGCCGGTGGTCGAAAGTATTCCTGGCAGATATCAATTTGTATCAATCTGACGGGATCCTGGCGGGAACATCGCGCACCAAGATCTACAACATGGGCTTGCTCAGTGAACAAATGAACCCGAAGGCTTTGTATGAGCTTCAGTTCAGTATGCGTTCGGAGTTTATCCACGAAGAAAATATCGGTTCGTTGGTTTATTTGTCGGGATATGTTCCGGTATTCAACCACGAGAATGAATTGCTGGGTTACCTGAATATTCTTCACTTTGACCAGCGCAATGTTTTCGAGGAACAATTACGGCAATTCTTTGTGGCTATCCTGAACGTTTTCATGCTTTTGCTGGTTTTGTCCATCCTGGTTGCGTTGCTTGTTTCTTCCTGGTTGACGGGTCCGTTGATGTTATTGCGAAAAAGTTTCTCCCAGTTTGAATTGGGAAAAAACAGTTCGCAGATCAATTACAAAGCACAGGACGAGATTGGTTCGCTGGTTGCCGAGTACAATCATAAATTAAATGAACTGGCGGAAGCTGCAGCAAAACTGGCCCAATCGGAGCGTGAAAGTGCGTGGAGGGAAATGGCAAAACAAGTTGCGCATGAAATTAAGAATCCGCTTACCCCGATGAAATTGAGCATTCAGCACCTACAGCGCGTGTTTGATCCGAATGATCCCAAGGCTGCGGAGCGCATCGAACGTGTGACGAGTTCTTTGATCGAACAAATAGACGCATTAACCCACATTGCAAACGAGTTTTCGAATTTCGCGAAACTTCCGCAACCAGTCATTGCTGAAATTGACCTGGGGAGCTTAATTAAGGCCGTTGTGGCGTTATTTGACAGTGATTCGAACGTGGATATCAGTTTGGAGTTAAACAACTCACAGCAGCGGATTTTGATACCCGGTGACAAAGAAATGCTGCTCCGTGTATTGAACAATTTGGTGTCGAACGGAATTCAGGCAGTTGCAATGAACCGGAAAGCAACTATTTTGATTACTGTTGAAACTACCGGAGAGCTTGCTCTTGTCCGTGTGAAGGACAATGGTACGGGTATTCCGGAAGATCAGATCCAAACGATATTCGAGCCGTATTTCACCACGAAATCAACCGGCACAGGTTTGGGGCTGGCAATGGTGAAACAAATTGTTGAAACGCATCACGGTTCGATTGAAATAGAACATACGTCATCCGAAGGAACGACGGTTTTGGTGACGCTTCCAAGATTATAATAAAAACAGTAGGGACGCAATTAATCACGTCCCTACCTGTTAAAACAACCCATAAAAAAAACCGACCCCGTGGATACGAGATCGGTTTTTGAATTTTTATAGCTGATTACTTGGATACAACCACGTTGAAGCGGCTTGTAGTACCGTTTGCGTAATCCAATGTGAATACGTAAGTACCAGCGTTCATTCCGGCAACGGAAGTCTGGAACTGACCGTTCTCAATTTTCACTTGCTGAGCAGAAACCTGACGACCAGCCATGTCTACAATTTTCAATGCAGCATCTCCGGAAGCATTTACTTTAACTGTAATTGTTTCTTTCGCAGGAACCGGGAATGCAGAAGCACTTACCAATTCATTTTCAGAAACACCTAAGTTAGTTCCTGTATGCAATGCGATAGCAGGAACCGGAAGTCCGCTGAATCCTGCAGGAGTCCATGTACCGGCATCCGAACGGATAGGGAAACGGATTTCGTCATCATCATTCATTGCAAGATCGTAATGATCTGATGTGCTGTAAGCCATGTATACTTTCGGAGAATAGTTGTTGATACATACCAAGTAAGTTTGGTTATTTACCAATTGGTAGTTTGGTGCACTTGTAATCGGCATGAAAACAGGTTTTTCCAACATCGGATCAGCCGGATCCGGGTAAATATAAGATCCTTCAGCAACCTGGCTCAACAGATCAAAAGTTCCGGTTGAAACTGAATGATCCGCATCATTCCATGCGTACAATGTCCATGTTACCTCAACTCCGTCTAATGTTACAGTTGCTGTATCAGCTGCACCAACAGTCATACCACCGTACATTACACCGTCCATTTTCAATCTTCCTGCATTTGGATCTTTCAATACGATACAAGATTCGAACTGTGTTGTAGGCAATGTAGCTGCGCGGTAGAAACCATCAGATTTGATCGTATCCGCAGTCGCGTTCAAACCTGCCAATGACCAAAGACCATTGCTTGTTAAAGCGAAAGTGTTCGAAGATACGTTATCCCCGGAGAATTCATCTGCGTTTGTCATGGCAACTGTGTAAGTAACCTCATACTGACCAGCTGTATAAGAAGCAGCAGAGAAAGTAGGAGTTGTCATGTAAACAGAGTCTCCTGAAGGAATTGTAATTGCGGAAGATGTTTGTGTGTAGATCTGTGTTCCGTTTCTTTTGATCACAGTATTCAAAGTAACACCTGACTGGCTGTTTTGACCAAAGTTGTACACCCATGTTCCCGGATCGAAAGAGAATTCAGTAGCATTTTGTGCTAATTCCACTGGTTTGGAACCAAACTCTGCTCTTGCGGAACTGTTATCAAATGTAGATAGGTCATCCCCGTAGTAACCGGTTTTGTCACCGATCATTGCAACTACATCAGCGCCACCATTAATAGCGTTCATGATTGCCTGACCTGTAGCCAGGTTTACCATCACAACAGGAATCGGAACTGCCGCACCTTCCGTACCACCGTTCATTGCAAGAACAGTTGCATCACGGTTTACGATAATTACCGCAACTGCTCCGGCATTGTAACAATTCTGTGCTTTCACACCGAATCCGCATGCACCAACTCCCGGGTTTCCTCCGTCACCACGGAATACCAGTGCAATTTTTCCCGCCAAATTTTGTGCTTGTGGAGCAGTAAAAGCATTACAACCTGTAGCTGATGCCGGGTTTCCCTGCGCATTGAAACCAGGAGTACCATCATCTGCAACTACAACTGTGTCGATAACCGGTGGCAGACCTGCCAGCGTTGCTGTTCCCCAGCTTGAACCATCACCATTTGATGTGAAATCGTAGAACCCTGCGATAGAAGCTGGCGCTTCAACTGAAAATATCACTTGTGACATAGCAGTTGAACCAACCAGTACTAACCCAAGGGAAAGTAAAAGTTTTTTCATAACATAAGTAAATTAAAGATGCACTAAATGTAAAGAAAAATTAACAAACAAAAAATTTTTGTTTCAATAAACTAATTAATTATTGTCTTGATTTTGAACGATTACCCGCACGCTGGGTGTGTTAAATGAAAAAGGCCTTTCAATTGAAAGGCCTTTTTAGTTGATATATCGTGGAAATATAACGAATCGATTATCACTTCCTGATTTTTAATCTTTTTTACTCCGCAGCAACCATTGCTTTGAAATATTCGCGGTTCATGCGTGCAATGTTCTCCAAAGAGATTTCTTTCGGGCACTCAACGGCACAAGCACCGGTATTGGTACAGTTTCCGAATCCTTCCTCGTCCATTTGTTTCACCATATTCAGAACGCGCTGCTGAGCTTCAACCTGTCCTTGTGGCAATAATGCCAACTGGGATACTTTCGCTGAAACGAACAACATGGCAGAAGCGTTTTTACAGCTTGCAACACAAGCTCCGCAACCGATACATGTTGCAGCTTCAAATGCTTTGTCTGCTTCTGCTTTCCCGATCGGAATAGCATTTGCGTCCATGGTGCGCCCGGAAGTGTTTACAGAAACGAAACCTCCTGCTTGCTGGATACGGTCGAATGCCGAACGGTCTACCACCAAATCCTTGATTACCGGGAAAGCTTTTGCTCTCCATGGCTCTACGTAGATCGTTTCTCCGTCTTTGAATTTACGCATGTGCAACTGGCAAGTTGTTACCGCGCGATCCGGTCCGTGAGCTTCTCCGTTGATGTACAGGGAACACATTCCGCAGATCCCTTCACGGCAATCATGGTCAAATGCGATAGGTTCTTTGCGTTCGTTTACCAGCTGCTCGTTCAATTGGTCCAGCATTTCCAGGAAAGAACTGTCTGTTGAAACATTGTCCAGTTTGTATGTTTCCATACTTCCTTTCGAATTCGCGTTCTTCTGACGCCAAATCTTCAGGTTTATATTAATTGTTTTTGATGCCATCTTTCAATATTTTAATGGTTGATTGGGTTGTAGGAATGCGATGCTTCGCCTTCCTACCGGCCCATCATTCAATTATTTGTAATTTCTCGCTGCGATTTTAATATACTCGTAATTCAATACTTCTTTGTGCAACTCGGATTGGTTGATGTCCATTCCTTTGTATTCCCATGCCCCAACGAAGTTGAAGTTCTGGTCATCACGCAGTGTTTCACCTTCAGCATCCTGGTACTCCTCGCGGAAGTGACCACCACAAGATTCGTTACGCTGCAAAGCATCTCTTGCCATCAATTGGCCCAATTCCATGAAGTCTGCTACGCGAAGTGCTTTCTCCAATTCAGGGTTCAATTCATTTGCGTCTCCCGGAACGTAAACCTCTTTGTAGAATTCTTCACGTAAAGCCGCGATTTCCGAAATAGCTTCCGTTAATCCCTGTGCGTTACGGGCCATTCCTACTTTGTTCCACATGATGTGTCCCAAACGCTTGTGGAAATGATCTACTGTTTTTGAACCGTTGTTGTTCATGAATCTGGAGATCAGACCTCTTACATGATTTTCTGCTTCTTCGAATTCCGGCGAATCCGTTGAGATTTTCCCTGTACGGATATCTCCTGCCAGGTAATCTGAAACGGTGTAAGGAAGAACGAAATACCCGTCTGCCAATCCCTGCATCAGGGCTGAAGCTCCCAAGCGGTTTGCACCGTGATCGGAGAAGTTTGCTTCACCTGCCACGAAACATCCCGGAATGGTAGACTGCAGGTTGTAATCCACCCAAACGCCACCCATCGTATAGTGAACCGCCGGATAAATTTTCATCGGAGTTTCATACGGGTTCTCATCTGTAATTTTTTCATACATCTGGAACAAGTTTCCGTATTTCTCTTCTACCCAGGCTTTACCAAGCGCCATGATTTTTTCCTCTGAAGGATTGTGATCTCCGGCTACCAAAGCAGCTTGTTTTCCTTTTGAACGGATCTCCGAGGAGAAATCCAGGTAAACACCTTCCATCGTGTCATTTGCTTCGATACCGTATCCGGCATCACAACGCTCTTTCGCTGCGCGGGAAGCAACGTCACGAGGAACTAAGTTTCCGAAGGCCGGGTAACGGCGCTCCAGGTAATAATCTCTATCTTCTTCCGCAATCTGTGTAGGTTTTAATTTTCCTGCACGAATTGCTTCCGCATCTTCTTTTTTCTTTGGTACCCAAATACGACCTGAGTTACGCAATGATTCCGACATCAAAGTCAGTTTGGATTGGTTCGTTCCGTGAACCGGGATACATGTCGGGTGAATTTGTACGTAACATGGGTTAGCGAAGTAAGCACCACGTTTGTGTGCTTTCCATGCAGCCGTTACGTTTGATCCCATCGCGTTTGTTGAAAGGAAGTAAACGTTCCCGTATCCACCTGTACACAAGATTACAGCGTGAGCAGAATGGCGCTCAATTTCTCCTGTAATTAAGTTACGTGCAATGATTCCGCGAGCCTTTCCGTCCACTTTCACCAGGTCCAGCATTTCGTGACGGTTGTACATCTGTACATTCCCCAAACCGATTTGGCGGGAAATGGCCGAGTAAGCACCCAGCAAAAGCTGTTGTCCTGTTTGTCCTGCAGCGTAGAACGTACGTTGTACCTGTGTACCACCGAATGAACGGTTATCCAGCAAACCTCCGTACTCACGTGCAAAAGGAACACCCTGGGCAACACACTGGTCGATGATGTTTCCGGAAACTTCCGCTAAACGGTGAACGTTTGCTTCACGTGCACGGTAGTCACCACCTTTGATCGTATCGTAAAATAAACGGTAAATGGAGTCACCGTCATTCTGGTAATTTTTTGCTGCGTTGATACCTCCCTGTGCTGCAATGGAGTGAGCACGACGTGGAGAATCCTGGAAACAGAACGCTTTTACGTTGTATCCCATTTCTCCAAGGGATGCTGCTGCAGAAGCTCCTGCCAAACCTGTACCCACAACGATAATGTCGATTTTCGGGCGGTTATTCGGAGCAACTAAGCGCAGGTGATCTTTGTAGTCGGTCCATTTTTTCGAAATGTGACCTTCTGGTATTTTTGAATCTAGAATAGACATAAAGTACTTTTTTGAATATTATCTTCTTAAATAAATAACAACTGGAATAATCGCAAATAAGAACGGAACTACGATCGAGAATGCTCTTCCCACAAATAAGATCAATCCGTTGTATTTTCGGTGGTTTAGTCCCAATGACTGGAATGCAGAAGCGAAACCATGCCACAAATGGAACATTAAAACAAACATGGAAACCACGTATAGAATAACTGCAACCAAAGCCAGTTTGTTGGTAGGCTGTCCCTGCTGGGATTGCCCGAAGAAGTTCATAACCACCGTGTGCAGATCTTTGTAGCCTTCACCCACCTGCAAACCGGTTTGTTTGTCGTATAGGTGAGACACTTCTTTCACATCGAAAAGTGCTGTGTCTTTTCCTGCAACTGCTTGTCCTGTTTGAGGATTGAAATAAATACCCTGATTCATTTCTTTGATGGTGTAAGGAATGTACTCACCTTTTGTCGTAAGCAAATAGTTGATGCGGATATTGGATACCGTAGTTTGTCCGGTCACCGGATTTTGCTGTTTTTCCGATCGGTCAACAATTTTGGTATGTAACGGAACCGTTTCAGTGATCTTTTGGGACCACCAGAAATTCGCCATGTGCGTGACAATGAACACTAAAATGATCGTACCCAAAATCGCCATGTAGCGGGAAGCTGTGCTGGAGTTTGTTCCGGGACGGTTATAAGCATAGTTTTGCGGACGAGCTTTTTTGTTTTGAACCGCCAGGTACAATCCGATGCAGGCATGCGCCAAAATGGAGAAGTAAGTGACATAAGCCAGGATCTTGATAAAGATGTTGTGGCCCATGAAGTAAGCATACTCATTGAAAGCACGTCTTCCTTCCTCTCCCGTTTTTGTAATTAGCTGCAAATTTCCCAGCAAGTGTCCGATAAGAAAGGTGATCAGGAAAAGCCCCGTGAGAGCCACCCAATACTTCTTTGCTAATGAGGACGTAAATATTCCAGATTTACTCATAGTATTTTTAAAAAATGTTTCAAACGTTACAAATTTAATAGCTAGAACAACCCGAATGACCCTTTCCTCTTATTTAGAAACAATATAGATTATTTTAGAAAAGTGAGAATAAATGCGGATTGGAGCCAAAAAAAGCGGCCAGATGACCGCTTTTCGAAAATTATGAACCGGGTATTTAATGACTTACTACATCGCTATCAAGGGAAATACCTTGCTTTTTCAACAGTTTATTTACGAAAATCGCAAAGAAGGTAATGTAAGCGAAACAAATAGCTCCAACAATGAAAGAAGGTTGGATTCCAATGATGTCGGATAATTTTCCCTGGATTGGCGGAATCAATCCACCACCCAAAATCATCATTACCAGGAAGCCTGAACCCTGCGCCTGGTGTTTTCCCAATCCGGCAAGGGAAAGTGAGAAAATACATGACCACATGGTTGAACAGAAAAGTCCTGCGCTTAAAAAGGCGTAAATGGCAACTGTTCCGGAACTTGTTAACCCGATAAGGATGCAGACCAATCCGAGTGTTCCGAATAAAGCAAGGGAAAAGGCAGGTTTGTCATTGGTTACATAGAATGCAAGAATTTGCAAAAGTACGCAGACAATGTACCAGTAAAGCATATCGATGCGGTAACCTGAAAGCTTGAAAACCCCCAAAATAATTCCGAAGGCAATGAGTGGAACAACAAATTTCAGGATCATTTTTGCCTGGTTCGACAAATTGAAGGCATTAATGGATCCCGACCAGCGACCGATCATCATACTTCCCCAATACATGGCAATGTAGGGTGTAGTTTCGGACGACTCCAAACTACCGAAAGCCGGTTGTTTCAATAATTCGCTCAGGTTACTTCCTATGGCAACTTCCACACCCACGTAAACGAAAATGGCAAGCATTCCGAGACTTAACTGCGGATATTGCATTGCTCCCCAGCCGCTTTCATTCTTTTTGGCAGAACGATTCGCAAATAAAATTCCTCCAAGTACCACCAGGATTCCTGCAGAAAGCCAGATCATCCGTTTTTTCTCAAGTGGCCCGGAAATTTTTTTGATCTCTGTTTCGATGTCTTTTTTCGTCTCTTGCTGAGCAGTCGTTAGTTGCTTGATCGGTTTGTTGTCTTTTCCGATTGTCAGTTGTTCCAGATCTCCTTTTAATTCAGTTAATTGCTTGGCTTCATCGGAACGGTAGCTGTTGAAAACAGGAGCGAAACAAGCGATCAGCAAACCGGTTACGACTAATAGGGTTACCATGGTTTTCTTTGCTTTTTCACTTGCGGGTATTTCCGAATCCATTTTACCTGCGGGAACTTTCTTAGAGAAACCGAATAACGCCGCGACTCCCAGGAATAAGCACCCTACGCAGGCATAAAGAAAGATTACTTTATTCAGGCTCAGTTTGGAGATCATTTCATCACTTACGGCCGCCGAACTTCCGAAAAGTGCCAGGGACACAACCACAGGCCCGATCGTTGTACCGAAGCTATTGATACCACCACCGAGGTTGATTCGGTTACTTCCGGTTTTTTCATCACCCAATGAAATCATGAATGGATTGGCCGCTGTTTGCTGCAGGGAAAATCCCAACGCAACAATAAACAAACCGAAGAGCATCGCTGCAAATACATTGAGGTAAACGGAAATGATCATCATGGTTGCACCCAAAGCAGAAAAAAGCAATCCGTTGACAATACTTTTCTTATATCCCCAGGTAGAAACCAGGTCCTGCCGGGTAAGAGTGCTGAACACGAAAAGACCCAATGCACCCAGGTAATAAGCCCCGTAAAAAGCAAAATCAATCAGCTGGCTTTGAAACTGGTCCAGCCCGAAGTAATGTTTACAAAATGGAATGAAAATACTGTTTCCTGCCGCAATGAATCCCCAGAAGAAGAAGACGGTCGTCAGGGTGGAAAGTGCTCCGTAGTTTGTTTTTGTAGTTTGCATGGGTAGTTTTTTCAAATTATATAAGCGAAAAATAAGTATAAAAAATTAATAATGGTACTTTTTACAATTTGTGATCATTTTATTAACTGATTCGTTTTGCGATAGTACGGATTTTATTTTTCATTCAGCAATTTTTGAATATCCTTAATCAGTTTATCCACTTCTTTGGAATCTGTTCCGTCGTAATATCCGCGAATGCGTTTTTGCGTGTCTACCAGCACAAAGTAGTTGGTATGTATAAAATCCGAACCGACATCTCCCTGGTTTTGAGCTTCAGCGGGTTTCAGAACAAAAAAACTTCTCCGGGCAAGCTTATACAGGTCTTTTTTCTCTCCGGTTAAAAAATGCCACTGGTTGGGATCGGCCCCATGTCCTTCTGCATACGTTTTCATTTGTGCAACGGAGTCGGTTTCAGGGTCCACCGTAAAACTCAGAATTTTGAAGTTGTCGTTCCCCTTAAAGGCGGCCTGTACTCTTCGCATTTCAGAATTCATGATGGGGCAAATGGTTCCGCAAGTCGTAAAAAAGTATTCGGCCACGTAGATTTTTCCTTTCAGGTCTTTGGATCCATAGGATTGACCTGTTTGATCGAGAAAAGAAAATTCCTGGATGCGGTGTCCATATCCTTTTCTTGCCAGGTCTTTGTCCACCATCTCGGATTCTACATCAATCGGATTGTAGATTTTCAATGGTTTCTCACCCGGCCGGGTAAAAAAATAAGCTACGATGACTCCGGCAACGAAGATAAGGGCAACAATAAAAACGCGCATCTTTGTTTTTTCACAAAAATACGCGCTAAATGAATTGGATGGATATTAATCTCCCCCTAATTTCAACGTATATTGAAGCATCACCGTTCTTGGCGGTTCAATTTTCAATGGTCTTAATGAATAGGTTCTATTCAAAATGTTACTTCCGATAATCGCAAAGCGGTGTTTGTCTTTTAATAAATACGAAATACGCGCATCGAAAATCCAGTTGCCATGTCGGTGTTTTTCGAAATAATCCATGTAATAAATATCCTGAAGGAACTCAATGTCTTTCGTAAGCTTTTCAAAATCTTTAATGATAGCATCCATATTAACGATCTTAGAAAAGTATTTTGCACTCATTCCGATTGAAAATTTCTTGGCAAAAGTGTATTCCATATCAATCTTCACATTGTGCAGGAAGCGGTACTTCAGGATCTTTGATGTAGAATCCAAAGAGGTGGAGTTGTATGTGAATTTTCTATTCAGGGAGTCTATTGCGTATAAATAATTGGGAGTTAAAGTAGTCGGTACAATGTAAGTGTATCCGCATAGGAATGTCAGATCACTTTTTTTACCGATGACTACTGTACCTGCTAAAGAAGCGTCAATCCCTTTTACTCTGGATTTACCTGTATTTAAGAATTTAAATCCGGCAGAAGAAGACATCGTTTCAGCAGAAGTAATCGGATGCCAGATACCGAACATATACTCAATTGTGTTTTGATATTCCTGCCAAAATCCCGCAACGTCAAAGAAACTCATTACCGGCCCGATTTTAAACCCTTGTTTGATACCAAATTCTGCATTCCAGCTGGTTTCTGCTTTTAGCTCCGGGTTAGGAAATACTCCGAAGTTACCAACTCCGGTTTTAATGTAGCGTTCTGTAATGGTTGGAAAACGATACCCTTGTCCATAAGATGCCCTTAAGAAAGTTGCTTTGTGAACTTTGAAATTGGTTCCGGCTCTGAAAATAGGTTTAAGGGCAGTCAGGCTGTCGTTTAATTGGAAATATTCTAATCGGCCGCCTAATGAAATGGTTAACCTTTCCCAGAATTTTTTTTCAGCCTGGGCATAAGCAGAGATATTCAATAGTTGATTGTAAGGGGAACCGGAGGCACGATAGATATTTGAATAGGAATGTGTATGCTGAACTGTGACGCCGCCCACAAAATCAACTGGAATTATTTGTTTAATAGAGGTGCGGTATTGATAATCACCGTATAGAACGGTGGATTGATTGTCCTGATTAGCTGTCAGTTCATTAACCGTGCGGAACAATCGCGTGCGTAAACTATGTTTGGCTCCGCGTTTTGTGGAATAAAGAATGTAAGGATCAATATTAAAGATCAACTGATTTTGAAGAAACGCCGCTCCGGGGTATGCACGGTAAAGTCCGGAGGAATCATCCAGCCAGGCAAAAACCATATTGGATTGGGAAAGCATGAAATTTCCGTTTATCCCATACACTAATCCCTTTGTTTTAATGGATCTTCTGGATAAGTTAAAATTAATTCGCGCACGCTTACTTACCATCTGCTTATTGGAAAAATTTGTAATCGTATCTTTCCAAACAATGCTGTCTGTAATTATTGCAGGTCCCATATAACCATGGTCATAATTGAAATTCCCTCCAAAGACCAAATCCCATTGTTTGTATTTACGGGAGTGTAAAAAAGTTGCTCCTGCGATTAATGGTGTATCGTCATACCATTTTGAACCTTCTTCATTTGGGGTACTGTACAACCCGGAATATAAGATAACTTTAGTAAGAGGTTTGGCTGTCGGATAAGCAGTTCTAATGTTTACTGATCCGGATAAAGCAGCACTTCCGGAAAGTACGGAAGCCGCACCTTTGATTACTTCTACCTGACTGATATTTTCAACCGGTATGAATCCCCATTCAGGTCTCCCGGCATCTCCCGATAGCATCGGCATATCGTCGACCATCACAGCTACTTTGGAACCAACACCGAAAGTAAATCCGCTTCCTCCCCGGATTTGCGGTTCTCCGTCCAGGATATTCAATCCGGGAGTTTGGTCCAATGCCGTCTCAATGCTTCGGGTATTCTTGCTTTCTATTAATCGTGGTTTCAGTACTTCCATGGAAACCGTCTGATCTTCCAGAGGCTTGTCAAATTTTCCTACTTTGACTTCTACTACATCCAATACGGTTGAAATTTCTTCCATCGGGATGTCCAATTCAATCAATCCGTTTTCTGTCACATTGATTTGAATGGTATCCGTATTCATTCCTTCCATCCGGCAAATCAGGTTGTAAACCCCTACAGGAAGTTCCAGAACGAACTGACCGTTCTCATCCGAATTGGCTCCATAAAGCTGGTTGGTTTTTACAAAAACAGTTGCACCTACTACAGCTTCTCCCTGAAGGTCGCGAACTTTACCTGTAATCCTGCCGGTTTGAGCAAAAATAAAAGAGGATATGGAAAGTAATAGAATGGAAAGCAGGTACTTCATAAATGTAGCTTTAAAAAAGTGAACCACCATCCTGATTAGGAATGGTGGTTACACGACAAAGGTATGAAATTTTTATTTCTTGATAATGCGAATTGATTGAACCCCTTGTTCCTGAGATAATTGAAGAACATAGACTCCATTTTCGAACGCAGAAATATCAATGCTGTTAGCTGCGCTTGAAACAACTCCGTTTGAAACCACTTGTCCTGAAACAGAAACAACGGTGTAAGTTGTATTACCTGTAATGTTTGACAAGATCAATTTACCTTCCGTTGGATTCGGATAAACAGTGATAGCTTCCAGTTCAGTTTCGTTCAATCCTAAACACTCATCAACCATGATCGTATTTGTAGCTGTATTTGAACATCCGTTTGCATCCGTGAAAGAATAAGTGATTGTTTCAGTTCCGATACCAGCTGTTGCCGGGTTAAAGTTTCCACCGCTAACACCGGTTCCGCTATAGTTTCCTCCAGCAGGTGCACCACCGGTTAAAGCAAATGCAGGATTGTAAACACATACATCTGAGAAGTTTGCCAAAGTCACGTTAGGAGCTGCATTTACAATAATGGTAGCTGTTTCTACATCTGAAGGGCAGGAACCAACTGCTGCGATTGTATTTGTAACGGTATAAGTACCGGCTGTAGATGCAGATAAATCCACTATTCCTGAGTTGGAGTTTATTACCAAACCGGTTGTAGAAGAGAATACTCCTCCGTTTGCTCCTGTTCCGAATACAGGAGAAGGGTCTGTTGCATTCGTACAATAAGCCGCCTGAGAATAGGAGAATGCAGCATCCGGAGTTAATGTTAAAGTTACATTTGTTTGGCTCATGCTGGGACATATCCCGCCTACATTATAAGTAACAGTGTAAGTTCCGGCCGTACTTGTTGTAACATCAATTTCTCCGGTTGTGGTGCTTACAAATACCAACCCTGAAGTGGAAGAGAATGTTCCTGCCATTGCTGTAGTAGGAATTGGGTTGGCATCGGAAAGACAAATCGTATTGGAAGGATAACTAAATGATGCATCAGAAGCAGCATTGATTGTAATGCTGGTTGTTTTCGTATCCGGGCAAGCACCTGAAGTTGTATTGGTAACGGTATAAGTTCCCGGAGTACTTGCAGCAAGGTCAATTACTCCGGTTGTTGAGTTGATAACCAATCCTGAGGTAGAAGAGAATGTCCCTGCATCAACAACTGTTGGCGTTTGGTTTCCTGCATCTGAACAATAAGTTGCACTGCTGTAACTGAATGTTGCATCATCATAATCGTTTACAGTTACAGTCACAGGTGTTGAAGTTGTTGATCCCCATTGGTTCGTTACAGTTAATGTTGCGGTATAAGTTCCTGCAACATTGTATTGGTGAACAGGGTTAGCTGTTGTTCCATTAGGAGTTCCGTCTCCGAAGTTCCAGGAATAAGAAGTCGGATAGTTAGTAGACGTACTTGTAAAAGTTACGTTTCCTCCGGTACAAATAGTTGCAGCAGTATTGGTGAAAGATGCTTTAGGAACGTAAATCATTTCTACGTCATCGATGATTAACGAATCCTTATCCGAACCACCACCGGGAGTTTTGTGTGTTGCAAAAGTACCTATAACATATGCTCCGAGGTTGGGAGTAGTTACATAGTCAAAAGGAATAGAAATTCTTTTCCAACCACCGCCGGTATAAGGGATGTTTTTGATGGCTTTAGCAACAACGTTTGTCCCGTTTACGTCATTCGGATCTTTGAAATTGTTGACATTTTTATGGATCACAAAACTAACCCGTGCCGAATCATTTTGTGCTGTATTTGTAGGTTTGTATCTCAGCCACACAACCACTGAATCAGGAGTGTCTGTAAAAGCTTCTGATTTAGCAGTAGAACTATTATCTGTATAATTGTAATTGGATGTGCTCGACGGTGTTGAACTTCCCATATTGATAATACCACATGTCATGTTTCCTTGAGCAATAGTTCCTGAAATTGGTTCCTTCGCCCAAATTCTGACAGAATATATTCCTGTGGATCCAGGTCTGTGATCAGTTATTTTTCCCATTGTAGAGCCACCAAACAAAAAAGCAACTCCTCCTGTTCCGGATTTGAAACTGTTCCAGTTAACAGGTTCAGCATTTTCGTTGGTAGATGTTTCCCAGGTTTCAAAACCACCATTTCCCATCTGTGTTTGGGCAGAAGCTTGCAGTGTAAGTGTGAATAAAGATAAACTGAGTAAAATTTTTCTCATAGTACGTTGATTTAAGATTCCGAATAGAATCTGGTTTAAGTAAAAACAAATTTAACCGATTTATTGAATCGAACCAGTTTTTAACATAGTTGACCCGGGTAAACCTTGGATTTTTAGGCAGATACCCGTTTTTTCGGATTTTAAACCGGAGGCCGGAATCATCCTGAAATGGAGCTTTTAAAAATGGCTTTTTAGTATTGAATTCCTGCTAAATCGTTTCCCGGAGCTCTTAACGATTCTTTAAACTCCGGAATGAACCAACACCCGTGGATTTCTATTATTTTTGAAGCAAACTCGAAGAAATGAATAAAAAGCTCTTAGCCGAAATATGTAAAACTCCCGGTGCACCCGGATATGAAGACCGCGTCAGAAAACTGGTATTGCGTGAAATAGAGTCTCTTTGCGACAAAGTAGAAGTCGACAATATGGGCAACGTTTACGGAATCCGTAAAGGGAAATCCGAACAATCCGTTATGATCGGTGCGCACATGGACGAAATCGGGTTCATGGTTACTTACATTGATGACAAAGGATTTATCCGTTTTACGACTCTGGGCGGCTTTGACCCGAAAACACTGACGGCTCAGCGTGTAATCATTCATGGAAAAGAGGATGTAATCGGGGTGATGGCTTCAAAACCGATTCACGTGATGACACAGGACGAACGCAACAAGGTGGCGAAACTTTCCGATTACTTTGTGGATACCGGTTTGCCTGCTGAGAAAGTGAAAGAATTGATCTCGATCGGTGATGTGATCACACGTGAAAGGGAATTCATCGAAATGGGAGAGTGTTTCAACAGCAAGTCCCTGGATAACCGCCTGGCAGTTTTTATTGCTATTGAAGTACTTAAATTATTGAAGGGCAAAGAACTTCCGCATGATGTATACATGGTTTTCACCGTTCAGGAAGAAGTGGGAATCCGCGGTGCCAACGTGGCAAGTTTGAATATCAAACCGACGTTCGGTTTTGGTTTGGATACCACCATTGCATTCGATTTACCGGGAGCGGCGGCTCACGAGCAAATTACCAAACTGGGCGAAGGGACGGCTATCAAAATCATGGATGCCTCAACCATTTGTGATTCGCGGATGGTTCGTTACATGAAAGAAGTGGCCGATAGAAATAAGATAAAATGGCAGCCGGAAATCCTGACAGCAGGAGGAACGGACACAGCAGGAATTCAGCGTATGTCGCCGGGCGGATCCATCGCAGGAGCGGTTTCCATCCCGACCAGGCATTTGCACCAGGTGATTGAAATGGCGCACAAAGACGATATCCAGGCAAGTATCGATTTACTGGCTTCATGTTTGTTAGAGCTCGATCAGTTTAGGCTGGAATATTAAGATTATAGATTTCGATTATGAGAAAAATTATTTTGTTTTCGGTCCTGTTTACTGTTTGTTCGGTAAACGGATTTTCGCAAAAAGAATCCAAAAAAGGAGCGCTTCAGTCATTTCACGGCCGTGCGATTGTTTCGTACAACGTGGAAAACCTGTTTGATACCATTGATGACAAGGATGTGATCGATGAAGAATTCCTTCCGGATGGAAAATTGAAATGGAATTCGGGAAGATACCATGTGAAACTGGACCATTTGGTGGAAGCAATCACGATGAACCTTCCGGAAAACCCGATTGTGATCGGTTTGGTGGAAATTGAGAACAAGGGAGTTTTGATGGATTTGAAGAAAACAGGCCGTCTGGCAAAAACCGGTTATGAGATCGCTCATAAAGATTCTCCGGACGCACGTGGAATTGACTGTGGTTTGCTCTACGATAAAAGCGCTTTCAAACTGCTGAAGATGGAAACCCTGAAAGTTGCTATCGATTCCATTCCGGATTTCAAAACACGCGATATTTTATATGTCAAAGGGCAATTGGAAGGTGGAAAGATCATTCACTTATTCGTCAATCACTGGCCATCCCGAAGAGGCGGAGAAGGGGAATCTGAAATCCGCAGGATCCAGGCTGCAACGGTTGCTCGTGCAAAAGTGGAGCAAATCCTGAAAGCTGATCCGAAAGCAAACATTGTTCTGATGGGTGATTTTAACGATCATCCGGATAATACGTCCATCCAGAAAGTGCTGAAAGCTAAATCCGTTACGGATGCAAATGCTGACCTGGTGGATTTGTTTGAAGACGATCATAAAGCCGGAAAAGGAACACACAATTACAAAGGTGAATGGGGTGTTCTGGATCATTTTATCGTTTCAAAAGCGCTTTACAACGGAACAGGTGGAATCGCCCTTTCACCGAATGACGGGAAGATCGTTTATGAGGAAAAATTATTGTTCACTGGAAAAGACGGAAGTAAAAAACCTTCCACGACTTATGGCGGACCAAATTATTACGGAGGTTATTCGGATCATTTACCGATCCAGTTGATTTTAAAGTAAGAGAAAGCACTGCTTTCGATAAAATAGGGCCGTAAATTTTTGCGGCCCTGTTTTTTGAGATAAAATGTGTATTTTCGGTTTCAGATCGCTTAAGGTATGAAAACAATTTCTTTCACAACATCGCAATTTGTTACGATAGACTATGAGCTTGCAAGCCCGGTCTACAGAGCGGTTGCTGCCTTTTTGGACGTGATCTTCCTGCTGATCTACATGGCAATTGCCAGTTATGTGATCTCCATGAACCTGTTCGATGTCAATATGGACGTAGTGAAAGACCGGTGGTCGCTCTTGAGTATTTTTCTCCTGCGATTGCCCTGGTTATTATATTCTCCGGTGATGGAATACCTCACCAATGGGCGTTCTTTAGGGAAACTCATCATGGGAATTCGCGTGGTAAAGAGCAACGGGGAAACTGCCGGATTGAGAGAATATTTTACCCGCTGGATTTTCAGAGTAGTGGATATCTGGGTCGGAGGTTTCGGCTTCCTGGCTTTACTGGTTTCCGGTACAACGGAAAAAAGACAGCGCATCGGGGATATCATGGCGGATACGGTGGTTATTAAAGTGAAAGACACACAAATTTATAATCTGAGAGATGTGCTTTCGATCAAAAGCTCCGATAACCACGTTCCTACTTATCCGAATGTGGTCCGCTTTTCAGACGAAGACATGCTTTTGATTAAAAACACCATTTTGCGTGTACAGCGCTATCCGAATCAGTCCAATAAAGATTTTGCGATTGAATTGGCGGATGAAACAGCGCGTTTGATCGGTTTACCGGAAACTCCGGCTAAGCGAATGGAATTCCTGAAAACCGTATTACAGGATTACGTGGTACTAACACGCTAAAACGAACTAAAATGGGTGTGTTATTTGTTGTTCCGACTCCTGTTGGAAATCTGGAAGATATTACGTTGAGAGCGATCCGCCTGCTGAAAGAAGCAGAAATCATTTATTCGGAAGATACGCGTGTAACGAAGAAATTACTGTCTCACCTGGAAATTACCGGGAAGCAGATCATACCTTTTCACGCACACAATGAGCACAAGCAACTGGAACGTTCCGTTCAAACAGTTCGGGAAAACCAATGCACGGTTTTGGTTTCGGATGCCGGAACACCGGCTATTTCGGATCCCGGATTTTTGCTGGTGAGAGCTTGTGTGGAAGCGGGCCTCGAAGTAACTTGTTTGCCCGGACCTACAGCTTTTGTTCCTGCACTGGTTGCCAGTGGTTTTCCATGCGACCGTTTTGTGTACGAAGGATTCCTTCCGCATAAAAAGGGAAGACAAACCAAATGGCTTTCCTATAAGGAAGAAGAACGAACCATCGTTTTATACGAATCACCGCACCGGATTATCAAAGCACTGGAAGAATGTGTCAATTTCCTGGGGCCTGACAGGGAAGTGTGTGTAGCTCGTGAGATCAGCAAATTATTCGAACAGTTCGTTCGGGGAAGGGCAGAAGACGTGCTGAAACACTTTCAGCAAACTCCGCCGAAAGGAGAAATCGTATTGCTTGTAAAAGGAATTTAATAGATAGCAGGTAAGCGATTAACCGCTTACCTGCTGGATTTTTTTATTGTGTAATAAACCCGAATTGCGCTCCTGATGACGTATCTTCTCCGTCAAAAGTCATCACAGGAATTGCCAGCTCATTTTGAGCTAAACTCTGGATCAGGTTCGTGGAGAAAAGAGAGAACATGTCCTGGTAATGCGTTGCTGCAAGCAAGTCGGCACTTACTTCACGGCTGTATTCGATGAGGTTCTTTTCAAAATTCGTTGAATCCAATAAATGAACGGTTGTGTCGAGGCCCTGATCTGCCAGGTAACCGTTAGCCACACGCAAATTCACCTCGATTTTCTGCATCAATCCTTCATCGGAATAACGCTGGCCCACCAGGTAAACTTTAGAATTGAACACTTGTGCAACGCGGGAAGCATAACGCACAACCTGCACACTTTCACGTGCTAAATCAACTGTCATCACAATCGACTTGATCTTGTGGAAAGAAGTATCTTGCTGCGTCAGGATGATGGGAACATTGCTGTTGGAAATAACAGACAAAGCAGGGCTTCCGAAAATCTTTTGCCAGATGGAAGTACTATGTGTTCCCATAATAATCAGCTGCACACCGATAGAATCTGCAATGATCCCGATGTCTCTCAAAACTTTTCCGATAACAACACGCGTGGAGATTTTTACGTCCTCATTCTGGTATTTAGCTGCCAGGTCGCGTAAGTTCTTTTCAGCTGCAATACGTTCTTTCGTATGAGCAATGATGTGCAATAAAACAATATCGCCTTTGTTGTATTTGGCCGCATCCAGCGCAAAAACCAAAGCGTTTTCGGTTACTGGAGTAAAATCGATCGGAACCAGATAGTGGAACGTTGAAGCCATTGTATCAAATTTAAGTTTGATTAAAAATAACATTTTTTCGGCAGACAGGTTCAAAATGGAACGGTGCCGCATACTTTTTAAGTTAAATTTGTGTATGAGACAAACGGAAGCATTTTACCTGGTAAAAAAGGGAAGCGCTGAAAGTGCTTTCGAATTGAGAAGCCATAGCCTGCCTGAATTAAAAGACGATCAGGTTCTTATCGAAGTAGAAGCATTCGGATTGAATTATGCCGATGTTATGGCTCGTTTGGGACTTTACCGGGAAGCTCCGCCGATGCCTTGTGTAATCGGGTACGAAGTAGTTGGGATTATCTCTGAAACGGGAGTGAACGGTAACAAAGAACTGATCGGTAAGCGGGTCGTTGGATTTTGCCGGTTCGGCGGATATGCAAAGCATGTTATTACGGAGAATTATGCAGTTTCTGTCATTGATGACATGCAAGCCGGAATTGCTTTGTCGCTGGCAACACAATTCGTAACGGCGCATTACATGGTTAACAGATCTGCCAATGTACAAGCCGGCGAACGGGTTTTGGTGCATGCAGCGGCAGGAGGCGTTGGGACGGCTCTGATTCAATTGTGTAAATTGAAAGGAGCGCACGTGATTGCGAAAGTCAGTTCTGCCGAAAAAGCAAAACTGGTAAAGGAACTGGGTGCCGATGAGGTGGTCAATTATAAAGAAAGTGCTTACGAAGATCAGGTGTCAACGTATTTAGGATCAGAACGATTGGATGTGAGTTTCAACCCGGTAGCCGGTGCTACATTCAAAAAAGACCAGGCACTTTTGGGAACCGGTGGAAGGATGGTGTTATTTGGTGGTTCTGAATTATCAAACGGTAAGTGGGGACTGCTTTCAACGCTTAATTTTGTTAGAAAGATGGGTTTTGTTGTACCAATCGGGTTAATGATGCGTTCTAAATCCATTATTGGAATAAACATGCTTAAGATAGCTGACTTCAAACCAAAAGTGCTCGCTCAATGTCTGAACGAAGTAGTACAATTGGTTAAACAAGGGCAAATTCATCCGGTTGTAGGTGGTGTTTACAAAGCAGGAGAATTAAAAACGGCCCATCGTTTGCTGGAAGAAGGCAAAACTGTTGGAAAATTAATAATTGAGTGGGATGATAAACCGAATGAATAGTTTGTTTGTTGTTACGAGTTCAGTATTGATCCTGGGTGCTTGCATTGAGCACCGGGAAGATGAAAAGAAACCGGTAAAACTGTCTGCTGCAAGTAAAGAGGAAGAAAAATACATCCGCGATAAGGATTATAAAGTATTCCGCATTTATGAAGGAAAAATTCCTTGCGAGGATTGCGACGGAATAGAGCAGCGTTTGGTCGTAAAAGGCGATACCATGGGAATTTTCCGCTTGACGGAAACCTATAAAAATGCCACAGAGGACGGCGATGCAACCCTTGTTTGCAGCGGTCAGTGGAAAAGGATCCGCAATCAATCAAAAGACCTGTTGATTTTATCGCAAGGTGGAATCAATGATTCGGTGCGCAGAATGGAATATGAATTCCACCCGAAAGAAATCGTTCAATTGTCGCTGGATGAAAATCGTTTTAAGAATACACATGCTTACCATTTGAAGATGGTCCGGCAATCGAAATGATCGCGTAAATTGATACCGCAGGGACGCAATGCTTTGAGTCCCTGCGGTTTTTCATATGATCCAAATTATAATTTAATCCCCAATTCTTTCAATTGCGCTTCGTCAATTTGCGAAGGCGCATCAATCATCACATCTCTTCCGCTGTTGTTTTTCGGGAATGCGATGTAATCGCGGATGGAGTCGGAACCGCCCATGGTTGCTACCAAACGGTCAAGCCCAAATGCCAGTCCACCGTGTGGAGGAGCACCATATTCGAAAGCATTTAGTAAGAATCCGAATTGCTCCTGTGCCTGCTCCGGCGTGAACCCTAACAACTCGAACATACGCGATTGCAAAGCTCTGTCATGGATACGGATAGACCCTCCGCCCAATTCAACACCATTCATGGCTAAATCGTATGCATTTGCCCGTACTTTACCCGGCTCGGAATCAATTAAATGGAAATCTTCCGGTTTCGGGGAAGTGAATGGGTGGTGCATGGCGTGGTAACGGCCATTTTCCTCGTCCCATTCCAACAGCGGGAAATCCAATACCCATAAAGGCTTGAATTCATCCGGTTTGCGAAGTCCCAATTCGGTTCCCATGCGCAAACGCAATTCATTCATTTGCTTGCGGGTTTTGTCCAGGTCGCCGCTCAAAACAAAGATCAAATCTCCTGCTTTTGCACCTGCAGCTTCCGCCCAGGATTTCAAAGCCGCTTCGTCGTAGAATTTATCTACCGAGCTTTTGTAGGTTCCATCTGTGTTGCATTTCACGTAAACCAACCCAAGCGCACCGATTTGCGGGCGTTTTACCCAGTCGGTGATTTCATCGAGTTGCTTGCGGGTGTATTCGCTTGCTCCCGGAACAGCAATTCCGATCACAGCTTCCGCATTGTCAAATACCTGGAAGTTTTTTCCTGCTGAAAGTGCTTTCAGATCTGTAAATTTCATATCAAAACGGATGTCCGGTTTGTCGGATCCGTATGTTGCCATGGCTTCGGCATAACTCATTCTCGGGAAATCTCCTTCGAAAGTGATCCCGCGAACGGTCTGGAACAAATGTTTGATCAATCCTTCGAACATGTTCAGAATGTCTTCCTGTTCCACGAAAGCCATTTCACAGTCGATTTGGGTAAATTCCGGCTGACGGTCAGCACGTAAATCCTCGTCACGGAAACATTTCACAATCTGATAGTAGCGATCGAAACCGGAAACCATCAACAATTGCTTGAATGTTTGCGGAGACTGAGGCAAAGCATAAAATTCGCCCTGGTTCATTCGGCTTGGAACCACGAAATCGCGTGCTCCTTCCGGGGTGGATTTGATCAAATAAGGAGTTTCTACATCCAAAAATTGGTTTGAATCCAAATATTTACGTGTTTCCAATGCTACGTGGTTACGCAAACGCAATTTCTGCTGCACCGGGTTTCTTCTCAAATCCAGGTAGCGGTATTGCGCACGCAATTCTTCTCCACCATCCGTCTCATCTTCAATCGTGAATGGAGGAGTTTTCGCAGCATTCAGTAAGTTCAGTTCCGAAACTTTGATCTCAATTTCTCCGGTAGGAAGGTTCGCATTCTTACTGCTTCGCTCAATCACTAACCCTTTTACCTGGATCACGAATTCACGTCCCAATTTTCTGGCCTGCAAGCACAAATCACTATTTTCTTCCAGGTTGAAAGCCAATTGGGTGATTCCATAACGGTCACGCAAATCAACAAAGGTCATTCCTCCAAGGTCTCTTGATTTCTGGACCCATCCTGCCAATGTTACTTCCTGTCCGATATGTGTGGCGCGTAATTCGCCGTTTGTGTGTGATCTGTACATGTACTTGAAAATTTATCCCGGTAGTTTTTACCGGGAGCAAAATTAACGATTGTCCGAAAGCTTTGACGCCGTTCGCACGTTTTTTTTAAGAAAGTACATTCCTGCAGATCAGAAAATAATTCAATCAGTCACAAATACTTTGGAAGAAATCCAGTTGTTTTTGGTGGTCAATACCTGGATGAATAACAAACCGCGGACCTGTTCAGGGATATCGAACCGGAATCCTCCGTCGGATGGAATGATGTTGCGAACGGGAAACCTGCTTCCGGAAAGTGTTACGAAATCTGCTTTCTGAACCTTGTTAGCCTCTACACCTTCCACAACGATTTGGTGATCCCGGATATAAACGTTTAATTGATCCAGCAAAACATCGGAAATTCCTAAATCGTTGATACAAGTCTGGAAGTCGGGATTGTGGTAGTAGATCGTATCAAGTTCCGAACAAATAAGCGTGGGATAAGTAATGTCAAAGATTGTCACACCTGTCAGACCCGGATTTAAAACACCGAAACTACTTCCTGTTCCGAACTGCCAGCTTTCCGGCGGATAAGGATAGAACTGATCCACTCCTTCCACTCCCACTTTTTGGTACTGCTGGGAACCGATAGTAACGGTGGACAAAGAATTGACTTGCACTCTGGTTGGCTGACTGAAACCGGTTAGATCGTTGAAAACAGTAACTGTGTCCTGCAGGTTCACATCAAAATCATAAAGCAGGAATTCCGTTTCGTTGGGCATACCGGCTATCATTCCCGGTACGAAAAACACGCGGGAAGAAGCAGTTTCATAGCGAATGGCACCAACGTATTCTCCGTTCAGAAAATCAGGCTGGCCAGACCGGAGGAGTTCTTTGTAAGTCATGGAATTAATAGTTACATTCTGACCGGTAATGTAGTATCCGCTGGTAGTGTACCATTTAGAACCGATCGAATCGAACAGGTTTGTTTGACCGAACGATAAGAACGGCAGAAAAAACAGAAGTAGTAAAGAATAGCGCATATTGAATAGTTTATGAGTTGAGTAGGTAAGACGAAGAAATCGAAGGAAAAGTTGAATTGAAACTTGAAAAGAATCTTTATTCCTACGATAAGCAGTGATTTTATTCAAAAAATATGTAAGTATAAACCGTTGATAAATAAGCGATTGAAAAATAATTAGCATTTTTTTTGTATCAGCTGTAACAAAATCATCCCCGAGATGGTCATACGTTCGAAAAGCCCGAAGTACTCAGCTATTAGAAAACGATAAAAATTAGAAAATATGAAAACAGGTTTATTTATTACATTTATTTTCTTCCTGTTCGGTTATGCGAACAGCCAGGAAGATCCGGACACAACAACCGTCCGCATGAAGGGAAAAAAGATTTTGATTATCAAGAACGGCGGTGACGATGATGACGACAACGATACCATCGATGCTGCACCCGACCACAAAACCCTGAAACATTTCGAGGCACATTGGGCGGGAGTTGAATTCGGACCAACCGTTTTGTTGAACAGTGCCATGAAAAGCAGTTTCCCGAACGACAAGCAGTGGGAAAATGATCCGGGAAGGTCTTTCAGCTGGAACTTCAACTTTGCAGAATACAAGTTCAAGATCTACAAGAATTACATCGGGTTGACTACCGGTTTGGGGATCAACTGGACACAGATCGGTTTGAAGAATAATTTGTTGTTTGCCAATTCAGATTCCCTGTGGGTGATGAAAGATACGGTAAACGATTACCAGAAAAACAAACTCAGAGCCGTTTACCTGACAGCTCCAATCATGGTCGAGTTCTGTACGAACGGAGAATCTGACAAAGGATTTTACCTCGCTGCGGGTGTAATCGGAGGTGTTCGTTTGGGATCAAGCACCAAACAGGTTATCGAAGAAGACAAGACGAAAATCCGCACAAAAACAAAAGGAGTTTACGGTTTGAATGCATTCCGACTGGATGCAGCAGTTAAACTGGGATACAAAGACATTGGAGTGTTTGCAAATTACAATTTGCTGCCTCTTTTCGACACCGATAAAACGGTCGGAGTTTACCCACTAACATTTGGTTTAACAGTCAATTTTTAGTGATTTCACCTCATAAGTAACAAAGCGAAGAAAAGGAGTCCGTCAAAAGGGGCTCCTTTTCTTTTTTTTGTAAAATCAGTTAAGAGCTTTTTGCTAACTTTGAACAAGAACTCTATGAAACGTTTTATTATCTGTCTGGTCTTTATAGGTTTTGCCGAATTCATTCAGGCACAATCCGGTTGCTCGTGCAAATCCATGCAGGATTTCATTGCGCAGCGCGATATGGACAGTACCGCGGTTCACAAATCATTCAGTCTTTGGAAATATGCCAAAACGCTGGAGAAAGACAAGAGCCCGAGATGCCAGGCGTTTGCGTTTCAGTTGAAAGCCCAGGTTCAGATTAAAAACGGACAGTTTGAAGATGCCAGAAAGAGCCTGGACCGCGAAAAGTTTATTTTAGACAGTATTCGCTGCAAATCCGCTTCTTATGTAGAGAATAACCTCACGCTAGGCGAGCTTTTGATGTTGCAGGGAGATTATCCGGGATCCATCGACGCTTACTCGAAAACGATCCGGATTCTTCAAAGGTCGGGAAATAATACGATGCTTTCCAGAGCTTATCTGGGTTTATCTGGTAGTTACGGAAGATCCAAAGACAAGGAAAAAGCGAAATATTACGCCAACCTGGCTTATCCGATCGTCCGGGTTTTATCGGATAACGAAGCAAAGATAGATTTGCTGGGCCAGCTATCTTCCCGCTATTACAAATTGTACCAGCTTGAAAAAGACAAATCTTACCTGGATTCTGCACTGAATACGGTTTCTTTCTCTTATGTAATTGCAAAGAAAATCCAGTATTCGGAAAGTTACCTGCAGATTTACAATTTATTCGAGGACCATGCTTATTACAACCGCAATTTCCGCCTGGCTTTAAAATACCTGGACAGTGCTTTGGCACAAACCAACCCGGAATATCACTGGAAAGAGCGCGGGGCAATCTATGGCGATATCTCAGACATTTACCTGGAATTGAAACGATACGATAAAGCGTACCAATATGCAGATTCCAATTTGGTTTATGCCCAAAAGATCGGTGATCCGTATGACGTGACCAATGCCCTGGAATTGCTTTACAATTGCGCAAAACTGAGCGGGGAATACGAGCGTGCGCTGGTTGTTTACGAGGATCTGTCCAAGATGAAAGACAGCGTTCTGAAGATTCAGAATGACCGGGCCTATACGCAATTGGAAGAAAAGTACCACCGGGTCCGGAAAGAAAAATCGGATGCGGAATACGAACAGGATAGACGTTTGTTGCAGCAACAACAGCAGATCGGACATCTGAAGTGGCGTTTGATCTTAGTAGGAAGTATCATTTTCGCATTGCTTGCAGCGTATGTGTTGATGGTCTTCAGACAAAAATCCATTAAGCAGAAACAAAAGCGCCTGGAAATTCAGCAACGCCTCAACAGGGCACGGATCAACCCGGATTTTATTTTCAATGCACTGAACCAGTTGCAGAATGCCGAACTAAGCCAGGGAACCGATTACAAAAAGAAAATTCAGTCGTTCTCCAAATTGCTGAAACAGGTATTGGACAGCACGCATGACGATTTCATGACACTAGACCGGGAAATCGAATTCCTGACGTTCTACCTGACTTTGCAGAGAGACCGTTCTAAGAATGCCTTTAATTTCTCGTTTGAGGTAGATGAAAACCTGGATCCTTCCAATGTGTGTTTGCCGACTATGATCCTGCAACCTTTTGTGGAAAGTACGGTACTGGAAGGTTTTTCGAACTTAAACAAAGTGGGTGAATTGACAATCCGCTTCAAATTAAGAGGATTGAACGAATTGGCGATCGTTATAGAAGATAACGGAAAAGGGCTGAAAGCAATCGATTCTTCAAGAGCTTCGGAAATTATCAACGATCGTTTATACTTGTTGAACAAACTCAATAAAACAAGTTCTTCCTACCTGATCCGTGAAAGGTCACGGGGCGGAGTTTCCGTAGAGATTTTCATTCCGCTGATCACCAAAGCGTATGCGGAGGAACTGAAGAAAGAAGGATTTTAATGAAAATATGTATTATGTAGGGCCGAAAAATTTTTCGGCCCTACATGTATATCAATATCCCAAATGCTCTATCAATTGCCGGTAATAATTCTGCAATTCAACCTGTGACCGGATGACAGCTTCGTTTCCAGTTGCTTCTTTGTATGCGTTCTTCTGGTATTTATCAATAATCCGTGCTTTTTCCCGGTCGCCCCATTGAAAGGAAAATACCAGGTCAATGAGTTTCTTGATCTCTTTATCGTAAACCGGTGCTCCTACTTCAATGCGCTTGTCGAGGTTTCGCTCCATCCAATCCGCAGAAGTAATGAAATGAAGCGGTTTGTCGTTGTTTCCGAAAACCAGGAAGCGGGTATGTTCCAGGAAACGGTCTACCACGCTCAGAACCTCGATATTTTGGCTCAGGCCTTTAATTCCTGGAACCAGGCAGCATATGCCGCGAACCATCATTTTTATCTTCACACCGTGCTGGGAAGCTTCGTAAAGTTTATCTATCAGTTGCTTATCTACCAGGTTGTTGATTTTCAGATGAATGAACGCCGGTAATCCTTTTTTGGCATTTTTGGTTTCGTTCTCAATGAGGTGCAGGTACTTTTTCCGGGCATTTACCGGGGAAACGATCAGCGTTTTGAAATGGTACTGGTGCAACGGATGTTCCATCATGTGAAAAACCTCGTGTACTTCTTCCGCAATTTTCTTATTGACAGTAATCAGTCCCATATCCGTATATACCTGTGCCGAGCGCTCATTGAAATTCCCGGTTCCCACGTAGGTGATCAGTTGTTCCTTTTTGTCGGAAACCCGTTTGATCTGGATCAGTTTGGAATGGATTTTCAGGTCTTCCGGGCCGTAAAGAACCTTGGCGCCTTCTTCTCGCATTCTTTCAGACCAGAACAGGTTGTTTTCTTCGTCAAAACGCGCCTGTAGTTCCAGAACTACCGTCACATCTTTTCCATTTCTAACCGCATTTACCAGCGCATTCATAACCTGTGAATTCTTCGCAACGCGGTAAATATTAATCTTGATAGAAACCACTTTCGGATCAATAGCTGCTTCCCGGAGCAAATCCACTACGTGATCGAAGCGGTGGTAAGGATAATGCAATAACACATCCTTCTCGAGAATGACTTTAATCAAACTGTGTTGTTTGTGAAAACTCGGATGGTCCACCGCCTTGTAGGGTGAATACACAAAATCGGTATTCCCGAAATCCGGGAATTTCATGAAATCCTTGAAGTTGTGGTATTTTCCGCCCGCGATGGTATTGATTCCCAATGTCAGGTTCAAACTCCGGATCAGCATTTCCAGCAAATCCTGTGGCATACGGTGATCGTAAACCATTCTGACCGGCTCGCCTTTTTTGCGCTGCTTGATGCTTTTCTCCATTTTCTCAATGAAAGACATGGAAACATCATCATCGAGGTTCAGTTCGGCATCCCGGGTGAATTTGAATGTAAAGGCTTCTATCGTATCAAAGGAAAAGATCGGGAAGATATCTGCCAGGTGCAGGCGGATAATGTCGTCGATGAGAATAATTCCTTTTCCTTTTTCGGATTCCAGGATGTAGAACCGCGAAACCAGGTTGGGAATCTCAATCAAGGCAAAGCGCGCTTTCCGTTTGTAATCCCATTCCATGCGCACTGCCAGGTAAATGGCCTTGTCACGCAATCTGGGAAAAGGCATTTTTTTATCGATCAGTACCGGCACAATGTCGTGAATAACCGAAGAAAAGAAGTAATTCTTTAATTCTTCTTTCTGTTTATCGTTGACGGTCAGTTCATCGTAATGCCGGACTCCTTTCAGTCTTAATTTGTGAAGAATAGAAGCATAAGCATGCTCGAACTTGCGTTGCTGCTTAATCACTACATTCCGGATTTCTTCATATAATTCTTCGGCTGTTCCTTTGTAGCCTTCTACTTTTTGATCATCTACCTGGATCATGCGCTTGACATTCGCAACACGAACCCGGTAAAATTCATCGAGGTTATTCGAATAAATTCCCAAAAAGCGTAAACGCTCTACCAGCGGAACTTCATCATCCAGTGCTTCCTGCAGCACGCGGTCATTAAAAGCAAGCCAGCTCAATTCGCGGTTGAAATATTTAGCGCTGTGTGTTTTGTGTTTGGAAGAACCGTTTTCCTGAATTTTTACCATGAATGAATTATAAAAACGACAAACTTAGCAGGTAGGATTTGATTCTAAGTTAAGAAATTTTTGAGATTTTGTTAAGGCAACAAAAAAAGGCAATCCGCCTTGGACTGCCTTTAACTTTTTGCAAGCTGAGAGTTAGTTAAAAAATAATTATTCTGAACCCTTTGGTTCTTTTATAAATATACTTGAAAAATCCAGATTCTCCAAAGAATTTGTCTTAAAATTTCGAACGCGTGAATTAATCATCGTGATAAAGTCATCATTTATAAGAGGAAGGACAACCGCATCATCCACAATTTGCTGGTCGCATTCCACCATAATATCTGTGCGTTTTTTGGGATCCAGTTCTTTATTAAGGCGCACATACAAGTCATCGAAGCGGGCATTCCGGTATTTGAACGGGTTCATGAACTCGGAATTCAGGTTCGCATATTTTCCGTAGAAAATACTCAGGAAGCTTTCTCCGTCCGGGTAATCTGCGATCCATCCGGAAACCCACAAGCTGGCTTTTCCTGATTTTACATACTCATTTCTTTTGTCGAAATCGATCAATTCCACCGAAGTGATAATTCCCAGGTTCTCCTTCAGTTGTTTGGAGATTCCCTTTGCCAGTAAATGGTTTGCCGCATCTTTATTCCCGCTTACGTAAATCACCAGTTCCGGGAAACCTTCTCCGTTAGCGTATCCGGCCTGGGCAAGTAAGGCGTTTGCTTTGTTTAAATTAAAGTCCGGGCCTTTTACACGATTTGCAGGAAAGAATTCGGTGTTTGGAATAAATCCGTTCAAAACCGGATATCCTTCTCCCAATAAGGTGCGATCAACGAGGCTCTTACGGTCAATGGCATGATTCAATGCTCTTCTGACACGATCATCCTTCAGAACAGGATTCCTTTGAGACATTCCCAGGAAGGTTACCGAAAAAGATTGCTTGGAATCCACTTTATGCTTCACGGTCTTTCCTTCCTGCGCTTCCTGGAGCGATCCGAGGATATTGTCCACGTCTTCTCTCGGAATCTCAAGTACCAGATCAATTTTTCTTTCGCGGAACGCAATGAGCTCGCTGCGCTTGTTTTTGGTATAGCTCAACTCGATTGCGGCAAGGAAAGGAAGCTGGTTCCCGAACTGGTCTTTTGCCCAGTAATTCGGATTGCGTTTCATTTTCAACCCTTTCCCGGAGAATTCTTCCAACATGAAAGGACCTGTTCCCACCGGGTGTTTTTTGATATCGTCTTTGTAGAAATCATAAGCTTCCTTCGGAAAGACCCCGAAACCGGAATAAGTCAATAGCTTATCGAATCCTGCAAATGCTTCAACCAGGTTGATCTGTACTTTATAGCGGTCCAATACTTTGATACCGGAAACTCCGCCCGCTTTGAATTGTGTTTTGGTTGCCTTGTTGAATTCGGAAGCGCCTACTACACGATCGTTCAGCATGAAGCTGATTTCGTTTAATTTCAATCCGCTGCAGGACATGTCCAAGGTGAATTTCACATCTTCCGCCGTTAATTCCCTGCCTTCACCGTCCAGGCATTCATCCGGGTGAAAGTAAATTCCTTTCCGGATATTCAGGGTATAGGATTTCCCGTCTGGAGAAACCGTAAAACTTTCGGCAACAGATGGGATGACTTTGGACCCCGAAGCATCTAAGCGCAAAATCGGATCGAAAAGCTGGGATGTAATTCGCTGAATATAAAGAGTGGTGGCCTGAAGCGGAATGAGTGTTTCGATTTTTTCCGAAGACATGAACCGGAATGTTCCTCCGTACCGTGCGCCACCTATTGCTTTCAGATCTTCAACGTTCACAGAGTCATCTGTGCAGCCGACAAACCCGACAGCGATCATGGAAATAAGAACGAACCGTTTAAACATAGTAAGCGCGTTGCAGTGTTTTACAAAAATAACATTTAAAACAAATGTTAGTGGTTTCGGGGAAAATACACCTTAATTTTTAGTCCTTTCCCCCTAAAAAGGCAAAAGCCCCATAATTGGAGCTTCAGCATGTTGGTTTAATAAGAGTAGTTTATGTTGGTGTAACATAAGTTGATTCAAATATAGTATTTTTTGATTAAACGGTATAGTTCAATAAAAATATTTTTAGTATCCAACTTTACTGCGAACACGTTTTAGAGTCTCCTGCGCAATAGTTCTCGCTTTGGAAGCCCCTATTTCTAAGGCTTTATCAATCTGAGACTTATCCGCCATTAGGGCATCGTATTTTTCTCTTTCTGTTGAAAATTTGGTCAAAATCAATTCCAAAAGTGAATTTTTTGCATGTCCGTATCCGTAATTGCCACCCAAATAATTGGCGCGCATGGTTTTAATCTCGGAAGGGGAAGCCAGTAATTCGTACAAACGGAAAATATGACAAGTATCCGGATCTTTCGGTTCTTCGAGTCCTTTGCTGTCGGTAACGATGGACATCACCTGCTTTTTCAACTGTTTTTCAGGCAGGAAAATATTGATCGTGTTGTTGCGCGACTTACTCATTTTTTCGCCGTCTGTTCCGGGAATGATTTGTGTTGCTTCGTTAATCTTTGCATCCGGAAGGACAAAAGTTTCACCCATTTTCAGGTTGAATTTCACTGCTACATCCCGTGATATTTCCAGGTGTTGCTGCTGATCTTTTCCAACCGGAACCACTTCCGCGTCATATAAAAGAATATCCGCTGCCATGAGAATGGGGTAGGTGAACAACCCGGCATTTACATCGGATAAATAGTCTGCTTTGTCTTTAAAACTGTGAGCGAGCGTTAAACGCTGGTAAGGAAAAAAACACAATAAATGCCACATCAGTTCGGTTACTTCCGCTACGTCACTTTGCCTGTAGAAAGTGGTAAGCTCAGGATCCAATCCACATGCTAACCAAACAGCAGCCGTAGAATAAGTGTTTTCGCGCATCAACTCTGCATCTTTGATCTGTGTCAGCGTGTGCAGGTTTGCGATGAAAAGAAAGGAATCATTCTGCTGATCCTTTGCCATCTCAATTGCAGGTAAGATCGCACCGAGCAAATTTCCCAAATGCGGGGTTCCCGTGCTTTGTATACCTGTAAGAACTCGTGCCATTCAAATTGTTTTCTGCGAATTTAGGGGTTTCTTTCAGCTAAAAGGAAGGATTTGGATAGAAATTCCAAGAATGCCGGATTTTTTGTACCTGATTATTGGCGGGAAGCGTTATTTTTGAGTGGTGAAGCAGTTCCTGGGAGTCTTAAGTTTATGTTACAAGTTTTATGTCGGGCTGATCTTCGTAGCGACACTCCTGTTCTTTTATCCGTTTATTTGTCTGACACTTTCCCGCGTTTCCTGGCGTAAATGGAGTTTTCCGATTAATGTAGTCTGGAGTTTTACCGTGCGCCTTTTGTGTGTGATTTGGGTTCACCGGCTCAGAAGGGTGAAATTGCCCAAAGGTCCTTACCTCATAGTTTCGAACCACACTTCTTACTTTGATATTTTCATCATGTATTCCATTTTACCTACACACCGGTTTTTGTTCATGGGTAAAAGTGAGATTCTGAGTTATCCGCTGGTAAAGACTTTTTTCAAGAAACTGAATATTCCGGTTCACCGCAACGACAGGATGAAAGCGGCAAAATCATTCATTCAGGCAAAGACCGCGGTTCAGTGTGGCTGGTCCATTGTAATTTTCCCTGAAGGTGGAATCCCCGACGATAACCTGCCGGAAATGGTGGAGTTTAAATCCGGTGCATTCAAATTATCCAAGAATGCGCAAATCCCGATTGTTCCGATTACGTTTTTAGATCATTACCACATGTTCTCCGATCCGGATCAGCTTTTGGGTTACGCGCACCCGGGAATTTCGCGGATTTATATGCACGATGTTATTTCGGTGGAACAACAGAACGAACTCACGGAAGCTGAATTGTCGGACCTGGTTTTCGCTATTTTAGCCGGGCCGCTCAGAGAAAGAGGGTTGATGAAGAAATGATTCGGCCAAATTTTGTAATTTTGCATCATGGAAAAGATTTCAGAAGAAACAATTGATCACATTGCGCACTTATCAAGATTGCGTTTTGAAGGAGACGATAAAGTAGCCATCCGCCAGGATTTGGATAAAATTATCGGTTTCATGGGTAAATTGTCTGAAATTCCTACCGATGATGTGGAACCGTTGATCTTTATGAGCGACGAAGTCAATGTGCTTCGGGATGATGAGCCGGAAGTAACCGTAACACAGGCTGAAGCATTGAAAAATGCACCGAAGAAAGATTCCGATTATTTCCGCATTGCGAAGGTATTGGATAAGTAATTCAATTGAAAATGGATAATTGATTCGGGGTCATATTCGGTTTATTTTCCTCTTGAAGATTAGACGGGAGAAACGTGAAAAGATTGCCTTTGAACAAAATTAAAATGCCCAGCCGATGATAATTCCTGCATAAGGCTGAATTTTCGGTTCCGCTTCTCCTCCTCTGAGAACGAACAGATCGGTATTTGGCGTGTATTTGACGTATGGCATTTTGGAAAGGAACAGATCCGCTCCAAGGAACAAATGTTTGTTGATTTGCTGACGGAAGTTATAGCGTAAATAATAACCGGACCTGTCAAAGCCGTAGTTCTTCGGTGGCCGAATGGAAGGATTTTCACCGTCTATTTTCACATAACCCTGCAGGTCGTAATTGAGTCCGTAATACACACCTGCTGAGAAAGAATGCTGGCGTTTCAGTTTGATAGCGTTCGGGTCTTTGATGTTGTTTTCGCGAATGATGAAGGAGAATCCCAAAGAAACGGAAAGCCGGTTGATGCTGTTGATCACGCTGTAATTTCCCTGGTCGTCCAAATCGTAGGAATAGTAATCGGTTTGCATCGCTGCAAATTTATAATAAGTCAGGCCCAGGTCTGCCCGGAATAACTTCTGATTCCATGATTTCGGGGAAATGTCTTCCGTAGGATCAAGTCTGGGCTGTTTGGAATTCACCAGGGTAATTCCAAGCTGGATATCGGAAAGCGAATTCTTCTTGTAGGGATACGGACTGCTTTTTTGTGTGGAAGAGATCATGTCGGCATACAATTCCTGGTTGTGTCGTGCAGACAACGAAAAGTACTTGTTGAATTGGTAGCTCAATTTCCCCTGGAAGTTATAAGAAAGAGTCGTGTGCAGGCCTATATTGACCGGTGAAATCTCAGCAACAAATTTCTCGGTATGCTGTCCGGATGAGAAAATGGAGACAAGACAAAGCGGGATCAGGATGATTGTTTTCATAATTTGGAAACGCTATTGGCTTCGAAGGAAGAAATAATTCACGAATTCAAAACGCGAAATTAACATCTGTTGCTCAGGAACGAAGATTTTTGCCCGTAAAATGAACAAGCGTAAACTAAAAATCCCCGATCTGCTAAACAAACCGGGGATTCTCTTGTATGTTTTCTGATTAAGAACGAATCGCTTTGATTCCCGGCAATTCAATTCCTTCCAAATATTCCAGCATGGCTCCTCCACCAGTGGAAACGTAGCTTACTTTATCCGCCAACCCGAATTGATTGATTGCTGCAACGGAATCACCGCCACCGATCAGTGAAAATGCGCCTTTCTCAGTTGCACGCACAATTGCCTGGGCAACTTCTACCGTTCCTTTTTGGAAATTACTCATTTCGAATACGCCCATCGGGCCGTTCCACAAGATCAATTTGGAGTTTTCAATGATTTCAGCACAAGCTTTGATGGATTCCGGACCAACGTCCAGTCCCATCCAACCTGCAGGAATTTGCCCGATCGGAACTAATTGTGTGCTTGCATTGTTGTCGAATTTATCTGCAACAATGGTATCTGTAGGAATGTATAAATTCACTCCTTTTGCTTTTGCTTTCTCCAAAATTTCGTTGGCTGTTGCCAGGAAATCGTCTTCAACCAACGAGCTTCCTACCGAACCGCCCTGTGCTTTTACAAAGGTATAAGCCATTCCGCCGCCAACGATCAGGTTATCTACTTTTTCCAGTAAACGCTCAATGATCGTGATCTTGGAAGAAACCTTCGCCCCACCAACGATTGCCGTCAATGGTTTGTCTTCGCTGTTCAACACGCGGTCTACACTTTTGATCTCCGCTTCCAGCAGGTATCCGAACATTTTATCGTTCGGGAAGTAGTTGGCAACAACGGTTGTAGAAGCATGAGCGCGGTGTGCCGTTCCGAATGCATCATTTACGTAGCAATCTCCGTGCTTGGCCAGATCGGCAGCAAAAGAATCCGTTCCTGCTGTTTCCTGCTTGTAGAAACGCACGTTTTCCAATAGCAATACTTCTCCCGGTTTCAGGTTCGAGCTCATTTCAAGTGCACTCGCTCCAATACAGTCGGAAGCAAACTTCACGTGTTTTCCCAACAGGCTTTCAATTTTTCCTACGATGTGGCGCAATGAGAATTTGTCTTCCGGGCCTTCTTTTGGTCTTCCCAGGTGAGACATCAAAACCACGCTTCCGCCTTTTTCCAAAATGTGCTTGATCGTCGGTAAAGCTGCACGGATTCGCGTATCGTCCGTTACTTCCAGCGTTTCTTTGTTCAAAGGAACATTAAAATCTACGCGTACCAATGCACGCTTGTTTTGAAAATCGTAAGTTGCTATTGTTGCCATTAATGGAATCTTAATTTTGGGGCAAAGTTAGGTTAAAACCTGAAAACCGCAAATTTGTAATAGCTGGTAGAACTACATCTGATCGAATATCCAAACTTTTCCCACAGATGCGCGGTTTCAAGCTAATAAAAACCACAATCCCATCAAGCCAAGCGGTAATTCCCACATGAATTCCAGGCGCAGCTGATAGCCTATCAGAAACGGAATCAAGTGCCCGACCGCTCCGCAAAGAATCGTGAACGGAAGCAGCCAGTGAAAGCCCAGTAAACACGTTTGTATTCCAAGAGCAATGATCAACAATGCAAATCCTGCATAGCGCGCTTTTTGTGCCCCGATCAGTTGCGGAATGGTTGACAGGGATTTCGGGTCGTGAGCCAGATCGCGGTTATCGAAAGGAATGATCTGCGCAAAAACGGCGATGAAAACCAGCAAAGGGATTTCCCAACCTGCCCGTGTCAATTGTTTATTCGAAGCAAAGGGAATCAGAACGATCAGCACCCAACTGGTGGAAATCAGGATGTTTTTAGCAAAGGGAATATTCCGGATCCCGTTCCCGATTACCGGAAGCGGGAGAGCGTAGAGTGCTACAATCACCAGGTTGATTCCTATCAGGATAATAGCTTCTTTCGTAATGGGAATGTAAAGAATACAAGCGCAGCAGGCCAGGAGGTTGACAATGAACCAAATAACCTGGAAGGTATACGTGTTCTGCATCCAGAGCAAACGACGGTTGGAGCGCACGGTATGTTTGAGTTGCCGCAGGCGGAACAGGCGGTGCAACTGGTAAGCACTTACCGTTCCGGTAAAACTCCAGATTGCAAACAATTCCAGGTGGCGTAATTGAAAATAACTTCCGATCCCATAGACCAGACTTGTGACGCATAAAGCAACCCAGCTATTGCTATATATCAATATGCTGAGAGCCGTCCTCATGTTATCTCAGGATTTCGTTGAATACGCTTTCAACGGAAATGTCGGAAATGCAATCGCATTCTTTTTTTGCAGCGCATTTTTCACAGTTGGGGTCATACACCAATGCGGTGGAATGCTTGCCCAAAGGCCTCCATCTTCCCGGATGAATGGGAATTCTCGGCGAAAATAACCCGATGGCTTTCACATCCATAAAACCGGCTATGTGAAGCGGCCCGGTGCTGCAGGCAACCAAAGCCGAAGCGTTTTTGATCAGCCAGATCAATTGATCGATAGTCAGTTTCCCGGTAGAATCATGACACTTATCGACAACCGGAATGAGATTGCGGAATTGTTTTCCTTCGGGTTCTGTTCCTGTAAAAACAACTTCGTAACCGTTTCCGATCAACTCAACCGCTAACTGAGTGTATTTCTCAATTGGCCATTCACGGGCACTTCCTTGTGATTTAGGATGCAGTACCACGTACTTCTTTTTCAAAAGTGTTTCAAATTCTTCCGGAAGCTCTTGCTTTTCAATCGCAAAATGAGAAGTATAGGTATTTACCTGCTCAAAGGTCGGAATTTCGGTAAGCCCGAACGGACGAAGCAATTCAAAATTCAGTTGTGACTCGTGGAGCGGGGATTTTTTACGGGTAAAATTGGGCCTGACATTGCAGGTGCTCAAATGGAACATGCGGTGTGAAGTTCCGATACGCATGGGAACTTTGGCCTTTTTGAATAATTTTGCCAGTTCTTTTTTCGGAAAAACGTGGACTACTGCATCAATTCCGAGGCTTTCAATGGCATCTGCCTGTTCTTTTTTCGATAGGGTAAACAGATCGTCGGCCTTTACAATATCATCGATTGCCGCGTAGTATTTGACAATAGGTGCCGTATAATTCCGGCAAATAAATGTAATGCGGCAGGTCGGGAATTGTTCTTTCAGCCAGGCGGTGATCGGAAGGGTAAGAAGTACGTCGCCAATGCTGTCCACGCGACTGATTGCAATGTGTTTTCCGTTCCAATTCTTATTTTCCTTCACGATTCAGTCTTCTTAGTTCTTTGTACTTTAAAACGTTGGATTGGGCGCTGATCTGGGCAATTTTGAATCCTTTCCAGCCGTCCAGGAATCCTAATTTAATAAAATACATCGCAACAAAACGGCCCAAAGCACTAATTGCGGGTTTAAGTGGTCCCACTTTTTTGCCTTTGGCATGGAATTTTTTGGCTGTCAGCAGTGAATATTTATCCGCTCTTGCACGATGATCTTCATACGAATAGTAGGAATAATGTTCCAGTACGCCTTTGAAAATTTTGACCTCGGAAGGAGGGTGCACCAGTTCTTCGTGCACGTATTCGCCCGACCAGTAAGATCCCTCTTTCGGGAACAACCGCGGTTTGATATCCGGGTACCAGCCACTGTGGCGGATCCATTTCCCCATGTAATTCGTCATGCGGTTCACAGAATAAGTACCTGTGAATCCTTTTTCCTTTTCTGCTTTGATTTCCTGGTACAATGCTTCACTCAGTGCTTCATCGGCATCGAGAGAAAGAATATAATCGGAAGAAACGAGGCTGTTCAGGTAATTTTTACTGGCAGAATAGCCTTCCCATACCCTTTGCTCGAAGCGAACAGGGTATTTTGCACAAATTTCGGCTGTTCTGTCGGAAGAAAAAGCATCGAGTACAATGATCTCATCTGCCAGGTCGCGAATGGATTTCAGGCAGCGTTCGATGTTGCGCTCTTCATTTAACGTGATGATGACAACTGCAAGCGAATTCATAAAAGAAAGTTTATTTGACACGTATGCGCTGTCCTACACGTATGCGGCTTGCAGAAACTCCCGGATTCAGGCGAGCCAATTGGTTCATCGTTAATCCGTGTCTGGAAGCGATTTTGGAGAAGGTATCCCCGCTTCGCACCGAATAATATTTTTTGGCAACAGGGAGAGGAGTTTGAACAGGAGGAATGATGGTTTTGTTCCCGGCATTCTCTATGCTGTCTGCAACTGCTTCCTGGTATGCTTCATTTTCCACAGTGGTGCTGACCTTCGTTTGTATCTTCAGCAACTGGTTTACCGTAATCCGCGCGGTTGTGAGGTCGTTCCAATCCATCAATTCCTGGATCGCTACATTGTATTGTGCTGCGATGCTTCCAAGGCTTTCTCCCGGCTTCACTTTGTGATACGTGTAATTGATCGTTGTAATCACTTTGGTTTTAGGAACATCAATTTTAGTTGCCGGATTGGAAATAACCAGCTGATCGTTTTGAGGATCAACGGCCACATCAGTAGGTAAAGTGTTCCGGTACCCGCCAATACCGTAGATGCGTTGTTCCAGCGCATAAAGCGAATCTTCCAGGCTCACCAGTAAACCGATCTTTTGAAGCGGCCCGGTTACACATTGCTGTGGAAACGTCGGTGGAATGTATGATGTCTTGTAAACCGGGTTCAGGCTTTGGATATCTTCCACCGACCAGGAAACCAGTTTTTCAATGGTTTGCATGTGAATACCGCGGTTCAGGCAAAGTGTATCCAATTGGTAGAAATGCATTTTCGGTTCTGCCGGAAGCAAATTGTGTTCCGCATGGTAAGTCATCAGGTAAGTTGCGGCGATGAAATTCGGTACGTAACCCTGTGTTTCGCGCGGCAAAAATGGCCGTACTTCCCAATACGTTCTTTTTCCTCCTGAGCGGCGGATAGCTTTGTTCACGTTACCCGGACCAGCATTGTAAGCTGCCAAAGCCAGGTTCCAGTCACCGTAGATGTCGTACAGTTTTTTCAGGTAGCGGCAAGCAGCATCCGTTGATTTTGCAGGGTCCATACGTTCATCCAGGTAGGAATTTTCCTTCAGGCCGTATTGCTTCCCGGTTGCATACATGAATTGCCACAAACCCAATGCTCCGGCTCTGGATTTTACCTGTGGCCGCAAACCGCTTTCGATAACAGAAAGGTATTTCAATTCAAGCGGAAGTCCGTATTCGGCCAGCTTTTCTTCGTAAAGGTCAAAATACAAACGGCCACGGCCCAATGCTACGCGAACAAAATTCCGGCGGTTTTGAGCAAAAAATTTGATGGTTGTCAGTGAAACGTTGTTGCAATCAAAGCCAAAAGAGGAGATTTCGTTCAGTTTCGCCAGGCGCTTGCAGTAATCTTCGTCCGAAAAGGATGGAATAGTACCTGCTTCGTAATCCAGCGCATCTACAATGGAATCGTAATTGGTTCCTTTGGAGAAATCGTCGTAATAAAGACTCAGGCTCTGATCAACTATTCGGATAAATACTTCCCCGGTTACTGTGTCCTTTACAGGAGGTTTCTGTCTGCGCTGCGCTATCAAATCGGTTGAGTTCAGCAACGTGATAAAAAGCAAAAGAAGTACGGTTCCGAATCGTTTCATAGGCAAAATGGGATTAATTATGTGCGATCTGATTTGCCAATGAGAAAATTGCTTCTTCATTGAAATCGTCAGCCATAATCTGTAAACTCATGGGTAATCCGTTGCTATGCGTTCCCTGTGGAATTGCAATCGCCGGATTTCCTGTTAAGTTCGCATGTACGGTAAAAATGTCTTGTAAGTACATCTGGATCGGGTCGTTGATAGATCCGAACTCAAATGCAGTAGAAGGAGTGGTCGGTAAGATCATCAGGTCATATTGACTGAAAATCTCTTTGGTTTTGTTTTTCAAAACACGTCTTACCTTCATTCCTTTGGTGTAATAAGCATCGTAATATCCGTGAGATAATACGAATGTTCCTGCCATAATACGTCTTTTCACTTCCGGGCCGAATCCTTCCGAACGGGAAAGGGTGTAGGTTTGTTCTACTCCTTTAGCTTCCGGGGATTGATACCCATAGTGAACACCGTCAAACCGGGAAAGGTTGGAAGATGCTTCCGCGGTGGTTAATACGTAATAAGTCGGAACCAAATATTCCAGGTAAGGAAAACTTACTCCTTCAACGGTATGGCCCAAAGCACGCAGGTCCGCAATGATTTTTTCCATCATGGCACGAACTTCCGCATCCATACTTTCGTTTTCGAGTGCTTCCTTCAAATAAGCAATTTTCTTTTTCCCGATTGCGGGAATGTCTGTAGAGAAACCAAGCGGTTTGGAAGAACTGGTTGCATCCATCGGATCTTTTCCGGCGATTACTTCCATGACCAAAACCGTATCTTCCAGGTTGTTTGCAAACGGGCCGATCTGATCAAAAGAAGAGGCGTAAGCAATTAGGCCGTAGCGGCTCACTCTTCCGTATGTCGGTTTGAATCCGTAAGTTCCTGTGAAAGAAGCCGGTTGTCTGATGGACCCACCGGTATCCGATCCCAATGCAACGGTGCACATTCCTGCAGAAACAGAAACGGCAGAACCCCCGGAAGAACCTCCCGGTACGTGCGTTGGTCTCAAGTTGTTTTTCACCGGACCGTAAGCGGAATTTTCGTTGGAACTTCCCATCGCAAACTCGTCGCAGTTCAAACGGCCGATAATTACAGCATCTTCTGCTAAAAGCCGCTCTACGACCGTTGCAGAGTAAAGCGATTCGAACCCGCCCAGGATTTTGGAGCTTGCGCTCACTTGATGTCCTTTGTAACAAATGTTATCCTTCAATCCGATCACCATGCCGGCTAATCTGCCTGCTTTTCCGGAAGTCCGTTTCTGATCTACCACACGAGCCTGTTCCAATGCGCTTTCGGTAAATACTTCCAGGAAGGCATTCAGATGGTTGTTTTTTTCAATTTGCTCTAAGTAGGAAAGCACGATACTCTCCACAGTTTTCCCTGCGGAGAGTGCAACTTTAACTTCCGAAAATGTTTTATACATGTAGAATGGATTGGCTTAAGCTTAAATCTATTTTTTCTCTTCCGTAGTGGATGGAGCAGCTCCGTCTTCGCCTTTGCTAGCGTCTTTGAATTCCTTGATCCCTTTTCCAAGACCTTTCATTAATTCAGGAATTTTTTTACCTCCGAATAACAAAAGAACAACTGCAAGGATTAAAATAATTTCTGTTGCACCTAATTTCATAACTTCTAATTTGTTGCAAAATTAAGGAAATATAAGTTAAGATGAGTGTTAAAAATGCGACTGTCGGGCATTTGATCGAAAAAACCTGAATTTTTAACGAATCTTATTTCGCCGGGATCAGCTGTTTGGTTGATCCGGTGAGAATTCCTGAAGGGCTTTTTCCAGGGCTTTTAAGATACGTACGCGTTTGGTTCCGCGAATTAATCCGGCAGGTAACCGCTCAAACCAACTTTGCCAATAATGTTCCAATCCGTTGTTGAATCGCTTGGTAGAAGGGTGGACCTTCATTGAAAAATAGGCTTTTGCAACCTTTAACTGATCTATGGAAGCAAATTGAAATGTAAAGGAGCATTCCCGGACAAAATAGACCCATTCACCTTTTTCCGATGAATTTTGAATGGGAAAACCACCGATATGAGAAGTGGACATATAATCGATATGTTCTTCCGGGTTTGTTTTCTCTTTCCAGTGTTTCGACATTTCCGGAGGATTATTCTTTGATGTAAACCAGCTTTTTCCCGGTAAACAAACCCGCTTCCAAACGTTCCCACTGCTCATAAGTAGGAGCAAGAATGGCTACTTCCGAACCGTAACGCGTGATGGTATTCACCTGCAAAATAGACTGAAACAGCGGCTGGTAGCTCAATTCGCTGTGAACGATGGTCATTTTTCCTCCTGCAAAAGTAACAATGCTTGGCTCGAAATAAGATCCTTCGTGGAAGTTGATCACGTATTTGTTGGTGTTGATCTTAATGAATGTATTCATGGAACCTTCCCCGGCAATAACCAGTTTGGACTCAATTCCGTAGTAATAGTTTTCTCCTTCCAGCACGCAGGGAACAGAATCATTGGCCTTGATCCCGAACAAATAATTTCCTCTTACCTGTAATTTGGAAGATTCACGTACCTGTTCGCGTGAAATGCTGGCAATAGCAACGGTAACAATGGAGATACCTTTTTCATCAATGACATAGGTCACCTGCGAATCACTACTTTTGTATTTTCCAAAGTGAATTTTGTCTGTTGTCAGCTGGGCACTGCTTCCGAAAGGAAGCGGGTCTGAGAACTGAACACTTTTTTGGGAAAAACTGAAAAATTGAAGGGAAAGGGTAAAAACAAGAAGAACTTTTTTCATAACTTATATTAGAAAACGGAAATTTATGCAAAAACACTGGTTTATCAAACAAACACCTAGTCCCGACAATATTCAAGCCGCAGTTGACAACCTGAAAGTGAGCCCGGTCATGGCATCCTTACTTACTCAAAGAGATCTTACAACACTTCCGCAAATTCGTTCATTTTTTACTCCACAGTTAAGCGATCTGCACGACCCTTTTTTGATGTTACATATGGAAGAAGCGGTAGAAAGGTTACAAACGGCTATAGAAAAAAACCAGCGTGTAATGGTCTTCGGAGATTATGACGTGGATGGAACGACTTCGGTAGCTTTGGTATACAGCGTTTTAAAAACATATGCTTCCGTAGATTTTTACATTCCGGACCGTTATGAAGAAGGATACGGTTTATCATACAAAGGAATTGACACGGCACTGGAAAACGGATGCAGCCTGCTCATCGCATTGGATTGCGGAATAAAAGAAGTGGATAAAGTAGCTTATGCACGGGAAAAAGGCCTGGACATCATTGTTTGTGATCATCATACTCCCGGAGCAATTATTCCGGATTGCATTGTTTTGGATCCCAAGCAGGAAGATTGCGCATATCCTTTCAAGGAATTGTGCGGATGCGGTGTCGGGTTTAAATTATTGCAAGCCTGGTTTTCAAGAACCGGTAAACCGGAAGAAACATTGTTTGAATACCTGGATTTGGTGGCAGTTGCCATCGGTGCGGACATCGTTTCCGTAACGGGTGAAAACCGGATTTTGTGTAAACATGGCATTCAGCGCATGAATGAAAATCCGCGCCCGGGAATTGCTGCTTTGGTAGAACAGGCGCAACGCTCTTTCCCGCTTGATTTGTCGAATGTGGTTTTCACCATTGCACCGCGCATCAACGCCGCCGGACGTTTAAAAAGCGGTTCGCGGGCGGTTGAGTTGTTATTGGCAGGATCCAGGGAACAGGCAAAAAGTATTGCGCTGGAAATCGATGAGTACAATTCCGAGAGACGGATCCTGGATGCGCAAACAACGCAGGAAGCGTTGGCAATCATTCAGGGAGATGAATTGTTTATCAGCCGCAAATCAACGGTGGTCTTCCAATCCGACTGGCACAAAGGTGTTGTCGGAATTGTTGCTTCGCGGTTAATTGAACATCATTACCGTCCGACGATTGTTTTGACCCAGAACAAGGGCGAAGCAACCGGTTCGGCACGTTCGGTTTCAGGGTTCAATGTGTACGAGGCCATCTCGGCTTGCGAACACTTACTGACACAATACGGCGGACATCAGCACGCCGCAGGACTGACTTTGCCTCTGGAAAATATTGCGCTGTTCACCGAACATTTTGATGCATATGTTCAACAGAACATCCAGCCATTGGATGAGGTGGAAGATTTGGTGATTGACCTGGAAATTAAGGCTTCGGATTTGTTCCTGGCGGGAGAATCGGTGCACCAGGTACCGAGAATTTACCGCATGCTGGAACAAATGGAACCTTTCGGGCCGGGAAATGACAAACCGGTTTTCTGTATCCGGAATGCCTATGCGAGTAAACGAAAAGTGCTGAAAGAAGCGCATTTGAAATTCGACCTGGTAGATCCTGTTTCAGGAATCGAACTTTCCGCGATCGGCTTCAATATGCCGGATAAAGCGGATTTGATTGCTTCGGGTTGTGCGTTTGATTGTGCCTTTACGCTTGAAACCAATACCTGGCAAAACCGAACGACTTTACAAATCCAGGTGCGGGATATCCGGGAAACGTTATAAAACACGTAGGCACGCGATGCGTCGCGTGCCTACGTGTGGCGAAAAATTTTTCGCCCTTATTTTATAACGGGATATTTCCGTGTTTTTTCTTCGGTAATGTTTCGGATTTTTTCTCCAGGGATTGGAATGCCGCAATCAATGTTGCGCGGGTTTCTTCCGGTAAAATAACCGCATCCACGAAACCTCTTTCTGCTGCACGGTAAGGATTGGCGAACATATCGGCGTATTCCGCTTCTTTTTCTTTCCATTTTCCTTCTTTGTCTTCTGCAGCGGCAATTTCGGATTTGAAGATAATTTCCGCAGCACCTTTTGCCCCCATTACTGCAATTTCTGCAGTCGGCCATGCATAGTTCAAATCTGCCCCGATGTTTTTGGAGTTCATTACGTCGAATGCACCACCGTAAGCTTTACGCGTAATTACCGTAATTCTTGGAACGGTTGCTTCGGAGAATGCGTACAATAATTTTGCCCCGTGGGTGATAATTCCTCTCCATTCCTGGTCGGTTCCCGGTAAGAATCCGGGTACGTCTTCCAATACCAGCAGCGGAATGTTGAAGGAATCACAGAAACGCACAAAACGCGCACCTTTTCGGGAAGAGTCAATATCCAATACTCCGGCCATGGATGCGGGCTGGTTGGCAATAACTCCGATGGATCTTCCGTCGAGGCGTGCAAAACCAACTACAATGTTAGGCGCAAAATCTGCCTGTACTTCGCGGAAGGTGTCGTCGTCGATCAAACAATCGATGATCTCACGAATGTCGTATGGTAAATTGGAATTATCCGGAACAATATTCTGAATGCGGCTCAATTTTTCTTTTGCAAACAAAGCTGTTCCGAATTGCGGTGCCAATTCCATGGCATTTTGAGGCATGTAGGTCAATAGTTCGCGAACCTTGCGTAAACATTCCACGTCGTTTGCAGCGGTGAAATGCGTAACTCCGGATTTTTCAGCGTGAGCCTTCGCCCCACCTAAGTCTTCCGAACTAACTTCTTCGTGCGTGACCGTTTTTACAACGTTTGGCCCGGTTACGAACATATACGAAGTATCTTCCACCATGAAAACGAAATCGGTTAATGCCGGGGAATAAACCGCTCCACCTGCACAAGGTCCCATAATCACGGAAATTTGCGGAATTGCTCCGGAAGCGCGGGTGTTGCGGTAAAAAATATCTGCATAACCTGCCAGGGAAACAACACCTTCCTGGATACGTGCGCCACCAGAGTCGTTCAAACCGATAACAGGAGCGCCGTTTTTCATGGCCAAATCCAATACTTTACAGATTTTCTGAGCATGTGTTTCGGAAAGTGAACCACCCAAAACCGTAAAATCCTGCGAGAACACGTAAACCACTCTTCCGTGGATCGTACCGAAACCGGTAATTACACCGTCACCCGGACTTTTTGTTTTATCCAATCCGAAGGAAGTAGCACGATGCTCCACAAACATCCCGATTTCCTGGAATGATCCTTCATCCATCAATAAGGTCACTCGTTCTCTTGCGCTTAGTTTCCCTTGCGCATGTTGTTTATCAATTCGTGCCTGGCCACCGCCTAATTGTGCAGCGTCGCGTTTTTGAATCAGTTCAGCATTCTTTTCTTTCATGAAAAAAGGTTTGTGGGCACCAAAGATACACTTTCAGCTTAAAAATCATCTTACCGATTTAAAAGGCGGTATTTTTTTCTTTCGGGAAAAATGATATCTTTCTCAAAAAGATCAGTTATGCGTACTCTCCACTTCGTTTTCGTGCTCTTCCTGGCATTTGTGCCTTATTCCTGCAAAAAAGACAGCGACCGCAGAATCCGGAAATTCCACCGGCAGGACGTAGGTTCTTCCGCCAACGATATCCTTTCGGACAAGAAATATAAATCGATTACAATTGAAATTATTTACATGACCGGGTTCCAACCCACGGACCAGGCGGTTGAGAACCTGAAACAACTGGTAACGAATGTCTGCAATAAGCCGGAAGGAATTCATGTGGTGCTTCGTGAAATTGTGGCACAGGGAAAAAGTTCTTATTCCATCGAAGATGTAAAAACGATTGAAAATGATAACCGGCAGGAATTTACCTATAAGAAAGACCTTGCAACCTGTTTTATCTTCCTCGACGGCCCTTCGGCTGAAAACGAAGGTTCCGCCATGGTTTTGGGGCAGGCTTATTTCAATACGTCCATGGTGATTTATGAAAAATCCCTGAAAGATAATGCCGGTGGTTTCGGCGAGCCTGAATTGTACAAACTGGAAAGTACGGTGATCAATCACGAATTCGGCCATATTTTAGGCCTGGTGAATCTGGGTTCCACCATGTATAGTTCTCACCAGGATACAGCTCACGGTGCTCATTGCGATAATACGGATTGTTTGATGTACTGGGAAGTAGAAACCGGAAATGTCTTCAATAACCTGATCGGGAATTCCCCGGTTCCGGCCTTTGATGAAAATTGCCTGAGAGATTTAAAAGAGAATGGCGGAAGATAAATTAAGCTTTTTTAAATCTTCCTTCCTGTTCATTTTTTGTATTTTGTGACTCCCTGCTGATGCAGTTTCCTCGATTTGCCTGATTGGATGCCTCTTACCAATTAGTGATTCGCTATGAAAAAAGGAAATAAGATCCTGACAGTTATTCTCATTCCGGCAATGCTGGTTCAGTCGTGCATTATCTCGGCACCTAAGTACACGCATGTAGAACAAGTCATGCAATTGAAAACCGGTATGACTCTGGATACCGTAAACGCCCGGCTGGGAATACAGCCCTACGATATGGATATCTACGATTCTACCGGATACCGGTCATTTGTTTATAAATACCGCACCACGGACCGCAAAACCATTCCATTTATGCTGAAGGAAACAAATGGGAAGAAAAAGATCGGGAAATACATGGACCTGGTTGCTTATTACGATTCCACCGATGTGGCATACCGGTTTGAGTCAAGGCCTACCGATTCAAAGGTGGATCAGAAGAAGTTCAACATCAATGCGATCGTAACGTTGGTGACCGTTGTTGTGCCGGCTTTGCTGGTTTATCTGGGGATTCAAAATACGAAGTAGTTAAAATGTAAAATGATGAAATGTTAAAAGTAAAAATGAAATGTAAATTCACTTGGTAGCGTGCAGGTTTGCTTTTGACTTTATAATCGTTGCGCTAAGTATGCGCATTAATTCTTCCGATTCTTGATGTAAGGGCTTAAGTTTTGATTCGTAATTAGCAGTTGAAGCCAATAAAAGTTCAATCCAGTAGGTTGTTTCATCACATTCTTTTTGTGCAATACTAACTTTATGAATGAAGTCTTTTTTACTTTGAGCACTTCGGGATTCACGAATATTTGCGCCAACGGATGTCGCAGAACGAATCAATTGTTTGGTTAGAATATATTCGCGATCTGTTTCCTGGATTTGTTTACAAAGAAGTAATATTTCCAGAGCAAATTGAAAGGTTCTTTTCTTGATGTCGAATTCTGTGTTTTTCATGGGTTTTATAACTGTTTCCTATTTAAGTAAGTCATGAAAATATCCTATAACTGCCGAAAACACTCATGTTTTGATTCTTTTCACACTATGGGTACAGAAAAAGGTTATGAATTGAAATCCTACTGGAAAATAAAGGTATTAAAAAGTTTAAGATAGTTTGATTAGGGGTCAGATTAATTCGGTGCAGCGGTAATTTTCATATTTACAATCCGAACTTTTAACTCCTTGAAAAATCTAGATAGAGAATTATGGTCGGAATAAAAGAAGAACTGTTTTGTAATCAATGAAGTTGATCTTCTCGTATATTATGAACAATGAGCCAATCTCAAATCAATCATCAAATTGAACATTCGGGTAAACTCAAGAGATTATCTGTAAGTGTTCCATCTTTTATTGTTCTTAGATACTTGGTTCCATTTGACATATTTACAACCCCTATTTCAGCAGTGTTGAATCCTTGAGTTACAAAGAACTGGTGAGTTCCAGCTTCTATTCTGGCAATTGCATTTGGTACGGAAACCTCCCATTTTTGATTTAGATGGATTCCTCCTATATGAGTTATATGTTCATGTGCATTTACGTTTCCAGCTCTCTTAATGCATTTTACTTCAAGTTTTGTTGTTGCCATGTTTCAATGAATAATAGTTAAGTGACGAATCTAAATATTTGATTTTCAAAAACCAATTGTATTTCTAGAAACTTTTTACTTCACAACCCTAACAGTATAATTAACCAAAAGAATCACTGAACAAATTATTGCAATCCTGATCGTCCATGCGAATAGTTTATTTCCAAAATGTTTATGATCTGTAACAAAGATGTAAGCATAAATCATTAAAATGACTGCAATTATAATGTTAGTAGTACGTGCTGCTCTGTACTTTTGCTTGTATTCAGCAACAGAACCTTCAAGCCGTTGGTTCTCATCCCAAAGCTGCCGGAGAACTTCGTCTTCAGTAGCAGACCATTCTCGCTCATACAATCCAAAAAGATTTATTTTATCTGTTTTCCAAGTCCTATACTTACTTTCTTTCCTAAGTATTCTTACAACCATTATAATGGCTATTATAGTTATTGAGAAGCTGTACCAAAGTATAAGATCAATATTAGAGGTCGCAATAGTTGTTATAGCTTCACCAATGGTTTGGATATGGACTGTCTTTTCGCTCATGGAGTGGAATATGGTTAATAGTCATCGAAGATATAAGAAAATGACTATACTCAAAATTCTAGAAAACATTTTTGAGTGTAATTTTTCGAAGACAATTTGAGTAAAAACATAAACCCCACCATCCAATTTGAAAAGCGGTTTCGCTAGTGTTAACTAGCAGTTTATTATTGACTTAAGCTTTCTAGGTAATTATATATTTTGGAAGCAAGTAGATCAATTCTTCGATTTGATTGATTTGCTTTCGTCTTTAGTATCGGCTTTGACATTTCCACATATTTATCAAAGATTTCACTTGCATCATTGCGATTTTCTAGGTCCATCATTTCAAAGATGATCGGTCCTATATCCAGTTGATAATCATCCGCACGAATCTGCATCTTTTGAAGTGAGTAGATCATTTTCCAGTTAATCAAATCCTGCTTTATTAGATTGATTATGATAGTCTTATTACAGATGAAAGTGTTTTGTGAAGGAGTTGGAAGTGCCATTAGAAGGAGGGTTAATTTCTGTTCAGCACCAAAACAGAACGTTGATAAACAAGCAGGCGTGGTGCTCAGCTTACTGTCTCACAGGCATCGCCAAACGCCTTGTACACAATAAACCAAAGACAACCACGCCCGTTTCTTGGGAGTGGTTAGTCTATCAGTTCTTGTGTACTAAATTTGGCGATTTCGTGAGACAAGACCTAATAGCTAACGCTACTCTTAATATTTAGAAGTACCTTCTTTGTTCTTTCACAAAGGTACGATTTGACATATTTTAATTGTTTTTACATGAAATAAAAAAGTTTTAAACAATGCTAAGATACATAAAATGAATTTTAATACAAATTTTATGAATTAAATAATCCATAAAATGTATTTTTTGAGATTCACTAGTCTTTCTGATCTCTTTGTAAAACGTATGCTTTCATTCATTTTATGGATATTTTAGAGTGAAAAAACAAATTACGATGACTAAAGACAAAGAAGAGAAGATTCGAATGAACAGGATAAAAGTTGTTTTGGCTGAATTGAATATTTCTCAAAAGGCTTTAGCTGAAATGGTAAATAAGACTCCCAATACCATTACGCGAATTTGTAACAATGAAAGTCAACCGACAGTCAAATTTCTTAGAGATATTGCAATAGCACTTGAAGTAAATGTTCAGGAATTATTGGTGCCAACACCTGCAAAAACTAGAGATTAGAAAAAACACATTAGTTTATGCTAATTCCATAGCATATCTGTTTTCAAAATCCATGGATACATAGGACGGATCATAAACAGTTGTAATAATATGATCAAATAGTAAAAAACCAGGAATATTTGGAGGTGATATTGAATTTATTTTTGAACCATCTACCACATACTTTTCCCTAATGTCCATTAATAACCTTCCGAGTGCGTTTACACCTTTCAGGGTTTTATCATCCGATGGTGCTGCTCCCCAAAATTGATCTTTAGTGGAATATTCAACAATCGGCTTGTTGCTTGTGCTGAGTAAAAGAGAGCCGAACGATTCCCAGTTTTGCACCAGCTTTACCATCACACACCAACGCATAATTTCAAACTTCACGTTTTCCCAATCTTGTCGTGTGTACTGTGTGTATTCCCTACTGATCCGCTTCGCATCCATCGGGCTTGATTGGCTGATTATCTTCTTTTGTAATTCAGGAAACAAAGGAAATCTGCAAGCCTGATACAATGCCTCCACATTGGGAATAATAATTTCATTTACAAAAAGAGTATAATCAGGTGCCATGTTTGACAACCCACCAAATTTTCCTTTTGTATTACTAAATGTAATGACTTCGGATGCAATATATGTTCTTTGTGATACCTTCATGCTACACTAAGATAATGAATTTTATTAATTTCTTCGTCTCGCTGGAAACAATGGATGCCAGTCATGCCCCGGAACCTCCCACCACAACGCTAACGGTGCATTATTCGGGATATTGCGCCAGGTAAAAAAGTGAGTACCCAAACCGTAAGTCTTGTAATTAGGATTGATGAACCCCAATGGTCTGATATTGGGCGAAACTGGACCTTGAATCATGTCAATAATCAACAGCCCCTTTTGAAGCAATATTCCTTCATATTTGACTCTGTTTTCCGGAGAAGAAAAAAAGCTTTCTTTAGCTGGAATATTATCCGGTCGGTAAGCATAATCTTCATATTTTTGTGCGTTCAAGTTAGCCAGATAAGTTTTAGCATTGTTAGGCTGATCTTTGACCGGAATAGCAATATTCAATTCTTCCCCATGGAATTTGATATGATTCTGAATTTCGAAATTCCTGTACCATTTGATTTTTCTTTCCAGTGCTTGAGAGAATGTTTTAGATATCCTGATTTTTTGAAAAGAATGTCCCCATGTATGTAAGCAAAACAGGTGAATCGACAGCCGGAATTCATCCTTTGAAATTCTCAAATGATTCTCATTACGTCCATCATTCTTTAATTTGAGCCAGTCGATAACTTGTCCGCCTATTGTACCTCCTGAAGCCAGCACATCATCAAAATAAACAAAATTGGTTTTTGGGAAAGTCACATAATCTTTGAATGAATGCTGGTATTCAGCAACGAGTACTTCGTCCACCAACTCAAGGATTACATTCTGGCTCTTTCCAATTGGCTGCATATCGAGAAATTCAGTTTCTGATAAAAACTCAGTGATTGATCCATACTTGGAATCACTAAGCATTGTTTCAATATGGCTTTTGATCCAGTTTCTCGCAATTTCAAGAGGTATATATGTTTGTGGCAATATGTGATTGATTTCAGTTAACATGAACTCAGCATCCTTTCCAAATTGTTCTGCCCATTTCAGAATACTTTCCACTGTTATTTGAATACCATCACTATTTCTGTAATCCTTAATTTTTTCTAAAACACTGTTTGCCAAATCTTTCATATCATCTTAATTGGTGTGCATTTCAGAAAGTGAAGCGGTAATGGTAATAACTTTATTTATCATGGAATCTATAGGAATTATAAGGTTTTAAAATATGAAATAGTGATTTTTTTGTAAAGTTAATAGAAAACGATTGGATAATATGTAATTGTTTCTGTACTCAATTACAATTTATAGTCATTCAATATATTCTTGCTTCCAAAAGAAGAACTTTTCATTAACGCTGCTCAGGACAACTTAAAATCTCAAATCCTGGTATAATTAGCTAGAAACAATATCAATTAAATACCTAACACAATAATTTTTAGTCTTTTCTGATGTGTTTTGGTTTATGGAACAAAATAATTATTTCCTTTGCTGAAGGATTGCAAGAAAGAATATGCAATCATATTATTCACTGGAAATAGCTCTTAAATCATATCATGCCCGACTACTATACTCCCGATCCAATTTGGTTAACAGATTTGAAAATCGAAAATCAGGATGATTACGTAAAAAAATATGTAATCAAAGGAAACTTCCATTCCGGAGTTCACGAAGATGTAATCAATAGTTTCAAAACAGTTGAATACCTAATGGCTCATGCCTATTATCATTGGCAGATGTATGACCAGGTACTTGCAAAACTGCTTTCCATTTTTGAAATGGCTGTAAAATTAAGATCGAAAGAACTCGACAATCCATTGCAATATCAAGATCGTAGTGATGAAACTAAGGATAAAGAATTATGGCGATTGATAAAAGAATTAAAAAACTTTGGATATCCGGGTTTTGTGATTCGTGATCTGCATTGGTTGAGAAAATTAAGAAATCAGGAATCACATCCTGATGGGCATCATTTTGCTGGAGCAATTAAAAAAGTTGCAATCATGCCTGGAATCAATATAATCAACCGGCTTTTTCTTGACCCTAATAAATTGACTCTCCAGATAAATAACGATACCCAAATGCGGAGAGATAAAAACATCTTCTCAAATAATGTGTTCATTCACTCTTATGATGGAAAAAAAATCTTAGTCCATGGCCTTGAATTTCTCCAAAATATTGAATTGGAATCCACCAATTGTGAGTACTGGAAAGCAAATCCTATACTCACAGATACTTATGAATCCTTCAGTAGAGGAAGTTTTGGATCCCCATTTAGATTTTTCTTAACAAATGTCCGTATAGAAAACGGAAACTTGCTTGCAACAGACTTCCATTCCAATGAATTCGTCACATTATATAAAGCCACGGATGAAAGATCTCTTCAGGCATACCAGAAACATGTAGAAGAATTAGAGAGATTGGAGCCTATACAAAAATCCGCAGCAGAGTCATCTTATAGACATCATTTAAATAGTCACCTGGAAGAGTTTGTATATATCAATTGTTGGACAAGCGAACAAGAAATTATCCCGGATTCGATTAATGAATAACCACAAAAAAGAACAAATGAAAATATTCAAAATAGAGGTAGACAATTTCAGACTTCTTAAAGCCTTTTCAATGGATTTGGAACAAGGACTTTCCTTAATCATTGGCAAAAACAATACAGGGAAAACGTCTATACTTTCCGTAATGGAAAAGTTCTTAGGATCATCAGATAAAAACAAATTTTCGTTTGACGATTTTAGCATAGAGTTTAAAAAACATCTGAAAAAGATAATTACTGGTGCTAAACCAATTTCAGAGAACAATTATGCACCAAGTGGAATTAAATTGAAGGTGTACATTGAATATAATGAGCATGATGATCTTTCCAATATTAGTCGTGTAATGATGGATCTGGATCCAGCTAATAATATCGTTGTGCTAGGATTTGAATATACTCTGCATTTCAATGATTATGTCAAGATTCGAAAAGACTATTCCGAATTTAGTAAGGAAGAAGTGAAAAAAAGGGCTAAGCAAAAGGCATATACACCAAAAAAATTATATGATTTTTTACAAAGACATCAGTTAAGCTATTTCAAACTTCAAAAGAAGTCTTTTGAATACAATCGTCGTTCAAAACGAATTAATGAATCGAATTATATTGATTTGATTGACGGGAAAATAAAGATTGACGATATTATTAATTTCAAATTTATTAGTGCCAAGAGAGATGTCACAAATAAGGACATTGACAAAACATTGTCCAGACAAACTTCAAGAATTTACAAACGCACTGAAGTAAATGAAGAGCAAAGAAAAGAAGTAGATATATTTCAGGACACATTGACGGTAACAGATGATAGTCTTACAACGATCTATTCGACGTTATTCAACGATGTGGTGGAAAAGGTCAGATCATTTGGAGGGATAAAACTCAACGAGTCAGAAATTAAAATTGTTTCTACTTTGCAACACAGAGAATTACTGGAAGGAAATACTACTGTAGTTTACAGTCATGATGAAGATCATAAACTTCCTGAACATTATAACGGTTTAGGCTATATGAATCTGATCAGTATGATTTTCGAAATCGAAATACTGCTTCAGGATTTCAAAAGAAAACAAGGAGAAAAGTTGGCAGATATTAATCTGTTGTTTATTGAGGAACCTGAAGCTCATACCCATCCTCAGATGCAATATGTTTTTATCAAAAATATTAAAAAACTTCTTGGAGAAGGGATCAATCGAATTGATAAGGAGCACCGTGATCTGCAATATATTATAAGTACCCATTCAGCATGTATAGTTGCTGATAGCGATTTTGATGATATTAAATACCTGAAGAAGGAAGATAACAATAATGTGTTAGCCAAAAACTTAAAGGATTTAAAAGATGGTTATGCTAAAGACCCGAAGCAATATCAGTTTCTGAAGCAATATCTCACAATAAGCAGAGCTGAGATTTTCTTTGCAGATAAAGCAATATTGATTGAAGGAGATACAGAAAGAATTCTTATTCCTACAATGATGAAGCAGATTGATCTTGAGGAGGAAAAACGTTTTTCTGATCTTGGAGAAAAAGATCCGTTGCTACCACTTCTTTCACAGAATATTTCCATCATTGAAGTAGGAGCCTATTCACAGATTTTTGAAAGATTCATTGATTTTATAGGAATTAAGTCAATAATCGTCACCGACTTGGATGCAATAGACAACAGTGGTGAAAAATGCGAAGTGTCTGCAGGTGTGGGATACTCTAATGGAGCCATCAGCTTCTTCTTCAATGATGCAAACTTGAATGATTTGAAAGGTTATAATTTATCGCAAAAATTGTTTAGTAAGGTTAAGGATAAATGGAAAAAAGATGCGAAAGGAAAATTGTGTGTCGTTTATCAGGTTGCAGAGCAAGGGTACAATGCAAGAAGTTTTGAAGATGCATTTATACATATCAATCATGATTTTGTAAAGAATAAAAAAGATGATTTTCGAGGACTAAAGAACCGAGAATATTTTGATGATCCAACTAAAAAATCATATTTCTTAGCTGATAATTGTATTAAAAAGAAAACACACTTCGCATTAGATATAGTTTATCACAGTAACAGTAAATTAAGTAATTGGAAAACTCCGCAATACATTAAAGAAGGTTTATTATGGCTGAAGCAAGATTAGGACTGGAACCAGAAGTTAAGCAAATACTTGAATGTATTGATAAGAAAAGTAACTTTCTTTTGAGTGGAGGAGCCGGAAGCGGTAAAACATATTCATTGGTCCAGGTTATCCGGCAAGTGATTGAAGAGAATCCTACTTCGATGGTAGCTTGTATGACCTACACAAATGCCGCAGTTAAAGAAATTGAGGAGCGTGTAAATCATAAACATTTGAATGTAACTACAATTCACGATTTTTTATGGGACAATATCAAGCACTTTCAAAAAGAACTTAGAGCAGCACTTGTCAATTTAGCAAATGATGAAAACATCTCTAAAATTTCAATTCAAGGAATTTCTCCGGTACCGGATGATTATTTTGACGGGTTGGAAAAAGGAATTCAGTATAAAGAATATTTAAGAGTCGCAGAGGGCATAATTTCTCACGATGAATTATTAATTGTTGCTGAATACCTCTTTAAAAAATATGTCAGATTGAATGACATCGTAAAAGACAGATACAAATACATTTTTATTGATGAATATCAAGATACCAGTAAATCTGTAGTGGAAATATTTTTGACTCATTTAAAGGGGAGCAAAAAACAAAATGTTATTGGCTTTTTTGGTGATGCTATGCAATCTATATATGATGAAGGAATTGGAAATTTAGATGAATACAAAAATGGTGGGGCAGCGGATGAAGTATTTGAGATTAAGAAGGTTCAAAATCGGAGAAGTCCTCAAAAAGTGATCACACTTGCAAACAGGCTTCGCACAGATGGAATTGTCCAGGAACCTTCCTCTGACAAAAATGCGCCAAATATGTTCAACGGAGCTGTTAAACAAGGAGAAATTATATTCTTACATTCCACTAATCAGGATCTTACTGAAGTAAGAAAATTCTTGTCCACTGAATATGGATGGGATTTTGAAAATGCAAAAACGACTAAAGAACTTAATTTAACTCATAATTTAATTGCAGATAAAGTGGGTTTTAGAACCTTGATGGATATATATGATAAAGATCCGATCATGGCCCTAAAGAAAGATATATGGGAAAAAATCAAGGCAAACCGAAATCCTGAGATAGTAGTTAATGAAGATGATACTTTTGACATAGTTGTTGACAAGTACAAACCAAAAAACAGGAGTCGGCAACTAAAGAAAGATTTGATATTAGAAGATCCTGATCAGGCGCACCTTTATAATCAGTTAAAGGACAAATTGTTTTCGGAAGTGAGGAAAATGTATTTGGATAAAGATGCATTGATTGATGACAAAAAGCAGGATGAAGATGATGAAAATAGAAAAGGTTCGAAGAGGGATAATTTGATAAAACACTTATTCAATATCCAAACCAATATTTCACTTTATTCAAATGGCAATTACAATGAATTTCTTCGAGTTACTGATTACAGGTTCAAAATAAAAAGTGTTGCTGATAAAAAAGCGTTGAAGAAAAATATTGAAAGTTTAATAGTAGTAGGTGAGAAAACAATAGAAGAGGTTATAACCGAAGCAAATGAAAAAGGAATTTGCTTAATTGATGACAGACTGGAGAAATTCAAGGAACATAATGAATATTTATACGGACGTGTAAAAGCGGTTAAATTCCGTGAATTTCAAAAACTCTATGAATACCTGGAAGGTCGTACACCATTTTCTACACAACATAAAACTAAAGGAGCGGAGTTTGATAACGTGCTTGTCATCTTGGATAATGGTAACTGGAATGATTACAATTTTGAATATTTGTTTACAAATCGCACCGATAAAGAGAGTGTTTTAAATAGAACTAAAAAATTGTTTTATGTCTGCTGCACCCGATCAAAAGAGAAGTTAGCTGTTTTCTATTTTGATCCAAAACCCGAAGTAATATCAACAGCAGAAAGTTGGTTTGGCAAAAACAATGTAAAAAAAATATAAGAATGGAAGTGTTATTTATCATAGTAGGATTAATCATTGGAGCAGTAATAGCTTGGCTTTTTGTAAATCAAAAAAGTGCAGCCGTTATTGCAACATTACAAAGTGAATTGCAAAACTCAAATACCAAAATATCTGAGACAAACACAGAATTGGAAAATTTGAAACAAGAGTTGGAAAATGAAAAAAAATTAAAAGGAGATGTAGAACGAAAGGCTTTAGAATTTGAATTGAGGGAAGCATCTGTTAAGCAGGAACTATCCAGTGCAAATGAAAGACTAAATAAAGTTGTTGAGGAACTGGATCAGAAAACTTCTGACTTCAACAATGTCAATACACAACTCGCAACAGCTAACGCGAATAACAAGTCACTTATTGAAAAACATGACTCTCAAAAACAGGAAATCGAAAAGCTCAATGAAAAATTTACTACAGAATTCGAGAATATTGCAAATCGGATATTGGAAGAAAAAACTGATAAATTCACTAAAACAAATAAAAGCAATATAGAAATGCTTTTAAAGCCGTTGGGAGATAATTTAGACAAATTCAAAGCGAAAGTAGAAGAAGTTTATGATAAAGAGTCAAAAGAGCGTTTCTCACTTGGTGAAAAAGTGAAAGAACTTGCCGAATTGAACCAGGTGATTAGTGATGAAGCTAAAAATTTGACCCGTGCATTAAAAGGAGAATCAAAGACTCGAGGGCTTTGGGGAGAAATGATCTTGGAAAGCATCTTGGAAAAATCGGGTCTTGTCAAAGACAGAGAATATTTCATAGAACATCAGTTAACTGATGATGAAGGTAACGCAATTCTTTCAGAATCAGAGGGTAAAAAGATGCGTCCCGATGTTGTAATAAAATACCCGGATAAAAGAAGCGTAATTATTGATTCAAAAGTTTCACTTTTAGCGTTTACTAGATATATGGATGCGGTTGATCCAGAAGAGCAACAAAGGGAATTAGCAGCACACGTTGGATCTATGAAAATGCATATAAATGCGCTTAGTTCAAAGGGTTACGATGATTACGACAAAGCATTGGATTTTGTGATGATGTTTATACCTAGCGAATCAGCATACATTGCAGCAATGCAAGGAGATCCCAATCTCTGGAACTTCGCTTATGACAAACGAATTTTATTACTCAATCCAACGAACCTTATTACCTCATTAAAGCTGATAGTTGATCTTTGGAAGAGAGAATATCAAAATCAAAATGCGATCGAAATCGCAGAAAGGGGTGCTAAACTGTATGATAAATTTGTTGGATTTATTTCAAATATGGAGGATATAGGCTCTCACATTGGTAAGGCTCAAAATAAATATGAAGAAGCATTTAAACAGTTGTCTACAGGCAATGATAATTTGGTCGTTCAAGCTACAAAGCTTAAGAATCTTGGGTTGAAACCTAAAAAGCAGCTACCAAAGGAAATCGAAAATCAAGCTTTACAAAATACTGTTGAAGGTGAATAAAAAAAATTATAACTGGGGGCTCTACATTGTAATACTCATTGTAGTTGCAATCATATTTTGGCATTTTTCAAAACGTTCTAGAAATCAAGATCATTCTGATAAAGAAGCAGAGCGTTTAAGACGTATAACTGATCTTGAAAATGAGAAACAGTTATTGATTGATGATCGAAATAAAGCAATTGATTTAGAAAAACAAATAAAGGCGCAAAGTGAAAAGTTATGGAGGAAATTAATTAGAATTTTAATCATATTACTTTTGTTTTCCAATGCACTCTGTTTTTTGATTATGAGGTCTATTGACATCGAAAATGTTTTGACATTTAATTCTATTGTTTTCGGAATCATCAATCTAGCTTATTTGTTTTGCACATTTAAATTATTCTCGGTTAAGCAATTTTTATTTGAACATTTGAAAGAATTCTCGTACAAAATTGTTGCTGGTAATAAAGATGCTTCGTACTTCGCAACAAAATTAGAAACCGTGCAAAATAGGATCGATCAAATTGATTTAGAATTGAATCAGTTAAGAGCCGTTATTTCATAATCCGAATCGAATATGAATAGGGTTTGGCGTATCGGAACTAATTGGGGAGGACAAGATGTATTGCCTCTTTTTAAAAAATATAAAATTGCTTTTGCAGGAAAAGAAATTGCTAACACATTTAAAAATATCAAACCTGGAGATTTGATCTGTATCACAAAAGGTCAGGAAATCGTTGCAATTGGAAAAGCTGGGAGTTTAAAGAAGTTGGATCAGATCGATCCTTTTTTCATCAAGAAGTATAATTCTGTAACAGCTGTGATGCTAACGGACTTATTTCTGAAAGACGATTATACCAATATTGATTTTGGAGAATATGGTGGGCGCGGTAGACAATTCACTCAATCCCATGGGGATTATGTACAATTAATCAATTCAAACTATTTAAAAATATTAAGCATGCAAACCTCGGAAGAAATCATTAAAATTTTAAGACAAAAAAATCAAATAATTCTTCAAGGACCTCCAGGAACAGGTAAGACTAGAATGGCTGAAAGCATTGCAAAACAGCTTACCTCTCCTAATAACATTTCTGAAGAAGATATTTTGAGAATTGTTTCTTTAGGATTAACGATTAAATCTACAAATGGTAAGGTGAAGTACGAAGTGGTTGCGATGAGCAATAATCATCTTGACTATCAGAGAGATTCCACTGGGAATAATGGGAGATTAAATTTTTCCGACATAATTAAAGCATATTCCTCCAGAAAATGGGAAAGCTCGGAGATTAGTGGTGGTAGTGGACCTTATAGTGCTGCTTTTGCTAAGTATATCTATGAAAATTACGAATCAGATAAAGTAAAGATTATACAATTTCACCCAGCTTATTCATATGAAGATTTGGTCCGTGGAATTACGGTTAAGAGTGAAGGAGATAGAATTTCTTATGAAACACAAAACAGAATATTAGCCGAATTTGCGACTGAAGCGTACGCGAACCAAGTCAATTCTTCAAAAAATTTGAAAGATTACTCTATTGAAAAATATATTGAAGGAAAGATCAATGAGTATGTTGAGTATTTAAGTGAATTATTGGATGATGAAGATAGCGAAGAGCCTCAATTAACAAAAGCAATACGAATTACTGAAATTGAGGACAATGCATTCAAATTTCATGGAACTAGTTGGTATGACAGATTAAAGTTTGATCAAATAAGGAGAATGTTTCTTCTCGGTTTAAGAACTAGTTCTGATATTAGGGATACTCCGGGTTTTGTAAAAACAGTTTATAGAAGAATACCCTATTATGTGAGCATTTTAGACAAAATAAGAACTAAATTCCCAGAAATCGATCAGATTCCAGGAGAATTAACTAAAAAAGAAGAATTAAATAATTATGTATTGATAATTGATGAGATCAATAGAGCCAATTTGCCATCTGTTCTTGGCGAATTGATTTATGCCCTTGAATACAGAAATAAGAAAGTCAATAGTATGTATGCTATCGATGGTGAAAACACATTAATTCTTCCTAAAAACCTTTTCATTATTGGAACAATGAATACTTCGGACCGAAGCGTTGGTCATATTGATTATGCTATCCGCAGACGTTTTGCTTTTGTAGAAATACTACCGGAGATCCTGCAGATAGAAAACTTCCAAAAATCTGCTTTTGAAAAAGTTTCAGATTTGTTTATTTCCAACTACAATGAATACGAGAAGAATAAAAATACGGAGTTAAAACCATCTGCTTTACTGAATGAAGAGTTTAGACCGGAGGATGTCTGGTTAGGTCACAGTTATTTTATTGCTAGTGATGAAGAATTCAAGATCAGAAGAAAGTATGAAATAGTTCCGATTTTAAAAGAATACATCAAAGATGGAATTCTCAAAGACCTCGATAAAACCTGGGAAGTAATTAAAGAACTTTCAAAATGATCACTCTTCCCGAACAATACGGATATAAGGATGTAAATGAATTAATAGATTTATCTGATTTCCTTGATGTCCCACCATTTGGCAACCGCGCTTTCTCAAAACGGAAGGGTGAAGGCCTTTGCTACAAATTTTGGAAAGATAAGGATCAAAATGGATATGTCTTTCAGACATCATATTACGTGGGTGTAGATTGGCTGATAGAAGGCAAAAAAGCAATTTACGTCGAACCAAAACAAAATGATGGAGAGATCCAGATTAATTATCTGAAAATGCTTCTTGATGCATTCAACGAAAATTCAGACTTAAAACATTTGGAAGAATTATTCGAGGTCGATTTTGATAAGCCTACAATAGAAATAGAGCAGCAACAAGATTTATTGACTCCTTTATTGGTAATACAATATTTCCAACTTTTAAAAAGAATTGTTCGCAAAGGGCTTCGTAAATCGTATTACAAGGTGGATCGGAATTTGAATTCACGGGTAAAAGGGAAAGTTTTGATCAATCAGACAATTACAAAGAATCTGATTAAAAGTAAAAACACTAGTACTGTTTGTCACTTTGAGGAATTTGGGATAAACTCCCTGGAGAACAAAATACTAAAAAAAGCCTTCAATTTTTGTCGGGCAATTCTTTCAAATTCAAATTTCGATGGAGACAAATTAGTAAGTGATTATGCAAATTTTATTCAGCCAGCCTTGGAGCAAGTCGATGAAGAAGTAAACATTTTAGATCTGCGTCATATAAAACCGAATCCACTCTATCCGGAATACGAACAATCCTTAAAGCTGGCAAAAATTATCCTCAAAAAATATGGCTATTCAATTTCAAGAATCAGTAATCAAAAAATACTCACACCTCCTTTCTGGATTGATATGAGTAAGTTGTTTGAGTTGTATGTTTATTCGAAATTGAAACTACAGTTTCCATTGCCTGGAGAAGTCATATATCATCCTTCCGTCAATCGATTGGAACCTGACTTTCTCATTAGATCAAAAGATGGTCATTTTGTAATGGTGGTCGATGCCAAATATAAACCACAATACGTAGACAATACTATTACTGTTGACGATGCTAGGCAAATATCAGGTTATGCAAGGCTGAAAATGGTTTATGAGCTTCTGCAAGAAAGTGATATGTCTAAAGTAATTGAATGCCTAATTATTTTCTCAGATCAAAATTCATTGGATGAGTTGGATAAAAGAGATTTCAGATCCTTTCCTGAAAAAAGTTATGTTAGTTTGTACAAAATTGGAGTTAGGCTTCCATCTTTGATCTAATTTAAGACAGGCGTGTTGATTTCCTGAAATTCATCAAATGATTAATAACCTAATTCCAATCCAAGGTATTATTAAGAAACTAAAATGGAAAAGTTTTAATGGAAGCAAATTTATGGCCGCTTTAATTGATTAATATTACTGAGAAAATACAGTCTTACGGATAAATAACACATGTCAGAAGAACAAAAAAAACAGCTCGAACAAAAACTGTGGGCTATTGCAGATATATTAAGGGGGAAAATTAGCGCGAACCAATTCCAGGATTACATTCTGGGTTTCATCTTTTACAAATACCTTTCTGAAAAGCTTGAAAAGAAAGCAAACGAGTTTTTGAAAACTGACGGTATTTTGTTTGCTGAAATCGATGAACATTCCAAAGAGGGTATTGAAATTTTATCAGCTTTGAAAGAAGCAACGGTTGATTCATTGGGTTATTTCTTAAAACCTTCCGAATTGTTCGGGAACCTGGCTAAAAAAGGAAACGCCAAAGTGATCAATGACGCGGATGAAGAACAGATCCAGAGTACCTTTATACTCGAAGACCTAGACAATGTATTGAAAAGCATTGAAAAAAGCACCATGGGTTCGGATAGTCAGGACGATTTTGATAATCTGTTTTACGACATGGATTTGAACTCTACAAAAATTGGTCGTACTGCGAAAGACCGCAACGATGTAATTGTGAAAATTCTGAACTCACTCAACGAAATTGACTTTGATTTGGACAATACCGACGGAGATGTTTTAGGTGATGCCTATGAATACCTCATTGCAAAGTTCGCGGAAGGTGCTGGACAAAAAGCAGGGGAGTTTTATACACCCCAACAAGTTTCCACTGTTTTGGCAAAAATTGTTACCTCACGTAAAAACAAATTGAAATCTGTTTATGACCCAACTTGTGGTTCCGGTTCCTTATTATTGCGAGTTGCCAAAGAGGTAGAAGAAGTTGGTTATTTCTACGGTCAAGAAATGAATCGTACAACCTACAACCTGGCGCGAATGAATATGATTTTGCACGATGTCAATTATCATAAATTCAATATTAAACACGAAGATACACTTGAACGCCCTCAACATCTAGACTTGAAGTTTGAAGCTATCGTGGCGAATCCACCGTTTTCTGCTAAATGGTCTGCAAATCCTTTATTTAATAATGATGATCGGTTTTCTAAATTTGGTCGTTTAGCACCGGCAACAAAAGCGGACTTTGCCTTTATTCAACACATGATTCATCATTTAGATGAAAATGGAATTATGGCCTGTATCGCACCGCATGGTGTCTTATTTCGTGGTGCAGCTGAAGGTCACATTCGTAAGTTCCTAATAGAAGACCGAAATTACTTGGATGCTGTAATTGGTTTGCCTGCAAATTTATTTTACGGAACAAGCATTCCAACCTGTATTTTAGTTTTCAAAATCTGCCGTGAAAATCCGGAAAATATTCTGTTCATTGATGCGAGTAGTGGTTTTATCAAAGAGAAAAATCAAAACGTATTGTTAGATAATCACATCGAAAAAATTATAAATACTTACAATTCACGCACGATCATTGATAAGTACTCTAATACGGCAACATTACAAGAAGTAAAAGCATCAGATTGCAACCTAAACATTGCACGCTATGTAAACACTTTTGAAGAAGCTGAGTCTATTGATTTGAATGCTGTCGTAGATAGAATATATGACATTAACCGCAAAATGAAAGAAGTAGATGATTTATTGACTGGCTTTTGTAAAGAACTAAACATCAAAACTCCTTTTTAAGAATGGAAGAACCACAGCCAAAACTAAGGTTTCCTGAATTTGAAAAATTTAATAATAGTGCGTACGTAAGGTACTCATTTAGCGAGATTTTTAAATTTTCAACTGGAAAAAACATTAAACAAAAAGAGGCTTCCCCTGAATTTGAAACTCCTTGTGTTCGTTATGGTGAATTGTATCATATGTATAATGAGGTTATTAGAAAGGTTATTAATAGGACAAATATTGACAAATCCGAATTGCACTTCAGTGAAGGTGATGAAATAATACTTCCATCAGCAGGTGAAGATCCTTTGGATATTGGATCGGCATCGGCTTTAACAGTAAAAAACGTTGCCATCGGTAGAACAATTAACATCTTAAAACCCTTGAAATATGGTGTGTATTCACAGGTATATGTAGCATATTACATTAATCATAAATTGAAAAAGCGAATTGCCGCATTAGCGAAAGGAGTAAGTATTAGCAATGTGTATAATTCAGACTTGAAATCTTTAGATGTATTACTTCCTCCTCTCCCAGAACAAATCAAAATAGCGACACTCCTTTCAACTATAGATGAAAAAATCAATTTGCTCAAAGAAAAAAAAACAACATTAGGGGATTACAAAAAAGGTATGATCCAGAAAATTTTCTCACAAGAAATTCGAATTAAAAACGAGAATGGGGAGGAATTCGATCCATGGCAGGAATTACGCTTAAATGATTTGTTAGTCGAGAACAAACGGCGTAATAATGATAATTCTTATAACGAAGTTTTTTCTATAGCTAAATTAAAAGGCGTGATTAACCAAGTAGAACATTTGGGGCGCTCCTATGCGTCGGATAATATAAGTAATTATAAAGTAGTTTACCCAAACGACCTAGTTTACACCAAAAGTCCAACATCCGATTTCCCGTACGGTATAATTAAGCAAAATAAATTAAACCGCACAGGTGTTGTTTCTGTTTTATATGGTGTTTATACTCCAAAAAATAAATATGTTGGTGCTTTACTTCACGCTTATTTTGAAGATTGGAAAAACACATATAATTACCTTGATCCAATTGTTCAAAAAGGGGCTAAAAACACCATAAATATTGGGAATCAAAAATTTCTCTTAGGAGATGAAATATTATTTCCAGTCGATATTAAAGAACAAACCAAAATTGCTTCTTTTCTATCTACTATCGATGAAAAAATCGATTTGGTTTCAAAACAGATAGATGAAACTACACAATATAAAAAAAGCCTATTGCAACAGATGCTTGTATAATGAATTCAGTTAAAGAAATAATTTCCAAACATCTAGATGAATTCGAAAACTTTGAGTATTACTTCAAAATAGTTGAAATTATTGAGTTAAATCTTGAATCACATCCTGATATTTCAATAGAATCATGTAAATCCCTTTTTGAAGGTATTTCGAAAACAATTATTCTAAGTTTAAACCCTAATATTTCAATTAAAGAATTGGAAACTTTGAGTGCTCAAAAATTAGTTAGGTCTGCAGTTGATGAATTAGGAAAATATGGAGAGATCGAAGATTTGAATTTTATAACAGTATTTGTAAAGGAAATAGCAACTATTAGAAGCTTGCGTGGAGATATATCTCACGGTCGTCCATCCCCCAAAGTAATTGAAAGTGACAGCGGATACGCGATAATGGTTGCCAATACAACTTTTAACTTTGTAACTTATCTTTTACAAATATTTTTTAATTTGAAATTCGAAACTCAAAAAGATTATCAGTATGATAATTATCCGGAATTTAATGAATGGTTAGATGAACAAGATCAAGTAGGTTTTTTCAAGAGTTACAGTTTGGCTTTATATCAAACAGATTATATTCGTTACGAACAAGAATTGCTTAAATACTATCCTGATTTAGAATAAAATGACAACCCAATCCGAACAAATACTAGAAGAGCAACTAATCCAACAGCTATCCTCCAATGGCTATGAAAAAGTAATCATCAAAGATGAGGCGGCGTTGTTGGCCAATTTGAAAACGCAGTTGGAAAAGCATAACAACAAAGCGTTTTCAGATAATGACTTTAAGCAAATCCTGAATCACCTGACAAAGACAAATAACGTTTTTGAAAAAGCACTTTTATTACGTGATAAATTTTCGTTCCGTAACGATAAAAATGAGTTGGTGTACATTGAGTTCATTAACATGGATTTTTGGTGTCAGAATGAATATCAAGTCACACATCAAATTTCTAATGAAGGAACCTATAAAAACCGTTACGATGTTACCATATTAATCAATGGTTTGCCATTGATCCAAATTGAATTGAAGAAAACAGGACTGGAACTGAAAGAAGCCTACAATCAGATCATCCGCTACCAAAAGCATTCGTTTAGTGCCAATTCAGGTCTGTTTAACTTTGTACAATTATTCGTTATTTCAAACGGGGTCAACACCAAATATTACAGCAACTTCGGGAACAAAAAGCCCGATTTCAAACAAACATTCTTTTGGACCGATGAAAACAATGTTCGTATTTCCAAATTAGAAGATTTCGCAAATACCTTCTTGGAACGATGTCATTTATCCAAGATGATTACCAAATACATCGTGTTGCACGATACAGATAAGCAGCTAATGATCCTTCGTCCCTATCAATTCAACGCAGTGGAAAGAATCATTGATCGGGTTAAGAATTCAAATAAAAACGGTTATATCTGGCATACAACTGGTTCAGGAAAAACATTGACTTCGTTTAAAGCCAGTCAAATTTTATCACAGTTACCCAAAGTAGATAAAGTGGTTTTTTGTGTTGATCGTCAAGATTTGGATTATCAAACAGCAAAAGAGTTCAATGCATTCAAACCTGATTGCGTGGATATGACAAATAACACCAAAACACTAGTTAACCAATTCAATGATGTCAATAACAAATTGATCGTTACGACGATTCAGAAACTCTACAACGCCATTACCAAAGAACGCCATTTGCGTACGATGGATGCCTTGAAGGATCAAAAGATTGTTTTCATCTTTGATGAGTGCCATCGCAGTCAGTTTGGAGATACGCATAAGAAAATAATAAGCTACTTCACCAATTACCAGCTTTTCGGGTTTACCGGAACGCCCATTTTTGTTGAAAATGCTCTTTCCAAAAAGAAGCAAAACCAAACTACAGCAAGTTTGTTTGGGGAGCAATTGCACAAGTATGTCATTACTGATGCAATCAAAGACCAAAACGTATTAAATTTCTCCGTCGAATATGTTGGTCGCTACCACGAAAAAGGTTCTAAAAACGAAGTTGATATTGAAGTAGAAGCAATTGATACCCAGGAACTCATGGAAAGCGAAAAACGTCTTGAGAAAATTGCGAATTATATCATTCAGCAACACCCGGTTAAAACCCACAATCGTGAGTTTACAGCCATGTTCTGTGTGAGTAATGTAGAAAGTCTCATCCGTTACATGGAAATTTTCAATCGTTGGAAAGCAGACGGTAAAAACAAACTCAACGTTGCGACGATTTTCAGTTACGGTGCCAATGATGATATGATGGAAATTGACTCCGATTACGACGATAGGGATTTCAACCAGGTAGCAGATCCACTAGAAGACTACAAGGCGACACACAAACGGGATAAACTCGAAGAATACATCACGAATTATAACAAGACATTCGGAACAAATTATACGACCAAAGACAGTTTGTCATTTTACAATTACTACAAAGACATCGCTCAGCGTGTACGAAACAAACAAGTCGATTTACTAGTCGTCGTAAACATGTTTCTTACAGGGTTCGACAGCAAATCCCTAAACACTTTATTTGTAGATAAAAACTTAAAATACCACGGATTAATTCAAGCTTATTCGCGGACAAATCGCATTTTCGGGGAAAAGAAGTCGCAAGGAAATATAGTGGTGTTTCGCAACCTCAAAAAAGCCACAGACGATGCCATAGCCCTATTTTCGAATAAAGATGCGAAGGAAATCATCATCATGCAGCCGTATGAAAAGTACGTACAGCAAATCGATGAAGCATACGATAAGCTATTAGAGATTGTACCAACTTTTGAAGCAGTTGATACCCTGGAAAGTGAACACGACGAATTAGATTTTATCAAAGCATTCCGCGAAATCATTCGCTTAAAAAATATCATCGCATCCTATGTTGATTTCTCTTTTGAGGACATTGAAATGGAAGAACAGAGCTTTGAAAACTACAAATCAAAGTATTTGGATCTGTATGATAAAACCATTCAGAAAAAAGAAAAGACATCCATATTGGAAGAAGTCGATTTTGAACTAGAATTGATTCATCGGGATGATATAACAGTGGCTTATATTCTAGGGTTATTGGCGAAATTGAAAGCAACCAACGCTGATGAAAAAGCGAAGAAACAAAAAGAAATTTTAGACATAGTAGCTGGAGAAACAAAGCTGCGCTCGAAACGCGAATTAATTGAAAAATTCATTATTGAGAATCTACCATTGATCCATGATGGAAATATCGAAGAAGAATATGAAGCTTACATGGATGCAGAGAAGTTAAAAGCCTTCGAAAAATTTACGTTAGAAGAAAAAGTGAATCCCGAGAGGCTGAGAAAACTTACAGAAAATTATCTTTTTACGCAAAGAATACCGAAGAAAGAGGAAGTGATTCAGATATTGGAGGAACAACCTTCTATTCTTCAACGTGCAACCATCGGTGATATGATTCTATTTAAGTTTTTGAACTTTATAGATACATTTTTTAAAGAATAAATACTGTAGTGACTATTGCAATCACTTTTCACTTATTTGTCCGTAAAAGAAATCATACATTTCCTTTAGAATGGTTACAATTAAATACAACAAGATTGAACCAAGATATAATCCAACTGTCTGAATAATCAACAAATACCACTTGTTAAAATCAGGCAAGAAAGTGGACTCCAATCTTAATTCGCTTAGAAGGATCAGGATTATAAGTCCTAATGAGATATATACTGTTGATGAAATTGTTCCGACCAGCTGCTTTCCAAAATCAATATATGCATTCAGTTTCGCTATTCTAGATCGATCTGGTGTACCATCTGATTCTCTATTGAGAATTTCATCTTTCTTAAATTGCACTCTATCAGAGATTACAAAAATCAACGAGAAAAAGAAACCAATAAACAATGATAAGCCAGATATAATATTTCCACTTATTCCGTCATCTGCAAGCGAAAAAGTAAGATATAGTGGAAGGGTAGAAATTACCAAGGGGATTAACACAAAAAATATGATAACATGTCCTCGGGACTTTTCTTTTGCTACATGGCATACAGTATCCTTAATTGTATTAATCATTTCTATCGTATCCGGATTCTACAATTAATTCATTCATAAATTCACACACGTAAGCATGAATAGAGTTGAAATCAGGATGTTTCTCTTCATTTAACTGAATTTCATCGCTGATTACGATGGATGGTATAATTTGATATTCTTTTGTAAGCTTTCCTTTGGTCGTTTTTCCCTTGTAGTTGTATTCAACGATTCTATCGACTGGATTATCTAAGTTCACGTCTGACATATCAATTCCGAGTAAATTTTGATTGCTACCAGTCAACCACTCCCTAAATTGTGCCCAAGAAGAATTTCTTCCAAAACCTTTTAATGTCAACTCCACGTTTAACATGTCTTTTTCAACAAGAACCGGATTGATTGCCTGTCTTTTTTGACGTTCTAATCTTGATGATTTAAAAGTTACGCTTTTCACAATTGCATTATTCCGAAAGTCATCAATCATTCTTTGTGGAAGGAATTTTTGCCTGTTATAAGTGATTATGTTCTTAGCTTTAAAATAGTTTCCAAGCTGTTGTAGGAACATTCCAGATAAAGACTCTCCGGTATATGATTGAACCACTACAATACAAAAATTCAGATCAATTGGCATCCATATTTGAAAGTAATGCGGAATCGCATGTATTTTAGTTTGATCAACTTGGTTTCCACCAAGTGAATTACGTCTTTCTTGTATTTTCTTACCAATACCTGTATCGCCACCTCTTAGTACCCCACTAACAATATTAAAATTAGACTGAATTAAATAAGTGTCTTCAGAACTAATAGTAATTCCTTTTGTTTCATTAACGTTAATTCTAAATTCTGAACCAAAATAATTGACTAAATCGGTGTAAAAAGAATTGTATTGATTTTGAAGAGTTAGTGTTTGTCCATCGGGATTGAAAGAATTTAAAAAATCTCTGAAGAAATAATCCCCGTTATGTAATTGCTTTCTAAAAGTGAAATGGTAGCAATCTAATTTTATGTCTCTTGCCATGCTATGTAATTAGGTTATTAGTAAAATTAAACTTATTTTTTAATTATAAATCAACTTTTTATAGGATTTTGACAAGAGTTCTGATTACTGTGAAAAGATAAAAACAATTAAATACAGATAATTACACTACTGTTGAATAGAGTTTTAAGAAAATAAGGAAAACATTATCTCATGATTTCTTAAAAACTCTTAAAAAGTGTACTGAAGCGTACAAATGCGCAAGGGAATTGATTTCATTTTCAGAACTTACTTCTGTTAACTAGTAATATGTACAACAGAAATGAGTAAAAATGAAAAGCAAAGAGAAAATAAAACGTTTGGAGTTATTGGATGACGATGATCTTCCGCTATCCGAGATTCCCCGAAAAGACAAAAAGAAAAAGAAGCAAAAGGCAAATCTCGGCTCAGGGACTATCAAAGGAGTTTTAGCAGGGTTCAACAAACGGGAAGCAAAAAGCAGCGTTCCGAACACCTTGCTAAAACTTTTGGCTGATATTGCCGGAGTGGGGATGGGAACGGTACTTAGTGCTTCCGCTGGAAAGGCTGCTCCGGCAGTCGGCGTTGCACTCTTGGGTGCGGGACATTACATGGGCGATGAATCCGGATTGCTTCGGGTTGTTGGGGCAAGTACCCTTTCCCATAGTGTAGCCAAAGCCAAAGAGTACCGTGAGAAATCGAATATGAGCATCTCAGAACGATTGAAAGATGTCAAAGACGGTTGGCTGTATGCGATCCTATTTAAGAAGTACCAGGAGGAGCAAAAATCAACTGCTGCAAAAGTAATAGATTCGGCCTCAGAATCAGGCGTGGAAGAAACCGGTGTAGAAGGAATAGAACGGGATGATCCCGAAGAAGAATTCCAGGAAGAAGATAGTGATGAGTTTCATCATGATGAACCGGAACGAAAGAGAATTGAACTCCGCGATGATGACCTCCCAGATTTATCCCTAATGTAACACCTCATGGAAAGTCGCCAGCCATACAAACCTGAAATCATTCAACGCATCTTTGAGCAATTGTGCTTTTTGGAGAAACAAGGTCAAAGTAGGGATTATGAAATTCGGTTGGATCAATTTACCGTTGTTCCAAGAACCAACCTTCCCGGATCTTTTTTCAATTATGAAGCATGTATCGACGAATGGACCAAAGAAGTCTCAATCTGGTTATACAAAGGCGCATCGCGTGTAGCTGATAAATACATCTTTATTCTAAAGGAGGAAGTAAGCGAGGCGGATATACTCAGGCGCAAGTAGAAGCACTCATCGCGCGAACCAAACGCGATTTTGCCCAGGGTTTGGAAATGTCTGAACTCAGACAAAAAATCAAGCGACAAAAGAAAACAATTAAATCACTTAAAGTAGCATTGCAAACGAATCAAAACGATTCATCTGGTCAGGTAGCAAACCTGATCTCCAGCTTGGGAAAATCACCACTTTTTGAAGGTGTATTACTTTCCCAGGATCAAACACAACAAACAGCAAAAGAAGTAGAATCGACAGGATCAAACCAACTCCACGGTTATTCAACCGATCAATTAGCAGCTATTCTCGAAGAATACCGACTGAAAATAGGAGAAATGACTTTTCAAACTCTGATTGGAACTACCCTGATGCTTGCAGAACACCCCGAACTAATTGTAGCAGTTCGGAATTTAATCAATCAACACTTAAATAATGAAAGCAAAGAAAAAGCATGAAACGGTATTGCTCACAAGGGAGCAGACTAAAGAACTTTTGCACATAACGCAACCCACTTTACGAAAATGGACTAAGTTAGGATTATTGACCGCATATGGGTTAGGAGGAAGGATCTATTACAAACAAGATGAGATTCTCCGTGCATTGCAAGTAATAACACCAAAAATTAATTAAACAGCTATGGAAATTAAATTATTGATGATGGCCATTGAAGGACTATCGAAACGAGTTGATGATGTCATGAGAGAGAATCAATCGCTTAAAAATGAAGTCAAAGAATTAAGACGACAAATTGATATGAGACCAGCTGAATCAGTAGCTCATACTCAAGTGGAAAGTAAACAGGAAGATGAATTGCTGACACTTAAATCAGCGATTGCATTACTGAAAATATCGCGAAGTGGTTTTATTCGGATGGTGAATGATGGAACCTTCAAACCTATCAAATTCAATCTTCGAACTCTCAGGTATTCAAAACATGATTTAATGAATTTCATTAAGCATCGTGAAAACTAAAAATAGAATAAGCCCCGCATTTGCGGGGCTTATTCATTATGGGGTTTTTAGATTAACTGAAACCTAAAATGATCCTTATTCGTTTCCTGTAGTCTGCATAATTCTTTGACAAACAAAACTGCATTTTCAAGCAGCGTAATCTTATTGTACCCAAAAATGATACTGGCATCCTTCAATTGATGAGAAGTGATCTTTGTAAGGATTGTAACAGGAACATAATTGATGAGGTTCGTAATGAAAGATCTTCTACCTGTATGGGAACTCACAAACTGATAAAAAGGTTTCGTTTCAAACTGTTTTTTACCTCGACTGTCTGTATAACTCAATGTGATTGGTTCATCCATACCACATTGACGAGCTAGTTCCTTTACGTTTAGATTAAAGCCCGCTTCCGAATACCGATGATGAGCCCGCTCCACGTTTTGTTCCAGCATCTCACGTAAAGGCTTTAAAATAGGAATGATTACTTCGACATCACGCTTTTGAGTAATAAATCGGGTGTATTCAAAAGATACTCCATCCTTGTCGTATGAGAATTCCGGTTTCACTTTAAAGACATCAGAGTAGCGACATCCTGTGAAGAGAAGTTTCATTAAAATCAGTTTGGTATCCAGCATTCGTTCCGATGGTGGTTCATAATTGAGTATCTTCTGAATCTGCTCAAAATTCAAATAGATCTTCTCTTCGAATTTGAAGCGCACTTTATCATTAGAAGATATTTCATGGGTCGGGACAAAGACGCTGATTTTATATGTCTTGGCAATTCTTCGCATGACGGTTCGGAAGTCCGCAAACAATAACCAAATGCTATTTTGCTTTTTTAGTGTGTTACGGCTTTCCTCCATAAACTGTGCATACAATTGTTCGTTCACGTCATTACTATAAAGTGGTTTTCGGATCAGTAATTCAAACGCTTCAATTCTTCGAACAAAGGATGAAAAGCGAATTTTCGTTTTATCCGAATATGCTTCCCGTGAAATGAACTCCTTCTGAATGAAATCGACCAAACGTACCTTGGTGACGACGTCATCTGATTTTCCTTTCAATTTAATATCCAGGTGATTCTTTATTGCATCGTTGGAAACCTCATTTCTCATCTGAAGATACTGAAACGCTTCTTCAATGGTCCTTTGCGTTTTCAGTAATTCATGTAATTTATTTTTAGGAATAGGTTGTTTTAAGGTGTCATCCCAGTCTTGGCGAGCAACTTTGATTCCGGTGTAATACTTCAAGGGTTTGTAAATGTACTTTGATTTAAGTGCGTCAAATTCCTTGTATCCAAAATTGATAATGGCGAGGATTGGAATTTCTCCTTCAATTCCTGTCTTTAAAACAAAATTAATTTTTAATTTCATGGTGATTCTGTGTTTATCGTTGATTCAAATCTAGGTGGTTCAGAACTTAAACCGGATACGAAAAAGGGGTAGAAAATTGCCCTTCTATCACGAAATTCAGCTAAATTCCAAATTGTTCGAATAAGTTACAAAATCTTCTGAAACGAAGCAATAGCGTGGTGTTTAGAATTCCGTTAAATTTTTTAAAACGATCTAACTATTTTTTAAGTTACTCAAAAACATCATTTTATCAAATAAACAAACCCACTTTTTTACATTTACCTTTTTACATTTTCCCTTTAATTTGTTTAAAATGGTTCTAAATAGATAACCCTGACAGTTTTGTGACAATTCACAGCCGCTTGTTTCCCAATTTTGCAGGTAATAAAGCTAGAAAGTTACCATTCGTGATTAAGCAACTGCATACAATCGCATTTACGCATAGAAACCTGGAAGTCTCCAAAATCGGGGTTTTACACATCGAACAGGACGCTGTTCAATCACGTTTTCAAACGGTGAAAGAACGTTTGCACATTGATGAGATCATGTTCTTATCAACCTGTAACCGCGTAGAATACTTTTTAGTGACCAACGAGATACTTTCTCCGGAGTTTTTACACGATTTCTTTTCAGCACTTTATCCCGAATACGACGAAGAAAAAGTAAGCTTCTTTGCTTCCAAGGCAGTGGTTTACTCGAAAATGGAAGCGGTAAATCATGCCATGCGTGTGGCTACTTCGATTGACTCTTTGGTGATCGGTGAACGTGAGATCATCACACAAGTTCGCCAGTCTTTCGAGCAGTCCCGTGATTTAGGGCTTTCCGGAGATACCCTTAGAATTTTATTCCGCCATACCATTGAAACAGCAAAACGTGTTTACACGGAAACGAAAATTTCCCTGAAACCGGTTTCGGTAGTTTCCATTGCTTACCAGCGTTTGGTTGGAATGGACGTTCCGAAAGATGCACGTGTGCTGGCTATCGGGGCGGGTGTTACCAATACAGCCATGCTTCGCTTCTTGAAGAAACACGGGATGAATAATTTCGTGATCTACAACAGAACAGTGGAAAAAGCAGCTGTTTTGGCCGAAGAACTGGGTGGAAAGGCATTTCCGTTGACCGAATTGGAAAATCACTCCAAAGGATTTGATATCCTGGTTTCCTGTACGGGCTCCGAAGATGTCATCGTGGACGAAAAACTCTACAAAAAATTACTGAACGGTGAAACAAGTCCGAAGATTACCGTGGACCTGGCTTTGCCAAACGATATTTCCCCGGAGGTACATGCCAATTTCCCTACTCGGAATATTTCCATTGAAGTGCTTCAGCGCATTTCAGACAGTCACCTGGAAGAACGCTCACAGGAAGTAATCCATGTGGAGCAAATCCTGGAAGAAGCAAACAATGAATTCCGCAACATCGCCAAGATGCGCGCAATCGAAGTTGCCATGAGACCTGTTCCGCAAATGGTCAAGGAAATCCGTGCTACAGCTTTCAACGAGATCTTTAAGAACGAATTGGACCAGTTGGATCCTTCTTCCAAAGAGATCCTGGAAAAAGTGGTCGGATACATGGAGAAAAAATACATGAGCATGCCTATGATTATGGCCAAGGAAATCATGTTTAAATCGTAATTTTGCTTCATGAGAAAAATTCGTATCGGTTCGCGCGGAAGTGATTTAGCACTTTGGCAGGCCAATCATGTGAAAAACCAACTGGAAGCTCTCGGAGCAGAAGTCAGCATCACCATTATCAAAACCCAGGGCGATGAAATTCAGCATTTGAGTTTCGATAAACTGGAAGGAAAAGGTTTTTTCACCAAGGAAATCGAACAGGCTTTACTCAATGATACCATTGACCTGGCTGTACATTCTCACAAAGACCTCGAAACAAATCCGCCGGAAGGCTTAATCATCGCTGCTGTTTCCGAACGCGAAAATCCGGCAGATGTATTGCTCATTCATCCGAGTGCGTTTGATGAGAACGCGTTTTGGAGTTTGAAAAAGGATGCTGTAGTAGGAACATCTTCTGCCCGCAGAAAATCCCAATTGGTTGGTTTCCGGTCTGATGTTCAGATCAAAGACCTTCGCGGAAATGTACCGACACGCCTTCAAAAACTGGTCGACGGCGAGTACGATGCTATTTTACTGGCGAAAGCCGGTTTGGACCGCCTGAAACTGGATTTGAAAGGAATGCACGAAGTAGTGCTGGATCCGGAACAATTTATTCCTGCACCTGCGCAGGGTGTTTTGGCGCTTCAGATCCGGGAAAACGATCACGAATTGAACAATTTCATGCAAGCCATGAACCACGAAGATATTCAATCCCAAATTGCGTTGGAAAGAACGGTACTGAATCGCCTGCAGGGCGGTTGCCAGCTTCCGCTTGGAGCATATTGCCCGGAAGAAGGACGTTTGCTCGTTGCATTTGCGCATGAATGGGAGCAGGGAGCACAGTGGTTTGAGTTTGAAGGCCCGCACGACCTGGATATGGTTGATGTAGTGCTCGAAGCCTTATTGGAGGAAGAAGAAGATGAAGATCAGGAGTATATTTCTTAGTTCAGAAAGCGACTCTTCCCTTCCGATAGTTGATTTTTGCCGGGAAAACGATTTGCTCCTGGTCCGTAAATCATTCATTTCATTCGGTAAAATCCCATTTAAGATGCCTCCTGCAAGTAATTGGGAGGTGGTTTTTTTCGCTTCACCACGATCCGTTGATTTTTTTATCCCGGAAGATTTCAGCCTCACAGCAAACCAGGAAATTGCCTGCATCGGCCCGGAAACGAAAAAACACCTGGAAACTTTGGGGTATCAGGTTTCTTTTTACGGAGAACAAGCCGGGAACCCGAAAGAAATAGCTGCTCAATTCAAAACCTGGCTGGGAGAACGCAGGGCACTTTTCCCGCAATCCACTAAATCCAATAAATCCATTGAGTCGGAGATTCCCGGATCTCAAAAAATCTCCTTGATCGTTTACGAAACGATTTCCGACCCGGTGCCATTCCTGAATTCTTTTTCGGTATATGTCTTTACCAGTCCGTCGAATTACAAGAGCTTTATGACTTTGAATAAGCTTCCCGAAGAAGCAAAAGTGATCGCCTGGGGCCGTTCTACGGCAGAAACCATGATGGACGATGACGCTCCCGTACATTTTATTCTGGACACGTCCACTTATTCCGAGCTTTTGGAAATCCTCCAAAAAATTCTTACAGAAAATTAGATTTTTTTAACTAAAAGGCCTACTTTTTAGTTATGTTTTAAAACGGATGGCTTCTAAAGTTGTTTAACTTTGTTCCAGGTTGTGATAGAACAACTGAGTGCCAAATTGAAATATTCAAAAAGTAATACTCACTAAATTCTATGCTATGGAAGCGAACAATGGAAATTATGAATTCCGAGTTTATCCTGATGAAAAATCGCCTAAACTATTCAAGTCACCTCTGCTGGAGGTTTTAACAAAAACAAAGCTTTGGATCATTATTAGTTTATATAGCACAGTTGCTGCTGTATGGATCTGGATGTACCTGTATTATTTTCACGGAACAGCAATCAGTGCCATTTTATTGTTCTTCCTTGGGTTTCTTGCATGGACTTTCGGCGAATATACGCTCCATCGGTTTGTGTATCATAAGTTAAAGGATGCGTCTTATGATACCGGAATGCAATACGTATTCCACGGAATTCACCACCAGTATCCAAGTGACGAAGACCGCATTATTTTGCCTCCGATTCCGGGATTGGCTATTGCGAGCGCCTTTTTGGGGGTATTTTACCTCATGATGGGAACAGCTGCATTTACCTTCGGATCAGGTTTCTTAATCGGGTACCTCGTATACATCAGTATCCATTGGATGGTACACAGCAAACCGGCGCCTGCGCGATTTAATTTCTGGTGGAAACATCACAACATTCACCACTATCAGCAGCACGACAAAGCGTTTGGAGTGTCCACCCCGATTTGGGATATTGTGTTCAGAACGATGCCAATAAAAGGCCGCAAGACAATTACAATCCTTAAGAAATAGGATGTTGTATCAAATCACATAGCGACATAGGTCACATAGTTTTGTATATCCGGATATGCAAATAGGACAAAATTGGGTCTATCACCAACAAAATCCGCTATGTGTTCTATGTGCCTGTGTGGTTTTTATTTTTGAATGAGGATCAAACTGTGGCGAACCGCATCAAAGTGATTGTAGATTAAAATCGTACGCGGTATTCCTGTTGCTTGGTTTTGAAGTAAATGTTTTGCTTGCCCATTGAGCAAACGAACAGCCAGATAACTGGCAAATGCACTCACCGTTCGGTATTCCCCGACAGATTTCTTAAAATAAACGACCGGTGTGTTTTCGAATAACGGTTCTACTTCTTCATACCACGAATCCGTGTTAACGTCACCACTCTTGCCGAGTAGCAAACAATCAATATCTTTCCGCTGAAGATTGTTTTCTTCCAGGAAATCGATTACAAATGCCTGTATTTCGTCCGGTGACAGGTGTGAAGACTGCTTGAATGCGCTAAATCTTGCCAGGCTGTTCTCCGGGTTGCTGCTTAAATAAAATTGGGTAGAACCTTCTCCGCAATAGGAACCTTTGGTGCCGGAATTTAACAGCTCTTCGTTGGAAACCAATTCCTCCTTGAAGCGTTCTCCCAGGCGGTCAATATTGTAATTGTAATCCGAAATCTCTTCTACAGCACCCAACAACAGGTTTTTCTCCGTTCCGGAATGCTCATCGAAATACAGTGAGGCGTCCATCAGTGCCGACTCAAAGGCAAGCGAGCCATTGACGTGCGTCATATTATAACCCTGGTTTTCCGAAAGAAGTGCTACTTGTCCGGCTAGTGCGTTGGGTGTGCTTTGTACAAAATTCGTTGGTGTTAACGTACCTTCGTTGTATTCCACGATCTGGTTCAGGAACTTGATACAGTCCTCCAACCCGCCGTTTGCCGTTCCGAAAATAATTCCGTCCGGTTTCGGATTTCTTCCCAGTAAAGGCAGTGAAACACCGATTCCCATGCGCACCGCTTTTCCCATTCTTCTCAGCTGTGCATTCGGAATTAAATCCTGGTAAGAAGGCTCAATCGCTTTGTAGATATATTCGTTAAGTACCTGCCAGTCTCCGTTCTCGAAAGAGAGATCGTGTGTTTTTTGAGGAGAAATAGCGTAAAGGTCCTTTATATACATGCTGAAAAAATTAGAGACGTACAGTTTCCTCCAAACCCGAACGAATTGGAAAGAACATGTTGTATGGAGACTTCCGGTGTGTATTTCAAAGTAGGTTTGAACGTGAAATCCATGATGGGTTCTTCTACCCGCAAGCTTGGATAAACTTCCTGGTTCTGAATAGACAGAATACTGTAGATTGCTTCCAAAACACCAGCTGCTGCTAGCGTATGTCCGACATAAGATTTAGTTGAACTAAAAAATGGAACCGTTTGAAAGAGTTTCGAAAAAGCAAAAGATTCCGTGATGTCGTTGTTTGGCGTTCCGGTTCCGTGAGCATTGATATACTGGATATCTTCCGGAGTTAATTGAGCGCGTTTCAGGGCTAATTCCATTGCCATTCTAGGGCCTCTGGCATCGTCTGATGTTGCGGAGGGATGGAAGGCATCATTGCAGATCCCGAAACCTGAGAATACCGCCTGTATCTTTTGGGGATCGGAAACGGCTTCTTTTCGTTCCAAAACCACATATGCTGCTGCTTCTCCCAAACTTAATCCTTCGCGGTTGGTGTCGAAAGGCTTGCAGGGCTCTTCGCTTAAAATGCGGAGTGAATTGAATCCGTTTACCGTAAATTTTGCCAGGCAGTCGCTTCCTCCGGCTATCACGCGGTCTACTTTACCGGTTTCCAGTAAGCGTGCTCCCAAAGCAATGGCATTCGCCGAAGAAGAACATGCTGTATTCACCACGTCGGTGATTCCTTTCATTCCGTAGAGGCGCACAATTTGCAAAGCATGGTCCGAACCTTCGTAATGCTTCACATATTCGGAAGGCGAACCCTGCATGTTTGCGTCGTGGTACAAATCATCTGTATAACACATGCCGCCAACCGTGCTGGAACTGATAAAAGCAGTGCGTGTGGAAGCAATCTCTTCCGTGCTGAGCTGAGCGTGCGCAACAGCTTCACGAAAAGCTTTAATGGCAATTAAGGTCGTGCGCGTAAACCCACGGCCTTTTTCAAGTCCCAGTTCTTCCAGCAAAGATTCATCACTTTGGTCGATTTCGCCAAAGACCAATGAATCGGAATAATGGGATTTGAAATGTTTGGATTTTTTGATTCCTGAAATTTCGTGTTTCAGGGAGTGAAGGTTTTCAGCAACTGTCAATCCAATTGAACTGATTGCACCCATTCCTGTTACCACAATTTCAGCCATAGATCTTATTTTGTTCTATTCGCACTAATGTAATCTACAATTGTGTTAACATCTACCAAAATTTGTCGTCCTTCCGTCGGGTTCTTGATCTTGATCCCATATTCGCGGTCAAGCAATACGATTAATTCCACCGAATCAATGGAATCTAAACCCAACTCTTCCCCGAATAACGGAACGTCATTTTGAATATCTGCAGGAGTTAAATCCAACAAGTTCAAATACTTGATCAAATGTTCTTTGAACTCAACGATTAATTCTTCTCTGTTTGTTGTCATATGTTAAATATAGTTTTGAATTCTCAACTTGATGAAGATCAAGAGTTGACAAATTACCGTAAACAAAAATAAGAAAGTTATAGTACCAATTAATTCACTCCACGCACCATTTTTCAAGAAAAGCGTATAATATCCTTCCAGGCACCACTTCAGTGGCGAGATATTTCCGATTGCCTGCATGTAATCCGGCATCACGAAATTGGGAACCCAGATTCCGCCGATTGCGGCGAAGATAATGATGGAAATAGCCCCGAACCCATTTGCCTGTTCCTGCGTTTTGGCATAAGTACCTACCAAAACTGCATAGGAAATGGCTGAAACAGCTGAAAGCAGTGTCACCACCAAAAAAGGTAAGAATGCATTCGGCATGGAAAGCTGCGGCAGCCCGATATGCGGGAAAATGTAAATTCCCATCAGGAAAAGCAATAATAATTGCGACAAAGCGACAAACAGGTAAACTAAGAATTTAGAAATCAGCGTCAGTGAAAATCCTTTCGGAATAGTCTGAAGCCTCAGGAAACTTCCCGATAAACGCTCCTTTACGATATTGCCGCCCAGTGAAATGACCATAAAGAACATCGCAAAAATGGACCAGGCCGGTACATTGTGCTGACTGGAATTCGGGATCAGTTCGGCCACATCACTTAGGCTTGCATTCGCAACTTTCAATCTGGTTTCGCGGTTTATAATGGCTTGACGGATGTTGGAAGGAATGGAATCGTATCCCATTTCCTGGAATAATTTCCCCACCATTTCCTCGTTTTCAATTCCGTTGGTAATGGCCTGGATCCCGTTATTGACCGAAATCCGGAAATTTTCCTGCACAACCGGATCGAAATAAATGGCAATTTCCTGTTTTTGGAGAGTTACTTTGGGAGCTTCTTCGATCACGCCCATTTGTTCCAGCATGAGTTTGGAAATATTGTCTGCATTGCTGGCCAGCCGCTCACTGAAATTGGACGGAATGTAAATGCCAAGCATGGCGTCTTCGTCAATGGTCGTTCGCTTTACGGCACTTTCGGAAAGCTGGTTATTCCGTTTGATGTTGAAACTCCCGGAATAAACCAGGGCTTTTACCAGTGAATCGCCCAAAGATCCTTTGTCCTGGTTAGAGATCAGGACCGTGAGTTTGTTTTCGTTGACGATCTGGAATGCGCTGTTCTGAACGATCGTAATGATAAAAACCAATAGAAGCGGCATCAGATACATGAGTAGTAACCCCACTTTATCGTGGAGCACCAGCAGTATTTCTTTCCATATAGATGCCTTTAGCTTTTTCATCAGTCGCGTAATAGGGTTCCGGTCAGTTTAAGAATGAGTTCTTCCAGGTGTTTGACTTCGTGTTGATGCAATAAATTCGTAAGCGTTTCGCTGGAAATGATTTTTCCGTGATCGATCAGTATAATCTGGTTGCAAAATTCTTCTGCTTCTTTCAAGTGATGCGAGGTGTAAATAATCGTAGTTCCCTGACGGTTCAATTCCTGTAGCAGGTTCATGATGGCAATCTTGCTCTGAACATCTACACCAACGGTCGGTTCGTCGAGAAACAGGATGGAAGGATTATGGAGCAGGGAAATAATTAAATTCAAACGGCGCTTCATTCCTCCCGAGAAAGTAGACACTTTTTGGTTTTTTACATGAAAAAGCCCCACTTTTTGCAATAATTCGTCGATTTTTTGCTCCAATTCCTCTTTTTTGAGGTCATAGAGATTTCCAAAATAAGAAAGGTTCTGCTTTGCGGTAAGTTCCGGAAAGAAGGAAAAATCTTGTGGAACAAAACCCAGTCTGCTCCGGATTTCCCGCGGACTTTTTTCTCCGTCGAGGTGATAGATCACCGAACCGAGCGTGGGTTCGAGAATGCTGCAAAGAATGGAAATAAGCGTGGTTTTTCCTGCACCGTTGGGCCCGAAAATCCCTACGATCTCTCCTTTTGCAACGGTAAAATCAATTCCAGCTAAGCTTGGAACGGCACTTTTACCATAGGATTTATAAACTTTTGAAACATGCAAAAGTGTCTCCTGCATCTCATTAGAATTTAATTTTCGCCAGTTCCTGGAAAGCTTGTTTTTCTACCGCACTGATTTCGACCAACAGATCGGCACAGGCATCAAAGTCTTTTTGTTCGGTGATACGGCCTTTGTAGATACCCGACATCTGAAGCGCGCTGTCTCTCCACAAATCACCGGCTTTGGTCATCGTTTCGGAAACTTTAGCCAGTTGCTCGTTTTGCATGATTACTGCTGCTTCTTCCAGAAATGCTGCATACAAAAAACGGAATCCACCGCCTCCGGTACCGATTTCTTCCTGCATGCGAACGATCTGTCCTAAGTGAAGGCCTGCCTGGCGCGGACCTAATTTGTCTCTCCAGGTACGGATCTTATTCGCAGTGTGAACAATTCCTTTTACACCGGCAATTCCCCCGGGAATTTTCAGCATGTCGCGGCAATTGCGTTTGATTCCTTTTGCAATTCCTCTTCGAACCTGTTCCTGGGTAATGTTCCCGATCTCCACCGGGTAATAAATATGTCCTTTCGGGGCCAATGCGCCTTTTGCAAAACGCACACGCTCCAATTCTTCTGTGCTTAATGAAGTGGTTACTTCCATCACCGGATCACTCACCAGATAGCGGTCGCCCTCTTTCCCGAAAACAATCAGGTTGTGTGCATTGAAGTGAAAACGGTATTCTTTCGGGAAGTAAGGTAAGTGGAAAACTCCCACCTGGCAGCCAACCTGTATTCCCTGGGCGATCTTCTCATCCAGGAAACGGGTTGCTTCCTTCGGGTCTTTGAATTTTCTGCGTTCTACTTTGACATCCAGCGCCTTGCAGGTGCGTTTGAAGATAGCGCCCGGCATGGTTCGGAATGAAATAGCCGGTCCGTTGTTTACCTTCATAAACGGAATATGGATGTAGAACAACCCGGAACCCATACCAAAAGCCAGCGGCTCGGTCATAAAGTCCACCCCATGATGCTGTAATAAACTCATGGTCACCCCATTTTCACAATGGGCAGTTTGGTGATGAATAAATTCGGACACTAAGCTTTAAAATTTTTGAGTTCGTCAACGGAAATTTCAAATGCATCGGCATAGCGTTTTAAGGTGCTATCGCTCAATCCTTTGAACCCGTTTGGTTTTAAATGTCTTTTGATGCGGAATTTCCAGATCCCGGTGTAACCGGAAAGGACGGTAAAATCCATCAGTTTTTCTTCCATGAAGTAAAGAATAGGACTTGCCAGGCCTTTTTTGATCTGTTCGCGCGCATCCTGTGTTCTTCGTTCAATTTCTTTCCATGCTTCGTCCAAAGCCACCTTTTTGGCTTCCCAGCCCGTACTTAATTCCGTGTCGTACTGACCGTCTTCGTTCTTCACATAACAAACCTCTCTTGTAAAATTTTCAAGAGCACTTTTATCCTGTGGAACTTCAGACTTTTTCATTTAACACACCGTTAAGTAAGCAAATACGTAAGAAAAACGTGAACTTTCAGGAACTGCAAGCATGATTGTATCACCCACTTTCAATTTCCCGCTGTTGAACAATTCGTCTACCATCAGGTAGATTGATCCTGCACCCACGTTTCCATGAGTCGCCAGGTTGGAGAACCAACGCTCTTTCGGAATTTCCATCCCGTTGTCAGCCAACTCTCTGTAAATCTTGTCTTCAAAGAAATAACTCGACATGTGCGGAAGGTACCACGTTATATCATCTGCAGTCAAATTCTTTGAATCAAGAGCGCTTTTCAACTTTTTGAACCCAAGCTTCACGATGTACTCGTCCAGTAATTTAACGTCCTGTTTGATACTCAGGATCGATTTTTCGATCATATCCTGTGGTTCGTAATCCATGTAGCTTTTCAGCGTACCGTCTGCCATTTTTTCGGAAGCCATGTACATACATGCTTCGATTTCGTTAGCAAAAGAAATTCCTTCTACCCAATCGATGCGCAATGAAAGCCCTTCCGTGCTCTTTTTGTCTTCCAGCAGGAAAACACCGGCACCGTCCGATAGCATCCAGCGAAGGAAATCTTTGTCGAATGACAAATAAGGATTTTCTTCCAGTTCTACCAGTTTTTGGATTTCCAACTCAAACTTATCGGAACTTAAAACGCGTGACAAACGTTCGGATCCTGAAGTGATTGCTTTTTGGCTCATCCCTGATTTAATAGCCATGTAGGCGTATTTCATCGCGTGCATACCCGAACAGCAAACTCCCGACGGAGAAACTACTTCGATATTTCGCGTTTCAGGAAGCCATCCGTGAACCATTACGCCATGTGAAGGCATCATTTGGTCCGGAGATGACGTTCCGCAGCTAAGCAAATCCACTTCCTTGATCTCTTCGGGATTGTTCTTAAACAAATTGCGAATGGCTAATGAAACCATTTCGGAATTGGTGTGCGTCGGTGTCCCGTCTTTGCGAATTGCATAATAGCGGTTTTTGATCCCGTTATTGCGCAAAACAATTCTTCTCGATTTAGACGCGCGGTCATTAATTAGTCCCAGGTAATCTTCCATTTCCTCATTTGAAATGGGATCATTCGGTAAAAATGATGCCGTACGTGTAATGTATACTTCCTTCAAACTCATTCCTATCTCAATTGAGTGCCTCTGTAATATGCTAATTCGCGTTTAATATGTTGTCCTTTAAAGGGGCGTACAAAGATATGATATATCGTTAAAACAATTGGCGAAACGATAAATAAAGCGAAAATCAAATAGTACTTAAAGAAGTTGACCCAGAATTTGCGGTTCCCTCCCTTCGCCGTTTTCTTTGTAATCAGGTTTGCCCAGATCCTGAAAAGCATTTTTGCCCGTGATTCTATGAAAAGAATCGAAACCGGAATAACAACTCCGCCCCTGGCAACAAGCTCTTGCTGGAATTGAGCTTCCTGGCCCGTATTTAATTTCTCCTTCAGCAAAGCCCCGAATTGACTGACATTCTGAATGTCTTCATCCGAAACACCCGGCTTGGGAAAAATCCCCCATTTCTTTGTTTTTTGTCCTGTCAGCATCCAGTGTAAAATAGTAACCACACTGATTAAGTTACTTGTTTTATCAATTAACGGAACATTTCCGATCAATTTTCCACCTGCAGACGCAATTTGTGTTTTCACGGCTTCCTGCGCATTGATCCACATATTTCTGCAGCCCAGCACCGATACAATATTCGTACCGTTCATGATTTTACGGAAAGTTTCATCCTGTAAAATAGCAGAAGCCGGAAGTGAAGGTGACAAAAACCATGGCTGGTAACCGAAAATAATCAGGTCATACTGTTCTCTTGCAAACTGCAGCGGTTTGATCGGAACCGGTTTTTCCAATACCGTTTCGGGCATTGCATTGAAGAAAGTGGCGGTTGTCCATGGAAAAGGAAAAGGTTTTTCCGGCTCCACTTTTACCCATTCTATCGTACTGTCGGAAAATGGCTTACAGAAATTTTGAAGGATTTCGGTAAGCTGTCCTGATTGCGAGTAATGTATAACTAATATGTTCTGTGCCATAGTTAATCGGGTTCTCGGTAAAAGTGTTTAACTTTTTACCACTACAAATTTAACAAGGTTTTGTTTCTAAACTACTTTTTTATGCTCTTTTGAAAAGCCGTTCAGTTGATTTTAGGGGTGAATTCTTGAAAAGTTATGATTAATTTTGTCGCTCATGGATTCAAGTCTGGCATCAATCACAAGCATAAACGGTTGCGTAATTATTCCCACCTACAATAACGAACGTACATTGGAACGGGTTATTCGCGAGGTGTTGCAATACGTGCCTGCTGATTCCGTGATCGTCGTAAACGATGGAGCAACAGACTCCACTCCCGGAATTTTGAAATCGTTTGAGGGTGAAATCACCATTCTTGTCAATGAGGTAAACAAAGGAAAAGGATACTCGCTGAGAAAGGCCTTTAAATTTGCACTGGAAAAAGGCTATTCAAACGCATTGACAATTGATTCCGACGGACAGCATTACCCGAGTGATATCCCGGTATTGATCGAACAGGCCATTTTGCATCCGGGGGCTGTGATTATGGGCTCACGGAATATGCAGCAGGAAGGTGTGCCGCAAAAGAGTTCTTTCGGGAATAAATTTTCCAATTTCTGGTTCAAGGTGGAAACCTGGATCACCTTGCCGGATACGCAAACCGGTTTTCGCATTTATCCGCTGAAGCCTTTGAAGAAAATCTGGCTCTTTACCAATAAATTCGAACTGGAAATCGAAGTCATCGTGAAACTGGCATGGCGATTTGTTCCCTTTGTGGCGGTCCCGATCCGGGTGAAATACGATCCGGCTGAACGCGTTTCTCATTTCCGTCCGGCACGCGATTTTACACGTATCAGTATTCTGAACACTGTTTTGGTGCTTATGGCTTTGATCTGGTATTACCCTCGTAAACTTTTTTCCATCCAAACCTGGAATGTGATCAAGCACGAAGCGATCAAACCCGAGGAATCGAATTTCAAAAAAGCACTTTCTATCGGATTTGGGTTTTTTATGGGAATTGTGCCGCTCTGGGGTTTTCAATTATTGATTGGTATTCCGTTGGCGGTTTTGTTCCGCATGAATAAGGTCTTGTTCATCGCTGCAGCCAATATTTCTATTCCGCCGATGATCCCGTTTATCATTTACGGTAGTTTCATTTGCGGACAATTATTCCTCACAGGAACAACCAATACGATGCAGTTAACGGATCTGAGCCTGGAAGCAATCCAGAATAATGTGTATCAATACGCAATCGGGGCCTGCATTTTTGCAGTGATTGCATTTATTGCTTCTTTTTTGGTGAGTTTCACCCTGCTGAAGATTTTCCGGAAAGAACCGAAATAATTAACCACATAGGTACATAGAACACAGAGCTTTTTTTTTGATTAATGCTATTCAAGCTGGCAATTTGTCGTTTCGCTCCGCTCTCATTTTCTTTTAACCACATAGATATATAGGTCACATAGTTTTTGCTCTTTTGATGCAATGACGACTTAAGTAGCGGTACTTCCGGAGGGCAGTTGTAGCTGATTATTTCGCCTGATTCCCGTTTTCTTAAGCCACATATTATTTGAGCCATTGGTTTTTATAGCCCTTATCCAAAACATTCAGGAGATTCACTATGTGCGCTATGTATCTATGTGGTTGGAAAAACCCGAAATTATTGGTAGATCCCTGAAAATTTCAGGCAAACTCCTTCTGCAGTGCTCAATTGCCCGGAAACTTTTAATGTTTCGTCTTCCTGTTGTGCAACCGTCATTTTGAAAGTCGCCTCAGGGGTATTTACCGGGTTTAGAACTGCCAGAAATTTGCTTGTTGCAAGGGTTTTTAACTGGATAGCCCGGTTGAATTGCGTTCCGAGAATTTCTTTGACCAATTCCAGTTGCACCACTCCGGGAGTTACCGGGTTGTTCGGGAAATGTCCTTCGTAAATGCGGTGTTTCGGATCGATCGTAATCGTTGCTTCCAATACATTGTCCTCAAACTTCAATGCATCAATCGTATAAAAAGTATCTTTTAGAATCATTAGAATGTCGTGAATTTAGAATCATTGATAGTGCCGTTCACTTCCATGTTGGAAAAGCTGTAAACCAATTTGTTATCGTTGTCAGTCAACATGACGAGTTCTTTGATCGTAAGTTCTTTCTTAACAAAAACAAGGTTGATCTCTGAAACGTAACGCTTCATTTTGTCGCTTTTAGGCGTAAGCACCAGTTTGTAGTTCGATTTGTTTTCGTAATAACTGATCTTGAATTCTTTTTCATTCAGGAATTCCCCGGTCATCATCTGCACCATCAATCCCTGGATTTTCTTCACGACCATTTTGGAAGAAGCGCTGCTCACTTCTTTCCCTTTTTCCTGCAATTTCACCGTCTTCCCGTTGATCAGGATAATCTGGCTTTCCGGTTTTGATTTTTCCCAGCGGATCTTATTTTCCTTTTTGTACCACATTTTCCCCGAACCCTTTTGAGCAGTCGTTAAAAGGGGAGAAGTAGCGGTTTCCATAAAATCTGCCTGGATCGCTTTGGTTTCTTTGTGCTGCTTTTCCAAAGCTGCTTTACAGGCTTTCGGATCGGCAATTTTGGAGTATTCCTGTGCAGATACGTGCGCCGAAAACACCAGCAAAAGAAGGAAACTATTGATTAATTTCATGAATGAATTTTTTCAGATGTTCTTGCTTTGCAAAGATAATACCATTTGCCTGTGCCTGTACAATGTACTCATCGAGGATATCTGCAGTTTGTTCCAGATTATCGTGCAGCAATACAATGCTTCGGGGTTTGGTTTTCATCAGTCGATTCAGCAAAGCTTCCCGGTTCTTGAAAGAATCATAGGAACGAACGCTCCATGCCACGATCTTGAATTTTCTTCTTCGCAATGCGCGGGCAATTTTTGGATTCGTATAACCGATCGGTGGCCGGAAAATCGTGATTTTTTCCGAAACCAGGGGTTCTATATTCTTTGTAAACGAGTCGATTTCCTGTGCTACTTTTTCGCTGTGAAGCATCGCAAAGAACAGGGAATGATTCTGAGTGTGATTGCCGATCCGGTGTCCTTCCGAAATGATCCGTTGCACAATTTCCGGGTGTTCCTGGGCTTTCTTGCCGATCATGAAGAAAATGGCTTTAATTCCGTGCTTCTGAAGCGTATCCAAAATCCGTGGTGTTTGAACCGGGTCCGGGCCATCGTCAAAAGTGAGAATGACTTCAGGGCCGCTGTTCCGGAAAATGGAAGGATAGAAGTATTGAAAACGCAGGAATATTATCCCGAAAACCAGGAAAACGCAAAAGTTTGAAACCACAAATGCGACCCAAAGCCACAAATACGGACTGTTCCGGAAAAGTAAAAACACAATCAGGAGCGTGCTGAGTGCAACGGCAATATTGAGTCTATGCTTCCACCTCATTGCTACGGATGAGCGTCAAGCCCAGTTTATTGGATTCTAAATTATTGATGATCAGAACACGCTTTCCAGTGCTGTTTTGAAGCAGCCAGTCATTGGCCATGTGAACGGCAAAAGCGGAAGCACTTTGGTAGAAACCACTGTAATCTGTGAAAGAAACGTGGTTTTTTGCGGCCGATTTGAAATCAGATCCGGCTTCAAGAATCAAATCGATGGAATCAAGACTGCAGGGATTTGCAGCAAGGAATTGGTTAACCAGTTCTTTCGGATTTTCAGCAGCGAAATACACTTCACAGGCTTCAATAGCAGCGGTGGAATTTCCTTTTTCACCCGATACGACCAGGAATGTAGCGCCGGTTGTAAATGGAAGTGCTGTTTGGATCAACGATTCGCGCAGTCTTTCCAAAAACGGGATTGCTTCATCAGCAGCACCGACCAGTACCGAGTTTTTGCCTTCATCCACGCACAAAAGACCGTCTTTCAACGCTACCTCGAATGAAAGTGCGTTTTGCGTGTGAGTCATGTTGTAAGCGTGGTTTTTCAGGTCCAGGGAAATCTGTCCGGAAATGGTATTGTGCGTACTTTGGATAAATGCCGTAGGTGAAAGCACATCACCGCTTACAGTGTTGATCGTTACCAAAAATTTTTCGGTATCGGTTAAACAGCCCAATGCAGTTCCTACCGAAATAGCGTCAAATTCATTCGGAACTTTTTCCTGGCAAGCTTTGGAAGCCGCAATTCCCATGCGTAAAATGGTACTCAGTCTTCTGAGTGCCGCAGCAGGAATGTAATTTTTGTAATCCGGGGAAATCAACGCATTTTCAGCTTCCAGTGGTTTCAATTCATTCCAGATATTGTCTTTCTGAAAAGAGTCCTGGTGTGTAATTGATTCGATATGTTGAATGAAATACATATTAAACCGCGCTTAAAATGATGGTTGAATTATTTCCTCCGAACCCGAATGAGTTGGATAGTATGTGTTTGATGGAATTTCCTTCGGAATAACTGGTAACAGGAACGAGCCCGGTTTCTTCGATCGCCTGGCCGAAGTTCAGATTCGGAAGTAAAATCCCCTGATGTAAAGCTAAAATGGCGAAAACTGCTTCGATTCCTCCGGAAGCTGCCAATGTGTGGCCCGTGTAGGATTTCGTGGAACTGAACGGAGGTACAGCTGATCCGAAAACGGTTTTGATGCCGTGCGATTCGGACAAATCGTTGTTTGGAGTTGCCGTTCCGTGTGCATTGATGTAATCAATATCGCCCGGAGTTAGCCCGGCTACTTTCAAAGCGCTTTTCATGGCTAAGGTTGCACCATAACCTTCCGGTGAGGAAGCTGTCTGGTGATAAGCATCGGAAGCATTGCCCCAGCCTGAAAGAACGGCCAAAGGTTTTTTTCCTGATTTTTGAAGAGTTTCTTCTGTTTCCAGCACCAAAAATCCGGCACCTTCGCCCAGGTTGATCCCTTTGCGTGTTTCGTCGAAAGGCCTGCACCATTCCTCGTCAAAGATCATCAGGGAACGGAATCCCGCAATGGTAAACTGGGAAAGTCCGTCTGTTCCGCCCACCACCACGCGGTCCAATTGTCCGCTCAGCAACATGCGTGCTCCGAGCATGATGGAATTGGCAGCAGATGAACAAGCCGTGGAAATGGTATTGACATATCCGTCAATTCCCAGTTCGTGTGCAATTTGTTCGCTGGTCGTTCCGCTGGAATGGTTTTTATAAACGCTTAGATCATCGCTTCCGTCTTTCAGGAAATCTTTGTAAGCTACTTCGCTCACATCCATTCCGCCTACAGAAGTTCCGGAAATCAATCCTGTACGTATTTCGGGGTTTAAGGGATGTCCTTTGAATGCTTCTTTTGCGGCAATCATACCAAGGATCGCTGTTCTGGAAGCTTCTTTCTTCAGCCCGAAGCGTTCGGTCAATTCGGAATTTGTCCAGGAAATCTCGCCCACTTTGAAACGTTCCGAATAGGGTTTTTGGCCTTGCCTGATGCCTGTTTTCTCAGAGCGTAAAGCAAGCAAGGTTTCTTCCGCGTTTTCGCCGATGGAAGAAATAATGCCATATCCGGTAACGTAGATGCGCATTTATTGGTTTTTAGAAATGTAATCCGCTAAAGTATTCACCGAGTGGAAAATCTCTTTCCCTTCACTTGGATCCGAGATCTTGATCCCGTAGTTGGAATCCAGCAAAACGATAAATTCAAGCGCATCGATTGAATCCAATCCAAGCCCGTCTTCCCCGAAAAGCGGAGCATCATCCTTGATGTCTGCCGGAGTAAGGTCTTCCAGGTTCAATTGCTCAATAATCTGTGCCTTTAGGTTTTCTTTTAAATCACTCATTTCTGTATTGTTTAATTAGAGTTGAAAGTTCAGTTTCTATGGAATGTTTGTCCTGTTCAGAACCGGTTAGCAAAAATAGGAAACATTCTTGTTCGCCATTCGTTTTTGCCTCTACCCAGGCACACAAACAGCAATTATTACCTTTATTTAACGCCATTTGTGCCCATTCCGAAAAATGTGCCGCGTTGAAGGATTCTTCTACGAAAAAACAGTTTTCGCCGTACCATTTGTGACGAATGCACAATTCGCCAGTAACAATGTTCGGCAAAGTGTACACAAAAAGGGAAGGGCTTGGATTATTCAGTTGCTCGTAGCTCTCTACAAACAGGTTGTCCGTATTCAGACTGGCAGAACTGTTCGCAAAGATCAATTGCAGGTCGTTTTCCAGGTCCGCATCTTCCGGGAAGAAAGGAAGCAGCAGTTCCGTTCCGATGAAAGCCATTTTGGAAAGCACATCCATTTTGTAGAACTTCGGGTATTCTGCTCCGAGTTGCTGGTATGCCGATTTCAACGGGTTTTCTTCGTTTTCGGTAATGAAAAGCCGCTCTCCGTTCAGAAAGGTCCCTTTCGGACTAACATAACTATGTGCTAAGATGTTCACGGCTGTTTTTCTAAGATTAAAGTGGCATTTCCTCCCCCGAAACCGGAAGCGGTTTTTAATACGGTATTCAGTTCCTTCGATTCCATGTGCCGGATAATATTCAACGGAACAGAAGTTCCTGTCTCCCGGAATCCAAGATTTGGGAACAAGGTGTTTTTCTCCATGGAAACAATGCTCATGATGGTTTCCAAAACTCCGGCAGCACCCAAAGTGTGGCCGAAATATCCTTTCATACTGTTGAGCGGTACCTGGTCCAGGTTTGTCCGGCCGAAAGCAATGCTTTCCATTTCGTCGTTGAAAACGGTTGCTGTTCCGTGGGCCGAAATGAAATCAATATCCGAAGCCTTTTTGCCGCTTCTTTTAAATGTTTTTTCAATGGAGCGAACCAATCCTTCTCCTGTTCTGGACGGGCCTGAAATGTGGTTGGCGTCGTTGGAAGAAGAACCGCCTTTGTAGAGAACGGAAAAACCGGCCGGTTTTTGGTTGGATACCAATACGATTCCGCATCCTTCCCCCAATACCGTTCCGTTACGGTCTTTGTCAAACGGTTTGCAGGTCTCATTACTCAGGGCAAACAAACTCTGAAAACCATAGGAAATGAATTCCGAAACGGCATCGATCCCGATCACAAGAACCTGATCGTATGTTTCTGCAAGCAGGTAATCTGCTGCTGTATTGATGGCCATTACTCCGGAAATACATGCATTTGAGATAATAAACACGTCTGTCCCCGGGAAAAATTCGTGAACAATTCCAGGAGTTCCCGCAAAGGTGTCTTCCGGAAGCAAGTCCATGTTTCCTTTCGTGGAACTGACAATAACTGCTGTTTTCCCGGATCCTGAAAAAACTGCTTTTGCTTTTTCAAGGGCCTCACGCAGCAACATATCGTAGCGGTTTTCCGTAATTTCTGCTCTTTTGGCAAGTGGGATGGGCGTTTCCTGGAAACCCGCTTTTTCATGGATCTGAATCCCGGAAATCCCGTTTGTGAACGCATCCACATGCTGTTCAACTGTATTCCCCAGCGGAGTTACCAATGAAAGTGCCTGTATGTAAACCGGTTTATCCATCAATCCAATCTTGTTTTTCTTCCCAAATGCGGTAGAATTCAGGCTTGATTAATTCCAGGGTCCGATCAGACGTAAACATAAATACCTGCATGGTCATCCCGGTTGCAGCAACTTGTTTGGTCGTGTTGTTGATTACTTCGTAACGGAATACGATCTTCGCAGAATCGTGCTGTTCCAAAATAACGTTTACCAAAGCTCCTTCCCCGTAAAAGATGGAAGCTTTGTGTGAAATCTCCGATTTGACTATCGGGATGAAATATCCCTGAGCGTGCACATCCAGGTATTCGATCCCGAAATCCCTTCCGAATTGCTCACGCGCATCTTCAAAGAACTTCAGGTAATTTCCATGCCATACAACACCCATAGCGTCCGTTTCGCTGAAACGGATGGGAATAAGAATGGATGATTTCAGGATTTTCATGCCAGAACAATTTTCATTTGACAGCTTACCAACACTTTTCCGTTTGCCTTTGCTGTTCCTTCCACCAGGTGAATGGCATCGAAAGTACTAAGCACCTGCACGGATGTTTCGATCAGGTCGTTTTCTTTTGCGGTGTCTTCTACTTTTACCTGTGTCACTGCGCCGATGAAGCCCAGTTTCGGTTCGCCGCCTTCTACCAGGCTGTTCAAATACCCGAAACCTGCCGCACAGGTTTGTGCAATGTTCTCAATCAACGCAGACTCGGAGAGTACCTGGTTTTCCAAAAACAAATTATCGGATGCAATCCTGAATTCGGTTTTGAAGCCCGTTTCGTTTGCCGACAACAAGCTGTCAATCATTACGAAGGGAGCTCTTTGCGGGATGATGGATGTAATATTTTCTTGATTAATCAACATAATATTCAAAAAAGTTAAACCATTGGGTAGGACTTGCTTTCACTTGTTCTTCCAGATGTTTGACATACATTTCTGCAATTTTCTCAGGGGACTCGAACGTTGTGATCGGATCCGTAGCGCTTAATTCGTAATGCGTACTTCCTGATTTAACGGCATATACAAAGGTAAGCGGAACTTTGAATTTATGCGCCATAATAAATGGTCCGGCAGGGAATTCCGCAAAACCGTTCAAAAAAGGCAATTTAAAGTTCTTTTGACCGGGAGTTGTCCGGTCTGCGTGCAAAGCAATCAGTTCATTGCGTTTCAAGGCCTGATGGATCAGGATGAGGTGCGAAAGATCGTCTTTGATCGGAATAAGCTGGTATTGAGCTTTCCCGGCAGAATCTTCGATAAAAGCTTTGATTTTCTGAACTTCGGCGTCGAGCATCAGAATATTGATCTTCAGGGTGATCCGCTGTCCGAGCATGTTCCCGGCATTTTCCCAGTTCCCGACATGTGCTGAGAATAGAAATCCGCCTTTCCCGGCTTCATTCATTTTGATCAAGGCTTCTTCGTTGTTGAAACGAAAGGTAAAGATTTTCTTTCTGGGCGTTTTGAGTGCTATCCGGTCAATCAGTGTTTGCCCGAAGAGGTACAGATTCTTTGCTGTTGCCCGGATTGCTTTTCCTTTGCTGTAATGAAATCCTTTTTGATAAAAGGAAACCAATGCTTTGCGCGGTTTGCGGGAAAATAACAGGAAATAACCGGAAACCCCGATGCAAAAGAAGTAAGCAAAACGAACTCCTAAAAATCGAATAGAGTAAATAAAGAACTTATATCCCCAAAGCGAACCCTTGGTTTTACCATCCCATTTTTGTTCCATCCACTCTTAAGCGTTCAAACGTTGTTCAACTAAATCATAGAAATCGTTGAACGTCTCAATGGTTTTAAAATCTTCTGCAGTTGGTTTAATTCCCAGGTTTTCCTCAATAACAACTACCAGGTCAACGTAGTCCAGGCTGTCCAGGTCTAACGTTTGCTGTAAGTTGTTTTCCGGTTGGATCAATGCTGCATCAACTTCAAATTCGTCTGATAAAAACTGTTTTGTAGTAAGAATGATGTCTTCTCTTTTCATGTGTAGGTAACTCTATTTTTTAAACTTTTTGATAATCAATGAGGAGTTTGTTCCTCCAAATCCGAAGGAATTCGACAGGAAACAATCAATATTCTGTTCTTTGTAGCTTGGAATGATATTGATCTTTTCCGAATGTTCATCCGGATTTTCAAAATTAATATTGGGTGCAATAAAATCATTATTCATCATCAACAGGGAATAAACGATTTCACTTGCCCCGGCCATCCAGCATTCATGTCCGGTCATACTCTTGGTAGAACTGACAGGAACTTTGGAGCCCAGTACGCCGAAAATGGCTTCTGCTTCCGTTGAATCCCCTATCGGAGTGGAAGTAGCATGCGCATTTACATAGTCGATATCTTTTGGTGTTAAATTCGCTTGTTTCAAAGCCATGTTCAGAGAACGGAACTGGCCGTCGAAATTCGGGTTGGAGATATGGTCACCGTTTGAAGAGAAACCGAATCCAACGATTTCCCCGTAAATCGGGGCATTTCTTTTCAAAGCAGATTCCAATGACTCGATGATCACGGTAGCCGCACCACCTGAAGGAACCAATCCGTCGCGGTCTCTGTCGAACGGACGGCTAGCCATGGACGGAGCAGCATCTCTTACCGAAAATGCGCCCAAACCATCAAAGCTGGCCATAGCATACACGTTGATTTCCTGTGCACCTCCACAAACTACGCGTTCCTGCAATCCTTGCTTGATCAGCAAATATCCCATCCCGATGGAATGAGAACCGGAAGCACAAGCTGCGGAAATGGTGAAGTTCATACCTTTCAGTTTATAGATCGTTGAAAGGTTCATATTCACCGTTGAATTCATATTCTGAAAAATATCCCCGCTTCCGATCAGCGTGGTATTCTTTTTCGTACGTACTTTATCAACGGTCTCAATCACAGCACCTGCCGTTGAATCGTTCCCGAAAATGATTCCGGTTTCCGTTTTATCCAAAAAGTCTGCATCCAGTCCGGAACCTTCCATGGCTTCTTTCGTTGACATGAAGGCATAACGGGCTGGCTGGTGCATTCCAATACGCTGGCGGCGCGACAAAAACGGGTTCAAATCCGGTTCTGCCACCATTCCCGTAAAGCAGGAACGGTAACCGAAGTCTTTACGCTGCTCATCGTAAATAACTCCACTACGGCCAAGGCGCAGGGATTCCAGAACTGTGTCCAGGTTCTCACCCAAACACGAGTAGGCACCAATTCCGGTAATTACTACACGATGTTCCATCTTAAGCGTAAATTCCTCCGTTAATATTAATTACTTCTCCAGTTATATAGGCTGCTTTTTCAGACGCCAAAAAACTCGCAAGATACGCTACTTCTTCCACTTTTCCAAAGCGGTTTGCAGGAACCATTCGTTTTAATTCATTCATATCCAGGTCGCTAGTCATGTCCGACTCAATGAACCCCGGAGCGATTGCATTTACGGTAATGTTCCGTTTCGCGATCTCTTGCGAAAGTGCCTTCGTAGCAGCAATCATGCCACCTTTTGCGGCAGAATAATTCGTTTGTCCCGGAACACCTTTCAATCCGCTCAAAGAAGCAATATTGATGATGCGTCCGCTTCGTTGTCTCAACATACGTTGTATAATTGCTTGTGTGCAGTTATACATTCCTTTCAAGGAAGTGTTCAATACAGCATCCCAATCGTCTTCCGTAACCCAAGGGAACAGGTTGTCTTTGGTGATCCCTGCATTGTTTACCAATACATGAATAATTCCTTCCGGATTGTTGGCATACCAATTCTCAACAGCAGCTTTTACAGCAGCGCCGTCTTTTACGTCAAAATGCATCAATTCACCTGTTCCGCCTGCTTGCTGGATCAGGTTCAGTGTTTCTTCGGCTGCAGCTTGATTGGCAGCGTAATTGATTAAGATATGCAGGTTCAGGTCCTGGGATAGCTGCAATGCAATCGCACGTCCAATTCCTCGGGATGCACCTGTGATTAGAGCACATTTCATAGGGCAAGAGTTGTTTTCTTAAGGGTGTTTGTTACGTTTCGAATAGCTTCAAATTGCGGAATGTCCTCGTTAATCGTAGGAGACACCGCACGAATTTGATTATAAATTTCTGTTGTTTTCGAAGAAAGTTTGTTTCTTTTGGTTTCATCGAGTAAATCGATAGCCTGGCAAACAGACATCATGTGAATGGCCATTACCTGGAATCCGTTTTCGATCACTTTTTTGGTAATCACCGCACTGTTGGTTCCCATACTCACGATATCCTGGTTGTCGTTGTTGTTGGAAATACTGTGCACGTACATCGGATTGGAAAGCATTTGGTTTTCAGCAGTTGTTGAAGTTGCCGTAAACTGCATTCCCTGGATCCCGAAATTCAACCCTAAAGTCTGAGTGTTCAGGAACGGAGGGAACACGCCGTTGATCTTGCTGTTCAGCAGGAAGTTCAATTGTCTTTCCGCCAGCATGGTCAATTTCGTGATTACCAATTTGATCTTATCCATTTCCAGTGAAATGTAATCCCCGTGGAAGTTACCTCCGTGGAATACGTTTTCACGCTCCAGGCTCACTACCGGGTTGTCATTCGTGGAATTGATCTCGTTTTCAATGATTGTTTTTGCATAATCCAGGGTGTCTTTTACAGGACCAAGGATTTGCGGGATGCATCGAATGGAATAATATTCCTGGATTTTTTTCTTGAATTCAGTGGTTTCAGCCACTTTGTCGTCTGTGAAAAGCTCTTCCCGTTTTTTGATCAGGGTGCTGTCTTTCAGGAATTCACGCATGGATTTGGCAACGGACTGCTGACCCGCGTGTAATTTTACCTCGTTCAAACCTACGGAGAAAGAATCGTCATAAGCTTCCACGATCTCGTTGATCATGGTAGAAGCTGCAATCGCCCAATCCAATAAACGGTAGGAGTAGATCAAATTCACAGAACCGATTCCCGACATGCAGGAAGTTCCGTTCATCAATCCCAATCCGTCACGCAATTTCACTTTCAGCGGAGTAATGTTCTTTTCAGCCAATACTTCGGAAGTTTTTCTGCGAACACCATCCACGTATACATATCCTTCACCGATCAGGTTTAGCGCCAAATGTGCCAATTGAACCAAATCGCCGCTTGCACCGACACCACCGTGTTCGTAGATTTCCGGAATAATATCGTGATTCAGGAATTGCACCAGTTTTTCGATCACTCCGTAGCTCACCCCTGAATTTCCCTGCATGAAATTGGTCAGGCGGGAAAGCACCACTGCTCTTGCAGATTCCGCATCCAGCACATTTCCTGTTCCGGAAGAGTGACTGCGGATCAAATTATACTGAAGCTGGTTTAACTTGTCTTCATCGATCTTGAACTGAGCCATTGGCCCGAACCCGGTATTGATACCGTAGATAATCTTATCGCTTGAAAAATCCTGCAGGAAAGAGAACGAGCGTTCCAGTTCCTTGCGAACATCGTCGGAAATAACGTATTCCTTTTTTTCAAGGCTAAAAGCTTCAATCTGTTTGAGATCCAGTTTGTTCATGTAATTTGTAAGAGGAGAGTGACTTATTTCGGTAATTTAACTTCAAGAATAGTGTGGAAACGGTCCTCGTGAAGAGGATGTTCTTTAACAGTTTCGAAACCTGCTTTTTCAATGATGTATTTCAAAGCGGAAGAGGAATACATTTTACTGTTTCCGTTTGCCATAGCCGTGAAATAAAGTGAAGTAGCAATCAGGCTGAATTCAGCAGCAGGAAAACGCTGATCATCGATGAATGTTTCCATGATGAAGATCGTAGCGTCCGGCTTCATGTTCTTTTTGATCTTCAGCAGGATCGCTTCAATTTCTTTTTCACTGAAACAGTCCAGGAACTGGCTCATCCAGTAAACGTCTGCTCCGGCAGGGATTTCAGATTCCGGATCGAGCATGTTGCGCTCGTTGTAATCCACGCGGTCTTTGATTTCCGGAATAGCATCGATGTTTGCCTTTGCCACTTTTAACTGTACACCCAAATCGAAAATACTTACGCGTACATTCGGGTCGTGTTTCGTGCTTGCAATGGCCCATTTCCCAGTGTTTCCACCGATATCAAAAATGTGTTTCGGATCGTGACGGAAGATAATCTTCAACGCTTCCCCGAAGGAATTGTCTGAATAATGATGATCGAACTCGAACCAGGAAGTCTTCAACGGCTCCGGAAGAAGCGATAACCCTTCGTAAATGGTGTTCCACGGACCGATTTCTTTCAAACCTTCCGGTTTCCCGTTCAAAATGGAATCTTTCAGGTGAAAAAGCCCTTTGTAACAAATATCCTGGGTAAACATCATGTTCACTTTGGTCATCTCATCCCTGGTCAGAAAGTAACCAATTTTGGAAAGGGTGTATCTGTCGTCGGTCAATTCAAGTACGTCTGCTGCTTTGGCCATTTCCACCAACACACGGACACCGTACTCGCTGATGTTTTTGCGTTTGGCAATTTCTTCGATTGTCAACCCGTCTCTTTCTTCATACAATTCATCCAGAATACCAAGGCTGTACATGGTATACACTGTTTGGAATACAAACGGACTAAAGGCAATTTTCTGAGCCTCGTACAAAGAGTTTAATGCTTTCATGGGTTCAATCTATACCGAATTTGAGTTTAGTTACTTGCCGTTCGATCAGGGTTAATTTAAAATGTGGCGTCAAAGTTAGGAAAAAAAAATAGTTTCTGGCTTTTATGTGAATTCTTCATCCGATGTAAATTGCTAAAATCAGGGAGTTTGAAGTACCGGAAGAGGTATTTCATTAATTTTGAAGCCGAATGAACGAAGAATTTGACGTCACCATCATCGGTTCGGGAGTAAGTGGGTTACTTTCCGCGGCTTTGCTTTCCAGGTCGGGAATGAAAGTACTGGTACTGGAAAAACATTACCTGATCGGTGGTTATTTACAGGGATTTGAGCGCAAAGACTTTGTATTTGATACGGCAATTCACTGGTTGAACCAATACAACGAACGGGGTACGGTTACCCGCGTTTTTAAAATGCTGGGAGAAGATTATCCGAAACCGCAGTTGATGGAGCGCATTCAGCGCCATATTTCTACCAACCACGATTACTTGCTGACAAACAACCCGGATAAGTTGCGCGATCAGCTGATACTCGATTTCCCGCATGAAAAAGAAGGAATAGTGCGGTTTTTCAAGGTGGCAAAGCGCATTGCGAAGGTTTCTTTGCGATTTGACGAGTTTTTCCAATCCATTGAAACCAAATCTCCGCTGGAAATCCCGTTCTTCCGCATGAAGCAGCTCAGCATTATTTACCCGTTGATTCCTTATGCCATCAGTGGCGGTGGAGACGAAGGTGTGAAAAAAGGATTGAGCAAGTTTTTCAGGGATCCGGCGCTTCAGGAGCTTTTCTGCACCGAGCGCGATTTGCTTTCCTGTATTTTCCCGATTGCCTGGGCGTATAATTCCGATTACCAGAATCCGCCGATCGGTGGAAGCCAGGTGATTCCTGCGTGGTTGGAAAAACAAGTGGTTCCGGAAAAATGTGAAGTGCGCCTGAGTTCCGAGGTCGTTGGATTTGATTTCGAGAACGAATTAATAACAGCGGTTCGCTATAAAAACCGGGCGAAAGAATATACGGTCAAAACGAAATACGTCATTGCGGCTTGTGATGTGGATTTCCTGTACCGCAAATTGGTCCCGGAAAACCTGGTTCCGCCTAAATTCTTCGAAACCCTGAATGATTCCGAAATGTACAGTTCGTCCGTAACGATCTCCGTTGCCCTGGATTGCACAGCAGAAAGTTTAGGTTTCGGGCATGAGTTGACACTCGTTTGCGAGGAATCAAGCACACGCGACGAACACAGTTCCGGAGATCCGCATAAATCGGCCATTTCTGTTTTGGCACCAACGGTTCGCGATCACACACTTGCTCCGGAAGGAAAGGGAACGATTACGCTTTATGTTCCGGCGTGGATGGATTACATGAATAATTGGCAAACCGAAAAGAATGCAAAAGGCGATTTTGTACGTACGGAAGCTTACAAAAAGCTGAAAGATGATTTTGCTCAGATTATTTTCGAACGGGTGGAAGCCAAAATGTGTCCGGATCTGCGGAAGCACATTTTATTCTACGAAGTAGCTACTCCGGTTACTTACTACCGCTATACAGGCAATAAGAATGGTTCCATGATGGGAACGCGACCGGGAAAAAAGAACATGCAAAGCAAAATTGCACATTACCGCACACCGGTAAAAAACCTGATCATCGGCGGACAATGGGCAGAATTGGGCGGTGGTGTTCCGATTGCTGTGAAAACCGCTTTCAATGCCTCTTTGATTGTTTTGAAAAAGTGGGACAAACCGAAATTCAAAAAATTACTGAATGCATACAAAAAGGGTATAAAACTCACATCATGAGATATTTTTGTAGCTTTGCCGCCTAATTATTTCTCCTAATCTCCGAAACTAACACGAATGATCGGTCAAATTTGCGCTCGAATTGTTGAATTTTTTCTTAAAAAAAGACTTGCTTTCTGGGGAAGTTTTGTACTCGTGCTTGCGTTTTTGGGTGTTGGTGTTTCCAAACTGAAGATTAACGAAGATTTGTATGCCATTTTCCCGCAAGGAAAGGAGTTTAAGAAATTCAATGACATCGTTCAAAAGAACAAGCTCAATAAACAGGTTGTTTTTTCCATCAAAGCGCAGGAAGACGAGGAAGTCACCCTGGAGAAACTGGAAAACCTGAAGGCGGATCTCGAAAAGCAATTCCCCGATGAATTAAAAGATATTGAAGTTGTAAAGAGCGTGGATGAAGGTGCATTGATTGCCTTTCTTCAAAAAAGTTCGGTACGCAATCTTACAAGCGCTGATTACAACGAAATCCAGGGAAAACTCGAAAAAGATTCGATCAAAAGGGGCCTTCAGCGAACAGCTCATTTACTGACCGGACCCAATGCATTTTTCGTCAGCAAACTGGCAGCGAATGATCCGTTGGGATTGTTCTACGGGCAATTGAAACAACTGAACCCGAATACCGACTCCAGCAACTATGTGGTGAAAGACGGCGTGGTGTATTCCCGGGACGAGCAGTATGCTTTTTTCTTCGGAACCATTGACCTGAACCAGAAAGACACGAAAAAACTGGAGAAATTCGCAGATCGCCTGGAGAAATTCAAGCAAACAAAGGCAAAGGAGAAAGGACTGAATTTTGACTACTTCGGAACGTTCCAGATTGCTGTTGCAAACGCCAAACAAGTGAAGTCTGATTCATTCCTGACTTCCATCATCAGTGTTTCGGCGATTTTATTGTTGTTGATCCTTTATTACAGAAGCATTCTGGCTCCATTCTATTTCCTGCTTCCCGGGTTCTTCGGAATCCTGAGCGGTGCCGGATTGGTCGGTTATCTGCATCCGGAAATATCGGCAATCTCATTGGCAACATCTTCAGTGCTACTTGGAATTGTGTTGGATTATTCCTTCCATTTCTTTACACATTTGAAGCACTTGGGAAGTGTGGTAAAAACAGTGAAAGAAATCAGTTCACCGATGATGTTGGGAAGTTTTACCACCATTGCAGCCCTGGGAGCCCTGCTCTTTACCAATTCGGTGGTTCTTCAGAATTTTGGTCTGATTGCACTTTGCACGCTTTCCGGTTCGGTACTCTTTACCTTGCTTTTCCTGCCGGTCCTCATCGAAAGTCTGAATATCCGGATCAAAGACAAGGAAAACTATAAATTTAATTTCAAACTAAATAAAACATTTGTAAGAGTCTCGTTTTTGCTGATCACTTTGGTTTCTTTGGTGTTTTTGTATCACTCAACCAATGTGAATTTTGATTCGGACATGAACAACCTTTCATTCCATACTTCCGGGTTAAAACAGAAAGAAAAATTCTACACAGGCATCAACCCGAATACGGACAAGAAACTGTTTGTATTTTCATCTGCTCCAACCATGGAGGCCGCGCGTTCTCAAAACGATGCGGTCTATCAAAAATTTGTGTCTACGAAGGAACACTATGGTATTTCGGAATTTGTTTCCTTGGCTCCTTATTTGCCTTCGGAAAGAACCTTGAAAGAAACCGAAGAACGCTGGCTTCAGTTCTGGAAGAAAAATCAGCAGGTAGAAGCGCAAATCAATGAACTTGCACCGCAGTACGGTTTGAATGCGGCCGGTTTCCAGCCTTTTTTCAATGCCACAAAATCAGTGACTTTTGATCGGGCTGAAGGAGAAGAATTGGTAGCAGAAATAGGGTTGAATAAATTTGTTTCGGAAGACCGGGGAAGACATACCTATGTGACTTCCATTACGGTGAAGAAAGACAAGCAGGAACTCGTGAAGGAGCAATTGAACCGGATCGACGGTATTTTTGTCCTCGATATTTCAGAAATGGCAAAATCGATGCTGAATGTGGTGAAACAAGACTTCGATTACCTGTTCTTATTCTCCTCCTTACTGGTATTCTTTTCCATTTTGGTCATTTACGGAAGGATCGAACTAACCTTGTTTGCTTTCTTCCCGATGGTGCTGGGCTGGATCTGGATCCTGGGAATCGCCAGCCTGTTTGATATTCCGTTCAACTTCATCAATATCATTGTGGCGACCTTCATCTTCGGTTTGGGAGATGACTTCAGTATTTTCACCACCGACGGATTGATCCAGCAGGCACGGACCGGTGTAAATTCGCTGAAATCCACGCAGTCGGGAATTATTCTTTCCGGGATCGCAACGATGATCGGAACGGGTGTACTGATCTTCGCGAAGCATCCTGCAATTCATTCCATCGGTGCAATCAGTGTTATCGGGATTGGGTCGATCATGCTGATTACCTTGTATGTTCAGCCACGCATTTACAATTTCTTTGTATTGAACCGCAAGAAAAAAGGCCGCGGGCCGATCACCTTTTTCTACTTCATTTACAGTTTGCTGCTGTTCTTCTACTTCTTCCTCGGAAGTTTGATCCTGAATATCTTACTGATCTTCGTGTTGATCCCAACCCCGATCAGCCGCATAAAAAAACAGGAGATCCTGAACTTCTCCATTTCCAAATTGGCTAAATCCACCTTGTATGCCGGCCTGCACGTGGAGAAGAGAATTATAGACAAGCAACGTTTGAATTACAGGAACCCAAGTATCATCATCGCAAATCACACTTCGTTTTTGGATATTCTGGTGGTGCTGATGCTTAATCCCAAAACGATTATTATGGTTAAGAAATGGGTATACAATTCGCCTATTTTTGCTCCTTTTATTCGCTACGGAGGATATTTATTTGCTGAAGAAGGTGCAGACGGGAATTTGGGAGAGATCAAAAAGAGGATCAGCGAAGGATATTCCATTGTCATTTTCCCGGAAGGAACGCGAAGTCCGGATGGTGAGATCAAACGTTTCCACAAAGGGGCATTTTATATTTCCAAAGAACTGAATATTCCGGTTCAGCCTTTGCTGATTTTAGGGAATCACGAAGTGAACCCGAAGAATGACCTGATCATCAACCAGGGGAAGATCCTGATAAAACCACTGCGACGTATGCGCGCACTGGAAAGAGAATCCTACAGTGAATTTTCCAAACGGGCAATGCGGGTGATGCGTGCCGAAATGGTGGAATTTCGCCGGGAATATGCGGATACGTCTTTCTATACCCGAAAAGTACTCGAGAATTATTTGCTGAAAGGCCCGGTTTTGGAATGGTACGTTCGTGTAAAATGGATGATGGAGCGCAAGAACTTTGATTTCTACAACCGCTTGATCGGCGACCGCAAACGCATTGTGGATGTGGGCTGTGGTTATGGTTATCTGTCTGTTTTCCTGAATTATTTTGATCCTTCGCGCGAGATTATCGGGATGGACTACGACGAAGACAAGGTTGCAGTGGCCGATAATTGTGTCAAGCGGTCAAACGGATTGAGTTTCCAGGCTGCAGATATTCGCCAATGGGACTTGCCGGAAGCAGACGTTTATTTCTTCAATGACGTGATTCATTACCTGCGTCCGGAAGAACAACTGGAATTGTTGCAGAAAGTAACTGCCAGACTCGGTGAAAACGGAATGATTATCATTCGTGACGGAATCATCGAATTCCAGGATAGATTGAAAAACACCAAATTAACAGAGACGCTTTCCACAAAATGGTTTAATTTTAATAAGACAACGAATGATTTGTCATTCCTGTCTGCGAAAGAGATTGAACGTTTTGCTCAGGAGAACGGATTCGGATTCGAATTGATCGAGCATTCTTCCAAGACGTCTAATGTATTGATGATCCTTAAAAGACTTTAAGTTGAACCCGGAACAAAAAATAGTAGTGATCGGTAGTGGTATCGGCGGTTTGGTAAGCGCATTGGTATTGGCTAAACACGGCTATAAAGTCCAGGTTCTGGAGAAAAATCACCAGGTTGGTGGTTCATTGCAGGTTTTCAGCCGCGATAAGAAAGTTTTTGATACCGGAGTCCATTACGTGGGAGGACTGGATAAAGGCGAGAATCTCTATAAAATTTTCAAGTATCTGGAGATCTATGACGACCTCGACATGAAACGCCTGGATGAAGATGCTTTCGATATTGTCCGGTTATCGAACGGAGTTACTGCGAAGCACGGGATGGGCTACACAACTTTCTCTCAGCAACTAAAAAATACGTTTCCGGAAAATGCAGCAGATATTGACCGGATTGTAGCAGAAATACAGCTTTATTGTACGTATTTCCCGCTTTACAACATCGAACTGGAATCAGAGATCAACTACGTGGAACATACGGAAGTACTGGAAGTAGGAGCGTGGGAGCACCTGGCTTCTTTTACGGATAACGAAGACCTGATCAAAATCATTCTGGGCTCCGGTCCTTTGTATGCCGGTTTGAAAGGAGTGACCCCGTTTTACGTCGTTGCGCTCATCCTGAACAGTTTCATCAAAGGAAGTTACCGCTTTGTGAACGGCGGCTCACAGATCGCGAAATTGCTGATGAAGAAGATTGCGGAGCACGGGGGCGAAGTGCTGAGACGAAAGGAAGTGACAGGAGCAAATTTCAGCGAATCAGGAACGATCGAATCACTGGTTTGTTCCGATGGAAGTCAGTTTCCCTGTGATTTTGTCATTTCCAACCTGCATCCGAAAGAAACGATTCATCTTTTAGGCAGAGAACGCTTCAAAACGGCTTATGCGAACCGCGTAAATGCGCTGCCGAATACGATTGCTTCGTTCATGATCTATTTGTCGCTGCACGAAAATACGCTGCCGTATTTCAACTCGAATTATTACGATTATTACACCGATAATATCTGGAACGAAGAATTCCACTTTTCGGAATCCTGGCCACAAATGACTTTTACGTCCGCGCAGGTTTCGAAAAACACGAAAGACTATGCAGAATCCATTTCGGTGATGTGTTACCTCGATTTTAACGAGTTTAAAGCCTGGGAGAACTCTGTTCGCACCGTTGTAAAGGAAGGAACGCGCGAAGAAACGTACGAAGCCTTTAAAAAAATGTGTGAAGAACGTGTGTTGAAGCGCCTGGAGGAACGTTTCCCGGGAATTCGTGAGAAAGTAAAAAATACTTATTCCTCCACACCGGTTACGTACCGGGATTATGTTTCCACCCCGGATGGTTCCATGTACGGAATCCAGAAGGATTTCAAACATACCCACAAGACGCAGATCAATACTAAAACGCACATTCCCAATTTGTTCCTGACAGGCCAGAACATTATTTTTCACGGAATTTTGGGCGCGACCATTGGCGCTCTTGTAACATCTTTTAATTTTGTAAACAATAAGCAAGTAATAGAAAAAATCAAAATGTATGACTAAAGAAGTTGATGTTGTTGTAATTGGCGCAGGTCCAGCGGGTTCTGTGGCTTCCTCTAAATTAATCAAAGAGGGTTTAAAGGTTTTGGTTTTGGAAAAAATGCAATTCCCGAGATTTGTAATCGGTGAAAGCTTATTGCCTCACAGTATGGATTACCTGGACGAGCTGAATCTTCTTCCTGCGGTTGAAGCGTTGAAATTTCAGGTGAAAACAGGAGCGTGCTTCTACCACGATGGAGAACGTTGTGATTTCCTGTTTGAAAACCAGTTTTCGAAAGGATGGTCGTATACATTCCAGGTAAAACGCGCTGATTTTGACCACGCATTGATCAAAGAAGTGGAAAAACAAGGTGCGGAAGTGGAATTCCAGGCCGAAGTTACGGATGTGAAAACATCTGCAACGAAACAAGTAGTTACTTACCGCGATAAAAATGGCGATATCCATGAAGTTCATTGTCGTTTTGTAATGGATGCCAGTGGCTATGGCCGCGTACTTCCTCAAATGTTCGACCTCGAAGTTCCGGTTGCAACTCCGCCGCGTGGAGCAGTTTTCGCGCATTTGGACGATACCAGAAGAACTCCTGAAGACGGTAGAAATATCTTCGTTCACGCATTCAATGACAATACTGCATGGATCTGGTCCATTCCTTTTTCGGATGGAACAGCATCTGTTGGAATTGTAGGAAACAAAGAGTTTATCGAGGAATGTTATGCAGATGGCGGAAAGCTGTTCAAGCAAAAAGTAGCTGAATTTCCTGGTTTGAACGGTCGTTACGACGGTGTTGAATTCATGTTCGAGCCACGCCTGATCGTGAACTATGCAGTTTCTGTGAAACAGGTTTACGGAGAAGGATATGTACTGTGCGGAAACAGTACCGAATTCCTGGACCCGATCTTCAGTTCAGGAGTAACATTGGCGATTTCTTCCGGGTACAAAGCCGCTACGCTTGTTGCGAAGCAATTGAACGGCGGACAAGTGGACTGGGAGAATGACTACAGCGTCGTGTTGAAGAAGGGAATCGATGTATTCCGTACGTATGTATTGGCGTGGTACGAAGGAACATTGGGAGAAATTTTCTTCAGCGAGAAAATAGACGAAACGATCCGGAAACAAATCTGTTCCGTATTGGCGGGCTACGTTTGGGATGAAACCAATCCGTTCGTGAAAAAGCACGCTACGCTGGTAAATGCAGTAGCACACATTGTGAAAATGTAATCAACGATGTAAATATCGGCAGGGACGCGCTACATCGCGTCCCTTTTTATTTCCCACAGATTTATTAGTTATTTGAAAACGATTTTTTCAGGTTTCCGCATGTGGTTCTTAAACACTTGGCTTCTCAGGTAATCTGTTTCCAGGAACACAAAATGAGGAACCACGCGCAATTTCGCCTTGCAATCTTCTATAATCTGGTTCATCACCGGATGATGTTCGATCCGGTTTTCCAACAGAATGGTAATCGTATCGTGACCCAGGTAGTCTTTTGCGACTTCAATTTTGTAGCAGCTCACTTCCGATCTACTGTCGAAAATCTCGTATATGGAAGGAGGGAAAATAGTTGTTCCCTTGAATTTGATCATTTGGTTCTTACGACCTAAAATAGGTCCGATACGCGGAGACGTTCTGCCGCAGCTGCACGTTTCCCGGTATACACGGGCAACATCGCCGGTTTTGTAGCGGATAAGCGGAGTTCCCTCAGTTCCCAGGGTCGTAATCACAATTTCCCCTTTTTCACCGCTTGGAACTTCCTGTCCTTCTTCGTCCAGTACTTCCAGGTAAATCAGGTCTTCATTCAAATGTCCGCCCTGGTGGGAAGTACATTCGGTAAAAGCAGCGCCCATTTCCGTAGATGCATACGTAGAAAACAGTTCGATATTCCAGTCAGCGTGAATGCGTCTGGCCAATACGTTTTCCGATAAATCGTCCTCGCGGATCGGTTCTCCGATACAAATGGCGGCACGCACAGAAGTTTGATTCATGTCAATGCCGTTTTGCTTCGCATAGTCGATGAGGTTTATCAAAAAACTGGGAACGGCAATCAGGATCGTAGGTTTGTTTTCCAGGATGGAATTCCATTGCAACGCCGGCACTCCCGGACCAATGCGGATCATTCCTGCATTCAGTTCCTGAACGCCTAAATAATATGCGAGTCCGGCCATGAATTGCTTGTCGATCGTGGTCATCAGCTGAAAGAGATCTCCTGCTTTCGCACCGGTCAGTTCAAAGGATTCCTTTTCATTTTTTGCCAGGCGTACCAAATCTTTTTTGGTGAGGTAGATCGTAACCGGTTTCCCGGAAGTGCCGGAAGTAGTTACATATTCTGCCACCTGGCTTGCAGGAACACACAGGAAATCGCGGTTGTTTTGCGATAAATCTTCTTTGGTGGTGAATGGAAGTGACCGGAAATCTTCCCAATTCAATGCACTGTTCGAAAAATGCCTTTGATAAAACGGAGCATGATTGACTGCATAACGAATTGTGTTAACTACTTGCTCTGAGATCTTGCTATTTTCCATTTTTCCGGCATTCTTTGATCAAACTTCGCAATTCTTCTTCAATCTGCGGTGCAGCAACGTGTTTTGTCAACGCAATTTGGTACGAATTTATGGCTTTTTGGTACTGTTTTTTCTTCTGGAAGTACTTTCCTAATTGCTCATACGTGACATAAGACTCCGAATTGTTTGCAATGAACTGATCGATTTCTTTCGGAGAAAGATCCAGCGGTTTATCAAACATCAGGTAAGCGGAAATATCCTGTTTAACGGTCTTGAATGCTTTGAATTTACGGTACGCACCGGAAGTCAGGAACGGATCCGGGGCAATGGTGTCTGTCAGTTGAATATGTTTGGTTTGGAATGTCTTTTTCAGGTCATACCCCAGGAACGGCCCCAATTGGTAATCCGAACTGGAAATATAGTACATCCTGCTTTCCGGCTGCATCACTACAGCGTGGTGCGCTTGCAACTGATTGATCGCTCTAGGATTTCCCATTCCGAGCGTATCGCTTCCAAAACTATACTGATCTCTAAGGATTGTGGCAGCGGTGTTCTTATTTAATGCAGACGGCTTACTCAGCAATTGCTGCATGCGTTCAAACCGGTATTTGGAATCGCTGTTGGCAAGATTCTTTACGTTTGCCTGGTCTTTTTTGAAAACATCCGACTGGTAATGGTTTGCGCACACCAAAACATCGGTTTTACTTTCGTAAACGCCCAGTTTTTTGGGAGATTTTTCAATCAAAATAGCCTTTCCGTCTTCTGCAGAAGAAACCATGAGTGTTTCGGATACAAACGTATGCCGCTTTTTAGCGATGGCTACTGCTTCGTCGGTATTTTTCGCATACTGAAGAATCTCGCGTGCAAGCAGGGAAATCGGCATTTTGGAGCTCGTTGGCAAATCGGATTTGGAAGCATTGATCGTAACCGTCAGTCCTTTTTCATTCATCCCGGAAGCTACTCCCGTAAATCCTGCCCAGGAATAGGAAGTAAACTTATATCCTTTGCTCGGATTGACAAAAATCACCAGTTTGTTCTTCGCAAAATCATCACCTACATAGAAATCGAAATTCCGGCCCACCAGTAATTCCCGATTCGCACTTTTTTGGCCTTTTACCACGAAAGAAGTACAACCCACAACGCTGTAATCATTCAATGCGTGCCCAATATCGTGTGCAGCATGATAATTCAGGATGCGTGTGTATTTAGAAGAAATGTAATCGTAACGGTCCGAAAAAGCCAGTGAAATTCCGTAAATCTCCTGCTGGTTCTCCAGCGGAATATTTTCCGGTAAATCGCTGTTGAAGAATCCGACCATCAGTTTAATGACGTGTCTCCACATTTTGTTCGGGAGGAAGTTGTTGATCTGTCCCACAAAAATATCTTCCTGCTCCTGGACCAGCTCTTTAGCCAATTTCCCATAGATAACGCCTCTTTCGTAAGGTTCGCCTTCCAGGTACATTTCCCAAACGCCGTATTGATTCTTTTTCAGGTAGGAATTTCCAAGTACATAATGATCTTTTCCGACCTGTCTGCGCTCGCCGACATGGATTTCCGGAACTTCAGGTGTGTCAATCTGGGCGTTGAACAGAATAATCGTAAATAACACGAAAATAAATGCGAAAAGTAACTCTGTCGGAATCCAAATGAGACGGAATAGGTATTTTAAGAGGATTTTGATCACGCTTATTCAATAATTGAGTACAAATATACGCTATTTTTGAGCGGAATGTCAGTGATTTCAACCGCGTTAAACGATGATAAGCATAATTAACAGTCAAAATTCTACCCTGGCTTATTTCAGACAGGAAGATTACGATCAGATGATTGCGAAAGGCATCAGCAAACGCGCTGTGGAAAAAGGCGGTGTTCAGGCTCTGCTGAAAGAGTTGGGTCACAGTGATCCGGAAATTGCCTACAAAGAAACCGGACAACCTTATTTGGTGCAAAAACCCGGATTATTCCTGTCAATCTCCCATGCAAAAGGATGGTTTGCCGTGAGCGTGGGTTCCGAACCGGTTGGAATTGACATTCAACCGTTTTCTGCACGATTGAAACAGGGACAGGATTATTTCCGGAATGAACGGGAACTTACATTCGCCGAAGATGAAATTGCACTGCATTTGATTTGGGGAGCCAAAGAGGCTTTTTACAAATGGAAAGAAGGGCAGATCCCGGATTTGAAAGAAGAAGTGACACTGATTTCAGCATCGAATGAACGTTTGGTGCTTGAATTTGAATCGCAGCAATACGAACTGGGTTTTCGGATTATGGAGGATGTTTTCCTGGTTTTCACGCTTTAAAAGCATCTTTTTTCGAATCACTGAACAGATTCCCGGATAAATCAGGTAATAATCATACATTTGGAGCGTTATTAATGCTACCTATGAAAACAGCAATTTTTGGAATAATACTCATAACAACCCTGGGGGCCTGCAAAAAGGACTATAACTGTTCCTGCGATTATTATGCGGAAGGAGAATACCAGATGTCGGATGAGACGAAGATAACTGCAACGAAATTCAAAGCCAAGAAGGAGTGCAAGGATCTGAACAGCGACGTGAGTCTGAGCTTTGGGGGAAATATGTACCACGCTGAACGGAAATGCAGCCTGAAATAATTTTTTAATACCTTTGAGAAAGCTGTTTGTCTGTTTCACAGGCGGGTAGCTTTTTGTTTGTTATGAGACATTTGATCTTTTCCCTCAGTTTGTTTTTGTGCTTTTCTTCCCGGGCGCAGGTTTTTCACATTCCGGATACTTCCGCTTTGCTGGTAAAAACAACCAGTCAATCTCCGGCACATTGGTACATCGAGGTTTTTTCGGATATCTCTACAGATACAGTGCTGAGATGGAAAGCGACTCATTTCGATAATGTTCCGGTGCAATGGCAGATCTCCATGGATGATCAAACTACTTTTCATGCAAACGTCCAGGTAGGAGATAGCGGAGATTTTAATTTATTGGCAAACCAGGCTTTTGCAACCAAACTGATTATCGGTGCGATGCTGAACGGAACTCCGGGACACGGCATTTGTTACTTCGACGTGTACGATCCCGATAATGCTTCCGTTATTCAGGAAATTAGCTATGAATTCATTGTGACACCTTCCACGAATGCAATTACCGAATTAAACGAAGCTTCTTTCCTGGAATGGAAAGAGGGAATCTTAAAGGTAAAGGATGAACGTGAAGCAGTATTTCAGGTTTCCGATTTATCCGGAAGAATAGCTGTACAAAACAAACTAACCAATCAGTTGAACATTTCCGACTTGCCGAAAAATCAGGTTTTATTGATTCAAGTAAAACTTGATAACAAGCAGGCTATCATTAAGATTTACAATTAATAGTAAAATTTACTCTTCTACTTCCAGGATTTTATCGGCTAAAACAGAACTAAGTTTATAATAGCTTTCGGTTGTCCATCCTCCTACATGTGGTGTCAACAAAATCTGGTCGGATTCCAACAGGAATTTCAATTGCTCATTATCTGTTTGATCAAAGAGCTGCTCGAAAGATTTCTTTTCAAATTCGTTCACGTCCAATGCAGCTGCTTTCGTTGTTCCTTTTAAAATAGATTCGATTAAACATTTAGTTTCAACTATTTTTCCTCGTGATAAATTAAGGAGGTAAATTGGCTTCCCGAGAGCATCGAAGAATTCCTGGTTCGCGAAATAAATGGTTTCTTCGTTTTGAGGAATGTGGAAAGAAATCACATCTGATTTACGCAAAAGAGCTTCCAGGGTCGCTTCGATTACGAAATCATCGCCGAAACCCGTTTTGTATTTATCGTAGGCAAGCAAGGTGATGTCAAATCCGCGCAATTTTTTGGCAAACGCTTTCCCGTTATTTCCATAGCCAATAATCCCGACCGTTTTTCCGTCTAATTCTTCTCCGCGGTTTCCTTCCCGGTCCCAAATCCCGTTTTTTACGTCCCGGTTTGCCGTGTGGATTTTATTCATCAGGGATAATAGCATACCCAACGCATGTTCACCCACTGCATTCCGGTTTCCTTCCGGGGCGTTGTAAAGTTGAATTCCACGTGAAGCGCAATAAGCTTCATCAATATTTTCCATTCCGGCACCGGATCTGGCAATGAACTGCAGAGCAGGAGTAAATTTCAGGAAGGATTCATCCATGGTGAAGCGGGAACGGATCACGATACCATGTGCATCACCGAGTTGCGATTCGCACTGTTCCCTGGTCCAGTCATGAGCTTCAATGCATTCGTATTCGCCGCTTTGTGTGAGTCTTTCGGAAAGAATAGGGTGCACGGTATCAAGAAAGAATACTTTTTTCATGGAGTGCATTTAGTATTCCGAAAATACTTTTTATTCTTTAATGGGTTTTACTAAGAACTGTAAAATTATCTTGAAAACCTGTTCGATCACGGAAAGGTTGGTTCTGTCGGTGGTGCCCAGGTAATCATTGATCAAATTAACGGGACGCAGGTTTTCGCCTGTTTTTTCAAGGTTTAGCTTGATCTTTTGGGCATGAATTTCACGCTCCAGTTTCAGGATTTGAAGATCCAGTTCAATTTCTTCAAATGACGAATATATTTGTGGCTTCTTTTCCATCAGTCCTTAAAAAAAAGTTTAGAAAATGTGCGTAAGATGTACCTTTCAATAAATTTAAGGCGCAGAAACAGGATTAAAAGGACCAAAATGAAATAACCGCCGGCTATGATCAAAAATCCAAGTGCCGGACTATGAAGCGCGTCTCCGATTGCCAGTGCAGCAGCGATAGACCCGAATAAAAAAGTGATCAACAGGAAGAAACCAACCAGTATCAGCTTGACAATCGTGCGGGTCGATTTCATAATGAATTGGAATCCCCACAACTTATAATATTGTACCGTGCTTTCTACGTAAGCTTTGGTTTCCTCCTGGACCTTACGAGTACTCTCTTTTAGTTCTTCAAATGCCATTTGATTAACCCTTAGCTGCTGAAGCTGCTGTTGATGCAGCTTTTTGAGCACCTTTTTTCAACGTTTCTAATTTTTCTTCCAGTAAGGAAATTAATTCATCTTTTTCATGAATGCCGCTTGAAATCGCTTTATCCAAAAATTCGCTGATGTCTTCGCCGGCGTTTTCTGCCTTGCGCTGCAATAATTGCGTTAATTCCTGGAATTTATCCAACAAACCGTCTTTTCCTTTATCCAGTTGATCTTTCAACTTCTGACGGGTATCAGATCCTTTTTCAGGGGCTAATAAAATTCCGATACCTGCTCCAACTACAGCACCTGCAAGGAGTCCTACGATGATATTGTTACTTGACATGATACTTTGTTTTATGTGTTCCTAATAAATGTAGCCAAAAAAATAAGCGACCGAACAAGTCGGCGAATCTTTTAACTTTAATTTTCAGTTTGAGTCGAAAGGTAAAAGCCACGAATTCACGAATTTTTAGCTCGGCTAACGCGCTCGACACTTTAAAGGACAAAACGTTTGTATTTCAAGCTGTCTTCGTTGAAATTGATCATTAGACCAAGCGGAAGATCCGAAACTGCTAAATAGTTAATTACCTGTGCATAATGTGATTTGGTAAGTCGGCTTACAGATTTTACTTCGAGAATAATGGAGTCAAGAACTACAAAACCCGCATAAAAATAGTGCGGTAAAATAATGTCTTTGTAATGAACCTTAAATTCTTTCTCCCGTACAAAAGGAATTTTGTTTATCCTGAACTCATATTCCAAGGCGTCTTTGTAAACAATCTCTGAAAAACCATGTCCTAGATTTCGGTGGACCTCCATGCAAATGCCTATAATCTCATAAGCTTCGCTCTCTAATATTAAATGCTTCATTCACTTTAAGTTAGTGAAAAACATCTTTTCAAACAAGCACTTAAAATATAAAAAAAGCGAGCGTGTTAGCCAAGCCAAATTCGTGAATTCGTGGCTACTGGCTATTTCAATTCCGACATCACGAAACTGCTGTTTACCTGCCCGATATGCGGGATACGTGAAAGCTGGTTCTTCAGAAAGTCGTGGTAAACCTCCATATTCGCAACCTCAATCATGAGCATATAATCTGTTGCTCCTGCCACGTGATAGGCGTTAATGACTTCCTGCAATTCCCGGATCGCGGTTTCAAAAACGTCAATTCCTTCTTTTTCATGGCTTTTTAAACTCACCTGGCAAACAACCTTTAACTCCTTCCCAACTGCTTTCCGATTAATAAGAGCGGTATAACCTTGTATGACTCCCATCCGCTCCAGGCGTTTGATGCGTTCAAAAGTAGGAGTAACGGACAAGCCGATTTTACCGGCTACTTCTTTGTTATTCATCTTTCCGTTTGACTGGAGAAGTGCAATAATTTGATGATCGATCGAATCTAATGCGGACATATCGAAGCGTTTTTGAGAAAAAAATTCTGGTTCGAGCAGTTAAAACCGTAAAAAACAGAATGATTGTTCTTCATTTTCTATAAATATAGAATAATATTCTGTTAATGGTGAATGAAACCAAATTTGATTTTACTTAGCGGCGCTCTTAGCAGATAAAACTCTGAATGCTAACGAATTTTGAGATGACTGCGAAAAAGCGAAATGTTAAAAGAGCTTTGTTTTTAGTTGGTTTGTATCCTGATTTTAAACAGGATAAAAATATCTCCGCAAAAATTTAACAAACGTCCACACAACGTTATTAAATTTTCACCGTCGTAGAAGATGGAAGTGGGAAATTGAAATTGATTAATCACAAAAACAAGAACCCCATTTAGACACCACAGTCTAAATTACTACTGCGTTAAAACCCGGTTGACGAAATTCGGCCGGGATTTTTTATGGTGTTTCGTCCCCTTTTGTGATCCATTTCCCTATTTTTTCAGAGAAGCGAATACTGGTTCTGTCGACCCATTTGTAGTAAAAATGCGAAATCACCAGGGTTACGAGCATACAACTACCGAATGCAATCAGGAAAGGAACAAAGTAAGTTCCCGGTTTCCAGCACATTTCGAAGACATAAAAACCAAGCGAACACATCACCGGTAAGTGGATCAGGTAGAACGAAAAGGAAATTTTTCCCAGGTAAAGAAAAGGTTTGATCGAAAAGAAACGAGTCAGGGTTTTGTCAAAGCAAATCACCAACAGGATACAAAAAGCTCCGACCACGTGGAAAATGTTGTAACCGCTTGTCCAGCTCCAATCCAGCCAGCGCCACATGCTTTCCTGTGTGTGAAAGCCCATGGGGAATGAACTGAAATAAACTCCGGCGGCCAACAGCAGGATCTTGATAAGCATTCCTTTATATCCTTCCGGAAATGAAAAACCGTCTATAAAAAGCCGGCTGATCAGCGATCCGAGTATAAAAGCAGCGTAAAATTGTTTGTCGGTTAACAGGATCGCCACTCCAACAACCACATGAAGCAACATGGTTCTTTTGGAATTCCCGGCCAAAGCCAAAAAAGAGAATAGGAGTAAAGAACCCAGGAATTCAATGGTCATCGTCCATAGAACAGCGTTGTAGCGGTTATCATTATTCAAAAATACGTCCAGGAACATGTTCTTCAAAACATCACCCGGGCCTTTTATGCCACTAAACAATCCTCCGAGCCATTCTTCCGACTTCGTCATTGTTCCCGCAGACTGATTGGTGAAAAGTCCGCATACATGAAGCATATAGCAGAGAAGTATGGAACCGGCAACCGGAAGAAACAACCGGAAATAGCGTTTTGCGGCATAATCCGTCAGCAATTTACGGCTTCCGGAAAGGTGAAATTTATAGCTGAGCACAAAACCACTTAAAACAAAGAAGATCGAAACCGCGAATCCTCCGTTGAAGAAAATATTCAGCGGCGTTTTGGCAATCAGCAATTCCGTTGATCCGTCTCCCAGGTGAATTTTCCCGGGATCCAGGTAATTAATAGCCGGAAAGAACGCCAATGCGAAATGATGCAACACAACAATCAGCATCGCCACGCCGCGCACACCATCCAGGAAACCCAGTTTGTTTTTTTGAGATTCGGTATTCATTCGCGGCTAAAGTATAAATAAATTGGCTGGGATGGATTGTAGGTCTTTGGTCAGTCACGGAGATTTAATTTCTTAATCCGGGAACGAATTGCCCCGTTGGTCCTTCCAAAATAGTTTGACAGTTCTTTGATGTTGGTTCCCCGGGCAAACAGTTCGGAAAGCTCGGAATCAAAATCATCCGTCCAGGGTTTGTATGCATCGGCATGTCTCGTCCTGAATTCCTCCACAGAATAACTTTTGGAAGCCGGAACGGAAAGTGTACCGGAAGGATTATCAAACAGTTCTTCTTCTACTTCTTCGGGAACTTCGGATCTCAAAACATGGATTGTTTCCGAATTCTCAAAAGATTGAAACGAAGTTGGGATGAACTTCAATGGTATAAACAATTGGTTCCTGGTGCGGGTGATCGCAACATACAACAAGTTGATTTCTTCCGTGAGTTTGGTATAACTGAAATTTTCTTTTTTCAGATCGACGGCAGTTTTCTTTACCTTTTCTTCGTAGATGAAATCATTTGCCAGTTCAATCGAATCGTATTCCATTCCCTTGCACCGGTGAACGGTTGAGAAAATCATTTCAGCTTGTTCCTTGTCATCACCCGTCAGGTGTTTTTCTTTAATCAGTTTAATAATCTTCGGAATTTCATTGTCGTATCGCTTCACGATTTCTACCATCATCCCTAATTCCATGTCTTCGGTTTTGGAAATATATTCTTCCAGTTCTTTCATGGATTGCATTTCCCGGATCAGTTTGTCTTTAATCATGCCTCTTTTGTTGTTGTGCAGGTTCAAAACATCATAAAGTGACGCACCGTCTTCGGCATAAGTGTAAGAATGGAAATTTCCCTCGAAGTAGATATTTTGAATCGCTTTGTTTTCCGTGACATACTCTATGGCCTTCAGCAGCAACCCGAGATTCGTACGTGCAATGATTGCTTTAGACTTCACTTCCGTCCTTTTTCCGTCGCCAATGATGGACAACTGATTCGTGAGATCCAGGAACTTTTTCCAGCCCAAAACACTCATGGCTAAATCCGCGATTTCCTGGTTGAACCGGAAACTGGCAGACAGAAAACGCGTTTGATAATCTGCTTTTTCCAGTGAGTTGACGGCAAATCTCCAACTGTAGATTTGCTGGTGCGTATCGCCAACAATGATTTTTGTTGCCGATTGTTTAAAGAAAACGTCCAGCATAGCGGCTGATGCGTCCTGTCCTTCATCGAACAGAATATAGTCGTAATGAAGTTTAGGGTTAGACAATTGGAATTTCTTTAGGTAGAAATCATGGGTAATTTCAATCTTGCCTTGCTCCATTTTGAGAAACAAGTTGATGGTTTGTTTCTGGATGAATGTATAGTGAGTCCTGACAAATGCTTTTGCTTTCGGATCAGCTACAATTTCCAGGTAATTCAACTCTTCGATGCGTTGTTTGTCGCTATTGCAAAAGTAGGAGAAGAACTTCTTAATGTGATTGGCCAGTACAAATTCAGAATGCTTTTCATCGTTTCCGGTTATTCCGAGAATCTCTGCAATCTCATGAATTTTATAACCGAAAGCATTGATCCTGTAGTTGCTGTTCATCACAACATTCCGGTAGGCCAGGGAGTGAGCGGTTTCAACAGTTACGTTCTTCAATCCGTGCTGCAGGAATTTTTTCTTTGCATCCAGTTTGACGGATTTGTTAAATGCCAGATAAAGAATAGCCGATTTCGGATTCCGGGTTTTGGCATATTCAATAATCGTAGTAGTTTTTCCTGATCCGGCAACGGCGTTGATTTTTAAGTTACCGCTTTCCTTCAGGATGACTTCTTGCTCGGAAGTTAATTTCATAAAGTGAATAGTTAAAAAATTTAGTTATCCGGAGGGTTTTTGTCATTTCAACACGATGATTAACAACCCTTTCTTTATTTAAGTTCAGAAATGTTTCCGAAAAAACCAAGTACTTGTTCAAACAAATAGATACGATTGATGCCTACAATAGGAATATAGACCACATAGTTTTGATTTAAAAAACAGAGAACAATCATGTGCTAATATTCTATATGCTTCTACTTAGAATAATGCTTGTTTTCGTAAAATGGATCGTACTTCATAGATGAGTCGATACTGCGGAGAAAACCCAATTACACGACTGTGGATTGAGAGATCTATTGGGATCGTTACCCGCCCTTCTAATTGCGAGAAGAAAGTAAAAGCCTTCCGTTTCGGTTACTTAGTCCGAAAAGTGCTTTCCATTTGGGATCCTGATCCCTTCTTTTCGTGAATAAGTCCGAAAGGGAAGGCTGCTTGAACGCCGTAATTGGGTTAAGGCATTTTTGCTTACTTTTTTTGCCTTGGAAGAGCCTGTTTTGCAGGCGAAGACGAACAGCAACAAACGTTAGTGCGAAAGCTGAAGGTAAAGTAAGAGGAATTTCTCCCTATCTTCGCGTACAAACTTTCAAAACAAACAGAGCAGCAATGAGCACACATTCCAAACTTCAGATTTACAACAGCCTTTCAGGTGAAAAAGAAGCCTTTAAGCCGATTATTGACGGTAAAGTTGGAATGTATGTTTGTGGACCGACGCTCTACAGCGAACCGCACATGGGAAACATGCGCACCTTCATCAATTTCGATTTGATCTATCGCTATTTGATGTATGTGGGCTATCAGGTGAAATATGTCAGAAATATTACCGACGCCGGACACATTACCAATTCTGCCGGTGAAGCAGTTGATTCCATTGGAAAAGCTGCTCGCATGGAACAGGTTCAATCATTGGAGATTGTTTACAAGTACAATGTGAAATTCCAGGATTTACAGCGCATTTACAACATGCTTCCCCCGGCTATCGAACCAACGGCAACCGGACATATCCAGGAACAGATCGAAGTGATCGAGAAGATTATTGAAAACGGATTCGCTTACGTGGTAAACGGTTCCGTGTATTTCGATGTACGCGCTTACAGTGAGAAATTCGAATACGGAATACTGAGTGGCCGCAAGGTCGACGAACTGGCTGAAGAAACACGCGAACTGAATGCACAGGACGAAAAACGCTTCTTTGCGGATTTCGCTTTGTGGAAAAAGGCAAACCCGGATGATATGCAAATCTGGCGCTCACCATGGGGAGACGGAAATCCGGGCTGGCACATCGAATGTACGGCAATGAGCACCAAATACCTGGGAGACAAATTCGATATCCACGGTGGTGGTTTGGATTTGAAATTCCCGCACCACGAAGACGAAATTGCACAGAGCTGCGGTTCTGTCGGGGTTAGTCCGGCGAATTACTGGATGCATGCAAACATGTTGAATGTAAACGGGCAAAAAATGTCCAAATCGTTGGGGAATTATTTCCTGCCGAAGGAAATCGTGGATGGAACGACGGAAGTGTTTGATAAACCGTATTCTCCGCAGGTGATCCGTTTCTGCATGATGCAGGCGCATTACCGCAGTACATTGGATTTCACTCCGGACTCGCTGAATGCAGCTGAAAAAGGATTTACCCGTTTATCCGAAGCCTTTGAGAAATTAGGTTCTCTGGAAACAAAGGGAGAATCTTCCCAGGATGTGCAGGCGCTGGTCGCTTCGTTCTACAAAGCAATGGATGACGACTTTAATGCGCCGATGCTGGTAGCAGGGTTGTTCGAAGCGGTGAAATACATCAATACCATTTCAGACGGAACAGCAACCATTACTGCTGCTGATCTGGAATTGCTGTCCAAAGAATTCACCGGATTTGTATGCGACGTACTTGGTTTGACGATTGAAAAATCATCTGCCGGAAATGATGCGGCATTGACAACGGTCATGGACTTAGTGCTGGATATGCGTAAAGATGCCCGGGAGAACAAGGATTGGAGCACTTCGGATAAAATCAGGGATCGCCTGGCAGAAGCCGGAATCGTGGTGAAAGACGGGAAAGACGGCGTAAGCTGGACGGTGAAATAGACTTATTGGACTTTAAGACATCAGGATATTATGATTTTAGGACTGGATTGCAATCTGAGTCCTAAAATCCTGAAGTCTTAAGATCCTGATATCCAAATGGAGCATTTCGGAAAAGCATACAAACTCTGCAGTCGGAAAACAATCGACAGTCTCTTCAAGGAGGGAAAGCAATTGCGTGCATTTCCATTGAGTGTTTATTACCTGGAAGCGGAAATCGTTGAAAAAGTTCCGTTCCAGGTTGTGATCTCTGCCCCGAAACGCCAGTTCAAGCGGGCACACGACCGAAATTATGTGAAACGCTTGATCAAAGAAGTGCTTCGGAAAGAAAAACAGCCGTTGGAAGATTTATTGAACACTTCGGGAAAACAACTCGCTCTTTTTATCGTTTATACGAATAAGGAAATTTTGACGTACCCGGAACTGGAAAAATGTATGCGGAAACTGCTCGGGAAACTCATTGCGGACCTGCAGACAGAAGCATAAAAATCAGCAACATTCATCCGGTGACCAACCCATTCGTCAAAAAACCTAAAAAATCAAGCCGGGTAACTAATCTTTCGGTATTTTTACCAGCTTGCAATCCATTTTACGGAATGGTTTTTGAAAGTCATTATCAAAATTTGATCAGCAATATGAAGCAATTCTTGCATGTTTTCGCCCTGATAACCATCTTAATTGGTTTCAATTCCCCGCTAAAAGCACAATCTAACGGATTCGAAGAAATCAAGTCCATGGAATTGATGGACCTCATTTTCCAGCAGTTGGAAACCAACTACGTGGATGAGATCAAACCGGGAGAAATGAGCAAAACCGCTATCGATGCCATGCTGAAGCAGCTGGACCCGTATACCGTTTATTACCACGAATCGAATATGGAGGATTACCGCATGATGACCACCGGACAATACGGCGGAATTGGTGCTTTGATCCGTAAAATGGGAGATTATACCTACATCGCAGAACCTTATGAAGGAAAACCTGCTCAATTGGCTGGTGCAATGGCCGGAGACAAAATCCTTTCCATTGATGGAAAAGACATGAAGGGAAAACCAAGCGATGAGGTTTCGGATGGTTTGCGCGGGCCAAAAGGTTCTACCATTCAATTGCGCGTGGAGCGTGCCGGACAGGAAAAAACCATTTCCATTACACGAGATGAGATCAAACTGGCAGACGTTCCTTATTTCGGGATGCTGAACAACGGAACAACCGGTTACATCAAACTAAACAGCTTTACACAAACTGCTTCGGCAGAAGTGATTGCAGCATACGGAAAATTGAAGCAGCAGGGAATGAGCAACCTGATTCTGGACTTGCGCGGAAATGGTGGAGGTTTGCTGATCGAAGCGGTGAAAATCGTAAATATTTTCGTGAAGAAAGGTCAAACCGTAGTTACCACCAAAGGACGTATTCCGGAGGAGAACAGAACCTATGCGACTTCAGCCGATGCATTGGATTTGAATATTCCGCTGGTTGTGCTGGTTGACGGAGGATCCGCTTCCGCTTCGGAGATTGTTTCGGGAAGTTTGCAGGATTTGGACAGAGCGGTAATTATCGGGGAAAACTCTTACGGGAAAGGATTGGTGCAGCGTACATTTGACCTGAAATACGGATCAAAAATCAAGCTGACCATCTCAAAATACTATACACCATCCGGTCGTTGTGTACAGCGTTTGGAATACTACGACAAAGAATTGGGCGAGAAACCGAAAGCGATTGCAGATTCCCTGTTGAAGACATTTACAACGGCAAATGGCCGTAAAGTAATCGACGGACGTGGAATCGAACCGGATATCGTTGTGGAAAAAGACGATTATTCGCGCTTGCTGTTGATGCTGGTAAGCAACAACGTTATTTTCAATTTTGCTACCGATTACAAACGTTCCCACGAAACAATCGCTCCGGCGAAATCATTCCAGTTGAGCAAAGCAGATTACGATGCATTCAAAGCATATGCCCTGAAACAGGATTTCACCTATTCAACCGCTTCCGAAGAACAATTGGAGCGCATGAAGAAAACCGCTGAAGACGAAGGCTATTTTGAAGACATCAAATCCGATTACGAACAATTGTTATCCAAAGTAACACCTTCCAAGGAGCGTGACCTGGATAAATTCAAAGATGAGATCACAGAAATTTTATCCAGTGAGATCGTATCGCGTTACTATTATCAAAACGGTCGTGCAGAGCAGGCATTCCAGTATGACCTGGATGTTCAGAAAGCATTGGAAGTTCTTTCAGATCCTAAAAGAGTAAATACTATTCTCGGAAAATAAGCGTTATCGATTTATATAGCGATTACTTATGCTGGATAAACTGACCGGGAAATCCGTTCATTACTATATTCAATTGGTTGCAATGATGGGAATTGCAGCAGGGTTGCCCTTCAGCAAGATTCCTCTTTCCATTGGAACGATGCTTTTAGGTCTCAATGTAATTCTCCTTTGGGATTGGAAAACGGTTTGGAAAAACTGGAGTTCGAACCGCTGGCTTTGGTTGCTCTTCGCGTATTTCGCCCTGGAATTGCTTTCGGTTCTATGGACAACGGATAAACACGAAGCCTGGAACATGATCCGCCGGGAATTGACTCTTTATGCCATTCCGTTGACCATCATTGCTATTCCGCTCACGGATTTCAAACATTACAAATGGGTCGTTTTGACCTTCCTGGTAGCTGTTTTCCTGTCGAGTTTCATCAATACCGGAACTTATTTTCACTGGTGGGGCTCCAAAGTTTACGACGATATCCGAAGTCTTTCCCTGTTCGTTTCGCACCTGCGTTATGCCATGATGATTATCCTTGCAGTGGTTTTTTGTGCGGCCTGGTGGATCCGGAAATTTCCTTACCGCTGGATTGCCGTTTTATTGGCTGCCTGGTTCATCTACTACACCATCCTTTCCCAAATCTGGATGGGAGTTTTTACCCTTTCCGGGGTAGTCTTGATGATGTTCTGGTTTAAAGTAAAATCGATTCGCACGCTTTGGATCAAACGGACATTTATTGCGTCGTTCAGTGCCTGTATCCTGTTCGTGGGAATTTTCCTGTATATCAACCTGCAACCCACTCCGCATAAGATGCAGGTGAAAAGGGAAGATTACGGTAAGAAAACAGTAAATGGGAACGAATACACCTTTGACCTGATCTGGAAGATTAATTGGGAAAACGGTTATCCCGTACAAGCATTTATTGCGGACGGAGAACTGGAGAAAGAATGGTCCAAAGCATCCGCTGTAAATTACCGGACAGGAGTGGATTTAAAAGGAAACCCGATCCGGAATATTCTCTGGAGATATATGACCTCAAAAGGATTGCGGAAGGATTCCGTCGATTTTCAGAAAATGAGCAAACAGGACATCCGGAATGTGGAATTGGGCTTTGCTTCCGTGGAAATGGCAAAAGGAGGGATTTCAGCGCAATTGTACCGTATGCGCGGTCAGCTCAGCAACGCGGAGGACCCGAACGGAAAATCGCTCCTGGAAAAAATCGAATCGCTTAAAGCCGGGATTACAATCATCCGATCGCATCCACTGATCGGTGTGGGAATCGGAGACATGAAAACCGCTTTTGCCCAAGCCTACAAGACCAATCATTCCAAATTAACGCTTGAAAACCAGCATTTGACCCACAACCAATTCCTGACAACCTGGATAGCTGCCGGAATAATTTGTTTTTGTGCTTTTGCTGCGTTGTGGTTTATTCAGCTTGCAACTGCGTTGCGTATCAATGCGTTCGAATGGACCGGATTTTTGGTCATTACCATGCTTTCATTCCTGATCGAAGATACCTTGCAAACACAGACCGGTGTTTCATTCGTAGCCTTCTTCTTCGCGTTCTTCATTACCGGCAGAAAGATTTTATACAGAGGTTAATTGCAGCGGCGAAAAATTTTTCATCCCTGCAAATTTCCAGTGAAGATGGATTTAATAATTGCGTAATCTGCAAGGGGTTGCTTCTTGGATTTGAAAGCCTTACTTTTGCACCAAAATTGAGTATCCATGCGTTTTGAACTAACGAAAGAATTTCTGGAGCGCATCCGACAAGCTATCTCGTCGGAGGATGATCAATGGATCAAACAGCACATTACCGATCTTCACTTTGCGGATATTGCCGAAATCATGGATGAGTTATCCATGGAGCAATCCAAATACCTCTATTATCAATTGGATGAAGAGCTTCAGGCCGACGTTCTGATGGAATTGGAGGAAGAAGTAAGGGACCGTTTCCTGGCTTCTTTATCGTCTAAGGAAATGGCTGAGCAATTGGAGAACCTGGATTCTGATGATGCTGCCGATATCCTTGGAGAACTTCCGGATGAAAAGATCCAGGAGGTTATTTCCCAGATGGAGGACGACGATGCCGCAGATGATATCGTAGACCTCTTAAATTACGACGAAGACACGGCCGGAGGTTTGATGCAAAAGGAATTCATCCAGGCAAAACTCGAATGGCCAGTGAACCGTGCATTGGTCGAACTCCGCAGACAAGCAGAGGACGTGGAGCAGGTTTATACGATTTACGTCGTGGATGATCTCAATAAATTAGTGGGAGTACTTTCCCTCAAACGCTTGCTTTTCGCCAGTCCGAAAACCCCGATCCGGGACCTGTACGAAGGAAAAAACCTGATTTTCGTTACCACCAGCGATTCTTCCGAGAAGGTTGCCAAGGTGATGGAAAAATACGACCTGGTTTCTGTTCCCGTGGTGGATTTGCAGGGTAAATTGGTAGGCCGCATTACCATCGATGACGTGGTGGATGTGATCAAGGAAGAAGCGGACAAGGATTTCCAGTTGGCTTCCGGTATCTCGGAAAAAGTAGAATCCAATTCAAGTGTTTTCCGGATTTCAAGAGCGCGTTTGCCGTGGCTTTTAATCGGAATGCTGGGCGGAATCCTGAGTGCTCAGGTTATTTCGCGGTTTGAAACGAATATCACACACCTTCCTGCGCTGGCATTTTTTATCCCACTGATCACAGCGATGGGAGGAAATGTAGGAGTTCAATCTTCCGCAATTGTAGTGCAATCACTGGCGCGCGGAAACGATCCGTTTGACAGTATCCTTTCGAAAGTCGGAAAGGAAGCCATCGTAGGTTTGGTAAACGGGCTGCTGTGCTCTTCCCTGATTTTCGGTATATCCTATTTCTTCAATGATTACCGCCTGGCACTCGTAGTAAGTATTTCTCTTTTAACAGTGACCATTTTTGCAGCGATTTTCGGTACCATGATCCCGCTCGTTCTGAACCGGTACAAAATTGATCCTGCCCTGGCAACAGGTCCCTTTGTTACTACCACGAATGATGTCCTGGGACTGTTTATCTATTTTACAATAGGACTTTTGCTTTTAAATTAATTAACTGGTTTCCAGTTTTTTGTAATTTAATTTCAAATAAATTTCATTTTTTTTCACGTTGCAGAAATCCAAAACTTTTTTCAGGTCGTAACTGAGTCAAATTATTTAATTCAAAACTTGACGATTATGAAAAAGGTATTATTATCAATTGCGTTAGTAGCTTCAACAGCTTTATTTTCAAATTCATTTGCTCAAACTGTAATGGTTGGTGGTGAATCAATGTACCCGGCAAAGAACATTGTGGAGAATGCAGTGAATTCAAAAGACCACACAACATTGGTTGCAGCGGTTAAGGCAGCAGGTTTGGTTGAAACATTACAGGGAAAAGGCCCGTTCACGGTTTTCGCTCCGGTAAATGACGCATTTGAAAATCTTCCGGCTGGAACAGTAGAAACTTTGTTGAAACCAGAGAACAAGGCAACATTGACAAAAGTATTGACTTATCACGTGGTTGCCGGAAAAATGGATTTCAATACCATTGCGGCAGCTATTAAAAAAGGAGGAGGAAAAGCAGAAATGATGACTGTTTCCGGAGGTAAATTGTGGGCGATGATGAACGGAGATCACAACATTACGATCAAAGACGAAGCAGGAAACGTGGCAAACATCTCTACTTACGATGTGTACCAATCAAACGGTGTGATTCATGTAGTAGACAAAGTGTTGATGCCTAAAATGTAATTGACTCAGTTAAACGTCCAAACGAATCGAAATTAGAGTTACGGCTTAATAAATTCAGGACATACCGGCTAACTCATAGCAAAAAGACCCCGGCTTTCGCAATATTTTGAATGCCGGGGTTTTTCTTTCCCATAAAAGGAGATTGAACGAATCGAAACCGGTACCAACTTTTCTCCTGATTTTCAGTTTAAGTGAGTTGGGTTTTAGAAAGTACACAGACTTGCGGCCTCACAAAAATGGATTGCTTACCTTTGTGAAAAATTTCCCGCATGACATTTCACGATCTGAATATCAAAAAACCGATATTAACGGCTTTAGACGAACTTGAATATACAACACCGACCACCATTCAGTCGGCTGGATTTTCAGTGATGATGTCCGGAAAGGATGTGATCGGATTGGCGCAAACGGGAACGGGAAAAACGCTGGCTTACCTGCTTCCGATGCTTTCTTTGTGGAAATTTTCCAAAGAACCGCACCCGCAGATACTGATCATTGTTCCGACCAGGGAATTGGTTGTTCAGGTGGTGCGGGAAGTTGAAAAACTGACGCCTTACATGAATGTGGTTGTAGGCGGAGTGTATGGTGGAGCGAATATCAATACCCAGGCAGCAATGGTGTTGCAGGGATTGGATGTTCTGGTGGGAACGCCCGGCCGTATTTTCGACCTCACAGCCAACGGGTCTTTACAACTGAAGAATGTCAAAAAAGTGGTGATCGATGAGGTGGATGAAACCCTGAACTTAGGTTTCAGGCCGCAGTTGATGCGCATTTTTGAGTTGCTTCCGGAAAAAAGACAAAACCTGTTGTTTTCGGCAACACTTTCGGAAGAGGTAGAAACATTCCTGGATAATTATTTCGATAACCCGATCCGGGTGGAGGCTGCCCGTGCGGGAACTCCGTTGGAGAAAATCAAACAGGACGCGATTTCAGTTCCGAATTTTACTTCCAAGGTAAACTTGTTGAAATACTTGCTGGAAGAAAATAAGGACATGACCAAAGTGCTTGTTTTCGTTTCTTCACGCGTTTTAGCCGAAAAATTATTTGACGAACTGGAACCTCTTCTCCAGATTGAACTGGGAATTATTCACTCACAAAAAGCACAGAATTTCCGTTTCAATACAGTCAATCACTTTGAGAACGGAATTTACCGGGTGTTGATCGCAACGGATCTGATTGCGCGTGGTATCGACGTGACGGATGTGACACACGTCATCAACTTTGATATTCCGGATAACGTGGAGAATTACATCCACAGGATCGGTAGAACTGGTCGCCAGGACAAAGAAGGTCATGCGATTAGTTTTGTTTCGGAAAAGGACAAGGTGTTTTTCGGGCAGATTGAAGCATTTATGAATAAGCAGGTAGCTATTACTGAATTCCCGGAGGAAGTGGAATTGTCAGAACTGGTACTGGAGTTTGAGAAGCCACAGGTGGCTATGAAGAATACCCTGGTGAAAACGCCTGCCAAAGATGAGGCCGGACCTGCATTCCACGAAAAGAAAGCCAAAAACAAAAAGGTGAATGTGCGCTACAATCACAAGAAAGCCATGCAGGAAAAGTATGGAAAGCCGAAGAAGCGCGGGAGCAAGAAGAAATAGTGCTGCCTTCGACTCCGCTCAGTCACCGTATTTCAACTAACAGGAGCATACTGAGGGACTAAAAAATTTTCTGAAGTGGAAGACGGATATGAATTGAAAGGAGACTGAGCGGAGTCGAAGTATCTTTTCAATTCCTAAAAAACGTTAAGTGACTTGTTAATTTTAACATTTCACCTACATTCGCTATCTATGATTAAAATTCGGATCAATCTTGTAATTACTGCAGTGTGGATTGCCATGCTGGCACTTTTGCTGATCCAGATTTTTCAAACTCTTCAATTGTATGACCGGAAATCAGATGATTTTAAGAGTAAGATCAACACGGCCCTGGAGCGGATAGCCATCCGTTACGAGAAAGTAGAAGATGTCCGCAGGTACTCAAACCTGATGAGTAAAGACGTTTCCGGGCAATACAAAGATGTACTCAAGGAAGAATTCCAAAATTTATTTGAAGTAAAAGAATCCATTTCGATCCGCGATACGGTCCTGACGGTAAAGGGAAAACTTGAAAATTACCTGATCGTTACCGGGAATAGCTACGATTCGATCTCCGGATTGTATTCCAAGCAGGAAGTACTTGCCCGCGACGTGAGACAAATCCACGAATTGTTCGATGGCGGAGGCATGAGCTTATTCCACAAGGATTCCGTGCGCGCAGCTTATCACCTGGATCAGCGGGTAATGCACAAGATTGTCAAAAAAGCGAAATACATCAACGAATTGATGGTGGAAACCTTCAGAGACAACATGTACCTGGACCCGGAAAAACGCATCGATCTGAAGATCCTGGATTCTATAATCCGGAAAGAACTGATGGCGGATAAGCTGCCTGATGATTTCAAGTTCGTTGTGGTGGAAGAAAACAATGAGCCGGTGAAATTCGACAAGCAAACGGTTCCGAATTACGATGTGAAACTGGATACGGTTAAAACGCATGTCGCCATGTTGTTCCCGAACAAGATCCTGGAAGACAAATTGATGCTGCATGTGAATTTCCCGAACAGTAAGTTCTTCGTATTGAAATCCATGGGAAGTTTGCTGATTGTGAGTTTGATCCTTGCGGTACTCATTATCATTACGATTTCTTACATGTTCCGTACGATTTTGACCCAGAAGAAATTGTTCGAAATGAAAAATGATTTCATATCGAATATGACCCATGAGTTTAAAACACCGATTTCAACGATTTCACTGGCGTGCGAAGCAATGCACGATCCTTCGATGATGGGTGGACAAACGGAAAATGCAGCACCATTCGTTAAGATGATCCAGGAAGAGAACAAGCGTCTGAGTGTGCTCGTGGAGTCCATTTTACAAAGTGCGGTGATTGATCGCGGTGAATTGAAAGTGAAGATGGAACAGGTTCCGGTGGTAGAAGTTATCCAATCGGTGGCCAAAACTGCATCCTTCCGCATTGCCGGGATGGATGGAGAACTAATCCTTCAAATGCCGAAACAGGAAGTGTACATTGAAGCAGACCGCATGCACTTCACGAATATGGTGAACAATTTAGTTGATAATGCAATTAAATACAGCAAAGACAAAATTCACGTGACGGTAAAACTGGAAGTGTTTGCCGATCGTTTGGAATTGTCTGTGATTGATAAAGGAATTGGAATAAAACGTGAACATATCTCGAAAATATTTGATAAATTGTACCGTGTTCCGACCGGAAACGTTCATAATGTGAAGGGTTTCGGGTTGGGGCTGAGTTACGTGAAAGCACTTTCCGACATGTTCGGATGGAGCGTGCATGTGACGAGTCAGGTAGGAGAAGGTTCAGAATTTCGTGTAACAATAAAAAGATAATTATGGCTAAGCAAAAATCAATTTTATTAGCAGAAGATGATGACAATTTAGGTCAATTATTACAAACGTTTCTTAAAGCCAAAGGTTATCAGGTAGAGCTTGCCCGCAATGGAAAGCACGCGTATGAAAAATACACAGACGGACATTTCGATTTCTGTATTTTTGATGTAATGATGCCTGAAATGGATGGTTTTACGCTTGCAAAAGAAGTCCGTTTGATTGATCCTAAAATCCCGATTTTATTCCTGACAGCGAAAGCAATGAAGGAAGATAAACTGGAAGGTTTCGAAAGTGGTGCGGATGATTACATGACCAAACCGTTTACCATGGAAGAGTTGCTGGCGCGTATCGAAGCAATTTTGAGACGTACGGGCGGTTCCGATAACGACGAAAGCGAAATTCAGCAAATCGGGAATATCCAGTATGAACCGGTTTCACGAATCCTTCATTTGAAAGAGGAAAATAAAAAGCTGACAACGAAGGAAGGGCAGTTGCTTCACCTGTTGTGCAAAAACCGCAATGAAGTTTTGGACAGACAAGCTGCTTTGCGTGCAATCTGGGGAGATGACAACTATTTCAACGGCCGCTCCATGGATGTATACATTGCCAAATTGCGCAAATTGCTGAAAGAAGATGAGCGCATCGAAATCCTGAATATCCACGGAAAAGGATTCAAACTGATTGTTCACGAATAGTGGACAGGATCAAACGGTTTAAAGAGTTTAAAAGTTCAACATTTGGAACCTCCGGAACTTTTTGAACGTTGAAACTTTCAGGATAAAAACTATATTCGCTCAGTGATGCGGAAAAATAATCGGAAGATCCGTCGTTTGGCGGGTCTTTTTTCTTGGGGTATAAAAACCGGCCTGTTACTGAACCTGTTGGTGCTCAGTAATCAATACGCGTCTGCCCAGGAAGTCTTTTCCATTTATTATCCAAGCGGTGATTACAAATTGCTGGAAGACAACAAACAGGAGATCAACAAATACATTTTTTCCCACAACCTGAAGAAAATAGATAGTTTGCAGGTCATTGGCTATGCAGATTCTACCGGGAAGAAACGACTGAATATGCGCCTTTCTCACAAACGGGCGGATAAAGTCAAAGAATATTTGGTTAAGATCCTTCCTGCAAAAACTCCGGTTTCCAGCTTTGCCCGCGGAGAAGAAAATGCACTTCGCAATCCCAATGATAATCACAGGAGGGTCGAAATCCATTTGTTTTATGCCGGAAAACTGGTGGAAGATTCTACCGAATTGTACGAATACTTCGGAAATACGAAAACCTGCTTTGTGCTTTCTGATTCGGTGATGAAGAATTGCAACATTATCCGCTTCAATGACGGCAGGAGCAATATGGTAATCCTGGAAATGGAACCACATTTATTCTCCAGGAACCAGGTTTATTACACACTCACGAAAGGTTCCCAATATGCGAAAATCATTAAGTGGAAGCTGGAAATGAGCGGAGAAGGCTGGTGGCGCCACGAGCGTTACAGGGCGCGAATTAAGGAAGCCGACTTTGAATCTTACGGGGTCTTGACAAAGAAAAAAGTCCATGCCGACTATAACGAATGCATTGTCTGTGACAAAGATATGAATGCCCCGCTGAAATTGAAATCGGAGCTTTTGCCGGAAGTCTACATCATGCAGCATTTACAGTTGCGAAAGAAAATGCTAGAGGGAGAATACCTGCTGATCGTTCCGCAGGATTATGTTTCGCCTTCCAGGTCCTATTATTTCGATAAAAATTACGACCGGCCGATCGAATGGCATACCAAATTCGGGATACGCAACAGGCCCTATTATTTTGCAAGCGTTCCGGCTGAATATTTGAAAAACAAAGATTGGAACGTTTATTCCAATCGCTCAACCTGCATTCCGTCGGGAGATTCGTTGAAAATCAATTATCCGCTGGATACCCTGGGCCCGCATCAATGTTTACCGGAATCAAGAGGCGGATTGAATGCGCTCGAATACGGACTCGAAGCAACTTACTGGAATTACGATTTCCGTGCGGCGGCCATTTCCGGGTATGCGCAATATACGGGCACGCGTTTCGAGTACAGCCTAAACCTTGGAGTGGATCTGAAAGCACGGTTCCAGGCAATGCTCGAAACAGATTACCTGATCTTTTCCTTCGACCCTTACAAGCAGACGTTTATCGGGAATGCAAACCGCTCATTGATCCATGATTTTCACCCCACATTGGCGGCTTACGCGGGAACCAATCTCACATTCATCAGTGATCGTCCGAACGCCGGACTGATCCACGCTTTGTACATCGGCGCGGCTTACAATAACAATCCCTTTTCGCTGTCATTCGACCGGTTTTACACCAACCTCGGGGTCTGCACCAATTACCTGAATTCCGGAGGACTGAATTTCTCCCTGTATTTGCAGGTTGGCGTGAAATTTAAAATGTAAAATATAGGTAGGGGTGAAAAATTTTCCACCCCTACCCGGAATGATAAAAGCATTCGCTTTTTCTTATCTTTGCAATGAAAAATAGAAAACAATGATTCGTCTTCAAAACTTTATCAACGGAGAATTACTTGCACCGGTTAAGGGGCAATACATCGATAATTACGAACCGGCAACCGGTAAAGTTTATGGAGAAATTCCGAATTCTACGGAAGAAGATGTAGAACTGGCGGTTCAGGCTGCTGAAAAAGCATTCCCGATCTGGTCGAATATGACCAATGAAGAGCGCGGTGCCATCATGATGCGTATCAGTTTGGGTATTGAAAAGCGCATGGATGAATTTGTGGCTGCAGAATCCCGCGATAACGGAAAACCGCTTTCATTGGCGGCGCATGTGGATATTCCGCGCGCGGTTTCCAATTTCCATTTTTTCGCCACGGCAGTGGAGCACTTTGCTTCCGAATCGCATTACATGGAAGGAATGGGAATCAACTATACAACCCGCAAGCCGATCGGAGTAGTCGGATGTATTTCACCGTGGAACCTTCCCCTGTATTTGTTTTCCTGGAAAATTGCCCCGGCTTTGGCTTCAGGTAACTGCGTGATTGCAAAACCTTCTGAAATTACACCATATACTGCATACTTGTTGAGTGAAGTAGTAAAAGAAAGCGGTATGCCAGCAGGTGTTCTGAATATTATTCACGGATTGGGCCAACATGCCGGAGATGCGATTGTGAAACACCCGAAAATCAAAGCCATTTCATTTACCGGCGGGACGAAAACAGGTGAATACATTGCGCGTACTGCCGGACCGATGTTCAAGAAGTTGTCTCTGGAATTGGGCGGAAAGAACCCGAATATCATTTTCGCGGATTGTGATTTTGATGAAATGATCAAAACCACGGTTCGTTCTTCCTTTGCCAACCAGGGACAAATCTGTTTGTGCGGATCACGTATTTTCATTGAACGAACCATTTACGAAAAATTCAAAACGGCTTTTGTAGAACGTGTCAACCAATTGACGGTTTCCAATCCTTCCGATCCGAATGCGAAAATGGGCGCTGTTGTTTCCAAACCACACATGGAAAAAGTGCTTTCTTACATCGAATTGGCCAAAGAAGAAGGAGGAACAATCCTGACAGGAGGAAAACGCGTGATCCTGGATGCTCCTTACAACGAAGGGTATTACATCGCTCCGACCGTGATCGAAGGTCTTTCATATGACTGCAGAACGAACCAGGAAGAAATTTTCGGGCCGGTGGTGACAATTACTCCTTTCGATACCGAAGAAGAAGTGTTAATGATGGCGAATAGCACCGTTTACGGACTTAGTGCCACTATTTGGACATCCGACCTGAAAAGAGCGCACAGAACCGCAGATAAAGTACAGGCTGGGATCGTTTGGATCAACTCCTGGCTGGTTCGCGACTTGAGAACACCATTTGGTGGAGTAAAAGCTTCCGGAGTAGGAAGAGAAGGCGGTTGGGAAGCACTGCGTTTCTTTACCGAAGCGAAGAATGTGTTTATTCCTTATTAAAATTAGGATTATATACAGGTTCAATTATCTTTTATTTTTCCCCCGTTTGATCAAACTTGCAACCTCGAATTCGAGCGAGCCATAAACCTCTTTTTTCTTCAGGGAATCAATGCGGAAAAGCACATCTGTTCCACGGTAATTCCACAGACCACTGCAGGAAGAACCGGTTGTTATTTTCGGGGATTTCCCGGCAGTATAGGCACTGATGCTTTTCGGAAGAATATTGAGTGTTAGCGGTGGAGAAAACAGGAAGTGGTAGTGTTTTCCCTGCTTGGTCACAATTCCCTTCGTAAAGAGCGCCGCAACCAGTTTCTGGCCGTTCTCATTCACCGAAAACAGAAGAGAATATCCCGGAACGGCTACTTTATTCACTTTCCGGACTTCTACCGGGTTGAATTCTTCGTCGTAACCGATTTCAACGACCTCTTCATTAATCAGCTGTGTACCGCCTTCCTGGAAGGATAAATCGCCATCCCAGGCTTCAAAAAATGTAGAGGTAGGAAAACTCACTTTTTTCCCGAGATCAAGAATCCATTTGTAAAGCGGCCCGCTCGGATCTTTTTTAAATTCGGAGATATCCAGGTGAATATCCAGTGCTTTCGTAGAATGTTTGCTTCTTTCAAAGCTCATTCCCGATTCCTTTTCTTTTATTTTAAGCGGTTTGCTGGAATGCAGGTATGTTTTCAGCTTGATATTGAGCGAATCACTGTCATGTGCGCACAAAGCATAATCCAACCCGAATTTTTTCAATCGCGGGGAATGCGAATAAAGTACGATGTCTTCGTCTTTGAATACCGGGTTCTTCAGGAATTTCTCCCAGGAATTTTCAATGTCTCCTTCGTGCGCAAAAATAGCTTTCCCGATGCGCCTTTTGATCTTGGTCCCTTTGTAAACCAGCAGGTAATCCTTGTCGTAGAAAATGTAGAGGCCGAGGTCTTTGATTTTCTTGACTTTCCGGTTGTAAACCACCGTGTCGGAAACGTGAATGTACTGTTCAAGGCGGTTCAACCCGTTTTGGATTTTGGAACTGTCAATCACTGTTACAAAGGTTCCCCATTCGTCTTTTCCGTTGGAGAAAAAATAACCTGTACTTTGGATATCGATCCCGATTCCTTTTGCCTGACCCAGTAAAAAGTCGTAAGTCATGTACTCCCTGAAAGGAACTTTGTTCTTAAACATCAGCGAGTTTGTTTCCTTGGCGATGTTCAACAAGTTGTACCTTCCTACCACTTCACTTTCGGGAAGACGATCCAGGAGGCTTGGGGGCGGGTCACCGGCAAACAGGCGCGGACGGATATAAAGAAACAACGCCAATGCTGCGCACAGCAATGCGATTAACATAACTTTATTTCCAACCCCTTCTGCTTTCATTTTATCTCGTTGTGGATATCAGGTAAGCGGTGTTCACTAAATCCAATAAATATTTTCCTGCGTTGTCGAAAGTGCCGTCAAAGCTATACGTCAGGTTGTAGGTTGTTTTCTGGCGGGATGTTTTGGAAGAAATTACTTCCACTTCTCCTTTTTTACCTTTCATGGATGCCAGGATATCAAAACGGTGATCGTTCAGGATGGATTCCGGAAGACGATTGATCATGTCTCCCAGGTTCATATATCCGTAAATAGAACCGCTTTTCACTGCATTTTTCACTTGTTTTCCGGCAATAGCATCTGCTCCGTATCCGTTGGAATGGTTTTTCGCCAGATCTTCGTCATTGGTGAAGATGAACAACCCGTTTTTATTGATCATGTACAAAGGCACTGAATTCAGGATCGCTTCTTCGTATACCCAGTAATCGCCCATGTTCTTGAACTGGGAAGTAATGCGCGACATGTGTTTCAGGATCTTGTTCGGGATATCCGGACGGCCTGTTGTAAACCCTAAAGTGAAAACCGGCATGTCTTCTTCCGACTCGATTTCTTTTTCACCGTATTCGAATGTTTCTTCGTCGTAGAAGAACTCCACACGTTTTGTTTTCACCCGTTTGATCCCGTTGAAGGTACCGAACATACTTCCTTTGTAGGTATTGAAAACCTCGTCGGTGTTGATGAAATCGTTCAATAATTCAATCGTCAGTACATTTGCTGAAATACGTGCATTTTTCTCTTCGCTCAGGATCGGCATGATCACTTCATACGCTTTTTCATAGCCTTTCTTCAAATCGATCTTGTAAGTAAAGAATCCGGTATTGTTTTTCGGGATGTATTTCAACACATTTTTATCGAATTTGGCACTGTTCAGTTCCTCGTAGATACTTCCCAGCCCGTTACCATAGTTTGCTTCTATCTTTAGATCAATGGATTTCTGGTTCAAAACGATATCGCCCAGCATGACATTCCCCGTGTACAATTCGTTCAGGTCACGGTACAGATCCGGGAACATGGCTTGCAGGTAGAACAAACTATTTGTGTTTTTGAAATTACGGCTGTTATCCAGGTAAAAAATCCCGTCTGAAGGATGAGTCAACTGAGCAGCCAAACGCGCATCCTGTGCTTTCAGGTTTACTTTCTTTGCGAAAAGTTCTTCGGTAATCAGTTCCAGCCGTTTGCGGGAATATTCCGATTCGATGCTGTCGCGCAATTCGTAATAATTCTTGAACAGATCACTTGTTTCGTCCACAGCTATCGGTGTTTCGTCCACTTCTTCTTCAATGATTTCTTCTACTTCATCGCCTTCCTCGTTCATAGTCGGATCGTCATCTGTCAGTTCTTCCTCATCGTAATCACCCATCTGTTCTTCGTCGAAGTACTCATCTTCATACCATGGAAGTTCAAATCCACGGGAAGTCCAGATAGAATCGGTGATTTCAGTCAGTTTTTCCTGGTCCGTATCCACGCGGATCAACAAGCCCACATTTCCCTGGATCATCAAATGATTGAAGTAATTGTTGTAGTATTCCGTTCCTGCAACCAAACTTTCTTTGCGGTCGAAATCATCGAAAACCGTAAACAATTTTTCTTTGTCCGTAATCCCGAAAGTAAAGCCCGAAATTTCGAATTCGGGGTTCTTTCCGTAGAAAATATTCATCTTCTGGTTAAAATCGATCCCGGCATCTTTCAGGGTTTTTCCCTGGGTAGAACCGTCGAATAATTCGGACTGCAATTCGGTCATGAAATCGTAGGAAACCAATTCATCCATGGAAACCTTCTGAAGAATGGAAATATTGTTCAGGCTAAAGACCGTAACGGCATCTTTAGGAATGATATCTTCTGATTTCTGCCCCCATGAAATTGCTCCCAAAAGGGTGATCGGAATTAAGATTTTAATTTTCATAAATGGATGAATGAACGGATTCTACACGAAAGTAAAATCATTTTTTGAATTGAAATACCGATTTGGTTTATCAACGGGTATTTGGTTGATAACTTGTGTTAAAATGCCTGCTTTTTTGAGCAATCCGCGGAAACTAGTTGGAAACAACGAAGGTGCTTTTCAGGATAGAAGGGTTTGTTCCTACTGAAAAGGTATTCGACTCGATCAGGCCTGCTACTTTCGACGGGGAAATTTTTGCCTGTGCGTTATCGCATTTTACAATCGGTTTATCAAAGCGGGAAACGCAGGTATATTTTCCTTTTTTGAGTTTTTCCTGGTCTTCCGCTTTCATTTTCTGGATGACGCTTTGAAAATTCGGAACAACACGGGTCAGGGTTTTTCCATCCCAGGTCAGCCAGTTCTCATTCAGAGCAGGATCGCTTTTGTCTTTGACTTCCTCTTTGATAATTTCGCGAATGCCGCTTTGCAGGTCCGAAACCGATTCGAAATCGACATAGATCTTGAAAATAAAATTGTCGTAATCGGATTCTACACGCACGTTGGAAATGCCTTCTTTTTCCTCGAGCTTATTGCGGTAATATTCTATTTTCTCCTTGATTTCCGGGAGTTTGGGAACGCGTTTTCCATCCACACTATCCAATGCAAGGATCGAATTGATCTTTACTTTGCTCGCGCTCATGTTCACGGTATACTTATAGGTACCGCTACCATCTGCGTGAAGGGTGATATCATCCCAAATGTCCACACAGGAAGAAAGTACAAGAATCAGAAACCCAATCAGAAAAATACGCATAAGTCAATTTTCAAGTGCAAAAATACAGAACTGGACGAAGCAAAAACAGTACCAACTAAGAAATCTTTCTATTGGACGAAAGAAATGTGGTTTTCCGTAACTTCAAATGTGGCTTCCCGTCCGCAAATAAAAGCCCGGTTGTCGTTTATATGGCCCACGGGTGCATCGAATGCAATTGGAAACGAACGGTATTTGGTGTGTTCGAGGATCAGTTCTTCCACATTCCATGCCGTTGGAGTTGCTGTGTCCTTCATGTCGGTCATTCCTCCAACGATCAATCCTGCAATGCGGTCAAATACACCTGCATACCTGAAAGCCCAAAGCATGCGGTCCAAATGATAAACCTGTTCACCGATGTCTTCAATAAACAAAATGGTGTGGGCATAATCCGGGGAATAGGGTGTTCCCAGCAGCGAATAGAGGATTGACAGGTTTCCACCGACTACATTTCCGGTTGCAATTCCCGCCTTATTCGATGCATTTGGTTGCCAGTTGTATTCGTTTGGTTTTCCCTGAAGGACATTCACCAAAGATTCCAGCGATTCGGGAGTGTTTTCCCGGAAATTTAGCGGCATGCTGGTATGAGCCGTTTCAATTCCCAGTTTCAGTCCGAGGCAATGGAAATTGGTAATGTCCGAAAATCCAAGCAACCACTTCGGTTCGCGAAGCAGGTTTGCCCAGTTTACCGTATCAAACAAACGGATTGCACCGTAACCGCCCCGGTTGCAAACAATTGCTTTAACGTCCGGGTGATCAATTGCCCACTGCAAGTCGGCAGCGCGTTCCATATCCGTCCCGGAAAAATAACGGTATTCACTGGCTGCACGCGAACCTACAAGTACGTTGAAGCCTTGCTCTTCAAAATACGCTTTTGCGAAGTCAATGTATGTTGCTTCAATAGCTTTTGCGGGAGAAACCAATGCAATTGTATCGCCGGGAACCAATTTTGGAGGACAAATCATACCCTAAAGGTAATTGAAAATGGAAAATGTTAAAATTGAAAAGATCAAAAAAAGTAGGCCTGCGATTAATCGCAGGCCTACTTTTTGAATATTGATTAACCGTTGATTGGGCCCATCACCACCATTTTTTCCATAGTTGGTGTCGGGCTTCCGCCCATTTTTTCTAGGGTTATGGCAAAAGCCGTAATGTTTTGAGCGTTTACATCGAAAGGTTCGGTCATTTGTTCCACTTCATCGTAGTTGAAAAGACCCACTGAAACCGGTTTTCCGTCAGCGATTACCCACAACTGGTATTGCATGTTTGCCGGTGGCGGAGTAATCTTTTCTGCGTGCATTACTGCCTTCTTCATGTCTGTGTTCCACATGACTTTTACCGTCGCTTCCGGTTCCATAGCCGTTCCGGTCATTTTAACCGTACGCACGCTTTCTGCAGCCAATACTTCCTGAACCGTTTGTAAATGGTCCTTCTCAATAGTCATTGCCTGAAGGATCTGATCATTTTTCAACTGGTCTTTTTCCATGGAAGCGATGATGTTATCCATGCGTTTTACTTCGCGGTTGGATAAGAACCAAAGTGCACCGATCCCGATTACCAGGATCACAGATGCGGCTGCCATCATTTTCCACATCGGGCTTACTCCTATGATTTCAGGAGCAGTATTCAAAGCGACAATTTTTGCTTCGGTCTTTTTCTCAGGGGCTTTTTCCTGTGGCGTTTCTGCAATGGCTTTTAACAGAGATGCACGAACAGAAGGATCCGGTGCCTGAGCATTTTCAAGCATCATTTCCTCGCAGCGTTTCTGAACGCGGATAAACTCGGCCTGAATTTCAGGGTAGATTTTAGACAGGCATGCCACTTCCTGAACTTCCTGTGGGGAAGCAAGACCGAGCGTTACCGACTCCAAAATTCCTGACGCTATGTATTCGTTTATATCCACAATATCAATAATGTAAACCATTTCCTCAACTCCATCATGGCCATACGCGAACGCGTTTTCACAGTTCCGAGCGGAAGGTCCAGCTCATCTGCTACTTCTTGTTGTGTATAGCCTTTGAAGTACAAGTACTCAATCATTGTTTGCTGTTCAGCAGGAAGGCGTTCCACCAATTGTCTCAAACCGATGGCACTCACATTCTGTTGAACTGTTGTTGAGCTATTTACGGTCGTTTCCAGAATTTGGATTTCGGACTTACCTTCTTTTTTTAATTTTCGTAACGCGTCAATAGATGTATTGCGGGCAATGTTGAGCATCCAGGTGAAAAAACTTCCTTTCGTATCGTCATACATTTGAATGTTTTTCCAGACTTTGATAAAAGTGTCCTGAAGTACATCCTGAGCAATTACTTCATCGGTAATAAACCGGTTGATCACGCCGTTGATAGCACCTGAATAGCGGTCATAGACTTCGCCGAAAGCGTTCTGGTTTCCCGCTTTTACCTTTTGAACCAAGTCATTAATCTCTATGCTATTCAATGAATCCAACAGAACGAATTTAATGAATAAAATTAATTCAAAATCCAAAATGGAAAATATCGGGAGGTTAATTACAGATATGATTGGTAGGTACTCGATGCATCACGTCCCCACAGACATCCATTATAGCTGAGATGGATCTGCTGAAATCCAGCAGGAAATTAGTACCTTTGCATCTGTTTGAAAATTACCTTTAATCGATTTAAAGTTTATGAGTCAGAAGTATAACGAGTATTCAGGACTGAATTTGCCGAACGTTGCGCAATCAGTTCTTGAAAAGTGGAAAAATGAGCGCGTTTTTGAAGCTTCCATCTCGACAAGAGAAGGGGCGGAGCCGTTTGTTTTCTTTGAAGGGCCGCCATCAGCAAACGGGCTGCCGGGTATTCACCACGTAATGGCTCGCTCGATTAAAGATATTTTTTGCCGCTACCAAACGCTGAAAGGAAAACAGGTAAAGCGTAAAGCCGGTTGGGATACGCACGGCCTTCCTGTGGAATTAGGTGTGGAAAAAGAACTGGGAATTACCAAAGAAGACATCGGGAAGAAGATCTCGGTGGACGATTATAACAAGGCATGCCGGGAGGCGGTGATGCGCTACACGGATATCTGGAACCGTTTGACGGAAGAAATGGGGTATTGGGTCGATATGGATGATCCGTACATTACCTATGATCCGAAATACATGGAATCAGTTTGGTGGTTGCTTGGCCAGTTATACGAAAAGAATTTACTGTACAAAGGATATACGATCCAGCCGTATTCACCGATGGCGGGTACGGGGCTTTCCTCTCACGAGTTGAACCAGCCGGGTTGCTACCGCGATGTGAAAGATACGACGGTTGTGGCACAGTTTAAAATAAAAGATGGGCAAGAATTGCCGTTCCATGACAATGTAGGTACGCAAGGCATTGCGTACCTACTTGCATGGACAACAACTCCGTGGACTTTGTCTTCAAACACCGCTTTGTGTGTGGGCCCGAATATCGAATACGTATTGGTTTCGACATTTAATCCTTATACGCATGAACCGATCCAGGTTGTTTTGGCGAAAGACCTCCTTTCCGCACATTTCGGAAAAGGATTTGTTGCTGTTGAAACAGAAGCTGAATTGAGCAGCTACGAAGCAGGGGCAAAACAAATCCCGTTTGTGGTACTTGGTTCGTGCAAAGGTTCTGACCTGGTCGGAATCCGTTACGAACAACTGTTGCCGGGCGCATTACCGTATGAAAATGCGGATCAGGCTTTCCGTGTTATTTCCGGAGATTTCGTAACGACCTCGGATGGTACGGGAATCGTGCACATTGCGCCTACTTTCGGTGCGGATGATGCGCGCGTGGCTGCAGAATCAGGAGTTCCTGCGATGCTTGTTCTGGATGAGAAAGGTGTTCCGGTTCCTTTGGTGGATTTACGCGGACGTTTCCGCCCGGAAGTTTCCGATCCGCTTTTCGGTTTGGGAGGTGAATATGTGAAAGCAGATTACCTGACAGACGAAGAAACGGAAGCTGAATTTCAAAAACAGCGCGCAGGATTGAAGTCTGTGATCCCGGATTTGAAAGCATACATGTCGGTGGATGAGCGCATTGCTCTGAAACTGAAAATCGAGAACAAAGCATTTAAGATCGAGAAATACGAACACAGTTACCCGCATTGCTGGAGAACAGATAAATCCGTTTTGTACTATCCGCTGGATTCTTGGTTTATCAAAGTGACCAACGTGAAAGAGCGCATGATTGCTCTGAACAATACGATCAACTGGAAACCGGCTTCTACAGGAAGCGGGCGTTTCGGGGAATGGTTGAAAAATGCCAACGACTGGAACCTTTCCCGTTCCCGTTATTGGGGAATTCCGATCCCGATCTGGTCAACAGAAGACGGTGATGAGCGCGTTTGTATTTCGTCCGTAGAACAATTGAAAGCGGAATGCGAAAAAGCGGTTTCGGCTGGTTTCATGACTGCAAACCCGTTGGAAGGATTTAAACCGAATAATTTCTCGAAGGAGAACTACGCACAAATCGATCTGCATAAAAATTATGTGGATGAAATTACACTGGTTTCTGCTTCCGGAAAGCCGATGAAGCGCGAAAGTGATCTGATCGATGTGTGGTTCGATTCGGGAGCGATGCCGTATGCACAATGGCATTATCCGTTCGAGAATAAAGAATTGATTGACAATAACCGCTCGTATCCTGCAGATTTTATTGCGGAAGGGGTGGACCAAACGCGCGGATGGTTCTACACGTTGCATGCAATTGCTACGATGTGTTTTGATTCGGTGGCCTACAAGAATGTTGTTTCCAACGGGTTGGTACTGGACAAGGACGGACAGAAAATGTCCAAGCGTTTAGGAAATGCCGTAGATCCGTTTGAAACCTTGTCGAAATACGGTCCGGATGCGACGCGCTGGTACATGATTACCAATGCGCAGCCGTGGGACAACCTGAAGTTCGATACAGATGGAATTTCGGAAGTGCAGCGCAAATTCTTCGGAACGCTTTACAACACGTATTCATTCTTTGCATTGTATGCAAACATTGACGGGTTTAATTATTCGGAAGCAGAAATTCCGTTGGAAGAGCGTCCGGAAATCGACCGCTGGATTTTGTCGAAACTGAATTCATTGATTGCTCAGGTAGATGAGGCTTATGCTTCTTTCGAACCGACGAAAGCAGGCCGTTTGATCCAGGATTTCGTAACGGATCAGTTGTCGAATTGGTATGTACGCCTTTGCCGCAGACGTTTTTGGAAGGGTGATTACGAAGCAGATAAGATCTCGGCATACCAAACATTATACACCTGTCTGGAAGCAGTTGCGATCATGGGTTCACCGATTGCACCGTTCTATCTGGATCAGTTATTCTCGGATCTGAATGAGCTTTCGGGCCGTCATCCGGTGAATTCGGTTCATTTGGCATTCTTCCCGAAATCGAACACAGACCTGATCGATTTGGAACTGGAAGCACAAATGGAAATTGCTCAGAACGTTTCTTCTCTGGTACTCGGATTGCGTGCGAAAGAGAAAATCCGTGTGCGTCAGCCGCTTCAAAAGATCATGGTTCCTGTTCTGAATGCCCAGTTTGCTAAAAATATCGAGCACGTTCAGGCATTGATCCTTTCAGAAGTGAATGTGAAAGAACTGGAATTGCTGGATGCATCGAATAATGTCTTTGTGAAATCCATCAAAGCCAATTTCAAGACCATCGGGCCGAAATACGGAAAACAGATGAAGTCTATTGCTGCTTTGGTAGCACAAATGGACCAGGATGGTATTGCGCAAATCGAGCAAAACCAAGGCTGGAGAGGACAAGTTGACGGAGAAGAAGTAATCCTTGACTTGAGCGATTTTGAAATCCGGGCGGAAGACATTCCGGGATGGTTGGTTGCGTCTGAAAACGGGTTGACCGTTGCTTTGGATTCGACTATTACCGAGTCTTTGCGTATGGAAGGAGTTGCCAGGGAATTGGTGAACCGTATCCAGAACCTGCGCAAGGATTCCGGATTGGAGGTTACGGACAAAATCCGTTTAACACTCAAATCTTCCGAATTCATCCAGCTTGCAGCAGAAGCAAATAAGCAGTTTATCTGTGATGAGGTTCTGGCAACGGATTTAAAGATCACTTCCGATTCTTTCGAAGGACTTTCTACAGATATAGAAGAAGATGCGGATACATTGATCCGTGTGGATAAGATCTGATTTTAAAAGAATAAATTAAAAGGCCTTCATTTGAGGGCCTTTTTCCAACTAACCGGAGCAATTTTCCGTTCAGGACAATAACCATAATAAATCAAAAAACCATGGTAAACAGATTACTAGTTATCTTTTTTCTTTTCTGCTCAACAATCTATGCACAGGATTTGGGGTGGACTATTTCCAATGAGGGTGCAACATCGAACGGATCTTATGTGGAAATAGATGCTGCCGGAAATGTTTATGTATATGGAAGTTTTTCGGATAGCGTGGATTTGGATCCATCTGCAGGAGTTGCACAATACACTACTATTAATTCAGTAACTGAACCCTATCTGGCAAAATATGATCGCTCCGGGAATTATTTGTGGTCTAAAAAAATGACGGGTTTTCTGCCCCAGGGCAGTGAACGGGATTTAATGGTGCTTGATTCACAGGGAAATATTTTGCTTGCTGTGAATTTTCAAGATTCGCTGGTTGATTTGAATGATAGTACTTATTACTCTTTGGCCGGTTCTCGGGACATGGGAATTCTGAAATTAGACGGAAATGGAAATCAGTTATGGTTTAAGCTTGTACAAAGTAGTTCAAACGAGTGGTTCCATTTTATTGATAACGATAATCAGGATCACCTTTTGTTGAGCGGATCATTCACCGGAGCTTTGGATGTTGATCCTGGTTCCGGTACCGAAATCATTTCGCCTGACAGCTATGTAGGAAACTTCCTCTTGAAGCTGGACGAATCGGGAGCATTTGAATGGGTTAGGACCTGGAATGAAGGAATAGGTGTATCGGACCTGGTAATTGATACTTCCCGGAATATCTGGATTACCGGTAGTTTCATGGATACGGTCGATTTAGATCCATCTGCGGGTGATTTCACGGTGCAGAATCCGTCGAGTAATCCACAGTCTTTTGTCTTGAAATTAACCCCGGACGGAAATTTTACGTGGGCAAAAACAATTGTAAGCACGATTCTGGCTTATTCGGACAGAATAGCCTTAACTGCAAACAATGAAGCAATAATCGGAGGACGTTATCAGGGCATGGTACAAATGGGTTCCGAAACCTATAATTTGCCCAACAATTTGAATGCGTATTTGTTGAAGCTCGATGAAAACGGTACGGTGCAATGGTCTCGTAACATCCAATGCCAGGGAGTTAATTCAATCTCGGAAATAAAAGTCTTAAGTGATGGAACCATCTTATTTTTAGGGAGCTTTTATGACACGACTTACTTTATGGCGCCAACTACCGGCTTGCAACTGATTCCGAATAATCCCTACGATACGTATTGTGCCTGGTACAACAGTGCCGGAGACGTAAGATGGGCAACGCGTTTTGAGGGAACCGGGGGCATATTAGTGATGGATCTTGCAAAAGATTCGGGGGATACCGTAGTAATGACCGGATTTTACACCGGCGATTTTGATTTTAACCTGGGACCTGCAGTAGAAGCCGAAACAACTCAAAGCTATTACCACGGTTTTGTAAAGAAAATGTATTTCGATAAACTGATTTCCCTGGGAATCGAAAAGAAGAAAAGCATACAAATCTCCTATTCAAATCCTGTGAATGATCGTTTATTATACCAATCAGATTCAAAAATTGAGAAAGCATCTGTTTTTTCCCTGAATGGCTCATTAGTCAGAGAAATAAATGCTCCCGCAGGAGAGATTGATTTTCAGGGAATTGAATCAGGGATGTATTTGGTTCATTTCGAATCCGGTGAGGGAATAGTTACAGCAAGAATTGTTCGTTTATAAGAGAAAAGAACTTAAATCTTTCATATTTCAGGGATTGAAATACCGGTTACTTCATTTGTCTTAGTAATTTTAAGTCAAAGACCGGGAAATGCAATTGTTTAGAAAAAGCAGAAGGAAAGAACTGGACGAGTTATTCGATGATTTTTACAACGAAGCGGATTACACGTCGAACAACCTGGAATTCCTGGTTGACCTGGTTGCTCACTTTCGCCCGGAAAAAATAGACAAAGAGAAACCGGTTAGCATTCAGCCGCTTTTGGATTACCTGAACGAGCACGCTGTAAGGCGTTACGCGATGGCTGTTTATTTGCGGAATGTATTCAAAAACCGCAAATTCACGTCTATTCTGACGGATTCCGGGATAATCCGGGATGCATATTTTCTGCGGGAAGTGCGGGAACGTTTGGCTTCAAAAATATTACCCGAACAACCGGAACCGGACACGTTACAGTTTTTACTGAACCAGGTTTTTTACAAGCAGAATGACTTTGAGTGGATCCAGGAAATTGCTTTGCCGGAAATCAATGAATTGATCGTATTGCTTGATTTAAGTACGATCTACGATGCGGAAGAAGCAAGTCAGCATTCACCGGTCACGGAAATCATCAGCGGGATCAGTTTGCTCATTCAGCGGATCAGCGGAAGAGCGCTGGAACAGGATGTACTGATCATGGTTCCGGAATACGAAAATGTGGAAAGTCCGTTTGAACTGTTTGAAAAGAAACTGGATATCATCGTTTCAAAAATTGTTCAGCAACGCCATTTTTCGGTTTCGGCCACAGACCCCGATTTTCAGGATTTGATCCAATTGCTTCAGGGCTGTCACCAGATTATCAATACTGCTTTTGATAACAGTGCGAAGTTTGGTATTTCCATTCGCGTGAACCAGAGTTTGCTGCGTATCCGGCAGCAGCTATTCCGTATAGAAGCATTATTGCCCTTATTGGCTACGGATTCGAAAGAGGACCAGCGCGATAATTCGATTTACCTGGCGATCCGGCTGATCAAATACAATTGCCGCAAGAACAACATCCGCAGGTTGATGCTGGATAGTACGCAGACAATCGCTTACGAAGTAACTCAGCATACGGCAAAAACGGGAGAACATTACATTACCGAATCGAAAAAGGAATACCGGCACATGTTGTTGACTGCCATGGGCGGAGGATTGATAGTGGGTTTTTTGTGTTTGTTCAAAGTAGTACTAAGTAAAGCAGAGGTGAGCGATTTCGGACATGCTTTATTGTACAGCCTGAATTATGCGTTCGGGTTTATCGTAATCTATTTGCTGGGATTTACCCTGGCAACCAAACAACCGGCCATGACCGCAGCTGCTATCGTCAAATCCATTGAGAACAGATTGTCGGATTCGGTCCATGATACCGACAGGCACCGTTCTTTTGCCATTTTATTTTCGCATTTGTTCCGGTCACAGTTTATTGCTTTTGTGGGAAATGTGTTCGTGGCCTTTCCGGTTGCCATGCTATTGATCTGGTTGTTGCAGGGAATGGCAGGTTTTCACATCGTGGATGAAGCCAAAAGCGAACATTTAATGACCGATCTGAATCCCATTGCGTCCTGGGCAATCCTGCATGCGGCGATTGCAGGAGTGTTCCTGTTCCTGGCGGGAATTATTTCAGGATCGATCTCCAACAAGATCAAGCACAAAAAGATTTACAACCGGGTTAAGGAGCATCCTGTGCTGAAGATTTCCTTAGGAAAAGAGAACGCCAAACGTTTTGCGGAATGGATTGAAGCAAAATGGGCCGGAGTGGCATCCAATTTCTGGTTCGGAGTATTTCTCGGCTCTACTGCATCAATCGGGATTTTTCTCGGATTGAACCTCGATATCCGGCACATTACATTTGCTGCGGGCAACATGGCCCTCGGATTATTTGGCGGTCATTTTGAAATTGGTTGGTATCCGGTTGTGATGGGAATCATCGGAATAGGAATTATAGGTTTTGTAAATTTCATTGTAAGCTTTGCCCTTTCACTTTGGCTGGCGCTGCGTTCCCGTGATATTCCAATTTCCGAACTGAAGTATTTATTCCTTTCCGTTTGGGTATATTTCAGGCAAAAACCACTTGCATTTTTCCTTCCCCTGAAGAATTCTTGACAAGATCAGTAATTGCTGTATCAATTGTTAAAAATCAACGTATTTACTCGTTCAAAATGTTAAATTCTTTAGAAATAAGGCACTGATTCCCTATATTCGAGGCACATTAATTTATTAACTTACTATGAAAAAATCATTACTGGTTCTCTCGCTTCTGGCGGGAGGTACTTGGAGTTTTGCGCAACAGGGCGCTAAAATGGGGTTAAGTCATGTTTCAAATCCTCAACTCAGACAAGTGCCAACTTCTTCCTCACCATCACAGGTTAAAACATTAATTTGTCAGGATACATTGCGGTATCCGCAGGCAAAAGAGCAGATTTTGGGAACAGACAATTTTTACACATTCAATGCGTACGCATCGGATAACGAGTCGATTTCCCAAACCTATCTGAATTCCGGAAGTTTGACAATTACCGGGATTGAATTCTATGGTGCGAAAGCCACAACAGGTGCTGCATCAGTTATCGTAAATGCGGCGATTTACAACGTGAATGCTTCCAATGTACCGACAACCTTAGTTGGAAGTGGCAATGTTACCATTACTGCTACGGCATACGGTTATCGCTATGTAACTTTCGCTTCTCCGGTTACGGTTACAGGAAATTATGCCATTGTTCTTACACCGACCAATGCAAACAGTATTTTGAATTTCTATGTGACGGATCTTGCTCCGGGACAAACTTACGATGAAGACTTTTTACGCTACAAATCCTCTTATTACCCGAATTCTGCCGGTGCTTATGTGAGTGTTCCGGTGTTGACAAATGATGCAACGAATTTCCCCGGAAATGGTACAACACTTCCTCCCGGCCCATACAATTTTGAATTATTGGCTGGTCCGATCGTGAATTACTCCATCAATACGCAATTCACTACTTCTGCAACTACAGTTTGCCAGGGAACACCGGTTACTTACACAAACGGAACAACCCCAACGTCAATCCTGGGTAACAGAATGTCGAACTTTAACGTGTTTATGTCTTATTTCGGATTAGCAACGTCGGATTCTACTTACGTCTACGATATGGATAACATGTCGCCGTATATCTGGAACGGTACAACGACCTATACACATCCGGCTGCAGGAACTTACGACGTGATGCTGGTAACAATCGGTGGATTCTTTAACAGCTGCGTGGACAACACCACACACACCATTACTGTGAACCCTGCACCTGCAGTTCCTACAGTTACGCCTGGCGGGCCAACTGCATTTTGTCCGGGGGGCAGTGTAGTCCTCACTTCATCTGCTGCTACAGGAAATACCTGGTCAAACGGTGCAACAACCCAATCCATTACAGTAAGCACAGCAGGAACTTATACCGTTACGGCAACAGCAACCGGATGTACTTCCGCGGCTTCAGCAGGACAAACAATTACCATTAATCCGTTGGATAATGCTACTTATACTTATCCGACCAACTCTATTTGTGATGCTTCTCCAAACCAGATCCCAACTACTTCCGTAGCGGGTACATTCTCTGCTACACCGGCGGGACTGGTATTTGCAAATACTTCAACAGGGGAGATCAACGTGGCAGGAAGTACTGCCGGATCTTATTCGGTGACTTATACTACTTCCGGATCTTGTCCGAATACAAGTACTCAAACGGTTGTGATTTCAGGAGCTCCGGATGCTACATTTACATACCCGCAAACCAGCTACTGTACGAACGGAACGAATCCTGGCCCGGTATACGGTGCGGGAGCAAGTGCAGGATCATTCAGTTCTACTGCAGGATTGGTGATCAATGCTTCTACAGGAGTGATCAATTTAGCTTCCAGTAACGCGGGAACTTATACCGTAACAAATTCGATTGCTGCCAACGGTTCTTGTCCGGCAGATGCTCAGACATTCAGTGTAACGATCGCTGCTACACCAACTGCTGCTGTTTCAGGTGGCGGAACACAATGTGGTACAGGTTCTTTCCCGGTAAACGTTGCTTTGACCGGAGCGGGCCCATGGGATATTACATATTCTGACGGTACAACACCAACAACTGTTACGGGAGTTACTGCTTCTCCGTATGTAATTACTGCAACTGCAAACGGAACTTATACGGTTTCAAACGTGACCATGGGCGGATGTTCTGCTGCAGGTACAGGAACTGCTTCTGTGGTATTCAATACAAACCCTACAGTAACATTTACTCCGGTTGGAAACTTGTGTGACAATGCAAGCCCTGTAACATTGAGTGCTTCTCCTGCAGGAGGAATGTTCTCCGGTTCAACAGGAGTTTCAGGTTCTACTTTTAATCCGGCCGGATTAACAGCAGGTTCAATCACTTTGACTTATAACTATACGGATGCAAACGGATGTATGGGATCTGCAACTTCTACATTTACTTTGAATGCAGCTCCGACAGCTTCACTTGCAGCATTTACGAATGTATGTATTCAGGATCCGTCATTTGGCCTGACTGGAGGTCTTCCAGCCGGAGGAACTTATAGCGGTGCAGGTGTAACAGGAGGAAATTTCGACCCTGCAACAGCTGGAGTAGGTTTGCAAACCATTACTTATACGGTAACTTCCAACGGATGTTCAGACGCGATCTCTCAGACAATTACGGTAGAAGATTGTGCAGGAATCGAAGAATTGGCTGATTTCGGATTGGAAGTTTATCCGAACCCTGCAAATTCGGTAGTGATGATTAAAACCGGAAAAGACGTAACGTTCTCTATGATCTCCGAAGATGGGAAAATGGTTTACCCGGCATCTTCTTTGTCTATGAATACGGAAACACAATTGGAAGTTTCTCATTTGGCAAAGGGAATCTATTTCCTTCACTTTAGCAATGCTCAGGGAAGCGTTGTAGAAAAAGTGATCGTTAAATAAAACCGGTCCATTGATTTTTAAAATGCCGTCTTCTCCGGGAGGCGGCATTTTTTGTTGAAAGAGTGAAGGGATTTAAAGCATTTTCGCTAATTTCGGAATTCATGCCGAAAAAATACGCAGCCATAGATATCGGATCGAATGCAGCTCGATTGCTCATTGGTGAAATCGCCAAGGAAAACGGGCATCCGTATGTCAAGAAGATCTCTTATACGCGACTTCCCCTGCGTTTGGGAGGCGAAGTGTTTGATTCCGGAGAGATCAGTGTGAAAAAAGCCGAAGAGTTCATTAAGACCATGAAAGCTTTCAGCCTCATTGCGGATATTTTTGATGTTTCTGCGATCCGTGCCTGCGCAACGAGTGCAATGCGTGATGCCGGAAACGGAACGGAAGTCATACGCCAGATTAAACGGAATACAGGCATCGAAATCGAAATCATCTCCGGAGATGAAGAAGCCCGCCTGATCTTCGGAACGTTTGCGCTGTTGGATATTGCGCGCTCCGAATCCTATTTGGTGATCGATGTCGGCGGAGGATCAACAGAAATCAACGTATTTGAGCACGGAAAACGTGTGGCAGCCAAAAGCTTTGATATCGGTACGGTGCGTATGCTCAAAAACAAAGTCGATAAGAAGGACTGGCGCGAACTCAAAGACTGGATCAAAGAGCATGTGGAGGACAATCCGCATCTGGTCTACGCAACAGGCGGGAATATCAACAAGATCCACAAGATTTTAGGTTTTAAGGAAAAAGCTCCGGTTACTCTGAGAGCCATGAATAAATTGTATGCAGAACTGGAGCCGTTAAGTGTGGGTCAACGTATGGATCTCTTCCAGCTAAAGCCCGATAGAGCGGATGTAATTGTTCCGGCACTGGAAATCTTCCGTTTTTGTATGAATGCGCTTAAATGCAAGGAAATGTACGTTCCCAAGATCGGTTTGTCGGACGGAATCGTTTACGATCTGCATAAGAAGAAAGTGTAAAATCAGTATGGAGTGTGAGTTTTGAGTGTGGAATTCTCTACGCTGGGCAAATCTTCCTGTGGTTTTCCGACATTCCTCACATTTTTTAAAAAATGAAATAATCACACAACGACCTTAGATTTGAACACAGGTAAGAAACTGTTAAAGATCAACTTTGTATTATAAAAATCAAAGTATGAAAGTTATAGTAACAGGTTCTTTGGGTCATATCAGCAAACCGCTCGTGAAATTGCTGGTAAGTCAAAACCACGCCGTAACGGTGATTTCCAGCAATGCAGAAAGAACTCCTGAAATTGAAGCGCTCGGAGCTACGGCGAAAATCGGGAAAGTAGAAGATGCAGCGTTTCTGGTAAGTGCTTTTAAAGGACACGATGCGGCTTATTGCATGCTGCCTCCCTTTCGGTTTTTCGATGCTGCTGCACCGGATTACAAAAAAGAAGCAGTACAAATCGCTAAAAATTATGTACATGCAATTCAGGAAAATGGTATTCAAAAGGTGGTGCATTTGAGCAGCGTGGGTGCAGAAAAGAAAGCGCACACCGGGCTGCTGGTTTTTCATTACCTGGTTGAGCAGGTTTTCAAAGAACTTCCTTCGGAGATTGCTTTGACGCATATACGCCCGGGTTCTTTTGATTACAATTTGTACGCATTCACTGACATGATCAAAGGTCGGGGATTTTTAGCCGGTTTCGTGGGTAAATTGATTACGCTGCGTCATTACGGACTAAAAGGCTTGTTGAAGGGATATAGCGGGATTATTCTTTCCAATTACGGAGCAGCAGATAAAGTGCCCTGGGTTTCTCCGCATGATATTGCCGAAGCAGTTTCCGAAGAATTGTGTTCCTCCTTCAACGGACGCAAAATCAGGTATGTTGCCAGCGAAGAGCTTACCTGCCAGGAAGTCGCATCTATTTTGGGAGCGGCAGTCGGTAAACCTTATTTAAAATGGGTACTGATCAGTGATAAACAAATGACTTCAGCCATGAAGCAATTTGGTGCTCCTCAGAACATTGCGCTCGAATTTACAGAAATGAACAAGGTGATGCACGACGGCAGTGTTTTCGAAGATTATTATAAAAACAGACCGGCTCAGTTGGGAAAGGTAAAAATGAGGGATTTTGCTCAGGAATTTGCAGTACATTTCAGGAAAGATTCCTGATAAAGAATCACCGAATAACTGAAAATGAGTCCATATCACATAAAAACGATCGAAGAATATCACCGCATTCTGGGAATCGGAGCTCCGGAGCATCCGCTGATCAGTGTGATCAATCTGGAAGAGGTTCCTGCGTATTCGGGAGATGAGGCCGTTTCTGTGGTGTTTGATTTCTATATGATCTCATTAAAAGAAACGGTTAGCGGAAACGTGAAGTATAAGTATGGCCAGCAGCAGTACGATTTTGATAACGGCATGTTGTTTTTCCTAGCTCCCCGGCAGGTGTTTTCCTTCCAGGCTGAAGAGGGTTTTAAAAGCAAGGGGTGGATGATTTTGATTCACCCGGATTTTATGTGGGGAACTTCGCTTGCAAAGACAATCGGTCAGTACGGGTTTTTTGATTATGCGGTAAATGAAGCCTTATTTATTTCTGAAAAGGAAGAACAGGTACTTGTGCAGTTCATAACGAATATTGAGCGGGAATATCGTGCGAATGTGGATCAGTTCAGCGAACACATTATTGTTTCTCAACTGGAATCTTTATTAAGTTATTCAGAGCGCTTTTACCAAAGACAGTTCTTTACGCGTAAGATCAGCAATCATGGATTACTTGATCGCCTCGAAAAATTACTGGATGCCAAATTCAAGGATATTCATCTGGCCGAAGCCGGCATACCTACGGTAAACGATTTGGCAGCTGAACTGAATATCTCTCCGAATTACCTGAGTAATGTACTGAAAGTGACTACGGGTTTGAGCACCCAGCAGCACATTCACGGGAAAGTAGTTGAAAAAGCCAAAGAAAAGCTGTCTACTACTGGGCTTACAGTTTCTGAAATAGCTTACGGGCTCGGTTTCGAGTATACGCAATCTTTCAGTAAGCTTTTTAAGAGCAAAACGGGATTAAGCCCGCTGGAATTCAGGCAGTCTTTTCATTAACCGATCCGTATTCCAAGAACCGTAATATCGTCTACCTGTTCTAAATCCTCGCTGTACGCAGATTTCCATGCCTCAATGGTTGAATCCAGGATCTTCCCTTGTTCATTCATCGGTTTGTGGGCATTTTCTGCCAGGAGGTTCTTGAAGTTACGGCTCATGAATTTTTTCCCTCTTTCACCTCCGAACTGATCGGAATAACCGTCCGTGAATAAGTAGAAGACATCGCCTTTATTCGCCACCATTTCGTGATTGGTGAATTCCTTCATATCCGGGTAGATCGCAATCGGGCGCTTATCCGGTTTCAGTTCTTCCAGCTTGTTGCTTTTCGCAGAAACGATGTACAACGGGTTGTTGGCACCGGACCAGTGACACTTGTATGTTTTGTTGTTGATCAATAAGAGGGAAATGTCCATTCCGTCCATTTGTTCGCCCTGGATTCCTTTTTGCTGCAAGGAATCAATTACTTTGTCGCGTAATTCATTCAAAATGATGTCTGCGCGCGTTATTTCCTGCTGTTTGACGATCTCATTCAGCAAGCTGATGCACAACATGCTCACAAAAGCTCCGGGAACACCATGACCGGTACAATCTGCTACTGCAACCAGTGTCCAGTCGCCTCTGCGGTCCACGAAGAAGAAATCCCCGCTCACGATGTCTTTCGGTTTGTACATCACGAAGAAATCACCCGGAATGGTGCCGCGAATCGTTTGTTCGTCCGGTAATACCGCATTTTGAATGCGCAATGCATAGCGGATACTATCGGTTAGTTCGAACAGGATCTTTTCGATCTGGTCTTTTTGGCTGCTCACAATAGCGTGCTGTTCGGAAAGTTCACGGATTGATTTTTTACGCTGCACAGCATTTCGGTACAAAATATAGGCAATCCCAAGAATCAGTACCAGTACAACCAGTGCCATGATGAGAATCACGCGCTGCATGCCCAGTTTTTGCAGCTGTTCGTTGATCTGGCCTTTTTGCGCCTCGATGTTGCGTTTCTGTTCGAATAAAATATCTTCCTGGTCTGAAATGGCTTTTGCCTGGTCTTCCAGTTTTTGCGCCTGTTCTTCCAGGATGGTGCCTTGCTCATCGAGCATTTTCATTTTCTCTTTGAGCGTGAGTTTCTGGTAGTTGATCTTCGCTTTTTGATCCTTAATGGTTTCTTCCTTAGCCGCAACTTTTTCGCGCTCTTTTTCCAGCTTTTCAGTCGATTCGTTCAGCAATTCTTCCCACTGAACGGTTCCTTCCATGTATTGCTCGAATTGATTGGTGAGTTTCAACCCGGCTTTTTCCATGTTGGCCTGGTTCACGGTGAAATCGTCTTTTTTCAGGCGGCCGTTGAAGTTGACCATCACATAATCATCGTCCTTGCACGAATTGGTGATCAAAAGTGTTGGATTTCCTGAAATTGCTTTGGCAATTTTTTCGATTTTCTTGTTGAACTTTTTATCGACACAAAGCACCTGTGTGGCGCTGATCGCATCCGGACTTTTGAAGTGGACCACGTTGACTCTCTTTCCTCTCAGAGAAATTCCCTCGTATTTTTTGCGAAGAATGCTGTAAAACGAAGTATCGCTGTCGAGCACTCCGATTTGAAAAGTCTGGAAAGAAGCCTGATTTTCCCAGCTTGTATTCAGCATGATCGGATAGAGGCTGGTGGCAACGGATTCGTCGGATCGTGAAAATTGTGCAGAAGCATCCGAAGCAAAACTTACGAGTAAAAATGCAAGCAGGTACTTCAATCGCTTAGCGAATGAGCCGTTATAAGGTATACTGTTCATGTCCACGATCAAAAAAATTTGTTCGAAACGGTTTATGTAAGAGTGTAATTGGCACAAAGGTATGAAAAACAAAAGTTATGGCGGAAAAGTTCTGTAATAAGAAAGGGTTAAATAATCCGGGGTTTTTCTCTTCTTTTTCGCTTCGATTTAGCAGAAACAGGTGCTAAGCCCGCTTGAAACAGATTCCTTTAAGTTCCGCAATGTGTCTTTAGTAACGATCAGTGAGCGATTGAAAGTTAAAATTCACATTATAATGGAATAGTGCAGAGAATCGCTTACTAAAAGTGTTGAATTTCACAGGAATAATTTCGGATACCGTGTCTGTTTAAAGTCCGGATGATTATTTTTACCCGCTTATCGCATAATTCATTCAATCATGAAACAGAAACTTCTTGTATGCTTAATGCTTTTATCTGGTCAGACATTTGCTCAGCTCAGTGCTCAAAAAACGCGCTTGCTGGATTCGCTGTTCAATCAGCTGAATGAAAATCAGATGTCCATGGGAAGTATCAGCATTTTCAAAGACGGAAAAGAAGTATACGCGAAGTGTTACGGTATCTCCAACAAGAAAAACGGAACAGACATTCCTGCTTCAAAGGAAAAAACACACTACCGGATCGGGTCAATCAGCAAAGTTTTTACAGCGTTTTTGATTATGAAATCCGTAGAATCGGGTAAACTTTCCCTGAAACAACCTATTGTGGAATTTTTCCCGGATTTGAATGGAGCTTCAACAGTTACCATCGAACAATTATTAGTACATAAAAACAAGCTCCCGATATTTCACCGGGTTGATGACCTGGAAGAATTGAGAAAATCAAAAACGGAAAGCGAACTGATTGCGACGGTAAATAAAGGAAAACCAAATCCGGATAGCTTGAAAACGGTTTACAATAATTTGAACTACATTCTTTTGGGACTTATTGTTGAAAAAGTGAATGGGGCCGGTTATAATGAGGTATTGAAAAACAGCCTGAATTCACTGGAACAAAAGGAAGTATACGGAACATTCCATTTATTGGATTATCAAAAGAATGAAGCAAATTCATTTCATATTTCGAATGAGAATTGGGTAGAAGATTACGAGATCCGGGAATGCCCGATTGCGGATGGTTCGGGGTTTCTGCTTTCCAATCCTCAAACATTGAACACATTTATGTACGCGTTGTTCAATGGAAAGCTGCTGTCTGAAGAAAGCCTTAAACAGATGCTTCCGGCAGGTTCCATGTTTGGTTACGGATTGATGAAGGCTAATTTTGATGAGCATAAAGGATTCGGTCATACCGGAAGAATTGAAGGATTTACTTCTGCAGCAACCTATTTTACGGAAGATAAGATCAATGTAGCATTGCTGCAGAACGGAACGGTTTATCCGATGAATGATATTTTAATCCTTGTAGGAGACATTCTGTTTGATAAGCAGGTAGAGATTCCGAATTTCAAAAAAGTGACGTTGAGTACCGCAGAAACGGCAGCTTTGCTGGGAACTTATGAGAATGCGGAAGAGGGTTATAAAGTCATTGCAGATCTTTCAAAAGGACAATTGCGGATCCGTGTTGCCAAAGGAAACGGCTTTATGAATAAAATGATCCTCGAAACATATGCTTTAAGCCCAAGCCGGATTTTCAATCCTTCTCAGGGAATTATCTTTGATTTCATCAAACGGAATAACGGAACATATTCCGAATGTGAAATGCGGGTAAACGGTTCCAAATTACCGTTGAAGAAAATTTCCGAATAAGGTTTTTCTTAAGGATTCAGCGAAATGGTTTTGGTTTCCTTCTGGAAGGTAATGACCATGTTCTCGCGCGTGATGGATTTGATCACGATGCCGTCAAATATTTCCTCGTTGGGATAGATTTTATACATCGTACCGTCGATGGAGATCAATGCCCGCGGTTTTTTGGAAGTGGTTTTCTGTACAAGGCCATAATACTTAATGGCAGGCCAGTAGACCGGAGGCTTTTCCTTCTTCTTAGGCGGTTCCGGAGGAGCCAGATTTTCATTGCCGGCGGTTGCAGCAGGTTTCACAGCAATGCGGCCGGTTTTCAGAAAAGGATCTGCATAATTCGCTTTTAAATGGAAATTTTTCTTCGGCTGAATATTTTCCAGTTTCATTTCATCGACCTGTGCCACAGGTACATTTCCTTCCTCTGTAATATTGGAACTGATGCGCACAAACAGTTTGAAGTAGATAAAACCTACCACCACCAATAAAACATATGTGAAGCGTTTGTTTTTCAAAGGATTATTGTACGGTTATGGTGTTGTAAACTGTAGTCGGAACAGGACCTTCATTCCCTGCTTCATCTATTAATATCACGCGCCAGTAATACGTTCCGGGAACAATATCGGCGATGGAAACAGAATTGGAAGTACTTGTACCGCTTTTATAAATGGTGGCAAAATTGGCAAAAGTGGATAATTCTACTTTTCCGCCTACCGGAGATTGAACGATTCCCACATCGGCCGGTAAATTCCAGTCAAACGTAATGGATCCCGCGGGCGCCGTTCCATTATTCGCAGGTGAAACCGGTGTTCCGCTTCCAGGATCTGTTTTATCGATGTAAAAAACGCGCTTGGAGTAACTCGTTTCACCGCCTCCGGTCAAATAGGCTTTTACTCCCCAGGAATAAGCTCCTTCGTTCAATTGCGTACCGTTTAGTGAATTGATGGTCACTGAATTTAACTGATCGGCAATATCCAGCAAGGTTCCGGAAAAGGTTTCTGTTGCATGCAATTCAAAGGTACAGCTCGAAACGTTGGATAAAGACTGGGTGTTCCAGGAGAAAACTCCCGTGAAATCTTCATTGAAATAAGCTCCGGAAGCGGGTGAACCCAGCGTAACACTTCCATTGGAACTTCCCTGTGATGTTCCGACCCAAAAGCGTTTGATTGCAGATGGGTTGGAACTGAAACCGGCATTCATGGCTGTAATGCGGATTTCATACTGTGCAGAATCCAACCCGAAGAAGAAATTGGTGCCGGTCACGATCGAATCCAGCGGAAAGCTTTGGATGTTCCCAAACTCGGGGCTAACGATCTCAATGCGGTACTTGGTTGCTCCTTCCAGTTCTTCCCATTTGATGTGGACCGGATTTGCGTTGATCGTGGAATTATTGGCCGGAAGAATCAATACCGGAGTTTCCCCGGAAATGTCTTTCTCGATGAAATCCTTGCATCCGAACAGGCTCAGGGCAACAAAAATCGCCAGTAGCTTAGTGATATATCTTTTGTACATAGTTCTGAATTAATAAGGTAGTTGTTAAATCTGTTTTATTGGTTACCGGATCTTTTTCCGAGCTCATTAAAAAATGGATGAGCCGTGCATCTTCAAAAGATCCTTCCAGGGCATATATAAATTTGAGAACGGAAATAAAATCGCCTCTCAGTTCGATCTTAAAGGTATTGATTTTGAAATCAGGATGTTCAAATCCGTAAACTTCATCGATTTGTTTGACCTCAATTTTGGAAGATCTTTGGGCCAGGAAGTTCAGAAACCCTTGCTGTACTTCTTCCACTGAAACGTTTTCTTTCCCGAGCAGCTTATTTAACCGGGCCACATTTTTTTGCAGCAATTGAATTTCTTTCTGGGAATTGAGTGCTTCCTGCTTTTTGATTTCCAGTTCGTTGATGTAATTGTTTGTTTCAATCGTTTTACTGAATGCTCTTTTATAAGATACAGCAAAAAGAAGTACTGCCAGGATCAGCAGCGCCAGGTTCTTTTGTTTGTAGCTATATTTTTCAAAAAGTGTCATTCGCGGATGTGTATGATGATGTGAAAGATTGAATTGCGATCATCCAATCTGGAATAATTGATTACTTCTACACTTTGTACCCATTCCTTTTTTTCCAGGTCTTCCATCCAGTCATCGAGGATTTTGCTGTTCAGGGTAATCCCATGAATAATAATCCGGGAATTATCCGTTTCCACTTTGTGCTTGGGTTTCAGTTGCTGCGCCAATGGAAAAAGCTCCATTTCGGTGAATTGGATGTCTTTGGGAACCGTTACCCCGATTTCATCGGCATAGTAAGACAGCAGATTACGGGATTGCATTCCGGAGTTTTGGAACAGGACCAGTTTTCGCTGCTTTTCCTGTTTGATGCGGTCAATTACCGCGAAATTATCCTGGTAACCGGCTATTTCTTCTTCGTAATCAACTGCAACCTGGTTGAGGTGGTTCACCACAAAGTAATTAACGGTCAGCGTAATTAAAAAGAAGCCCAGAATACTCAACCCGATAATGCGGAATTGCCTGAAATCTTTGTAATTCGATTTCGTTTTTTGGAAGGTTTCTTCATCAATGGCCTGGTAGAACGGATCCGGATGCGTATGTTTTTGGAACGTGTAGTTGATAATGGCTTCCGTGTAAGCTGTCAGAACCTGCTTTTCGGATAACTCCTGTTCGTTTTTCGAAAGAATGACCTGGTCTGCAGTCGGAAAAGCAAGCACATAATCCGATTGGATGGTAGTCAATTTTTCCACTCTAAAAGGCAGGATGGATGGCCCGATGTACAATGCCCAAATGAATCCTTTAGCAGCTTCGATCGGTTGCAAAAACTCGTCGATCACATTTTTCCGGGCGAAAGAAACCAAAATAGAACCGGATCGTTCGTAGCTGTTAAAATAGAATTCGTCTTCTCTTCCCGAAACCAGTAAACGTTCCTTGTAATTCGGTGCATTTTCAACACTGCGAGCCAATATTCCCGCACCTCTCACATGAATGATGAACGGAATGGTCTTATCCGCTTTTTTCAGGATTTCTTCCATCGATTCAAAAGACACCAGGTCGTGCGCGGTAGTTTGTCCGCTAATAACGGCATAGTGCAGCAAAGCATTCCCGGAATGATTGTGAATCAAAACCAGGTTGTACTTTTTGGGGGCGCTATGTTGAAAAGGCAATTTCATTAATAAGTGACCGTTGGCCGAACGATGATGTGCAATTTATACTTTCGCTTCGATTTATTTCTGCTGCTGAATAACCACTTGATAACCGGAACACGCGATAACAAAGGAACTCCTTCACCGCTGTTGTTGTTTTGTTTTTTATCCAAACCACCCAGCAATACCACGTCTCCGTTCTGAACGCGGATTACCGATTCGAAAGTTTGTTTCGTAGCATTTGGCGGAGCTGTCGGGTCCACTTTACTCCCGTCGAAATCGTCGTTGGTCAACGTGATATCCATCGTTACATTCCCGTCTGAGGAAACAAAAGGCTTGATTTTTACCGTCAGGTTCGCATCAACGGATTTCCAGATCTTGGAAGTCAAAACACCCTGGTTGACGACTGTATTCTGGAAATTTACCTGCTGTTCCTGGTAATACGTGGTTTGCCCGATTGAGACCGTTGCCAAATGACTGCTCAGTGTCGTGATTTTCGGGGTACTTTCCACATCGATCATCCCGTTTGATTCCAGCAATTGAAGGGAAGCGTAGAAATTTTGAGTTACGGCTCCCAGGTTCACAACACCGAACCCGTTGATGGTGTTCAGAATGTTGTTCAAGGTACTTGCTCCCAGGTTCACGTCCAGGGTTGGGAAAACAGTTCCACTGGTTACGGTCGGTTTGTCGCCAAGTCCCATTTTCATTCCGGTTTTAACGGTGCTTGATCTTTCTGAGATCAGGATCATGACATCGATCTGAACCAAAGGAACTACCACGTCAATGGAAGAAAGGAATGCCCGCAATTCGCTTGCTTTTCTGGCCGGACCCGTTACGATCAATGCATTCAGTTCGGTAAATTCGTTCACGTCCAGATCCTGCATCAATTCTTTCGGAATAGATGTTTTGACGTTTTCAATGGTCCGGTTTTCCATCCGCACAACTTCCGTCACGCGAATACCTTCCGATTTGTTTTCCCCGATCAGGAACAATTTGTTGTCTTCTTTGTAAGCGTATTTGGTTCCCACAAAAAGCAGGTCCAGGATTTCCGGGAAAGTAACATGCTGCAGCTGGAAACTCGCTTTTCCTTCCGGTTTGTTGTAGAAGAAGTAAGGAGTGAGCAATTCCTGGGAAGCATAGCGGATAATGTCGGCCATTTCAGCATTGTTAGCAATCAGGTCCAATGTCCCGAATTCGTTTTTCTTGATCTGGATACCGGTTTGCTCAAAATCTGTAGTTGGTTTGAAACCGGAGTTAGTTCCTTGCAAAGAACCCGCTTTTTCAGGTTTTGCAGCAAAAATATAGGTAATACCGGTTTCATCTTTTGAACTTTCGAGTCCGTTCGCTTTTGCAGTCATTTCAATCACCTGGTCGAATGGCCTGTTGAGGAAGTAACCGGTAATCGGTTTGTCACGCACATCCGGAGCGATCACAATGTTTTTATCACTCAGGTAACTGATTTCCTTCATGACTTTGTATAAACTGTCGTTTTTCAGGTCCACAGACAGGAACTCGTTCGAAGGATTGTATTTTACGTCGATTTTCTTTTCAAACTTAGGTTGCGGAATTTCCTTGCGGATTTCCCGCTTGGTAATCGCCAGGATATTCCCCACGAACCGGTATTCAACGTCGAAATGCTCGTAAAGGAATACCAAAACGTCTTTTACTTTCGCATCGAAGAAATTGTAGGAAACCGCATTGTTCAACGCCGGATCGATGCTGATATTCAGGTTGTTTTCCAGCGCGATGGAGTTTACAAGCTCCGAAAGAGGCAAACCTGACACATTCAGTTGAAAGGTGTTGTTCAACCCTTTCGAAGTGAGACTCAAACTATCCAGTTTTGTCCGCAATACGGGCTCAGTAAAATGTTGAGCGAGCGCAGTTTGTGAACCGGCAAGACAGCATAGAAAGAGGATAAGCAGGTATTTTTTCATTAGATTTCAGTTAGTATCGGATAGGCTTCTTCCAGGGAAGTTACGCCCGATTTAATTAATTCAAGTGCTTGTTTGTTCAATGTTATAATGTTCCTGTCGATCAGTTTTTGTTCCACAGTAGATTCGTTGTTTTTAATGCTTTCCGACAATTCGAAATCGATCGGAATGACCTCATAGATCGCTGTTCTTCCTTTATAACCCGTAAAGTGGCAGGTGTCACAGCCAACTGCTTCGAACACCTTTTCCGGGATATTTTTTTCGTCAAAAGTTCTGGGCCAATCGAGCGGGGAAGTAGTTACTTCCTGTTTGCAGTCCAGGCAAAGTTTTCGCAATAAGCGCTGGGCGACAGAGGTGTTGATGGTGCTGGCAATCAGGAAAGAAGGAACTCCCATGTCGATCAAACGCGAAATAGTTCCCCACGCCGAATTGGTGTGGATCGTTGACAATACCAGGTGGCCGGTTAAGGCGGCACGTATAGCCATTTGAGCCGTTTCTCCGTCGCGGATCTCTCCGAGCATGATCACATCCGGATCCTGGCGTAAAAAGGAACGAAGTGCGCTTGCAAAGGTCAACCCGATCTGCTCTTTTAGCTGTACCTGGTTGATTCCTTCGAGTGTATATTCGATCGGATCTTCAACAGTAACAATGTTCCGCTTTTCGTCGTTCAGTTGTTTCAGCGTTGCGTACAAGGTTGTTGTTTTTCCCGAACCTGTCGGACCGCTGATCAGCACAATTCCATGCGGTTTTTTGATTCCTTCCTGGTAGTTCCGCAAATCGTTTTCGGTGAGTCCAAGTTGTGTAATGTTGATGGAAGAAGCATCTTTCCCCAAAATACGCATCACGACCTTTTCTCCGTGTAAAGTAGGCAGGATAGAAACCCGGATATCGAAGTTCTCGTATTGGATTCGTCCGTCCTGCGGCAATCGTTTTTCGGAAATGTCGAGATTGGAACGGATCTTCACTTTGTTGATCAATTCCGAATATTCTGTTTTATCGATCGAATAGCGTTCAATCAAATGGCCGTCAATCCGGATTCTTACACGTGCACGGTCTTCGTAGATTTCAATGTGAATATCACTGCTTCCCAAATGGTTTGCATCCTGGATAATCCGGTCCACAAAATCAATATTTGCATTGAAGACCAGTTGTTTTTCCTGGTTCGCTCTCCGGAAAAATTTCCCCAAAGCCCGTTGAATGACTTCGGTAGGCCCTTCCGTTAATTCCACGTTTTTACCTAATAGGGCGCTCAGTTCTTCCTCTACGTTTGAGAAGTTCTGAGCCTTGTCAACATAGAATCTGGCCACCTGATCCGTGATTTCCACCGGAATAACGCGGTAATGCCATGCCAGATCGGATGGAATGACCTGCTGCAATTCGGCAGAAACCTGTATGTTGTTCAAATCACTCATACCAAACGGAAAAAGGAGTTACGTTAAAGTGAACCAACAACAGGAACGCGATCGTGCAAAGCGACATATAGCCTGCGTAAGGGATTGATTGCTGCTTTTTGAACAGAGAAACCACTAAATATCCCAGCAGACTGATAATTGTAGCGGCTGTAAAAAAGTAGATGAAGAACGGAAATCCGAAAAACGGGGTGATGGCCATCAGTACCAACACATCGCCCAGTCCGAAGTAATCCCGGAATAAATTACTGGATTTGAAACGGATCCGGACATACACCACTAAAAAGCTGATGAGCATGCTGATGAATAGAAAGTTGAACAGGAAATGTTCCCAGTTCAGCGTTTGCCATTTATAGAAAAATCCGCCGATCAGAAGCAAAGGAGGTGTGAACCACCAGATTTCCCGGTAGCGAAAATCCTGGTAAAGGATCGAAGCCAAAATCACTATGACAGCAATGAGAACCATTAATCGGGTTGCGTTTCTTTAGGTTGTCCTTCCTGGTCTATTTCCCAGATATTGAATTTTCCGTCTCCGTTGAAATCCTGTACTGCTTCGGCTTTTGCCTTGAACCCGGACGGAGATGCTTCCACCACCGTGATCCGGTACAATGCCGTACCTCCTTCAGTGATCAGTTTGTGCGGAATGTAGTTAATTTCTTTGGTGTCCAGTGAATACTTGGAATATTGCAGGAAATAGGCATATTGCAAGTTATGGATCATCCGAAGTTCCTGCTGAGCCTCCATACTTTTGGTACGTGTTGCAATACCGCTTTGATTGGGGATCACCAACATCAATAGAATTCCCATGATTGCCAAAACAATCAAAATCTCTGCAAGAGAGAAGGCTTTCAGTTTTCTATGTTTATTCAACTTCATCATTTAATGACATTACTTAGGTTAAACATCGGCAAGTACATGGACACCATAATAACTCCTACTATTAGACCGATAATTACAATGATGGCGGGCTCAATGATGGTCCCGATCATCTTTGTGCGGTATTCAATCTCATCGTTGTATTGAATGGTTAATCGATGGAAAGTTTGATCTAATTGATTGATTTCTTCGGCGATCTTAATTAGCGAAATTAATCTTTTATCCAGAATTTCAAACTTACTTAGGCCTTCATGCAGTGAATTTCCCGCCAAAATCTCCTCTTTGGCAGCTGAAATCATTTGCTGCATCGGGTAAAAGCGAATCATTTCGGAGACCAAATCCAATGCTTTGACCAGCGGAGTTTTTGCCTCGAGCAACAATGCCATACTCTGACAAAAGCGGGCGATGTAGATTTTTTGGATCAGTTTCCCGAAAATGGGAATTTTAAGAATGAAGTTCCCGCTGAATTTCCGGAACCAGTCTTCGTTTTTCTGCGAGTAAAGGTAAACGCCCGTTCCGATCCCGATCAGCAGGAACCAGAACATAAACGACCCGAAATTTTCCGATAACCAAACGATTTTCAGCGTTAACCAGGGAAGTTCCTGCCCGAATTGCTTAAATACGTCCTTAAACATGGGAACCACGAAGTTCAGCATGAAGTAAAGAACCCCGACCGTGATTGAAAAAACGAATGCCGGATAGGTGAACACACTAACCAATTGTCTTTTCAGCTTTACCTTCGAAGCAAAGTAGTTGGACAAGGAAAAAAGTACGTTTTTCAGCCTCCCGGATTCCTCACCGATGCGGATACTCTGGTATTCGTAAGGAGTAAAATGACCCGATTTCTGCATGGACTCGGAAAGGGAATTCCCTTTTATCAGGTCGTCGAGTAAAGTTTCGATGTGGCTGCGTACATTCTTTTTCTCCTGTTCGTCAATGATCAGCTGAAGTGCCCGACGCATATCAATTCCACTTTCAATGAGCGTGGCAAATTCGCCGTAGAAATGCTCTTTGAATTTATCGTTCAGAGGTTTCCCCAAAACGATATCCCGCTTTAAAAAACTCGTTTTAGCTACTGCCTCTGCCATGATTTTTGATTAAAATAAGTGTTGATACTGTTGGTATTCTGTTTCTGTAACGGATAACTCAATGAAAATGCGGTATTCTTCCATTCCAACTTGAAATCGACCAAAGGATGATGATTCAGTGTTGTTTTTTCAATGGAAAGGGCTGTTACATCGAATAACGCTGCGTGATTTTTATAGGAACGGCTTAATTTTTCATCGAGTATGCGGTACACAATGGAATCCGAATTACGGAAGCAGGTAAGTTGATCTTTTGCCAGGTCAAATGAATCTGCCTTTTCCATGTCCTGCCAGAAAGTAGCGCGAAACTGGAAAAACCCGTTCAGTTCATTTTTAATAATGATTTCCTGCTGCAGGGACCGGTTGAAACTGTTGACCGAAAGGAAGAACAGGGAAATAAAGAGGCCGGTCAGGGAAAGGACAACCGCCAGTTCCAGAATCGAAAATGCTTGTATGTTGGTCCGGTTCCTCATGGTTTTTTCGGCCAGGTAAATTCCTGTATCCAGTTTGTCTGAATGCTGTTTCTTAATGAAATCTGTTCGGTCTTTACCGAATCTTTTTGGTCAATCGTTGTTTCGATCGTTGTCAGCTTGTCATTCCAGAGTTTCGGATCGTAAATACTTGAATCCAGCGAATAGGAAGTGAATAACAAAGATTGAAATTCGGATTGCTCGATTGTTTCCTGGAATTGTACTGTAGAACGTGCACTTTGAATAAAGAGTCTCGAACCCAATGCAAAACAAATCGCAATAATGGATAGAGCGATTGCAATTTCAGCGATACTGGAGGCTTTTAGCTTTCTAATTCGCATGAAATGATTTTTTTTCGTGAATGATCGGAGATTTCCAGCCAGGCCGGACAAATAAACTCTTTCGGAAGCCTCTTGGTGGAAATAATGGCATCCAGCAGGTGATTGGTATAGGAGCCTCCGCCAGCAAGCGTCAGGGTTTCGGAAGTATTTAAGCTACCGATGATTGCTCCGTACGTTTCAGTAATTCCGCAATTAAAAATGATTCCGGCCGCAACGGCATCTTTTTGAATGGTCAGTTTGGGTTGTTTCCGGAAATCATATTGCTGGGTCGTGAGTAAAATTCCTCCCAATACGGAAGTGTTGTGTCCCAGGTAAACGGAATGCGGTTCATAAGTCGAACTGGCGGTTTTTTCGTTCATGATCAGGGTACTCGGATAACTCAAAGTCACAGAATCTTCCAACAGGATGCGTTCCGAAGCGTAGGCCTGTAAACTTCCGGTAAAACCTTGTTTGATGTAAATTTTAGGAGCGATCAGGATTACATTTTTCAACCGGGCCTGCGGATAAACAACCAATGAATCGAAGCTTTGAATGATGATTTTTCCCTGGAGCTTTTGCGTTATCGGAATCGCCTCCAAAGACTGATAGTAAATACCTTCCTCCAAAAAACTGACCGTAGTATCTTTCGGTTCAAAAGGTTTGGAAGTCATGTTGCCGGTAAAGTAGACAGTCGAAATATTTTCAAAGCTTTTGGAAAGATTCAGGTGCAATTCTTTGACATCTTCCACCTTTCCCGAAATCAGTTCCGGGTTGGTGTAATTTTTCCCTCCGATATACGAACGGTCGACCCGTTTGTTGGGTACATAAACATCTCCTTCAATGAAGGTTTCGCCCCCGATTTTCAATCCATCGGAACCATTCCGGATAACCAGGGAGGGAATCGATTCTTCAAATTCACTGCCAATCAATGCAGATCGCGTGATGCTGCGCTGGTTTTTATAGGTTTTACTGGTAATCAGCAAATAAGATCCCCAAAGAGACTTGCGGATCAGGCTGGTATCCCCGCTTAAGTGAATAAAGCGAAGCGAGTCGTTGACCTTGACTTTTTGCAGGCCTAATTGAATAGCCTGGCGCGAATCCAATAACAGGTGTTCCTGCCCGGTGTGATGAATTTCAATGCGCTTTTGCGTACTGAAAATAAAAAAGACACTGGAAGCAAGAAGTCCGATGAATAGTGCAAAAACGATGGCGTACGATATGGCGGAAGCACGAATCATTCCGTGCGTTTTTTCTTTTCTTTGGGTTGATCCGGTTCCTTTTGGGTTTTCTCCTTCGGTTTTTTAGACGAATCTTTCGCTGGTTTTTCCGCTTTCGGAGGTTTCGGTTCGCCTGACTTGTCCTTTTTCTTAAACTTCTTCCAAAACTTCAGTTTTTCCCAGAAATTGCTCATTTTTTGCTTGAACGTAAGCTTTTCCGAACTACCCTTTGCAGTTTTAGCATCTTCCTTTTTGGTTTTTTCAGGAACCAAAACTCCTTTTTTGTAAACGGTTTTGATCAGGCTGTCATTTTGATCCCGGGCTATTTGCGTACCGTCCAGCTTGTAATCCGAATAACGGCTTTGAGAAATCAGTTTGCCGGTAGAATCAGCGACAGTAGTTAAAACCGTTTTTTTCTTTTTCAGAATGGTCGTATCCCGGGCAATGATCTCCGTTTGGTTGGATTTATAGATGATGGTTTTTTGGATCAATCCGTCCTCATTGTAATACAACTGCTTACCGATCTGGGTTCCTTTTGACCAGGTTTCCTGGTGAATCAGGATTCCGTTTGGGTTCCAGAATTTCCAGGTTCCATCTTTCAATCCCTTCTTAAAAAGCCCTTTTTCAGCGAGTTGATTGTTTTTGTAAAAAGACTCGTAATCACCGTTCAAAAGACTTCCGGAACTTCCACCTTGTGTGACCAAAACTTTCTGAGACTTAAACCAGTAGTAGTATTTTTTCGAATTGTATTTTTTCAGCTGACTATCATCGACATCCAGTACCCGGAATACGATTGATTTGTCATCCTGTTTGATGTGAAATTTATTTTCGATCTCAAATTTTTGAGAAAAACCAACGAAAGAATAAAGCAGTGCAAATGCCAGAAAAACAAGACGTTCAGACAATGTGTAGACTGTTAATTTAGTTGATTGGTTCATATTTTTTTTGATAAAAGTAGTCAAAATATCAAATGCTTGATTATTTTGAAGCGAACGGTATAATATAGCATATTAGTATTAATAAGCGATTAGATCAAATAAGACTATAGCAAATGATTTTGAGATCTCACTCTTTTTCCTTCTCCAACCCCTCCTCCCAATTTTATCCCTACCTTTAATCCCATGAAAACCGGGATCGTCCTTTTAATATGTCTTCTCAGCTTCGGAGCAATTGGCCAGCGAAACAGCAGGGATATTTCCTCTGTGGACCTGATCTACGGTTTCCGGACGTTGAACCGGCCGATGTTCGGTTCGCAAGTGGAAAAGCGGTACAGCACGTTTTCGGATTTTCAGTGGTTGGCGCCGCTGCAGTATGTGGGCGCTGGACTTACTGTTTTGGGCGATTCGATTGATACCGGCGGCAAGTACTTTATCGGGAATGCACAGATTTGCGTCTATTTGCCGCAGCGGATTTCCATCAACGACAGCACGACGGCTAAATCGGGTGGGTTCAATTTCGGGCTGACGTTTTTGGGACTGGATGCCTTTCCACGGGCAAAGAACTTCGACCTGGTGTTTAACTTCGGGTTTGATGCGGGCCGTATTTTATTGACGAATCCCGGGATGAAGCAGCGAAACCTGTACTTTGCACCCAAATTGTCGATTCAGCCGAAAGTGAAAATGGGGCCGGTGGCACTTTCCCTGGTTGCGGAATACGGCTACGATCTCACCAAAGACAAATGGCGGAAAACCTGGTTCGGGCCGGGACATCAAAATAACGTGGCGGCATATTCCAACAAAATTGGCGGACTTTCCGGGTTTTCCTGGTTCGTGACCCTGGGCTATGTGCTAAAGTGAGTGAAGACTCTTGTCACTCCGATTAATTTTTTCATTTTTGGAAACGAAACGAGCTTCATTACCCGTGGAAACGATGAAAAAACTGCTTTACCTCTCATTACTACTCTTTTTAATTGCTTGTTCTTCCGAAAAAACAGATGAAGAATTGCTCGAGTTGGATCGCATTGCCTTGAACGAGAACCTGGTTTCCGGAAAGGTAGTTCCTTACAAATTCGTCAAACTGATGTTCCGCGGATATGCTTCCGACGACACAACTTCTACCAAATTCAAAGCATTTAAACGCGATTCGGATAAGCTGGTCCAAAAGATCATGAAACTCAATCGTGCAGATGATTTATCGGTAAAAGATTACTGGGCCATGTACCAGCTTTACGACCAAATGGATGGGTTCGTCACGCAAACGGATGAAGACGAATTTCCGGTTATCGTAGATGCGTTTCGCAGGTTTTGGGACGGAACGAAAAGCGCTCATTATTTCAAAGGGAAGGCGAAAGCCGAACAGGAAGCGCGTGAACATGCTTTCCTGACCATTCTGGCTATGACAAGCAGCAGTTTGGGAACAGAGATCGCGTTATACGAATGCTCGGAAACAGATGTTGAGTTGCTGCCGGATTCGGAATTGAAAGGCGATCTGCGGTTTTTGAGAGGATTTGTCTTTATGCAGAAAGGTTTCTACTATTTATCTGAAAACGAGTATTCCAATAACCTGGAATGGCTGAAAAAGAATAAAAACCTGGATTTGAGAGCGACGATCAATTCCATGCAGCTGGGGCAATTTGATCAAAAACAAGCTTATGCGGCATTCCGGGCAATGAACCATTTGTACCGCGGAGTAGACCGCCTGATGATGGAACGGGAAATAGATCACGAGCGTGTTTTGGAGGATTTTGAACAGGTATTGAAGGATTGCAAAACGCTGAAAATCGACAACGAAGCGGTTTGGGCTATTGAAGTCTATGTGCACCTCGAAAAGGGAGAGAACGATAAAGCTATTGCCTCCCTGGAAAAATTAAAGAAAAGCAAGCTGTTGACCGATGATGACAAAGCGTTGATCGATGAATCCATCGAATACCTGAAGAAAGATGATCCCGAAACGGTTCTGAAAGATGTTTACGATAAGGTATTCATGCTCAAAATTGCAAGTGCTTTCACGTATAACCGGTTGAAGGATGTAAATACGAACAAATTGCTGAAGAAAAGCAAGACCCCGAATGCATCCAAAATTGCGAAAAAGACGGAAGTGCTCGAAAATGCAGTGGATCAGATTGATGGCTTCAGCAATGGAGAAACCCTGAAGGAAGCCACGAAGAAAGCCGGTGAAGAAGGAGAAGGGTTGCTGGAAGAAGCAAAAGAATTATTTGATTTTTAAAGATAAATACAAGGATATGAGCGAACAAAAAGAACCGAAAGTGACCGGAATAGGAGGAGTTTTCTTCTACACGGAAAACCTGGATGAAACGAAGAAGTGGTACACCGAGAATTTAGGAATTGAATTCAATGATTGGGGATCGGCGAGCCTGGAATCCCTTCAGTGGAAGCCTTTCAAAAAAGAAGGAGGCCATTTTAAACCGTCGAAAAAAGAATTCATGATCAATTACAAGGTGCAGAACCTGGAAGGGCTTTTGGAAAAATTCAAAGCAAACGGCGTAACGGTTTTAGATGACGTAGCGATTTACGATTTTGGAAAGTTCGTACACATCCTGGATGCGGAAGGAACTAAAATTGAATTGTGGGAACCTGCCGGCTAATGATCGTTTAAAAACCGAATTCACATCAAGCATCGCGAAAAGGGATGCTTTTTTTATTCGCTAATCTTGCCTATAAATGCTTATATGCCTGAAAAACAACATTGAAAAGTGAAATTGAACAAGCTACAAGATATCACGCCGAATGAAATAACTTTCAAACAAAAAGTTCGGAATTAAACAGGATGACGCTTGGAAGCGTGTTAAAAAAACGAATCTGTGCGTATAAACGCTATAAAATTAGTTTTTAAAGTTAAAATTAGGAGAGATCTATAAAATGTACGTACTTTTGTGCCCTACAAAATGAGGAAAAGTAATGATTAGAAGGGTGGCATATTATTCCTTTCATGTGTCTGAGTTGGTTTATCTTATGAAGATGAAGAAAGAGTTTAAACAATTCAAACCTTCCGAGCATCGTTTGAAAGATTTATCTCAATCCACAGATGATCTAAGTTATTGCTATGAAGCACTTAAGAAAGTGTCACGTTCTTTTGCTGTGGTGATTCAGCAGTTGCCTGAAGAACTGAAAAATCCTGTTTGTCTGTTTTACCTCGTATTAAGAGGCCTTGATACCATTGAAGATGACATGAACATCGACAATTCCATCAAGAAAGAAATGCTGCTTACCTTTGCCGATCGCATCAATAAAGAAGAATTTACCCTTGAAAATGTGGGGGATACCCAGGATTACCAGGATTTAATGCTTCATTTCGATAAAGTAATCCGCGAATACCGGAAACTCGGGCCGCAATACCAGGAAGTCATTACCGAAATTACGCATGAAATGGCGATCGGGATGAACAAGTATGCACATGAAACAGTTGGAAGTTACCAGGATTGGGACGATTACTGTTATTATGTTGCCGGATTGGTCGGAATCGGTTTGAGCAGGTTGTTCCTCGCTTCAAAACTGGAAACCAGCGATAAGTTGGCCAACAAAAGCCTGAGCAATGAAATGGGCTTGTTCCTTCAAAAAACAAACATCATTCGTGATTTTGCAGAAGATCTGGAGCAGGGGCGTATTTTCTGGCCGGAGGAATCCTGGAAAAATAAAGCGAATACTTTACACGAATTACAGGCAAATGAGGAAAAAGGGCTTGCTGCATTGAACGAAACCGTGCTAAACGCGCTTGGCCACGTTCCTGCTTGCCTGGAATTTTTGGAATGCCTGGAAAATCAACAAGTCTTCCGTTTTTGTGCCATCCCGCAATTGATGGCTATTGCAACCTTGAAAGAATTGTACAACAATCCCGATGTTTTACACAAAAATGTAAAAATCAGAAAGGGGAAAACAGCGAAATACTTTATCGCTATTCAGGACTTTAACAGTACGAAAAAAGAATTCGTTGCCATTCTGGAGAGTCTGGAGAAACTGGATAAAACAGGTAAAATCAAATCAATATTAGCCAAAATTCAATAAGATGAGCACAGGTGAATTTGATATTATAGTCATTGGTGCCGGAGTTGCAGGAGGAGTGTTTGCTGCTTCTCAACCTGCAGGCACACGCATTTTGGTCGTGGAGCGCGACCTGACAGAACCGGATAGAATTATCGGTGAATTAATGCAGCCGGGCGGAATCCTGGCTTTGAAAGAATTGGGATTGAGCCATTTGCTGGAAGGCATCGACGCACAGGAAGTCAATGGTTATAACCTGATCAAGGGAAACGAACGTTTTACGATCAACTACGATGAAATCCAAAAAGGCATCAAAGGAATCGGTTTGAGAAACGGGAAATTCCTGACCAACATCCGCAAGGAACTGGAGAAAAGAGAAAACATTACAGTGGTTCAGGGAAATATCACTCAAATCCTGGAAAAAGATAACACCATCATCGGCGTAAGCTATACGCAGGAAGACGGAACAACGGTTTCCCAATATGCAAAATTGACTGTCGTTTCCGACGGGCCGATGTCTGTACTCCGCGATAAGTTGAGCAAAGTGAACAAGAAGGTCACTTCTTACTTCATGGGATTGGTACTGAAGGACCTGAATTTGGAATTCCCGTCCTACGGTCACATGATCGTTACCAGTGATTTTCCGATCCTGGTTTACCCGATTCACACCAACGCATACCGCATATTAATCGACTATCCGGGCGGGAAAGCTCCTAAAATGGGTAAAGAGTCAATTGAACGTTTAAAAGAAAGCGTTGTAAAAATATTGCCGGAAGAAATGATCGGTTCATTTTTGAAGGCACTGGAAGAAGAATCTTTTAAAGTAATGCCGAACCATTCCATGAAAGGTCAGGCATTCCGCAGGAAAGGTGCCGCACTTTTGGGTGATTCCTTAAATATGAGACATCCGTTGACGGGTGGTGGAATGACAGCGACTTTCTCAGATATTCTTTGTCTGAACGGTCAATTGGCTGGAATTGATTTCCAGGATGAAACGAAATTGGAATCCGCCGTTAATGAATATTATAAAAGCCGGGGAAAAAATGTAGAGACCATCAATATTTTGGCAAACGCTTTGTATGAAGTGTTCACCAATGATGAATTGAAGGATGCATGCTTTGAATACTTGCAAAAAGGAGGAGAACAGGCTACAGGCCCGCTTTCCATTCTTTCTGGAATAAACAGGGACAAACAATTCCTGTTGAAACACTTTTTCAAAGTGGCCATGCAGCACCCGATACATTTTATTACAAAACCGGGTAAACAAATACGCTTATACAAAAATGCCTCACGAATTATTCGTCCGATTTTAAAGGATGAAGGAGTTCCGGCAATGATCTGATGATCTGATGGAGAAAATTGAACACGAATCGCTCGAAGCAGCGGACTTAAGAAAAAAGAATCATTTGGATTTGGCTTTTGCTTCGCAAAGTGCCCTAACGGATGGTCGTTTTTATTACGAACCGATGTTGGAAGGTCATCCGGAACAAGCGGACATGCCCATTCAGCTGGGAAATAAAACGATGCGTTATCCGGTTTGGATTTCAAGCATGACCGGTGGTACCTCTGCAGCAGGCCCGATCAACAAAATGCTGGCAAAAACAGCCGGTAAATACGGTTTCGGGATGGGATTGGGTTCTTGCCGGGTGATTCTGGAAGACGATACCTATTTCGATGATTTTAACCTGCGCCCGATTTTAGGGGATGCATCTCCGCTATACGCCAATGTGGGAATTGCACAGATTGAGCGATTGATTGATAAAGGACAGACCTCGAAGTTAAAGGCATTGGTAAATAAGCTGGATGCAGACGGGTTGATCGTACACGTGAATCCGCTGCAGGAATGGTTGCAGCCGGAAGGAGATTTGATTCAGCGTTCTCCGCTTGTTACCATCAAGCAATTGCTGAACGAAATCGACACGAATATCATTGTGAAGGAAGTAGGCCAGGGATTTGGTCCTGAAAGCATGAGAGAATTGCTGAAATTACCGATTCTGGCACTCGACTTTGCTGCAAACGGCGGAACGAACTTCTCCAAATTAGAATTATTGCGTAACGAACCATTGAAAGCACATTATGAAGATGTAATTGCTTTGGGGCATTCTGCTTCCGAAATGGTCGATTTTTTAAATACCGCAATCCAGGAACTGGGATCTGAACGTAAATGTAATAATGTGATTATAAGTGGTGGGATTAAAAACTTTCTGGATGGTTATTACGTGACCTCCAAAGCAAACATCCCGGCAGTTTATGGTCAGGCAGCGCCATTTTTAAAGTATGCAAATGAATCACAGGAAGCCCTGGATAACTTTGCTGAAATACAAATAAAAGGCTTATTAATGGCGCAAAAATTTCTAAAAATAAGATAATGGAATTAATAGAAGGATTCTCAAAAAAGAGCAAGCAGGAGAAGTTGGAAGCGATTACAAAATTCTTTGAATCGCCTGAGAAAACGATGAAAACGTTTAAAAGTTTTGATCACCCGGAGGCTGCTGTTCAGGAAGTGATTAATGAGTTTAGTGAAAATACGATTTCGAATTTCCACTTGCCGTACAGCATCGCTCCGAACTTTTTGATCAATGGAAAGACCTTTGCCGTTCCGATGGTCATTGAAGAAAGTTCCGTGGTGGCTGCAGCTGCAAACAGCGCGAAATTCTGGTCAGCTTTCGGAGGTTTCCATACAGAAATTGTTGATACCGAAAAAGTAGGGCAGGTTCATTTCCTGTGGCACGATGACATTCAAAAACTGAATAACCGTTTTGATGAATTAAAGCAATTGCTATTCAGCGGTTCAGAAGATATTACCGTAAACATGCGTAACCGCGGTGGAGGCGTTAAAAATATTATTCTGAAAGATCTTTCAGACAAGGAGCCGGGATTGATGCAGCTGTTTGTAACCTTTGAAACCATGGATTCAATGGGGGCAAATTTCGTGAATTCCTGCCTGGAAAGATTCGCGGATATCTTTAGAAACTGGCATCAGAACCAACCGGAATTTAAAAAAGACGGACTGGAAATCATTATGTCCATTCTTTCCAACCTGACACCGAATTGTGTAGTGAAATGCTGGGTGGAAACAGACGTGAAAAACCTGGATGGAATCGTTGCAGGTGTTTCCGGGAAAGAGTTCGCGAAAAAATTCCATACGGCAGTAAGAATTGCGCAGGTAGATCCTTACCGTGCAACCACCCACAACAAAGGAATTTACAACGGAATTGATGCAGTGGTATTGGCAACCGGAAATGACTTCAGAGCGGTTGAAGCTTGCGGCCACGCGTTTGCAAGTATGAACGGCGGTTATTCTTCTTTGACAAACTGTACAATTGAGAACGATATCTTCCGGTTTGAACTGAATTTACCGATCGCATTGGGAGTAGTTGGCGGATTGACGAACTTACACCCGTTGGTAAAGCTTTCACACGAATTGCTGGATTTCCCGAACGCAAGAGAATTGATGGGAATCGCTGCAGCAGCAGGATTGGCAAACAATTTCGGTGCGGTTAAATCATTGACAACAACCGGTATTCAGCAAGGACACATGAAAATGCACTTGTTCAATATCATGAACCAGTTGGAAGTGAAAAAAGAAGACCGCGACAAGATCGTAGCTTACTTCAAAGACAAGAATGTCTCCGTATCTGCAGTTCGTACCTATGTTGAATCCCTTCAATTAGTATAATTGACAGTTACTACAGAAAATACAATAAGGACCTATAAGGCATCAGGAAAACTGATGCTTTTTGGTGAATACCTGGTTCTGAACGGATCAGATAGTCTGGCCTTTCCTCTGAAATTCGGACAAACACTTACCGTGACAAAGTCCGATGAGCTTACCTGGGAAAGTTATGCCAAAGACGGCATGTGGTTTTCTGCTGCTATGAGCAGTGATTTCACCGTGCTTAAAACCAATAACGAAGAAGTTGCGGAAATCCTGAGACAATTGCTCCTGGTAATCCGTGCGGAAAAACCGGATCTGGATTTCAACCAGGCATTCAAATCAGAAGCAAATTTCGATTTGAATTGGGGAATCGGTTCCAGTTCTACCCTGATCAGCTTATTGAGCCAATGGTCGGGAGTAGCGGCAAGGAAACTGCTGGATGTGTCTTTCGGCGGATCGGGATATGACGTGGCTTGTGCAACTGCAGAAGCGGCAATTATTTATGCCAACGGCGAAGTGAAAAAAGAAGTACATCTTCAGGAGTCGGTGACCAATCAATTGTTGTTTATTTACCTGGGAAACAAGCAAAACTCCCGCGAAGAAATCAAGCGTTTCAAAGACCGGATCGTTACTCAGGAACACATCGATACCATGAATGCATTGATCTCAAATGCGTTGCAAACAAGCGAAATTGAGGTGTTCGAGCAGCAATTGGACCAATCTGAAGAGTTAATTTCTTCCGTTATAGGGACTACTAAATTAAAAGAGCGTTTATTTGCAGATTATCCCTACAGCATCAAATCGTTGGGTGCATGGGGCGGAGATTTTTTTATGGCGACATACAGAGACCTCCAAACGGCAAAAAACTATTTTGAGGATAAAGGACACGATGTATTATTTACCTACAAGGAATTTATAAAATAAATGGAAACAGACAAGGAACTGATGAATAACGTAAAAGTAACGTGGCGATGCCCGTCTAATATTGCAATTGTTAAATACTGGGGGAAAAAGGGAAATCAAATTCCTTGTAATTCCTCCCTGAGTTTGACATTGTCCAATTCGTTCACAGAAGTTGAGGCCGAATTATCCGACAAAACATCGGATGAAGTGGTTCAGTTATCCTACTTTTTTGAAGGAGCAGTGAATGAGAAATTCGGTCAACGCGTTGCTAAGTTTTTGTTTGATAACCGCGAATACTTCCCGTTTATCGGTGAGAAAGCGATTACGATCAATTCCTCGAACAGTTTCCCGCATTCAGCAGGAATTGCTTCTTCTGCATCTGCTTTCGGAGCTATTTCCCTGGCACTTTTAGACATTGCTTACAGCTTGCAGGGAAAAGAAAAAGACGCCACTTTTTACACGGAAGCAAGTAATTTGGCCCGATTGGGAAGCGGAAGTGCATCACGCAGTATGTACCCGGCATTTGCACAATGGGGAGAAAATGACCAAATCCAAAACTCTTCAAACGAGCATGCGATCGAGATCAAAGACGTACATCCGGTGTTCCAAAACATGAAAGATGCCATTTTGATCATCGAAGACGAGCCGAAAAAAGTATCCAGTTCAGTAGGTCACTCGCTGATGAATAATCATCCATATGCAGAAAACCGTTTCAAGCAGGCAAACGAACGCACGGCGGAATTGGTGGAAATCCTGAAGACCGGCAACATGGAAGCATTCATTCACCTATGTGAATCGGAAGCATTGACATTGCACGCGATGATGATGACATCTATGGATTATTATCTGCTGGTAAAACCGGGAACCATTACAGCAATTGAAAGATTGATGGAATTCCGCAAGGAAAATAATATTCCGGTTTGTTTTACACTGGATGCAGGACCGAACGTTCACGTGCTTTATCCGAAGGCTTACGAAGCACAGGTAGAAGAGTTTATCCATAACGGTTTGCGCGACACGTATAAAAAAGTCATTTTCGATCAGGAAGGGGCCGGACCGACAAAATTGAATAGTTAAGAAATGGAAAGCGTTCATTCAAAAATTCTGGTGTTTGGAGAATACGGCGTTTTACACAATGGAATGGCCCTGACTATTCCGTTCAGTAAATTCTCCGGGGAATTGTGCTACCCTGAAAACGGGGAAGAAAGCGCAATGGCCGTATTGTCGAACAAAGGTATTAGAGAATTCTTCAAACATATTTTAGAAAATCACACCGACGATACATTCAAACTGAATGTGAACAAACTGTCCAAAGAACTGGACAAAGGATTGTTCTTCAGAAGTGATATTCCACAAGGTTTCGGACTGGGAAGTTCCGGTGCATTGGTTGCCGCAATATTCCTGCGCTACCTGGAAAAGGCCGGAGATTTCAAAGATGAATTGAAACATTTGACCATGGATCATATTCAGAGCCTGAAAAGCTATCTGGGAAGCCTGGAAGGGCATTTTCACGGGAAAAGTTCCGGGATTGATCCTTTGAGTATCATTATCAATAAACCCTTGTTGCTGAAAGCCAATAAGGAAATCGAACGGGTGGACATTCCTGCTTACGATGAAGCCGGAAAGAATGTCATGTTCCTGTTGAATACCGGAATAGCACGAAATTCCGAGAAACTGATCAAGCAATTCAACACCGCTTGCGAAAAGGAAGATGTTCAGAAAAAAATGGAAACCAAATTGATCGAGTATACCAATGCAGGAATCATGAATTTCCTGAACGGAGATACCGAGAGTTTTTATCAAAATCTGCAGAAATTGGTGAAATTCCAACTGGATGAAATGCACTACCTGATCCCGGAAAAATACCAGGGAATTGTCAAGCAAGGCCTGGATTCTGAAGATTATTACCTGAAGATTTGCGGTGCCGGCGGTGGCGGATACATGATCGGGTTTACTCAAAACTGGGAAAAAACCCAGGAATTATTAAAAGACGAAGAATTAGAAGTTTTCTATAGATTTTAAAGTATGACAACAACAACTACAATAAAACAGGATTTGGAAATCCAAAGACAGGCAATCGTTCAATTTTTGGAGACATCTGCATTGGAAGGTTTCCCGAGTAATTTGGCGGATTCCACCTACCATATCATGACATTGGAAGGAAAGCGTTTGCGTCCGATCATGGTGTTGATGGCTGCACAGGGATTTGGCGTAAGTACTGAAGCTGCTATGTCTGCGGCTATTTCAATCGAAGTGTTCCACAATTTCACATTAGTACACGACGATATCATGGACAAAGCTCCTTTGCGAAGAGGAACAATCACGGTTCATGAGAAATACGGCGTAGATAAAGCGATTGTAACAGGAGATGCGATGTTGCCTCATTCCGTTGGGTTGTTGATCAAAGGAAATGAAGATAAATCAGTGGTTTTGTTGAAAAGCTTCCTGAAAATGGCTCAGGAAGTAATGGAAGGACAGCAGTACGATATGGAATTCGAAACACAGGACGTAGTAACTGTGGACGAATACATGAACATGATCCGCCTGAAGACATCTGTACTGTTCGGATGTGCTTGTGAAGTAGGTGCGATTTTGGGGAATGCTTCCGAGGAAGATCAGAAAAAACTATACGATTTCGGATTGTACACAGGATTGGCATTCCAGATCATGGATGACTACCTGGATACATTCGGGGATGATTCATTCGGAAAACGAATCGGAGGCGATATCCTGCTGAATAAAAAAACATACTTGCTGATCAATGCCATGCAACACGCCAATGCAGATCAAAAAGCACGTATCACCGAATTATTTGCTGAGAAAAACGAAGAAGCGAAAATCAGCGGGTTCCAGGCTATTTTTAAGGAAATCGGTGTAGATAAAATCGCTTTGGATAAAATGGAAGAATTGCACGACAAATCTGTTGAAGCGGTGATGTCTTCCGGGCTTTCCGAAGATGATAAACGAAAAATGATCGAATTGGGCGAAATCATGCTTCGCAGAACAACCTGATAAGCGATGAATTTCGATCAAAAAGATCCCGCTTATTTTTGGGATACCTGGAAGTTTGCTTCGAAAAACGGACAACAAACCTGGCAGTTTGAACTTCCCGAAGAGTTGAGAGGAATCATTCAATCGGATTCCGATTGGGACAAACCGGAAGGAATGGCTTTTTTAAAAGCATTTGACCGTGCGTTTCTTTTTGACAAGAAAGTCAACCCGAATTCCGCTGACCGGGTCATCCGTTATTTGCGCAGGAAGCAAGTCGGAGATCCGGAGATTATCTCATCAGATGGTTCAGGTTCACTCAAAGAAAGAGCATACACGAGCCTGCTGAATGGTTTTTCGTTTTACGAAACCATGCAGGAACCGGATGGAAATTGGGCAGGTGATTACGGAGGCCCGCTTTTCCTGATCCCGGGATTGGTCATTGCATCTTATATGACCGGATCGCCTTTCGAAAGGCCGATGCAGGTTCTGATCAAGCGCAATATCTGGAATCACCAGAACGAAGACGGTGGCTGGGGATTACACATCGAAGGCCATTCAACCATGTTCGGAACAGTCATGCAATACGTGACTTTGCGTATTTTGGGAGAAGATCTTTCCAATCCGGACATGAAACGCGCACAGGATTGGATTTTAAGCCACGGTGGCGCAACAAGAGTTCCGCAATGGGGGAAGTTCTACCTGTCGCTGCTGAACGTTTATGAGTGGAAAGGAAATGACGCGCTTTTGCCGGAAATGTGGAAATTTCCGAAATGGGTTCCTTTTCATCCCGGAAAATACTGGTGCCACAACCGCATGATCTTTTTGCCGATGTCATACTGCTACGGTAAAAAGGTGAAGGCAGAACTGACTCCGTTACTCAAAGAATTACGAAACGAACTCTATACCACTTCCTATGATTCCATCGACTGGAAAAAAGCACGCAGGGAAGCTTGTGAAACAGATATTTACAACCCGGTTAGCAAATGGTATCTCCGTTTGAGTGGTATTATAAATGCCTACGAGCGCATCCATTCGAAACGTTTCCGGAAAAAATCCCTTAAGTACGTAGAAGATTACATCGATTTCGAAGATACTTATACGCGGTACATCAATATTGGCCCTGTAAACCAGGCCATCAACTCCATTTGTGCGTGGCACAATCACGGGAAAGATTCCGAACAGTTCAAAGGCCACGTAAGACGCTGGAAAGATTATTTGTGGATTGCAGAGGATGGAGCAAAAATGGCGGGTTATAACGGATCTCAATTATGGGATACTGCATTTGCAGGCCAGGCTTTGATCGAAGCAGATATGGAAACTGCTTTCCCGGAAATGGCTGAGAAGATTTACAGCTACATCGATACCACCCAAATTGAGCGCAATGCAAAAGATTACGACAAATTCTGGGGGGATGTAACACTCGGATGCTGGCCGTTTTCAACCATTGATCACGGATGGGCAATCACGGATTGTACGTCGGAAGGAATGAAAACCGCAGTTTTGTACAACAACAAGGAACACATCAACAAGAAAAACCACATCGGTCTGGAACGGTTGAAACCTGCTGTTGACTGGTTGTTAAAGATGCAAAATAAAGACGGTGGTTGGGCATCTTACGAAAGACAAAGAGCTCCGGAATGGATTGAAGTATTGAATCCAGCTTTGTTATTCGAGAATATCATGACAGAGGCAAGGTATACGGAATGTTCTTCTGCCTCTATCCAGGGATTAAAAGAATTCACTAAACACCACGATTATCGACGGGAAGATATCAAAGTTGCCCTGGAGCGTGGAGCCAAATTCCTGAAATCCAAACAAGATCCGGATGGTTCCTGGTACGGATGCTGGGCGGTGTGTTACACCTATGGTACCTGGTTCGGAATTGAAGGGTTGTTAACTGCCGGTTCTCCAAGTTACGAAAACGGAACGCCTTCCCCGGAAATCCAAAAAGGTTGTGAGTTTTTGTTGAGTAAACAACGCGCTGACGGAAGCTGGGGAGAATCTTTCGAATCCTGTGTGCAACATCGCTATGTAGAACACGAAGACGGACAAATAATCAATACGGCCTGGGCACTTTTGGCTTTAATGAAAGCGAAGCATCCCAACAAAGCAGCTATTGAAAAAGGAATAGAATTTATCCTTTCCCGCCAGGAAACAAACGGCGATTTTCCGCAGGAAGGAGTTTCAGGCATCTTCAACGGGAATTGTGCAATTACCTACACGGCTTACCGGAATGTTTTCCCTTTGTGGGCGATAGCGCGTTATTACCGCTGGTATTCCTAAAACAAGTACGAGACGAAATAGAAAGAAAAGAGCATTTAACACCGGTTGAATGCTCTTTTCTTTTAAGGGAAGCGAAAATGCTATTTTTTGAAGGTTGGCAATAGTTGGTCCAATTCGTTTAAGGTCATGGTGAATCCGCCCTGGAAGCCCATTTCGATCATTTGCTCCATGCGCTCCAGCGATTCGTTGTAAATGGAAATATCCACGCGGGTGATCCCGTTTTCTTCACTAAAGTTAAAATCCCAATTGGAACCGGGAAGGTTCGGAGTTCCGTCCTTGTCTGCAAAAGCATTCAGGTATTTGAAATTCGTTTTCGGATTAATGGCCGTATATTCCTGGATAGACCAATGCTCCTGGCCTTCGGGGCTTACCATGGCATAAAACCGCTTTCCGCCAACTTTGAAATCCATGACTTTCGTTCGGGATGTCCAAGGTTTCGGCGCCCACCATTGGTCCAAATATTCTTGTTTGGTAAATGCGTCCCAAACCAAATCCAGTTCTGCATCAAATTGTTTGTTCACAAATACCATTTTGGAGGATTTGTCAACGGTAAAGTCAAAGAGTAAATTTTTCATTTTTCCTGTTTTTAAACGGTTTGAATAGTTTTATGAAACTATTTGGTTGCTAATATATATGCAACTATTCGGTTTCGCAAATTTATTTTCATTTTTTTGAAAATTTTTGTTGAAAAACCATTGTTTGGAGAAATGAGCGAAGAAAGTCTGAATGAAGTGTGAGCGTAGACTTTACTTCTTCATTACCTTTACGCTATGATACAACAATATACGCTGGATTTTCTGTCCGATCTAAAAGCAAATAACAACCGGGATTGGTTTCAAACAAACAAAGCAGTTTATGAAAAGGCGCATCAAAATGCCATTGCTTTTGCGGATTCCTTACTCGAAAAAATGAGGGTTCATGACTCCATTGAAACAGCATCCGGGAAAGCAAGTTTGTTCCGTATTTATGCTGATACGCGCTTTTCAAAAGACAAAGCTCCTTACAAAACGCATTTCGGAATCCGGTTCAGCAGAGCAACAGCCTATTTGCGGGGTGGATATTATTTTCACTTGGAACCTGGAAACAGTTTTATGGGCGGCGGATTCTTTTCCCCAGGTCCGGATGATTTAAAACGCATTCGGGAGGATATCAGTTTCAATTACGAAGAATGGAAGGAGCTGATAAGTCAGCCCGAGTTTATAGAGACATTCGGGGAACTAAAGGGTGATGGAGTAAAAACAGCCCCAAAAGGTTTTGATAAGGATCATCCGGCTATTGAGCTCATCCGGAAAAAGCAATTTATTTTGAGACACCATTTTACGGACAAAGAAGTACTGCAATCAGACTTCGCGGAAAAACTGGATCAAACATTCCGGGCACTTCGTCCGTTTTTTGATTATATGAGTGAAGTGTTAACTACAGATTCGAACGGGGAATCGATCTTATAAGAAAGTCAGTGAATTTGGACCGTTGACAATGGTCAAAAAAACGGAAATGAAAATCAATGTTTGCGGGAGATTTAAGTTAGTCACCTCCCTCAGATTGAGGAAAATCAGATCGAAACTTCGAACTCGGATTCCCTTCCTCATTCTCACTCTCCGCTCTCACTCTGAAAGAAAAAAGCATCCGGAGAAAATTTGGTCAGAATGAGAAACAGAATGAAAATGAGGTAAAAGAAAAAAGCATCATGTTCGTGATGCTTTTTTCTTTTGTGACCCTGATGAGAGATGTTTCGAACTATTTGGTGGAAGACTTGACGAGAATTCAGTAGCAACCCACCTTGTTATCTTTTGTATTTTTTTGCAGGAAAGGTTGGATTCGAACCAACAGTGTAAAAACTATCAAACGCCCCTTAGAACTCTAGTCTTAAGCCCCTTGAAACAAGGTCTATTGGAACTTGTTCCAAGGAGGTTGCTCTACCAGTAGCTACTTTCCTAAATTCATTAAAAATTCTTTTATTTCTTCTTTAGTAATCGTTAATTTAACAAAATTACTATTTAAGTACCCTTTAAATTTAGAATAAAACCTATCAAAATCAGTTGAAAGATTAAAATTACCTTTGTTTTCAATTATTCTATCACTTTGGAACGACTCATAAAAATATAATAATAACTCCTTTTCCGTAAAAACGGAGGAAAACATTGAGTCAAGATTGTCAGCTATTTTTCGAAGAATATTAATGGATTCAATAACTTCTAAATAATTAGAAAACATTAATCTATTTGATTCAAAATCAACATATCGATTGTCTAATCCTTTAATCACATTCCATTGATGATTTAAAAACTCTCCTTTTTTGCTAATGAAATCGCCAAAAGTACCATTTGCGCGATCATTTGGCTCACGATGAGCAATCACATTTCTTCTTAACCTAAAATATTCAAGAGTATCGAATAATACCTGAAATGGTATATTGTTTCTATTTAAAATTGTTCCCCAATGTGAACTAACTTCGCAATTTTCATTACAAACTCCCAAATTATAAAGAACAGAGTTGACAACTTGATTTGTATTTAAATCAATTAATGATGTAGTTTCTTGAATTTCTTCACGTTCTCTTTCTCTTCTTGTAACATTGAGAATAATTCCTTTTTTTAAATATTGTTCAACAAGTGTCCTGAGTTTTTCATCCAATTTATCTAAACTATTGGATTGGATTAGCTTAAATTCATCAAGCCGTAATTTGATTTTTTTTCCTCTTAAAAATCTTTCTATAGATTGGATTGATGTATAGTATTCTTGTACGAAAATTTCGAGTTGAAGATAAATTAATATTAAAGAATTATCATAAATGAACTGGTTTGATTTATTAATTGATTCAGTAATCTCCCTTGTTGTTTTATTGAATTTACCAGAGTAAATATTCGAGTTGAAAATTTCTCTATTCGCTATTTTTTCTAATGGTTTAGAACCTTTGTAATTCTTTTTAAAGTGTTCTACTTCATTTTCGATTTGTTTTGAACAGAAAGTATGGTAAATAATACTGTCATTTATTTCTGCAATTCTATTATGGAATTTCTTATAGTGTTTCATAAACTAGGATGTGGTTTTCAATCACTAAAATACTCAGAAAGTGATTTTTCACAAGGCTTTTTCTTGTGAACCTAATGATATATATTCCCAATGATTTTTTAAAGGATTTGAAACTTTTTATCGAATAGAATGATACCAGAAAACCCAATTGGATTCGAACGACTCTGATTTGACGAGAAAACACAATAAAATCAATAATTTGCGGGAGATTTCACTTCGCTACCTCCTCCTGAGAGAGGAAAATCAGGTCAAAGTTTCGAACTCGGATTCCCTTCCTCATTCTCACTCTCCGCTCTCACTCTGAAAGAAAAAAGCATCCGGAGGAAATTTGGTCAGAATGAGAAACAGAATGAAAATGAGGTAAAAGAAAAAAGCATCATGTTCGTGATGCTTTTTTCTTTTGTGACCCCGGAGGGATTCTAACCCCCAACCCTCAGAGCCGAAATCTGATGCGCTATACAGTTGCGCCACGGAGCCATTTCGATTGAGTTCTTCAATCTTCCCCAAAATTAGTTCCTTTTTTGACTTCTCTTGCGATTTTTCCAATAATTTTGAAGAGTATGCGTTTATACACCAAAACAAATTTCATGCGAAGTCTTCTTTTAGTCGGTTTAATGGGTTTATCTTCCGCTGCATTTGCACAGCTTGGAACAGGTCAGTGGCGTATGCATGTGGCTGCTTCTCAGGCAATTGATGTGGCTTACGGTGACGGACTTGCCATGGCGGCATTGAAAACCGGGGTGATCGAATACGACGAAGCCGCAGGTGAAACAAAAATCTACAACGACCAGAACGGACTTTCGGATATTATCGTTTCATGCATTTCTTACGATGCAGGAACGAAATCTTTTTTCATCGGTTACGACAACGGAAACATCGATCAGCTTTATTCGGATGGAACAATCGTCAATATTCCTGCGGTAAAATTGGCTTCCATTACCGGAAATAAGCGGATCAACAGCTTTACCTCGAAAAACGGGAGAGTGTTTGCCGCAACCGGTTTCGCGATCGTTGTGCTCGACCCCAATAAACACGAAGTAAAAGATACCTACAATCCGTTCGGTGTTCCCAAAAACTACCAATCGGTATTGTTTGTGAACGATTCTATTTATGCAGTTCACAATGACGGAATGGTCAGGGCGTTTGCGAATAATCCCTTGTTGGGGAATCCGAACAACTGGAGCATAGATACCCGCGTGGACGAACCTGCTTTGGATGTTTCGTATACGAAAGGCGGGGTTTTAAACAATGAACTTTACATCCTGGCCAAAAAGCAGGCATATGGCGGCGATTCCATTATGAAAGTTACATCCGGCGGATTGCAGGAAGTCATTGGCCATCAGTTCAATCCCATGGAGATTGTGAACTTCCAGATTGTTAATAATAAGCTGGGAGTAAGCTTTTCGGATTCATACCTGCTGTTTAATGAAGACGCTTCGATCTTTTTCGGTATTTCCGGATATTCGAATCCTGCTCCGCAAATCCAGTCGGTTACTTTTCAGGGAACCAGCTATTGGATTGCAGACTATAAGAACGGATTGGTCAAATACGACCAGTTCGGAACTTCAAAGATTATTTCAAAGGAAGGACCTCCGAAAAATGACTTTTTCAGCATCAACGGATATAACGGGAAAATGGTGGTAACTGCCGGAACAATCGACCGGGTTTCATTGAGTTTTAGTACTCCCGGAGCATATACCATGAAAGATGAAGACTGGACTTTGTTCGATTATTCTACACAACCTACACAGTGGGCGAATGGAGTGTGGGACATAGGTACAGCAGCCATTAACCCGAAAAACGAAGATGAGGTTGCATTGGGCGGATATTGCCAGAATGGATTGAGCATGGTGAATGGTTCACAAATCACGAATGTTTACGGAGCTTCCAACTCAATCCTGGAGAATACGGCGCTTGGGAATAACATGACGTGTATTACTGCTTTGGAATACGATGACGACGGGAACCTGTGGATTGTCAACGGGTACTCTTCCAAAATATTGAAAGTCAAAACAGCAGATGGGAATTGGTATGCCATGTCAAACAATTCTTTAATTTCCAATGCCTACGCTTCGGAACTGGCAATCGATTACAACGGACATAAATGGGTCGGAGTTTACGGAAAAGGATTGATGGGCTACAAGGATAACGGAACCATTTCCAATACTTCGGACGATATTATCAAAGTAATGCAAACCGGTGAAGGATCCGGAAACATGCCTTCGGATAACGTAACCGCTTTGGCTGTGGATTTCGACAATGAGATCTGGATCGGAACAGATAACGGACTGGCCGTTTTATACAACAGCGCAGGAATCTTTTCTGCCGCCGGAACAACAGATGTTTCACGCATTTTGGTTACTTACGACGGGAATGTGGAGCTTTTGCTCGGAAATTCCTACATCTCCGATATTGAAGTGGATGGCGGTAACAGAAAGTGGATCGGAACGGCTGAATCGGGAATCTTCCTGGTTTCTGCAGACGGTCAGGAAGTGATTGCAAATTACAACAAGGACAATTCACCTATGATCTCCAATACGGTTCTGGACATGGAATTCAATCACCTTACCGGGGAGTTGTTCATCATCACCGATAACGGAATGGTTTCTTTCCGCACGGATGCCACATACGAAGATCCGGATTATGCTTCAACAACTGTTTTCCCGAATCCCGTAAAGCCTGAATTTACAGGGCCGATTACTATCCAGGGAATTAAGTACGGAAGTGATGTGAAAATCACCGATGCAGCCGGGAACCTAGTCTATAAAACTACTTCAAACGGTGGAACTGCAACCTGGAATGGTAAACGACTGACCGGAGAAGCTGTGAGCTCCGGAGTATATTTTATCTGGACGGCTCCAACGGAAGGAAAAGGGAAGAAAGTAGGAAAAGTAGTTGTTATCCGATGAAAATAACGGATAAAGCAGTTGTTTTATCGCGTTTGCCTTATTCTGAAACCAGTTTAATTGTTAATCTTTTTACCCTTGAATCGGGGTTACAAACTTTCCTGTTCCAGGGAGCCAAAAAGAAAAAGGGTTTGATCCTGTTTCCCCTGGAATTGGTGGAAATCACTTACTACAAAAGAAACGATAGCAGTTTGTTGAAGCTCACTGAGATGCAGTCTTTGGAACCTTTGCATCGGCTGCTGGAAAATCCCTTGAAATCGAGTATCGCCTTTTTCGTTTCCGAATTGATGCTGATTTGTTTGCGGGACAATCACCAGGATAAAAAACTGTTTGCTTTTCTAAGTCGGGAAATTCATTGGTTGAATGAAAGTGAAGAGCTTAGCAATTACCTGATCTGGTTTTTGGCGCAGGTTTCCAAACTGGAAGGATTCCAACCCGAAGTACAAAGCAATACCCCGAAGTATTTTGAACTGCAGGAAGGAAAATTCACCAATGAACTGCCTTTTTTGCCTTCATACCTGGAAGAACCCTGGCTTCATTGGTTAACGGATAGTCTGGAATACGAAAAACTGGATTTCCTGGCGCTTTCTATTCCAAGGGAAGAACGGGTAAAACTGATTGATGCCTGGCTGGAATATTATCAGTTCCATATAAGCGGTATGCGAAAAATGAAATCCCTGGAAATAATCAGAACCGTTTTTAATTAAATGCGTATGGACGCGATGCATCGAGTCCATACCGTAAATGTTATTTCCGTTCGATTTCTTTCAGGTTTTCCATCTTCTTCGTTGCCAGGAAACCGTTGATGTCATCGAAATGCGTTTTCACCCGCTTATTCCCGAATTCATAAACCTTGGTTACCAAACCGTCCAGGAAATCCCGGTCGTGGGATACAAGAATCAGCGTTCCGTCGAAAGCGTTCAGGGCATCCTTGATGATATCTTTCGTTTTCATGTCCAGGTGATTGGTCGGCTCATCGAGAATCAGCAAATTGACAGGTTCAAGCAGCAATTTAATCAACGCCAGGCGCGTTTTTTCTCCTCCCGACAATACTTTTACCTTTTTGGTAGAAGAATCTCCGCCAAACATGAAAGCGCCCAGCAAATCTTTTATTTTCGTTCGGATATCTCCTTCGGCAATGCGGTCGATCGTTTCAAAAATGGTTAATTCTTCATCCAGCAAAGAAGCCTGGTTCTGCGCAAAGTACCCGATCTGAACGTTGTGTCCCAATTCCAGGTTTCCTTCGTAGCCGATTTCCTTCATGATTGCCTTTACCAGGGTCGATTTTCCTTCTCCGTTTCTTCCCACAAAAGCCACTTTTTCCCCGCGTTCGATCGTCACATTTACATCTGAGAATACCGTGTGATCGTCGTATTTTTTTTGAAGATCGGTAATTACTACAGGGTAAGAACCCGAGCGTGGGGCAGGAGGGAACTTCAAACGCAAAGCGGAATTGTCCACTTCGTCCACTTCAATGATGTCGAGTTTTTCGAGCATTTTTACCCGCGATTGAACCTGCAGTGTTTTGGAATATGTTCCTTTGAACCGTTCAATGAATTCGGTAGTTTCCGCGATGAACTTTTGCTGTTCTTCGTATTGTTTTTGTTGTTGTGCTCTTCGTTCCTTGCGCAATTCCAGGTAGTGGGAATACTTGGCTTTGTAATCGTAAATGCGTCCCATGGTTACTTCTATGGTGCGATTGGTAATTGCGTCCACAAAGGCGCGGTCGTGGGAAATTACCACCACAGCTTTTGCACTGTTCACCAGGAAATCTTCCAGCCACTGAATGGACTCGATATCCATGTGGTTGGTAGGCTCATCCAGTAAGATCAGATCCGGTTTTTGAAGCAGGATTTTTGCCAATTCGATACGCATTCTCCAGCCACCGCTGAATTCGGAAGTTGGCCGCGTGAAATCTTCGCGCTCAAATCCCATTCCTTTCAGCACCTTCTCCACTTCACCGTCGTAATTGATCTCTTCGATGGAGTAAAACTTTTCGCTGAGTTCGGAAACGCGTTCGATCAGTTTCATGTAGTCGTCCGAATCGTAATCCGTACGGACTGTCAATTCCTGGTTCAGGGCTTCGATCTCATCGCGCATGGCGAAAATTCCCGCAAAAGCTTTGCTGGTTTCTTCGAAAACGGTGCAATTATCTTCCGTCAGCAAGTGCTGGGGCAAATAAGCAATTACGGCGTCTTTGGGAGCAGAAACCCCACCTTTGGTGGCTTTGTTCACTCCGGCAAGGATTTTCAACAAAGTCGATTTCCCGGCACCGTTTTTACCCATTAACGCGATCTTGTCCGTGTCATTAATGACAAAAGAAACATCACTGAATAAAACTTTACCGCTGAATTCTACCGTTACACTGTCTACTGAGATCATAATTTTTCTTTGTGGTGAAGCATCCATAATGGGCTGCTTCATCAGATTTTGGAAGTGCAAAGGTACTGACAACTTTATACAAAAAGCAGGGATGGAAAATTTTCCATCCCTGCTTTCAATTTAGGTAGTAGTTTGTCAGATGATGAAAATGACCAACAGGTCGATAATAAGCGTGACAATGAATGCATTCAGGATCCATCTCATTGGAGCAACTGCTAAAAGTAAACTAAGCGTTGTCATTGTTGGAATAACTACTGCGATCAAAGACCATATATGGAGTGCGGCACCGTAATTCATGGCAATACCGCCTAAACATCCTATAATTAATAATGAGATCGCAATCACCCCGAACCGGTATTGTGTAGCCAGATTTTCGAGTTTCATCCAGGTGCTTTCTTTTATTTTCTGTGTTTCCATAACCTTCTGATTTATATGTCAAAGGTCAGAATCAACGAATCGGATTAAAATGAGTCAAATCACAAAAAAAGTTGATTTATCTCAACTTTTTACTCGACTTGTTTATATTTGATTTAACAAATAAGTGAAAAAAGTTGGTTATGAAGAAGGTAAAATTGATGCTAATGTTGGCAACAGTTGTGTTGTTGGCAGGCAATTCCCAGGCCCAGGGGTTTGGAGGAAGTGGAAGCAGTTATTTGCAGTTAGGTTTAGGTGTAAACCAGCACTATTCCATTTATTCTGATTATGACAGAGCCTATAACACGAATTACGGGGCGCTTAATTTCCAAATGGAGTTCGGCGTTCATAAGTATATCGGGCTCGGTTTTATGGTAGGAGGAGAAATCGCAATGCGGGGAGCCGGATATTACTACGGTGGTGTATATGCTCCGGGTTATTATGCTCCTTCAAATTCTCCGTATTGGAGTGTTGGAGTACCAATCGGATTTATTGCGAATTTTCACTTTTTGCAGCTGATTTCCGATAAAGCCGGGAAAAATTTTGCAGACCATCTGGACGTTTATGGTGGTTTGAACATCGGTAGCGGTCCCGTTTTCAGAAATGTCCGCGACAAGTATGATAATGATCCTTACTACGATTCCCGTGTAGGAGCTTTATTCTTCATCGGGCCACATGTTGGGATCCGTTATTTCCCTAGCGAAAAAGTGGGTATTTATGCAGAAGCAGGTTACGGAAAATCATTGATTACCGGAGGGGTAGTTTTCAAAATGTAATCACAAGTTTTATAAAATTAAAAAGGGCGTCCTGGTTTTAACCGGACGCCCTTTTTGATTCGTTTATTCTGTTACATTTTAATGAATGATTCGGAATACTTTTCTCCGTTCTTCGTTTGGATTACTAAGAAATAACGTCCGCTAGTCAATCCGGCTAATGAAAGTTTCGAGTCTTTTTTATCGGTATTGATCACGCGTTCTCCCAATTGTGAGTAAACCTGGATGCTGGAAGCATCTAACAGATCAAAGTTCTCGATAGTCAAATAATCCGTTGTCGGGTTCGGAGACAGGATGATTTTCTTCCCGTCAACTTCCAGTAAGCTCAAAGGATGTGAACCTTCAACCACCGTGATCGGCTCATTGATCGTTGGGTTGTTGATCTGGTCAACATGTCCGGAAGGCCATTTGATAAATAGCGAGTCAATCACCGTTGCAGTTCCCAAACCGAAGTGAGCATTCAACGTATTCATGTATCTGAAACCGTCACCGCTTCTGATGTCACGGATTTGTTTTCCCCATGAACCGTAAATCTCTACGCGTGCACCGATTCCATTGTAATTACTTTGAATTCCCTGAAGATTGATAGTAATCCAGTTATTCCCGTTCGGATTTGCCATATAAACCGTATTCCCGTTTCTTACATCCAGGAATCCGTCATTGTTCAAATCACCAACAGAACCACTTTGAAAGGCATAAACGATCGGGTAGAAGGTCATATCACCGTTTCCGAACATGATTTTGTTTCCGCCTCCCATTACGTCCGTATATCCGTCGTTATCGAAATCAAAAGAAACGTGTTCGATGCTTAAGCTCGTGTTTACATCCCATCCGGAACCGGAAGTAATGTCTGTAAATGTACCGTCTCCGTTGTTTTTCATCAGGAAGTGCCCGCCGTCATCTGTGGAACTTGCTCCAACCAACGCATCCATCCAACCGTCGTTGTTGTAATCATTCCATGCGGAAGACCATGACTGGCTTGGGTTTGCCATTCCGGCAGCTGTAGAAACGTCTGTGAAAACTCCACCACCGTCGTTGCGGTGCAATTCATCGATTTTCGCAGTGGAAGCACCTCCGCGGCACTTAGCAATGTATAAATCCTGGTCACCGTCGTTATCGTAATCCATCCAGATAGAGCCGTAGTTTCCTCCTTCCGGGTGATCACCCAATCCGCCTGTATGGAAAGTCAAATTCCCGCTTCCGTCATTGATGTAATAAACATTCGGATCGATATCGTGGCAGGAAAATGCATCCAGGTTCCCATCGTTGTTGATGTCCACGAAATTCGTGCGCTGACAGAATACGTATTCCGTACCGGAGATTTCCGTATAAGCCGTTCCTGTTGCATTTGCTTTCATAAATGTTACACCCGAACCGCTTCCGTAAAGCATATCGTTGAATCCGTTCTTATCGATATCCCCGATTGCCATACTCCAGGAAGGCTGGAACATAGTAGTGGAAGTAGGGATGTTTGTTGTAGTGAAAGAACCGTTGGTTTGCTGATACAGGATTTGTACGCTGGAAGAAGATACGGTCACGATATCATCCAAAAAGTCACCGTTCATGTCTGTTGTTGCCAAACCATAAGTTCCGCTAACTGTCGGGAATGTACTTGCGGTAAAAGTAATCGGAGGTGTCGGAGGCACAACGATCGGGCTTTCCGTTAGCTTAAAGCTGAACCCGTTGGAAGACCAGCGATTGTCAAAAGCAATGGTATAAGTTGTTCCGCTGGTTACGTTGAAAGTAGCCAAAGAAGTTAATCCGCTTCCGCTGTCATCGTCTCCGGTAACACAGGTAAGTGCCCCGCAAACTCCGGAGTAAACATGGAATCGGGTATCGGTTCCGTTTGAAGCCGGAAGGTCCGTGGTTAAAGTCACGGTATAATCATCGTTGGGAGTGTAGGTATACCACTCACCGGCAGTCTGGCCAGTACCGTTTGTAGTACAAACCAATGTTGGTACATCTGTCCCGTCAACAGCCGTAACTACATACGTGGTTGCCGGCATGATCGACAAAGCAGTAGCACAGGTGTTTTGAGCCTGGGAAATTGCCGGGATTCCCAGCAAAAGGAAAAAAGTAAAATTAATTTTCATAATCCTTGGTTTTTAAGTTCATAAATAGGGTATTAGTTGCAGGTTTGTTTCCAATTGATCCATTCTTCAAGAAGCTGTAAACCTTCTTCGTGAACGATGGTTCTGCCGAGTAGTGGCATGCGTTCGCTCGGAAGGGTAGATCCCAGTCGATAATACATCATCGAGCGGGCTTTGTCGCTTGGTTTAATGATATAGGCTAGAGTTGAATTGATAAATTCTTCCGGTTCCACACACAAACCTAAGTTAATGGCTTCATCGGTTTCTGAAAACGCCAGGCGCATCGGGCGGTAGGAGCAGTGTTTTCCTTCGGCGTGACAGTGCGCACAGTTGATGTCCACATAAGAACGAAAGCGTTCGTCAACAGTTTTCGTCTGGTCCATGTAATTGACTGTAGAGACGATATTTCCCGGAAGGTTATTCTGCAAATACCCGACAGCGATCAATTTTTGCAATTGATTTTGAGTGCCGCTTTCATAGGCATAATCGATATTCAGGTTCTGAGGTTTGATCCCGATCGGAATAGGCTCGTCGTTGAGTTTGTGACACGTATGACATTCCGTTTGGTTGGGAATGCGGTAAGCAGTGCTTTTCGGAGTTCCGTTCTGAAGCCAGCTGATATTGGTATAGCTTCCGTTCATATCCAGGTAAGCTTCTGTTTGTTCGGTGTTCCAGACGTAATTGGCAAAGATCCAACCCGAAGATTTCCGGATCATAATGCGTGTTTCGATAATGCGGGTATTTCCTGCGGGCTGCACATCGTCGTAGTAGAAGGTTTTGATCAAAGCAGCACCAACCGGAAGTTCCAGTACGTTGTGATCGCCATTGTAGGTTGCCTGAGTTCCGTTCGGCATCCAGATAAAGCGCTTTTTATGCGCATAATCCGTGAAAAGTCCTGAAGCAGGCTCGTAAGGAATCACTTTGTCGGCAGGTGTCTGATTTTTAAGATCACCCTGAAAAAAGCGGTAATCGGACAATTTGGGATACGGAACCGTTGTCAGGTCAACAGAAACTCCCGTATTTTCTTCCACGGGTGGATCGATGGGTTCTACTTTGGGTTTCTTTTTACAAGCGGGAACTGTAAAAAGCATCAAAACCAGCGCCGCTATGGCACAGGAAGAGATAATCAGTCGGTTCGAATCAGTTCTTTTTCGGTTCATAAAGCGTATTGTAGCTTTTACCTTTCGGTAAGTTTGGAAAAAGGTAGCATTTATTTTGAATAATCCTTCCTTTCCGTTAACAATTGTTTCACAATACTATAGAGTCCGGATTGATAAGAAACGTTGCTTTGAAACGAGTGTTTGTGAAAATTTTGTTGATTTATCAATACAGGAATAAATTCTTAACAAATTGATTCGGTGATTCCGGATTTGAATTACATCTGTTTGTTTCAAGGAGGCCCTGAGTGTCGGGACGAACGAACGCAGAGGAACACGCAGAGATATAATAACCTCTATCTGTCTGCCATATTGGCCTTTTTACAATTGAACCATTAGAAACCAAACCATAGGCTACATATTTTGGATAATGCTATGTGTTCTATGTGCACTATGTGGTTCACAAAAAATCCCTGATTCGTCTCAGCAAACCAGGGATTCAATGTATTTGAATGATAGATTATCCTACCAGGTCAACATTCAGGATATCGTCTGTTTTGGTTACTTTCAGTAATCCGTGTTTTGTCAATCCTTTGATACTGGTATCCCAGGCTTTGTTGCTCAGGTTTACCGATTCTTTCAAAGTCAGCAGGTTCATGCTTTTCTCGCGCTGCATGATATCGAAGATCAATTGCTCGTTTTCATTCAGTACCACTTTTACCACTTTCTCCGGGCGCATTTGCGGGAAGAACAATACTTCCTGGATAGAAGGATTATTGGTCAGATACATGATCAAACGGTCCATTCCGATTCCCAATCCGGATGTCGGTGGCATTCCGTATTCCAAAGCACGTAAGAAATCCTGGTCGATCAATCCGTTTGCTTCATCGTCTCCTTTTTCGGAAAGACGCACCTGGTCTTCGAAACGCTCGCGCTGATCGATCGGGTCATTCAACTCGGAATAAGCATTCGCGATTTCTTTTCCGCAGACCATCAATTCAAATCGTTCCGTCAGTTCCGGGTTGTCGCGGTGTGTTTTACACAATGGCGACATTTCTTTCGGATAATCCGTGATGAACGTCGGTTGGATGTAATTTCCTTCACATTTTTCCCCGAAAATCTCATCGATCAATTTTCCTTTCCCCATGGTTTCATCCACCTGAATTCCCATTCCTTTGGCAGCTGCCCGCAATTCATCTTCCGATTTACCGGCAATGTCAAAACCGGTGAAATCAATGATGGATTGACGCATGGTTACACGCTTGTACGGTGCTTTGAAGCTGATTTTGTGTTCACCGAACGTACATTCTGCTGTTCCGTTTACGGCTGTTGCACAATGTTCCAATAAACGCTCCGTGAAATCCATCATCCAGTTGTAATCTTTGTAAGAAACATAGATTTCCATGGCTGTAAATTCCGGATTGTGCGTTCTGTCCATTCCTTCGTTGCGGAAATTCTTCGAGAATTCATAAACTCCGTCAAATCCACCTACAATCAGTCTTTTCAGGTACAATTCGTTTGCGATACGCATGTACAAAGGAATATCCAGCGCATTGTGGTGCGTAATGAACGGCCTTGCAGAAGCTCCTCCGGGAATTGCCTGCAAAATCGGTGTTTCAACTTCCATATAACCGGCATCGTTGAAGAAATTACGCATCGCTGAAAACAATTTCGTGCGTTTTACGAACACTTCTTTCACCTGCGGATTTACCACTAAATCAACATAGCGCTGACGGTAACGCAATTCCGGGTCAGTAAATGCATCATGTACGTTTCCTTCGGCATCCGTTTTAGGAAGCGGAAGCGGTTTCAGGGATTTGCTCAACAACTGGAATTCTTTCACATTTACGGAAACTTCTCCCACTTGCGTTTTGAACACTTCTCCTTTGATCCCGATGAAATCACCCAGGTCCAGCCACTTTTTGAACAGGTCGTTGTAAAGCATTTTGTCTTCTCCCGGACAAATTTCGTCGCGGTTGAAATACACTTGTATCCTTCCTTCGGAATCTTGTAATTCAGCAAAAGAAGCCTTTCCCATTACACGCTGACTCATCATTCTACCTGCCAGGCAAACGATCTTTCCTTCTTCAAAATTGTTCTTGATAGAAGCGGAATAATCGGTTACCGGGTAAAGTGCAGCAGGATAAGGATCGATCCCCGCATCGCGTAAGTGTTGCAACGTTTGTCGTCGCTGGATTTCTTGTTCTGATAATTCTTGTGACATTTTTTTGATGTTAAGACCTCAGGATTTAAGATTTCAGGACCTTAATCCGAGGTTCTATTTTAATAGTTAGTATTTAATTTAATAATGTTTGAACCTGACATCACCAATGCGGACAGCTATCACAGCCATTCTTGGTTTTGATGTAGAACATCAGTCCCAAAGATACATTGTAGGAAGCTAATCCGAAAGCTTGTTTTGCACGTTGGTTTCGATCTGCCGGCCGGGTTTTCACTCCGGGAAGATGAGCAAAGGCCAATCCGCCTTCCGCCTGGATGAATACATGCTTGAAAAATTCGAGACGGGCGCTGGCATTTGCACCGATTCCATAACCGGAAAGTGCTGTCGAACGATTTGTCTGCTGGTTTGCAAAGTAAAAATTCGTTGTCGTCAGCATCGGGCCGATGTTCAAACCAACATTCCCGGTAACTGCAAACTGTCTTCTGTCTCCCAGTTCCAACAAGTCGAATGAACGCATCAATTCGATTCTCAAATAATTCAATCCTCCCGAATGCTCATAATGCAATTGGGCCGGATCTATCAACAAACTTTCCTGCGTGTAATTTCCTTCCCAGGTAGAATCCGCCCCATAATCGAAATGACCGTCCAACGTGACTTCCTTGTTGTGCGCCATCACGTAATTGAAATGGTCTACACCAACAGACAAGGCCCATTTTTCCGTGAAATAATATCCGATCCGGAAGTTGTATTGCGGAATCGTCATATTCATCGGATTCAAATACAGGTTTGCCCCGAATTTCGGTTGCCTGTCCGTTGCTCTTACACCGCTGAGCTTGAAATCATAGTTCGAGCCTAGGAAATGGATCGTCGACGGTGTGTACGCAGTTCGATTATAGCCCCAATAGAAGAAAAGTGTACCGGCATTGGTACTTCTCTTCCGTTGATGCTTTCGGATCTGTGCATCAGCCGGGGTGGCAATCACTGCTAAAAGGAAAAGGAATAACAGCTTTTTGTGCATGTTGATTTATTTAGTCATTTTAAGAAAGCTCACTTCTTTCTCCGTTAAATGGCGGTAATAACCTCTTGGCAAATCTTTCTTCGTCAAGCTTGCAAATTGAACGCGGTCCAATTTTACCACTTCGTATCCCAGTTTTTCAAACATACGGCGTACGATGCGGTTTTTCCCGGAATGGATCTCAATCCCGACTTCACGGCCGGATTTTCCGTCTGTAACGTATTCTGCCTTATCTGCCTGGATGCGTCCGTCTTCCAGTTCGATTCCGCGCATCAATAATTCCAAATGTTCTTTTTGAACCGGTTTATCGGTTTCCACGTGGTAAATCTTGGTAGCCTCATAACGCGGGTGAGTCAGCTTTTTAGCCATGTCCCCGTCGTTTGTGAACAGCAACAACCCGGTTGTGTCGCGGTCTAACCGACCTACCGGATAAATACGTTCTTTGCAGGCATTGATGACCAATCCCATTACGGTTTTGCGCCCCAGCGGATCATCCATCGTAGTAATGAATCCCTTCGGTTTATTCAAAAGCACGTAACGTTTGGTCTCAGCATTGATCGTTTCACCGTCATACTGTACTTTGTCCCCTTTCTTGATCTTGTACCCCAATTCGGTAACGATCTCACCGTTTACGGAAACAACTCCGGTCTGGATCAATACATCAGCCTCTCTGCGGGAGCAAACTCCGGCATTCGACAAGTATTTGTTCAAACGGACATCTTCTTCGTTGAAAGTCGGCAATGGATCACCTTTGCGAACTTTCGGTTTGAAATGAGGTTTTGAAGATCCTTCAGCCGCTGCTGCGGGCTTGGATGCGCTTTTAGGCTTTGCGCCTTTTGGTGCCGGTTTCCCGGTTCTTGAAGAAGTAGGTTTTGAACCTCTTCCGGTTGTGGTACGGCCTTTCCCTGTACCTGTTTTTCTTGTGTTCATCACGAGCAGAATTTAATGTTTACTATCGCAGTAGACGGCACAAAGATAAGACGTTTAATTGAGAAAAGTTACAAAGCTGAAAATCAAGTGGTTTTTCATGTAGGCGCGCGATTAATCGCGTGCCTACATGAAAATTTCAATTTATGTCGAAAACGCATCCTCAATATGCTCCAGCTTGGTACGGAATTGATTGTGAACGATCGAAATGATGTCGAAACGTACTTCGTTGGGCAAATCGCGGGATTGGATGTATTCATTGGCGCAAAAGATGATTTGCCGCTGCTTCTTTTTGGTAACTGCCATCCAGGGTTCACCGATCTCTGCCGTTTGCCGCGTTTTTACTTCAACAACGACAATCTTTTCGTCCTTTTGTGCAATGATATCTATTTCGAATTTCAAATAGCGGTAGTTCGTCTTGCGAATGGTGTAACCGTTTCTGAGCAAAAATTTTTGAGCCATCTGCTCCCCGAAAATGCCTAATTCCTGGTCTGTCATGAGCCTTTTCTTATATAATTTAAGAAAAAAGATGACATTTTGCAAAGTTCAAAAGAGTTCAAAAGAGTTCAAAAGAGTTCAAAAGAGTTCAAAAAGAAGATTTGTTTAAACCCTTTAAACGTTTTGAACACATTGAACAGCATTAGCGCGTTTTAAACTCAATACTGCTGCCTCCGGCACCTTTGATCACTTGCTGCCCGAATTCAAACTCCAGTTCTTTGGCTACTTTTCCGCGCTTGTCGTAGATTTTCATCTTTCCGTGTTTCAGGCCGTTTTTGTATTCGGTTTCTGAAACAGGATTTCCTCTTCTGTCCAACTCGGTGGATTTACCTTCCAATAACCCGTTTTTGTAAGTCGTGGTGTTGCTCGGAATATGTCCGCCCGGCCAGTATGTGTACCAAACTCCGTCCTTTTCGCCGTTTTTGTAATCTCCTTCTTCGGTTTTCTTGTAATCCTTTTGAGAGTAGGAAACAGCGTGTCCGTCTTTGATGCTTTCTTTCACATCGTAGTCTTTCAGCGGCCCGTTCGGGATTTTCGATTTCTTGGTAATGACTTTGTAATTGAATACGTCTTTCGGTTTTCCATTGTCGAAGAAGCTGGTCCATTCGCCCGTTTTTTCCCCGTCTTTGTAATTTCCGAAAACATTCGGTTTCCCTGTCGGGAAATAGGATTCCCATTTTCCGTTCAAAAGACCGTTCTTAAATGTGGCAATGTTCTTTTCTTTCCCGTTTTCCCAATAATTCACCCAGGTTCCTTCTTCCTTGTCTTTCACATACTTTCCGGACATAAGCAGCTGTCCGTTTTCGTACCAGGTTTCCCACAATCCTTGTTTCAGATCATCGACATAAGGTGAGCTTTTGAATTTACTTCCGTCTTTGTAAAAATACTGCCAGGTGCCGGTTTTCTTATCGTGATCGTATTCGGCGTAATTGCGCAATTCCCCTGTCGGATACCAATACGTCCATTTGCCGTTTTGTTTTCCATTATCGAAAGAACCTTCCATGTCTTTGGTTCCCTTTTTGGTATACCAGGTCCACAAACCGGATTTTTCACCGTTCTTGTAAGTTCCTTCTACGTTTACCTGCTCGTTGTCGTAAAAATACTTGTACGGCCCGTCCAGTTTCCCCTCTACATAATTGCTGATTTTTTCGGTCTTCCCGGTGTAATAGAAGAAATTCCAGGTGCTGTCTTTTTGCCCGTTCTTGAATTTTCCGCTGATCAGCAGATACCCGTAAATGGAAACTTCCTCAAAAGGGCCGTCTTTCAACCCGTTTTTGTAGTTATACCATTCTTTTTCCATTCCGGTATCGAAGAAAGTGAGGTATTCCCCGTTTCCGTCCTTTACTTTTTGGGTGTGAAGGCTGTCGGGCATCCAGAAGTCACGCAGGTAAGTCGTGGTATCAATGATTTCTTCGACTTGTTTTTTCTGCCCGGTGAGGTAATAGTATTCCCAAAAACCAACAGGTTTTCCCAATTTATAATTTCCCTGGACGCTGAGTTTTCCCAGTTCGTTCCATTCGCGGAAGACGCTGTCCTGTTCTCCCATTTTGAAATAACCTTCCTGCTTGTTTTTACCGTTCGGGTGGAAGGAAACCACTCTTCCATGTAATTTCCCGCGGTAATAATTGCGTTCTTCGATCACGGTTCCGAACCGGTCGTAATACAGCCATTTTCCGTGTTTATCACGCGATTCTCCCAGTAAATCCTTGTAATAACTCCCGATGGATTCCAGCTTGGTTTGTTGAAAATCATAATAGTTTTTCTCCTTGGGTGTCAGGTTCTCTTTGTTTATAACCTGGCCCAATCCTGTGAAAGCGCATAACAAAAAGAGGAAACAAACGAACTTCATGGAATAAATGATGTTTTTAACTGTATAATTATGAATGGGGTGAAATGTTACAAGAGCTATTTATGCAGGAAACCTTTGATGACCAACAGCACACCTGTTCCGATAATGATCAGGCCGATCAGGCGGTTCAATCCGGTTAGTACATTGTCGGTAATGAAAGGACGGAGTTTCTTTGCCCCGATAATTTTCAGAAGATCTACCGAAAAGAAGGTAACCATGATGATCAGGATGTACCAGTAAGTGCTTTCGTCAATGGCATTGTCCGCGTTCTTTTTCCCGTCTGCTCCAAGTGCGATTACGGTAATCCAGTAAAAGATTACTCCCGGGTTGGCAAAATTCAGCAGGAAACCTTTGAGTCCGAGTAAAATCAGGTCCTTGGTTTGATTGTTCAGTTGTTTGTCCGCTTCTTTTTTATCCTCTTTGGGTTTCTTCAGCAGGGTTACCAGGCCGAAGATCATGAGAACAAATCCACCCACGATCGAAATGATGTGCCCGTATTCACCGGAGGTTATTTTGGTAACCTGGGCATAAAAAACAAGCGCAATGAGGATGTAAACAAGGTCGGAAAGAAGCACTCCCAGATCAAATGCAATGGCGGCCCGGATTCCTTTTCGGATGCTTGTTTCCAAAAGAAGAAAGAATACGGGACCGATCATTATACTGAGTATAAATCCGGTAATAATTCCTTTGAGTAAAATATCTAGCAAAAGTTCGGTTTTTCTGTTTTTACAAATATAGTCATTCGATTTACGCGTGAGCGGGATTTCTGAAAGAAAGCATGGTTTGGAAGCGGAAATCCGAATGATTTTGTAAAAAAACGATATAGATGCTATTTTAACTGCTAAGAAGTCATTACATTTGCCATGTCTTGAAAGTTGAAGTATGAAAACGGCCATTGCCAATAAAAAATTAGAAACAATTATTTCCAACGTGGAAAAAGAAGGGATCGCTTACAAAGGTGTTGTGGAGGATTTGAAAGAATTGCGCGAACAAGCTTTGAAAGAACAAGATCCTTTGGTGGTGAAGGTTTTACGTTTGTCTTATGAGTACCTGCAGGACAGAAACGCGTTTGATGTTCAGGCACAATACGAGGAAGATGAGGAAGGGAACGAATATCCGCTGGAGATCGAAGACCAGGAAAACTTCCTTTACTTACTGAACTTATTGAAAAATGCGGAACACAAGATCAACAGAGAAGAAATCAAGGATTACCGTACAGCTTTGAAACAGGAATTGTACTAAAAGCGGCTTAAAATACGTTTAACCCTGACTCCCGAAGATACCCGGGACGTCAGGGTTTTTTTATTGCGTTTTGGGAAATCTCATTATTTTAGTGACAGATTGGAAAAGGGGAAAAAACATTTGGGCCATATCGAATCGTTGCGCGCTTTGGCGGCTTTGATCGTACTGCTCTTCCATTTTATTTCCTTTTCGGATGCAAAGGGCCCGTTGATCGAAAATGAGCTTGTTCGCAAGTATTCCGAATTCGGTGCGCAGGGCGTAGAATTGTTCTACATCATTTCCGGTTTTGTAATCTATTATTCGCTTACAAGTACTTCGTTCGGTATTCAGAACTACCCGAAATACCTCCTAAAGCGATTTGCACGTATTTTTCCACCCTTTTTGGGAACCATCGCATTGATCTGTATCGCACCGTACTTTTTCGGATGGCCTTTTCCGTATTCGGCGAAACAGTTGCTCGAGAACGCCACGCTTTCGGTAGATCTGTTCAAGGATACACAATGGATGAACCCGATTTTTGTGACGCTGAAGGTGGAATTTTTGTTTTACCTGGTGATTGGCCTGTTGGTCATTCCGCTCCACAAAACGATCTGGAGTTACGCATTGATTACCTTTTCAGCACTTATTTCAGCGTATTATTTCCATTCGATCGACCTGGTCCATAATATCCCTTTTTTCCTGATAGGAATTGCCTGTTCGGAGATTTACAGATCGCGCAGCCTGGTGCTTAATTACAGTTTGATTGCTGCTTGTTTGGTGTTCCTGTACCTGATTTTCCCCATGGAGGACGTGGTGATTTCGGTAATTGGAGTAGTATTCCTGCTTTGGGTAAAAATCAAAAGTATCTGGCTGGAATCAATCGGGAAATTCTCTTATTCCCTGTACCTCACACATGGATTTTCCGGCGGATTATTCCTGTACTATTGCAAGAATCAAAGACATGTCGACTGGAACCCGTGGGTGTATTTCACATGTGCTGTTTTGGGCGCGATCGTATTTGCCTACTGCTATTACAGGGTGATTGAACAACGCTCGATACGCTGGTCGAAGAGCATTAAGTATTAGAATGATCAATGATTCAATGATGAATTATCAAGCAGTAATCTTCTTGATAATTAACCAATTCATTATTGATAATTAATTTGTGAAGCGGTACTTGATGATGCAGAATATCGCTCTGAAACCGTCTTTCCAGCCAATTTTCTTCCCTTCTTCGTATGTTCTTCCGTAATAGGAAATACCCACTTCGTAAATGCGGATTCCTTTGCGTTTTGCCAGTTTTGCAGTGATTTCAGGCTCAATTCCGAAACGGTTTTCCTTGATCTTGATATCTTTTGCAATCGAAGAACGGATTAACTTATAACAGGTTTCCATGTCGGTTAAATTCAGGTTCGTCATCATGTTGGAAAGTCCTGTCAGGAATTTATTTCCTTTGGAATGCCAGTAAAAGAGAATACGATGAGGTTGATGTCCCATGAAGCGGGAACCGTAAACCACGTCTGCATTGTCCATGTAAACCGGTTTTAAAAGCAAATTGTATTCTTCGGGGTCGTATTCCAGATCCGCGTCCTGGATAATGATGTATTCTCCGGTTGCTTCCTGGATTGCGCGATTGATGGCAGCTCCTTTTCCCTGGTTGTAAGGCTGTGAGAAAAGACGGATATCCATTTCCGGATTTGCGGCCATATACGCTTCAATGCGTTCAACGGTGTTATCCTTTGAACAATCGTTGACAATTACCAATTCTTTGTGAACGTCGTTTTCCAATTGCACCTTTTTGATCTTGTCCAGGATCAGGTGAATGGTTGGGCCTTCGTTATAAGCCGGTATAAGAATGGATAATTTTTGAATCATGTCTGGATAACGTAAAAAAGGGAATTTTATTAGAGGTTCATTTCCGGCACAAAATCGGGTACAACCAGATCTCCTTCTGTTTTGGAAACGATTTCTTCCACACTCACCCCCGGAGCGCGCTCAATCAGGTGGAATTTATTGTCTTTGATCTCCAGCACAGCCAGTTCGGTTACGACCTTCTTCACGCAGCCGACACCTGTCAAAGGCAACGTACAAGCTTTCAATATTTTCGATTCACCGGCTTTGTTGGAATGCATCATCGCGACGATAATATTCTCGGCAGAAGCAACCAAATCCATCGCTCCACCCATTCCTTTCACCATTTTTCCAGGAATTTTCCAGTTGGCGATATCCCCGTTCTGGGAAACTTCCATGGCTCCGAGAACCGTCAACTGAACGTGCTGGCCGCGGATCATGGCAAATGAAGTAGCAGAATCAAAGATGGATGCTCCCGGTCTCAATGTTACGGTTTGTTTTCCGGCGTTGATCAGATCCGGATCTTCTTCTCCTTCGAACGGGAAAGGCCCCATTCCAAGAATCCCGTTTTCAGACTGGAATTCCACTTCGATGCCTTCAGGAATGTAGTTTGCAACCAAAGTCGGAATACCGATTCCCAGGTTTACATACCAACCGTCCTGTAATTCCTGTGCAATGCGTTTTGCAATTCCGTTTTTATCTAGTGCCATGTGCTTTATTTTAACTCAATAATCTCAATGGTCGGACGTGATAGCTTGAAATGCTTTCTTTCCGGGTTCCAAATATAAATAATCAATCGGGATTCTTCGCTCAGAAAATGCTTTGCGCTGTACGGATAGTTCAATTTAAATTGCTGCACATTCTCTCCGTAATACCAGCGCAGGTTCTGATATTCATATCTCAAATTGACATCTGAAGAATCGTTCGTGGAAACTACTGCGTTGAAATCGTTCAGGTGCTTGTCCGTTTTCCAGTCACCTTTCAGGTTGATCTGGATCTGCTTGTTGCGCCATTCGGGTCGGATCGGTCCGTCGTAGAACAGGATAAATTCCTCATCGGATTGTTTGGTTTTTCCGATCGAATCGAATAAATGAACTTGTTTGAAAGGAATTTTTCGCCTCAAAGCAATGTACGTGCTGGCCGGATCCTTCGCTACGACTTTGTAAGCGCTGATATCGTCTTTCGGGAATAGCCAGGTTGTTTTGGTGAGGATCAGATCACTGCCCGGCTGGAAGTCTTTTTGAAGCGTTCCTACATGTTTTACCGGATGATCCGGGTTCGTGCGCTCAAAATGAGCATAAGTCAACTGCTGAATCGGGTAAATACTCACCGTTTCGTTCGGTTTCAGATCTTTCGTGGCAGCTTCGTAGAATGCTTTGCTCATGCGGTCATCCGGAGAGAAAACAGAGGTGTTTAAGTTCAATTTTGCGAGAAAACTAACCGGGAAGAACAAAAGTACTACCAGGAAATACCGGGAGAATTTGTGCCGGACAAAAAGCACGGTCAGTGCCAGGATACTTAAAGGAATCAGGTACATTGCTGCGCGGTCTTCCGGGTAATTGACCTTCATCACTTTTGCCAGGAAAAGGATCGCGAAAATGTTTCCGGCAATGAGCATACACAACCAGAAAGAAGTACCGGTAAGAAAATTCAGCCACGATTCTTTTCGCCATTGCAGGAACAGGATGATTGCTCCTGCGAAGCCGATCAGCAGGTAAGCAATACGGAGCCAGTTTGCATCGTAAAATAAAATATAGCGCGAAAGTGTTTTCCCGGTTACCCACCAAAGTCCGTCCAGGCTTCCGTAATACAAAGCGCCGGCTTCCTTCAGTTCGAAACTGAACCGGATCAGCGGAAGGAGTGAAAAGCAGAAAACGATCACTAAACATGCATGGAATACCAGGGCTTTGATCCCTATTTTCTTCGCAAAAAGCAGGGCGATGAAAACAACGTAAGCGCAAAGAATCAAACTCGTAACGAGGTAAGTCAGATTTGAAAGCACGGCCAGATAAAGGAATAAAAGCAATAGGATCAAATGACCGGTATGTTTCGCCTTCAGCCAAACGGATAATTGGAATAAAGCGGCCATGAAAAATCCGATTGCCAGGCCATAGCCCCTCGTATAGCTGAAATAGTCGAAAATCCACGGAATGGTGTTCAATGCCACAAAACAAAGTTCTCCCCAGATTCCCAGGTTCAGGTTGCGGGTCAGTTTTCTGCTCGACCAAAAGTACAGGCAAAAACACAAAACAGCAGGAAGCCTGAAAAGGAAGAAGTGTTCCCCGAACCAGCGGTACGAAAGGTTTCCAAGCCAGCTGTTGAACAAATGATTGTTGGCGTCCATCAACGAACGGCCACCTCTGATTTCCCCCGTTTCGATGTAATGAAAATAAGTTGCTACTTCATCGTGAATAGGTTCCACAATCCAGGCTCTTAAAATGGCGTAGATCAGCAACCCCAAAAAGAGTATCCAGGTAATGAGCCGTTCCGAAGAGTCAGAATAAATAGTTTTGGAGTTTTTTTGAATCAAAATAGTCCTGTTTTTTCGTTTAGATTCATGCAAATGTAAAATGATTTCGGTTGCAATCAATAAATAATAGCTGCAAGAAGCCCGAAACTTCGGGACAAGATCAATCCGCCACGGCGGATCGCTTTTCTTCTCTCACTTTTTGGTTACCGCAAGAATTTTAATATGAATCCCTGAAAGATTTACCTGGTTCTATGACCTCGGTTGAAGAAATTAAACTACTAGAAAAAGAAAAAGTGGCCAAATCAGCCACTTATTATCTAATCGAAAGAAGGTCATTTATTTCTGACGAACAGTTCTTTGCTCGATGCGTTTTTCAAATTTTTCTCCCTGGAAAATGCGCTGAACGAAAATTCCCGGAGTGTGAATGAAGTTGGGGTCCAATTCTCCTGCGGGAACCAGTTCTTCCACTTCTGCAACGGTGATTTTTCCGGCCATAGCCATCATCGGGTTGAAGTTGCGGGCAGTAGCCTTAAAGATCAGGTTTCCTTCCGTATCACCTTTCCAGGCTTTTACCAATGCGAAATCGGCTGTTAATGCACTTTCCAGGATGTGTGGTTTCCCGTTGAAAACACGTACTTCTTTTCCTTCGGCTACTTCTGTTCCATACCCGGCTGGAGTAAAGAACATCGGGATTCCGGCACCTCCGGCTCTGCAACGCTCAGCCAGAGAACCCTGGGGGATTAAATCCACTTCCAGTTCACCGGAAAGCATCTGGCGTTCGAATTCTTCGTTTTCACCCACGTAGGAAGAAATCATTTTTTTGATCTGCTTCTTTTGCAAGAGCAAACCCAAACCAAAGTCGTCGACCCCGGCATTGTTTGAAATACAAGTCAAACCTTTCGTTCCCATTTTCACCAATTGTGCAATGGAGTTTTCAGGAATTCCGCATAGTCCGAATCCGCCGACCATCAGGGTCATGTTGTCTTCAATGCCAGCCAGGGCTTCTTCTACGTTTTTTACAACTTTATTCATGGTCTTTTATCACATTTGTATTTCTTCGACAATGTTGGCCGTTGAATCGGCCACCGCCGGATCAATTTCAACACCTGTGAGGTTAAATACCGAATTATCGAAATTTCGAGGAACCTCAAAGTCCGTAGTTGAAATAGCTATTTTCGGATCTTTGTAGACTTTGTTCATATAATATCCGTAGATCGGTAGAGCGGTTCGTGCCCCCTGCCCCAAATCGGTACTTCGGAAACGGACACCACGGTCTTCTGCTCCAACCCAGACTCCTGTTGCCAGATCCGGAGTTAATCCTACAAACCAACCATCCGAGTTGTTTTGTGTAGTTCCTGTTTTTCCGGCTGTCGGATAAGAAATTCCTCCGTAAGCAGCACCACCGCGCAATCTGCTTCCGGTACCACCCTGGATCACTCCACGCATCATTTTCAATACCGTGTAAGCCACGTTTTCGTTCATGGCTTCTTTGGAAACCGTTTTCGCGCTGTAAATCACATGTCCTGCGCGGTCTTCAATGCGAAGAATACTTGTTGGTTTATTGAAAATTCCTTTGTTGACGAAAGTTGCCTGTGCGCCCACCAATTCGTAAAGCGATAAATCCATAGAACCCAGACACATGGCCGGAACAACATCTCTGTCAAGCAGTTCAATGTCCATATCGCGCATCAGTTTTGCTACCGTTTTCGGCCCTGCCAATGCGCCCATTTGTTTCATGATATAAACCGCAATGTTGTTTTTGGACAGGGCAAGTCCTTTCATGATGGAGATTGTTCCACCGTTTCCGCTTCCGTCGGAGTTTCTCGGACACCATTGGCCATCCGGGTTTCCGTTCGGGTCATATAGATCTACGCAATAAGAAATATTCGGAACCACGAGTCCCGGTTTCACCACATTCATGGTAATTCCGGCTGCATAAACGAATGGTTTGATAGTAGAACCTACTTGTCGTTTCCCCAGTTTCACGTGATCGTATGCAAAGTGGTCGATATTCGTTCCGCCAACCCATGCTTTCACAAACCCGGTACTTGGTTCGATAGAAATCAATCCGGCTTGCAGGAAGGATTTGTAATAACGGATCGAGTCCATCGGGCTCATGATCGTGTCGCGTTCGCCTTTCCAGCTGAATACGCGCATTTCAACCGGTTCGTTGAAAATACGTTTGATTTCCGCTTCGGAAACTCCTGCTTCCGAAAGTCGGATGTACCGGTCCGAACGGCGCATGGACGAGTTCATGATGCTATTTACTTCATCCTGGGACAATGAATTGGAGAAAGGCCAGTTTTTTGCCGACTTGTTATTTCTGTCGAATAATGGCTGCATTTCGTCTTTCAGATGTCTTTCCAGTGCGTATTCCGCATGTGCCTGCATGTCTGCATTCAAAGTAGTGTAAATACGTAATCCGTCGCGGTAAATGTCGTAAGGGAGCCCATCTTCACGTTTGTAAACCAATGAACCGTCTTCTTTCTTGGAACTCAATAATTCCGTTACCTCGTTTCGCAAAGATTCTCTGAAATACGGAGCAATTCCACGTTTGTGATCTACGATCTGGTAATTGGTAACCAATGGTTTTTTACTCAAACGCTCGTATTCAGCTTCGGTCAGTTTTTGACGCAATGCCTCATTCCCTTCATCCGAGTTTTTCAACCATTGCTTCAATACCTGGTTACGTCTTGTGAGTGCCCGCAAGCTGTCTGCTGCTCTGGCTTCTGAAATTTCAGTCTCGGTAATGGCAGATTGATCCACTCCTTTTTTCTGTGCCAGGGAAAGCCGGTAATTCTTGATTTTGAACGTATAAGGATTGTACAAAGCCGGGTTTTTACACATTCCGACAAGCATAGCTGCTTCTTCTTTGGACAATTCACCTGGTTTCTTATTGAAATACACTTTCGAAGCGTTGGAAATTCCTACGGCGTTGTATAAGAAATCGAATTGGTTCAGATACATCGTGATGATCTCTTCTTTCGTAAAGCGTGCTTCCAAACGGGTAGCAATGATATTTTCACGGGCTTTTTCGTTCAGACGGCCCCACATTCTTCCGATTCTTCCGGAAGATCCGGATGATACATCTTCTCCGTTAGCGCGGGCCAATTCCTCGCGTTCACGCAATTGAAGCGTATAGAGTTGTTTTGCAAGTTGCTGAGTAATGGTCGAAGCACCTCCGGCACCACCTACATTGATAATCGCACGACCGATTGCGCGGAAATCCACCCCCGAGTGATCGTGGAAACGCTCATCTTCCGTAGCAATCAATGCATCGGTAACGTTCGGGCTGATTTTGCGGTACTCAACCGAAGTCCGGTTGATTTTCCAGTAGCGGCCCAATTCCGTTTCACCATCATCGGCAATAATTACCGAAGCCAATAATTCCGGCGGATTGTCCAGCATCGCAACAGGAGGAAGGTTGTCTTCCGATTGAAATAAAAGCAATGCTCCGATGAAATAAAGCGGAAAAGTGGCAAGCAGCCAATAAGCAATTGTTGCTCTTTTATGCTCTTTCGGTGAAAAAGACGCTGACGCTGTCGGTCCTTTACTTTTTTGTGCCATACGACTCATTTGAATGGTAAAAATAACGAAATACTATTCGCAAAGGCAAATATCGAAATTCAGAAGCAATAGTTGAGTGATTTAAAAGATACTTTCTAACAAAAAAATGCTAAAAAGAATGGATGGCTGGAGTTTAAACAAGTAGGGCCGGAAAATTTTCCGGCCCTACTTGTTTTTTTATTTTTTCTTATTGTTCTCTTTAATGAAATTTTCAATAGCAGCGGTCATGCTTGGTGCATTTGGCATCGGAGCGTGAACATCCAGTCTGAGGTTGTTTTTCACCACTGCATTTGCCGTTGTAGGGCCGAAGGCAGCGATCAGAGTTTTGTTTTGTTTGAAATCAGGGAAGTTTTTGAACAAACTTTCAATTCCACCCGGACTGAAGAAAACAAGCATGTCGTAGTACACGTCTTCCAGATCGCTCAGATCCGAAGCAACGGTTCTGTAAAGCATTGCTTTGGTAAACGGGATTTTTGCTTCTTCCAGTGTTAATGGAATTTTATCCTGCAAAATATCGGTACAAGGAAGCAGGAATTTCTCTCCTTTGTGTTTTTTGATCGGGTCTACCAAATCTTCAATGGTTTGTTTTCCAAAGAAAATTTTGCGTTTGCGGTAAGTCACATATTTCTGCAAGTATAAAGCAACGGCTTCTGAAATACAGAAATACTTCATCGTATCCGGAACTTCGAAACGAATTTCTTCAGCGATACGGAAAAAGTGATCTACAGCAGTTTTAGATGTTAAGATAACAGCAGTATGATCTTTAAAGTCTATTTTCTGAGTACGGAATTCCTGGACAGAAACTCCTTCCACGTGAATAAACGGCCTAAAATCAATTTTCAACTTATACTTTTCGGCCAAATCAAAATACGGAGATTTATCTCCTTCTGGTTTCGGTTGTGAAACCAATATCGTCTTAATACTCAAGGTTTATTTTGTTTTAGCGTTCAACATTTACTTAACCTAACCAGCTTGAAATCTCGCTCGGGAAAACCAGTTTTATGGCTATCAGCAGAGGTAAAATTTCAAGGGTCCAAAGGTACAAAATTATATAATACCATGATACACCCAATTGGATGGCATGATAAAATGCGCGAATAATTCGCAAAACAATGAAAAATAAAAACGTTCCGCCAATGATTAACCGCGACTCAGTAACGAGTTCTGGCTGGAAATAAATGAAAAAGAACTCAATCAGGATCACGATTCCGGCTGTTTGGGCCATGGTCAGGGTCAACTGGTTGACTTCCTGGATAATTTCGCGGAAACCGGTAATAGTCCCCGCAAGTGAAATGGTGAACAGATGATATACCAACAGGATTGCTGGGAATGTGGTCAATAAAATTGTTTGATAAGTATTGAAATCCACCAGGGAAAAATGATTGTACCAGTAAATATAGATTCCGCTGATAATAATGTACTGAAGGACCAGGAAAATGGATGAAAGCGGATTTTCCCGGATACCGTTTTTGTATTGTTCTGAAAAGCTTTGAAAGAAAAACGTGTTTTGACCGAGGATCAGGAATATTTCCCGTTGTCTCAAACGTGCAGCAGATATTAATAAAAGACACATCCCTAGTGCGGCAATAATCAAATAGGAATAATGAGTGCTCCTTTCCGTGAGAACCATTACCTCATTGGCCGTTGAAGTACTGAAGAGTTGTCCGCTTAATTGCATCCGCTGAATCTTTATCCGTTACAAAAGTACTATTAATAGAATTCAAATGTTCAAATGTCAAATGTTCAATGTATAAAGAGTTCAAAAGTTCAAAAGTTCAAAAGTTCAAAAGTTCAAAAGTTCAAAAGTTCAAAAGTTCAAAAGTTCAAAAGTTCAAAAGAAATTCCTTAAACACCTTTGAACCATGTTTGAACATGTATTTTATTCATTCGTTTGATTTCATTACATTTGCACCGATAATTGAAAAAAAACTCGAATGAAATCTGATTTATATTCTCATCCGGACTATTTATTAATGGATGAATTGCTTACAGATGAGCAAAAGTTAGTACGTGACGCTGCTCGTGCGTGGGTAAAGAAAGAGGTTTCCCCAATCATCGACGAGCATTATGAAAAGGCAACTTTTCCGATGCATTTGTTGAAAGGATTAGGTGAAATCGGTGCTTTTGGACCTTATATTCCGGAAGAATACGGTGGTCCGGGATTGGATCAGATTTCCTATGGTTTGATCATGCAGGAATTGGAGCGTTGTGACTCAGGATTGCGTTCTACGGCTTCCGTTCAAAGTTCATTGGTGATGTACCCGATCTGGAAGTACGGAACCGAAGAGCAAAAAATGAAATACTTGCCGAAACTGGCTACAGGAGAAATGATCGGTTGTTTCGGATTAACGGAGCCTGATCACGGATCTGACCCGGGAAGTATGATTACCAACTTCAAAGACATGGGTGATCATTACTTATTGAACGGGGCAAAAATGTGGATTTCCAACGCACCGTTTGCAGATATCGCTGTTGTTTGGGCGAAAGACGAAAGTGGCCGTATTCACGGATTAGTTGTTGAACGCGGAATGGAAGGATTTTCAACTCCTGAAATGCACGGGAAATTATCTCTTCGCGCTTCTGCAACAGGTGAGTTGATCTTCGTAAACGTAAAAGTTCCGAAAGAAAACTTACTTCCCGGCCGTTCCGGTTTGGGAGCTCCGTTGAGCTGTCTGGATTCTGCACGTTTCGGAATCGCATGGGGTGCTTTGGGTGCTGCTATGGATTGCTACGATCAGGCAGTGAGATATTCCAAAGAACGTTCCCAATTCGGTGTTCCGATCGGTTCATTCCAGTTGGTACAAAAGAAATTGGCGGAAATGATCACGGAGATCACAAAAGCACAGTTCATTACTTTGCGTGTCGGACAATTGAGAAACGAAGGAAGAGCAACTTCTGCAATGATTTCGATGATCAAGAGAAACAACGTAGAGATTGCTTTGGATATCGCGCGTGAAGCTCGCCAGATCCACGGTGGAATGGGAATCACCAGCGAATATTCCATGATGCGCCACATGGCAAACCTGGAATCGGTTGTTACTTACGAAGGAACACACGACATTCACTTATTGATTACCGGAATGGACGTAACAGGAATTCCGGCTTTCACAAGAGAAAAACCTTAATAATTAGTTCAAAAGGTTAGAAGGTTCAAAAAGTTTAAACGCTTTGACTCCTTTAAACTGTTTTATTTCAGAATATTAAAGCCTTCGGATGCATTTCCGGAGGTTTTTTTATTTTAGCACCTCAATCTAAATGAAAAAACGATGGAAAACGAAACATTAGACTCATATATAATGACCAACGAACCTCAGAGAGATCTTGAACGGGCGGGTGGTACTTTAGCAATGGGAATTATTTCTATTCCCCTTAGCCTGAATCTTATCGGAATAATCCTGGCGGTAATGACTTTGACAAGAACGGGAAAAGCAATGAATGATTATAAGAATAATCCACTTTTATATACGGAATCTTCCTACAAAAAAATGAAGGCTGCCAGAATTTGTGCGATTGTAAGCCTTTCTTTATTAGGAACGGGTATTCTGGCAATTTTTGCAATTGGAGGGATAAGCTAGTTTAAATGTGAATGAGTTCGCGCGGCGGAAAGTCACCCGGATATAAAAAAACCGTTGAAGCGATTCAGCGGTTTTTTAATTGGAGCATGTTTTCGTATGATACCTAGTTCCAGTTGATTGATATCATGGAGTCATTGAACGAATCGCGTAGACGACTTAATTTTTTCGCTGCGTGTTCATCTCCTAAATTTGCCTTAGCTTTTAGTTTGTAATACAAGTCCAGGGAGTGTCCGTAAACGTCTTGTTCGAGGACTTGTTTGATTTCGGAAATGCGACCGGTTACACCAATCAGGAAGTGTTCTATTTCGCCTAATTCGTGTAATTCATCTTCCGTTAGATTTTTGAGCTTCAGTAATTTAGAATAACGCGGCAATAAAACCCCCAATAAGTCGATAAATCGATCTAATTCTCGTTGAATGGCTGCCTGTTGTTCTTTAAATCCCATATTTGAAAAGTATATCTTTTTAGGTAAGAGTAAAAATTAAAAGCGTTTTTTAACATTTGATTTTGCAGAAAGATCTTCATTGCATCAGGGAGTCCGATTAATGCCTAATTTTGCAGCATGTCCGGTTGTTATATCCATATTCCTTTTTGCGCCCAAAAATGTAGTTACTGCGACTTTCATTTTTCTACCAATCATTCGTACCAAAACGAAATGGTAGAGGCTTTGTGCACGGAATTGAAGATCCGGTCGGAATCCTGGAAGGATGAAGAATTCCAAACTATTTATTTCGGTGGCGGAACTCCGAGTGTACTCACTTCCGGACAACTGCAAAAGCTGATCGGGCAGGTAAAATCCGGTTACAGAGTAAGTAACCAGGTCGAAATAACCCTGGAATGCAACCCCGACGATTGTTCCACGGAGAATCTTACGACCTGGAAAAAATTGGGCGTAAATCGTTTGAGTATCGGCATCCAATCCTTCAACGATGAACAACTGAAATGGATGAACAGGAGCCATTCGGCAGCCGATGGCTTAAATGCAGTGCGAAATGCCAAACAAACGGGTTTTGACGAACTAAGCCTGGACCTGATGTACGGCTTACCTAATATGACGGCAGAAGAATGGAAAAGCCAGTTGCTGCAGGTTATTGCGTTGAACCCGGAACACATTTCAGCTTACTGTTTGACGGTTGAACAACGGACTGCTTTGTCCAAATGGGTAAAAGAAGGAAAGTTGACCGTTTCCTCCAACGAACAGCAATCCGAACAATTTGAATTATTGGTTTCGACTCTGAAGGAAGCAGGTTATGAGCAATATGAAATTTCCAATTTTGCCCGGAATGAACATTATTCGAAACACAATACGGCTTATTGGCAAGGGGTGAAATACCTCGGAATCGGTCCTTCGGCACACGGTTACAACGGAAAAGAGCGCTATTGGAATCAAGCGAACAACAAAGCTTACATGACTGCATTGAAACAAGGGAATTTGCCCGAAACTATCGAGATACTTTCTTCTTTTGACCGCTTCAATGAAACGTTGATGATCGGATTGCGCACCAAATGGGGAGTTTCGAAGCTTCAGTTGTTTGAGGATATTTCTCCGGATAAAGAATGGTTCAAGATCGTAAAAGATTACGAAGATCAGCAATTACTCATTGAAACGCCTGAAAGCATTGTGCTTACGGAAGCCGGAAGGTTACTGGCAGACGGGATTGCGGCAGAACTATTTATAATTAATTAAGGTTCAAATGTTCAAATGTTCAAATGTTCAAATGTTCAAATGTTCAAATTTGATTAAACTCTTTGAACTCTTTAATTTTTTTGAACTCATTGGAGCTATGCTTCCAATGTCTCCAACCCAAACTGACAACGGTAATCTTCGCGTTTTTTGCGCTCTGCAAACAAATCTTTGCTGATTTTCACCAGGTTTTCCCGGTTCGGCCGCTCGTGGAATAAATGGTACTGAATGGTTTTATAGCGGGTTGAAAAAGGAACAATTCCTGCTTTTCTGGCTCTGAATTCAATATCCGTATCTTCTCCGAATCCGGGAGTGATATATGTTTCGTCAAATCCGTTGATCTTTACCAGGTCGGCTTTGTACCAGCCCATGTTTGATCCCAGTAAAGGAACCAGTTTCCGCTGCAGCAAACTCCATAAAGGGAAACTTTCTTCCACGCTGGTACTTTTATTCCGGATCATTTCGATGTATCCCGGAACAGTGCGTTCTCCATTGCGGATTTTTCGGGAAGTCTCAGCGTCCAGGTTTACGCGGCGCGCAATACAAAACCTTCCCGGCTGAATGTAACGTACGTATTCCTTCACAAAACGCGGATGAAGCACACAATCTCCGTCAATAAAGATCAGTTTGTCACTTTCCGAAGCGCGGATCGCCTTATTGAGCATTTTCGTTTTCAGGAATCCCTGGTCGGGTTGCTGCAAATGTTTAATCGGGAAAGAAGTGCGGAATTTTTCGATCAGTTCATCGAAACACGGATCGTCGCAATCCTGTGAAATGATTACTTCGAAATCTTTTTCTTTTTGTAAAGCAACACTCCGCAGAACGGCATCCAATGCACTGACATCTTTGTAAACGGAAATAATAAGAGTTGCTTTCACGGCGCAAAGATAGAAAATTAACATTTACTATTTAGTAACCTTTTGGAATAGTTACGGAAGGAATTCGATTGCCCCCTAAATTTGCGGTATGCGGTTAGTTTATAGTTTTTTCCTTTTGGTATTTCTTTCCTTTCATTCCATGGGGCAGGGAATTACGATTTTAATTGATCCCGGGCATGGCGGTTCGGATCCTGGGCATGAGGCTGCGGATAAAAATTTATTGCCCGAAAAGGACCTGACATTAAAAATTGCAATGAAATTCGGAGCTTATCTTTCCGAGCGACTGGAAAATGTAACGGTTCTTTACACACGGACAGATGACCGCTACCCGACATTGGATGAACGTGTAGAAATGGCGAATTCCAAAAAGGTGGATTATTTTATTTCCGTGCACATCAATGGAAGTCCGAATGTGAATATCAAAGGAACCGAATCGCATGTACATTCGATGAGCTCAAAAAAATCCGTGAAATTGGCCAGGGCATTCGAGAATGAATTCAAAACACGTGCAGGGCGCAAATCAAGAGGGGTGAAAGATTCCGATGACCGGGAACATTCCCTGCAGGTATTGAAATTTACCGAAATGACGAGTGTATTGGTGGAATGCGGTTTCATGACCAATGTTTCCGAAGCCAATTACCTGAATACGTCGCAGGGCCAGGATGTCATTGCATCTGCTTTATTTCGTGCTATGCGCGGCCATCTGCAGGAAACGCACACCAATATTTCTTTTACCAAAAAGTCGGTAGACTCAAAAACAGTTGCAAACGGCGATAAAACCTACAGCGTTCAGATCATGAGTTCGAAGGAATGGCTGGATACCGAAAAAGGGAGTTTTAAAAACCTGAAACACGCTGTAAGCCGCTCGCAGGTTGCACAAACAGGTTATCGCTATAAGTATTTTTCCGGTAATTTTTCTTCCAGATCAGAAGCAGAAGACTACTGTAATGAAGTGAAAAAGAAGGGTTTCCCCGATTCAATCGTAGTAGAACGAAAGAATTAGCCCGAAATGTATTATTTTTGTGGAGAAACACACTTCAAACATTATAATTTACCAGCAATAAAAATATGGCAACTGTTTTTGAAACACGCTTGATTGGAAATATTGGAAAGGACGCCGTTGTGAAACAAATGGAGCGCGGAGTCATTGCAGTAAATTTTCCGGTTGCGCACAATAAGAATTGGCGCGATAAGCGTACTGGAGAAGCAAGGACCAAAACAACCTGGGTAAATTGCACCATTTGGAAGAAAGAAGGCGCCAACATGCGTATCCTGGATTTTTTAAAGAAAGGAGCATTGGTTGAATTGGTGGGAACGCCGTTTGCAAAATCCTTTTCCCAGGAAGACGGTTCTTCCAGGTCTGAAATCCGCTTGAATGTATCCCGGACAAATATTTTAAGACCTGCAAAATGTGAAGATGATCTTCCGTTTGACATGATCGACGACAACGAATCACCATGTGAAGACGAAGGTTGCGATGCAAGTTTGGACGATTTTACATTGACTGAAGACGATTTTTAGCGTTGAAAGTCAGGCTAGTACTGGATTTAATTAAAAATAATTTCATTTTTTTTTAATCGGGGTTGTATTAAACACAATTCTTTGTCTATATTTGCAACCGCGAAAGCAAGATTCCTTCTTAGCTCAGTTGGTTAGAGCATCTGACTGTTAATCAGAGGGTCGCTGGTTCGAGCCCAGCAGAGGGAGCAGATTAAGTCCGATTTTTACGTCGGACTTTTTCATTTATTACTATTTCTGGGCAAGAAGTTTATCCCGGCTGAAGCGCAGCGAAACGCCGGGGAGCCCAGCAGAGGGAGCGAAAAAGAAAAAAGCATTTGACGAAAGTTAAGTGCTTTTTTCTTTTTACCTCATTCTCTTTCTGCTTCTCATTCTAGGGTGCTTTTTCTTTTTTCAGAATGAGAGCGTGTGAGCACGAGAAAAATGTAGGGGCGTAAAATTTACGCCCCTACATTTTTTAATGCTTTTGTTACATCCCCACAATCAAATCCTCATGAATGGTAAATGAATATGTTCCCGTTCGTTGCCACATGGTAACCCAGTTGGATGACGGTCCGCCGCTGCATGCTCCGAAACGTACATCTGTATTCCAAACGGTCATACTCATGTTGGTGAACGTCGTGGTTCCGTAGGTTGCTGTTGCATTCACTACTGCTATTTCGTAGCCGGGTGCCGGACTTACAGGGAAAGCCTGTGAATAGAAAGCTGTGTTTCCGGGGGAAACGCTGTGGCAAACCCATTCGGAACTCGAAACTACCTGGGTGGAAATGTTGCGGATGGCAATCTCCAGGCAAACGGTGTAATTACAGGTCCCGAAAGAACCGTTGTTGGTTACCGACCAGGTCGGTGTGCCTTTTTGGCTGATTCCCTGGAAAATAAGCATCAGGAATACCACTGAAAGTAAAAAGTGTTTTTTCATAAGTGTGAATAAATGAATAGTGCCTTACTCTGTTTCTACGATTTTCAGGATCCTCGTTTGGTCTAATGTAAGAAGAAACAACCGACATTTCCAAACTTTCAACATTCCGGCAAAATCTTACATCTTTCCCACATCCGGCGATTGGTTTTTGGAATTCTGTGCTGAAAAGCCTAAATTATTCTGGTATAAAACAGCTGTTTATGCCCAAAAAGAAATCATCTATCAGGAATTTATATGCCATTACAAAAGCAACTTTCAAGGATTGGTTAAAGGCTGATCCTTTTCGGCAAAGTGCAGTAGTGGCTTACTATGCGGTATTCTCGATTCCGGCTTTGCTGGTTATTGTCATTGCGATAGCCGGATTGGTATTCGGGGAAGATGCGGTACGCGGGGAAGTATCCGATCAGATCCGGGGAGCACTTGGAGACAATACGGCAGAATCAATAGAAAGCATCATAGCAAAAGTTTCGGAAGAGAAAAGTTCCGTGATTGCAACCATCGTAGGAATCGTGACCCTGATTCTGGGTTCTACGGGAGTTTTTACCGAATTGCAGACTTCGCTGAACCAAATATGGGAGGTGGAAGTGGTGGCCAAGAAAAAATGGCTGAAAACACTCAAAACTCGATTGTTTTCATTCGGATTGGTTTTGTCTATCGGGTTTCTCATGCTGGTTTCGCTGCTGCTGACTACCGGGCTGGAAGCTTTGAGTGAAATGATTAAGGACCACTTTCCGGATTTTGTACCGTTTTTATTGAAAATCGCCGGATTTGTGCTATCCTTTACGGTGATTACGGTGCTTTTTGCCCTGATGTTTAAAATATTGCCGGACGCAAAAATCAAATTGCGCGATGTCTGGATCGGGGCAATGGTGACGGCCTTGCTGTTTATCCTGGGGAAATTCGGCCTGGGAATTTATTTCGCGAAGGCAAACCCCGGTTCAGCCTATGGAGCCGCCGGGTCGATCGTTTTGGTCATGCTTTGGGTTTCCTATTCCTGCATGATCCTCTTTTTCGGTGCGGAATTCACCAAGCAATACGCAACTTTCCACGGTCATAAGATCCAGCCGAAAGGAGAATCAAGAATTGTCGAGCAACCTGATCCGAAGAAAATCTAGATGCACCGGATAATCGTCGGATATGGTAAAACGCTTAATGCAACCAGTCCTTTCTCAACTTTTGTTGTTCCGGAGTCGGATTTTCCACTTCTGAAATCTTTCCGTTTTCCAGTTTTAATCCAGCTTTGAGCAACAATTCCTCCAGGGGAAGGGGTTCTGTTCCCAGCATGTACTTTGCAGCGAATTCTTCCAGTGCAGGATATCCGCTGACAATTGCCATTTCGTGAAACAATTTTTCGTCTTCAAACGGTTTTCCCCGGTAATGGGCAATTAAATCCAAAACAAGATCCTTCGTTCCGTATTCACCACCGGACAGTTCGCGCAGTTGGATATCCATGCATAAATTGATCAGCGCACCTTTCAAATAGATATTGTAATATTGGTCCTGCATTTCCATCGGGTGGAGGCTCAGTTCTGTCAGGGCCAGTTTGGGATCAAAGCGGTTCATGTATCTGATCTTTTCCTCCATTTCCTTATAAAGCTCCTTTTCGGTATGTAACCCGGTTTTTACTGGCATGTGCATGGTAAAATATTCCGTCATTCCTTCGTAAAGCCACAAATGCTTCGAGAACTTCGGTTCGTTGTAGTCGTAATTTTCGATTTCTTCCGAATGCAGGCCAAGCGGCATGAGCGTGTGGAAAAACTCATGACTGGCAATTCCGTAAACATTCCGGCGAATGGTTTCAATATCCAGTGGCATGTACAGTAAGATCAAAGTGGAGTTGGAATGTTCGAGGCCGTCACCGATAATATGGTTGCGATTCGGTGCCAGACTGTGATAAATCAGGAAGGTGTAATGGTCCACCGGCAGTTTGTCGTTCAGGTATTTCGATTGTGCCATTAAAAGCGGCCGGATATATTCTGCAATGTCTTTTGAAATGTGTTTTCCGGAAGTGGAATAGCAGGCTACTTCAACGGAAATGCCGGGCAAATGAAAGATCGTTGTGTCGGGTAGTGCATAAATGATCGGATTGTCAACCAATTGATGGTAGTTTTTCGCATAAAACAGGTCCTGGTTGAGTTTCAGGGTCTTTTTCAAACTGGTAGCCGGATAAAGGTTGATTCCTTTACGGACAATGATTTCGATCGGGTGATGAATGTGTCCGCGGAAATATCCGAAAAGACTGTTCGGAGTGATGACAAAGGAACTATCGCTGAAAGAACTTGCGGCAGAGCGGTAAAAACCTTCCGTCATCTTTTCGTCAAAAGTTTCCCAGGCGTCATCGACCAGGTATGAAACACGGGCAATATTCCGGGCATCGTAAACTTTCCAGGAATTCAAGTCTTTTTGTTCCGTTTTCAGTTTTTTTCCTTTTTTATCGAAGACTTCGAAGGAGGAATATATTGTCCGAAATTCATGGCGCCGTAAATTCCGGGAATAATCTTCGGAAAACAATACGTGAGTGTATCGGCTGAAAATCCGGAAATTTTTAAATGAACAGCTAGTTTATCTCCTGAAAGGTCCTTCAGGCTTGTTTCGTAACGGTAGGTAATCTGCGCATGAACAGCCTGGCCGGAAAGGGCGCAAATGATCAATAGGAAAATGAGAATAGCTCGTTTCATAGGATTTTTAGATCTAAGACTGTTTAACAGACTAAAAGTTACAGAAATTCATTCACTTATTTTTGTAAAATACAAACCCCCGATGAATATTCTCCATCGGGGGCGTAGCTACCACACGTACTTCACTATCAACCTGTACATGTATTACCTCTAAATTAAACCTAAACTGAAACCTAAACTAACCTAATTGTTACCTAACTTATAGCGTTATGATTGATAGTACGCTCTTCAATATTTTTCTTCATAATCTTCAATGTCGCAACAGGTGCCTTAGGAATTTTGTAATTCAAACCCACTATACCATAATTCCTAAGTCTACACTATTGCAAGATCGTGTTGGAGTATTTCTTTTTTCGTGACGAGGTCTCAGTTGAGACCTCATTGTCACTTCGAACGGAAATATTTCCTTTATAACTCAATGCTTATTTCAACTCTTAGTCACTTGAATCGTTTTTCAAAAGTGATTTTCTTGCTGATTCTATTATAAAGAACGTGCCAAAGCCGGATTAAATGAAAAAACCCTTAGAAATCAAGGGTTTTAGTTTTTGGTACATTCCGAATTATTTTCAAAATGAAAAAAATATTTTCAAAATGAAAAGAATTAGTATTCTTCTTCTTCTTTCAACATGCGATAAATGGTCGTTTGGCCGATATCCAATTTGTCTGCCACCACTTTCGTATTGTTGTTGTATTTGTCGAGAAATAACTGGACGATTCTTCGGTTATAAGCTCTCAAACTCATTTCTTCGGCAATAATTCCGGAAAGAATGTCTGCACTTGCTACCACGATATCATCTGCCTCGATCACATCGTTCATACACATCACCGAGGCCAGTTCGATCACTGATTTCAATTCGCGCACATTCCCCGGCCACGGATATGCCAATAACTTATTCTGGGCTGCCGGACTGATTTTCTTTACCGGCATGCCATTTTCCTTGCAGAACCGTTCCACAAAACTTTTACTCAACAACAAGGTGTCTTTTTCACGTTCGCGCAACGGCGGCAGTTCGATTGGAAGACCGAATAAACGGTAGTACAAATCTTCGCGGAATGCTCCTGATTTTACTTCCTGGAGCAGGTTTTTGTGCGTTGCAACAATGATCCGGCAATTGAACTTGTATACTTTGTTTCCTCCTACACGTGTGATTTCGCGTTCCTGGAGTGCACGCAGCAACTTTGCCTGGAAAACCGGGTCAAGCTCTGCAATTTCATCCAGGAATAAGGTTCCTCCGTCTGCTTCTTCAAATTTCCCGATGCGGGTTTGATTTGCGCCGGTAAATGAACCCTTCTCGTGCCCGAATAATTCGCTTTCGAACAGTTCTTTGGGAATAGCAGCAACGTTGATCGCTACGAAAGGCTTGTCCTTATAAATTGAATTGTAATGGATCGCTTTTGCAATGACTTCTTTACCTGTTCCGGTTTCCCCGGTAATGGATACGGTGATATTATTGGAAACCGCTTTTTGCAACAACATGAAAATGTGCTGCATCTTACTGCTTTGCCCGATGATCGTATCGCTGAAATTGTATTTCGTTTGAACTTCTTTTTCCAGTTTTTCGATCTTTTTCAGGAGTTTGGTCTGGTTTTGAGCATTCGCAAGGGTGTTCAACAAGCGATTTCGCAGATCGTTACCCTTTACGATGTAGTCATAAGCTCCCAATTTCAATAAGCTTACGGCCGTTTCGATTTCTTCCTGTTCGGAAATAACGATCACTTGTGTTCCCGGACACATGCCTTTTATCTTTTCCAGCAGTTCTTCCCCGGAAATATCCGGCAGGCGATAATCCATGGTAATCAAATCAGGAACGTCCTCGTTCAGGCGGCTCAATAATTCTTTCCCCGTTGAAAAAGCCTCCGTTTCATAATCCGGATTCAACGAAACGGTATGCACCAGTAATTTTTGGTACCAATCGTTGTCTTCTACAATAAAAATGCGTTGTGTAACCCCGGTTTCCATAATGCTATGCTTAGTTTAGTTTTTCTTTTACCTGTGTAATGATGTGTTTGGCCTGCTCCTCGAAAACTTCCATCAATTCTTTAATGGAAGGATCCACTTTGGTTTCTTTGCCCATGCGCTCGATTTCCTTCAAAGTGGTATAGCAGTTATTCGCCCCGAAATGTTTGAACGGAGCAGCTAATTGATGAGCCAGTTCGGAAGCATCGCTCCAATTTTCATCCGCTACCAGTTGTTTCATTTTGACCAATCCGTTTTCCGTGGAATTCACGAAAGTCTGCAATAATTCCTTGTAGAAGCTCTCGTTGTTATTGGTCAGTTTTTGAAGACTTTTGAAATCGGCTTCATCTAATTGAGTTCCCATACTGTTATCTTTATAAATTTGGTATAAAATTCTTCGGATTTCTTCCGGATTTACAGGTTTTGTGAGGACTTCCGTCCAGCCCGAATCGAGCATGCGCTGTCTTTTTTCCGGATTTAATGTCGCGGTGAGTCCAACCACCGGAATCTGGTCCAGTGTTTCCATTTCGGCCATTTTTTCGCGCAATTCGTGTCCGTTCATTTCAGGCATGCGTACGTCCAGGAGAACGATGTCGACATCATTGTTTTTCAATTGTTCCAGAGCTTCCAGGCCGTTTGTGGCTTCCATCAGGTTAATGTTGACTCCATGGAACATGCTTCGCAATAGCGTTCTGTTGAAGGGCTCGTCATCTACGATCAGTAAGCTCTTGTCTTTTAAAAAGGAAAAATCAGTTCGTGAAGGTTCGCGTGGAGCATCTACCTGGTCTTCCGTTTCTTCAAAAGGAATTTCGATGTAAAAGGTCGTTCCTACGCCTTCTTCGCTGTTTACACGAATTGTTCCGCCTTGTTTGTCGATGATTTGCTTGGTGATGCTCAATCCCAAACCGGTTCCGCCATATTTGCGTGTTACGCCTGGATCTGCCTGTTCAAAGGGTTCAAAAATGCGTTCCAACTGGCTCTTGGACATCCCGATTCCCTGATCCTGTACTTCTATCAGGCAACGAATCTGGCGCTTTTCAAGTTCTTCATACCTCAAATGAATGGTAATCAGACTGTCTTTGGAGAATTTATTGGCATTGCTGATCAGGTTAATGATGATCTGGCGGAAACGCAGCGGATCTCCCAATACATTCGGGAAAGGTTTTTGGTCCAGTTCCACCACCAAACTGTTGTTTTTCTCCCTTACCTGCAATTCGTATTGCTCGTGCAGCATCATGATCTCATTAGCCGGGTTGAAAGCTATTTTTTCCAGCTGTATGTGGTCTTTTTCCAATTTGGAAAGGTCGAGAATCTCGTTGGTAATCTGCGACAAGTGTTTGACCGAATTGCGAATGATCTTTACTTTTTTGGCGGCACTCTGATTCAAAGGTTCAAAGAACAATTGCTCCGTAAATCCCGAAATAGCATTCAGCGGTGTGCGGATCTCGTGACTCATCGTTGCCAGGAAGCGCGATTTGGCTTCTGTCAGCTGATCACTTTTATCTTTCGCCAGTTTTAATTGGGCATTTGTTTCCTTCGACTTATTAAACAAGGTAATAATGAGCACCACGATCATCAGGATCAATAAAGTAGAGATGATGCTGAACAGGAAGATAATCTGGTTGGTTTCTGCAGCTACATTTTTGGCGTGCTGGGTTTCTTTCAGCAATTCCCGTTTGTCGGCAAGTTCGATAGCCTGGAAAATCTGCCCGATCTGCTTGCTTAGCAGGTTGTTTTCCTGCTCCAGGTTCAATTTATACAAGTTCAGCAAAGATTCTTTGGAAACCGCTTTGTCTTTAACAGACTGAATTTTCTTAGCGATCTCATTCGTACTGGCTTCTGCAATTTCAGAGGCTTTGATCTTCACTATAGGTTGTTGAACAGGAGCAGTTGTTGTGGTCGTTTGCGTATTTTGCTTCTTGTTTTTTCGCTGGAACCACTTCTTTTTGGTTTCTTCCCCGGTGGCAGTTTGAGGCTGGGTTTCCGGGGTTTGCAGCGCATTAACACGATCGCGGATTTCCATCTTGATCCGCGCAGTTTCGCTGGCGTTTTGAACCTCGTTTTCTATGATCGACATGGTTTCATTCACCCGGTTCTCATTCTTGATGCTCATCAGGGTGTCGAGATTCAGGAAACGGTCTTTGACCAGAGTACTCAATTTCCGGATTTGCTTTTGATAAGTAGAATCGTCTGTTTTATAGGATTTCAGCAAATCCATCTTGCGGGTTGTCTGTGATTCCAGGATCTCAAAGTCAAGCAGTGCGTCTGCATTGTTTTGGTAAAGGTATGAATAGGTAAGATTATCGGATTTTAGAATATTGCTGTTCAAATCCCGTACGATAAAACGGCGGTTTTCTTTCAGGTTTGTTGGAAGCGGGCTTTCAGAAACTTGCGATAAGCGATCGTAGACCCAGTATCCGGTGGTGCAAACAAAGATCAGGAGTAAGCCGATAACTACAAACAGAATCCGTTCAAAAAGAATATTTCTCCAGCCGTTTTTCATATTGATATGAATTTTCAATTTGAAAAATTAAGCATTTTCCTTCAATTTTCATTTTCAAAATGAATTTTTTGACGAAATAATTAAACAAAAAGTGGTTTTGAATGAGCTTTGGGGTTTTTCTAATAAGCAGGTTTTAAATGCATTATCCATTATACAGCAATTGAGTTATTTTATTTCGGAATGGAAAAGAAGAATTTTGGCTCATCAAACTGAAAGTTATAATTATGAAAAAGAGCTACTTATTCTCACTCGCTATTTTGTTTGCAGCGTTCCAAAGTCAGGCACAGCAATGGTCCAGGATACATACCAACCTGGATTCAATCTGGTCAACGTCGGTTTACTATTTCAATAAAGGAGATACGATCATTTATTCCGGAAGAACCGGAGCCATGGAGTCGACCCGCAGATTTTATGTTTCCACCGATGGCGGTAACAATTTTACACGCGATTTCACCGGGCTTGCAACACAGGTAAATAATCCAACCGGTTTATGGGCTTTGAAACTCAGCAATAAAATCATCGGATTCAAAAACATTCAACCCAATAACGGAGCTTATCAGTTTATGGGTGTGGACAACTGGACTTCTTTGGTTCCTCAGGCAAATGGTGTCTTCGGAGAAGTTAATGCTTCAACCTTGTTCTTCCAGCAGCAAAACGACACCAAAATTTACACGGTTCCTGCTTCCGGCGGTACTCCTGTGCAGGCTGCCACGAATGTGATTGAATTGTACTCCACATATACGAGGGGAACGCGCGTTTTCCTGGGAGGGAAACAATCCATGCCGAATTTCATCATGTATGTGGATAACGGGAATTTTTCCAGCATTCAACCTACCTCCATCACACCAGCAATTACTACCAACAATGATGTGGTAACAAATTTCTTTGAGAATGCAGGTGGGTTGTACGCGGTATTATCTGATGGAATTACGCGTTTGTACAAAAGTACGGACAATGGATTGAATTGGAATTTAGTTCAAACTACACATGTAGTCAATGGAAATTCCCAGAATTTAAGCAGTTACCAGATCATCGGTACTCCGGACGGAAGAATTTTCTTTGTAGAGGCGGGCGGAAATTCCGATGATGTATACCTGAGTACGGATGGTGGTTTGACCGCTTCTAAAATCGGGAACGGATTACCGGCTTCGATCACACCCTTCGGTAAGTTGATGGTGAAGGGAAACAAGGTTTGGTACGACGTGAAAGCGGTGAGCATGACGGATTTCGTTACCACAGATGTTTCCATGGCAGGATTATACCTGTTGGACGCGCAGACAAACGGTATCGAAGAAAATGTGCAGGAAACGCAGGTGCACATATACCCGAATCCAGCTTCAGATATGATTCACCTGGAAGTTGAGTCCGGAAAAGTGATCGAATCGATTCGTATTGTAGATCTGAAGGGTGCATTGATGCTGGAGACAACAAGCACAGATATTTCAGTAAGCAACCTGAACGCGGGAGTTTACCTGGCGCTTGTTCAGTGTGATAAGGGGCTATTAATAAAGAAGCTGTTGGTGAAACAGTAATCCCAATGTAGTACAGCGAAAAGCGTTGTTCTGTCTGAAGACGGAGCGGCGCTTTTTGTTTAGGTATTTGCGTGAACGGCGCAAAAACTTCTCAAAAATACGGATAGACATCCATCTATTTGCCCTGTGAAATCAGGTTAAGCACGTGCTTCATCTGGGTATCTTCGTTATGCATGAAATCTTCAAATGATTGATGGACTTCATGATCCGGAATAATTCCCCTTCCAACCGGCTGAGACGTTTTATTCGGAGCATCCTGCGTGACATGCACAATTGAGAAGCGGGTCGTTATCTGTGAGTTCGGAAGCACGTATTCAACCGGAAAATGCCCGTTGTGACCGTAATAACCACCGGAAGTTTCCACTCCCACAATGGTTGCATTCGAATGTCCTCTGACCAGAGAAGCGAAATGCGAGGCTGCAGAACCGACGTCTTCATTGATCAATAAATAAATATTTCCCTGGAAACGATTGGAATCCGGGTAATAGGTCGGGTTGAATTGCTGATCCTGGTAGAATTTATCATCACTGTCTTTACGAACTGAAAAAGTAGTTTGAAGATACTCATTCAAGTCGGCCAATTCCCGTTTCTGATTGCTTTTTTCGCTCGAATTCCATTTATAATATTCCGGATAGGGAAGTTTCCGGAAGATGATGTAAGCTTCTGTATTTTCCCGGAACGGATGATCGGTCAGATAAGTGAAAACCTTTTCGTAAGTCGGATCATTACCACCCGGATTGTTTCGGATATCAATGATGAGGTTTTGCGTTTTATCCAACTTAAAACTTAGAAATAAACTATCTAAATAGTTTGAAAAACGCTCGAAATCCGGGTCTTCGGCATTGTTTGCCATCGTAAAAATGCGAAAGTTCAATAGGGCAGTTTGCGGTGAAATGCGCTTAAAGCTATATTTCTCCTGGAAATCAAAATCGGTCAGGCTATCCAGTTTGGCAGAATAACGGTTTATATAGCGTGAACTATTTTCGGACCTGTTTACACCAGGCAAAGAAATTTTCCGGACATCATTTGAATAGGGTGCTTTGTAAACAATGTCAAACCTTTCAGAAATTCCCAGTTCGAACGGGAAAATCCAGCCAAAACTGTTTTCGATGCACGCTTTGTCGTTAGCGGTTTGATTATATCCGTCGGTGGTATAGTATTTTGAAAAGCGCTCTTTCAACGCTTCGGAGGAAATGCCGTTAATACTGATTATTTCCGATCCAAGCGGAATTTCTCCTCCTTCAAAATTTACAATCAGTTTGTTGTCGATATTCCGGAAATGAAAAGTAAAATACCCCTTGTCTTTGGGGATATAGCTGGAAGCATGATGCGGCAAGCGCGTATTGTTGTGATTACTTCCTTCAAAATCTGTCAAAGTCATAATGATCTTATGGAATTCCGTGATCGGCATGGGTTGTTTTAGTTGATTAATCTGCAAAGTATAAACCGAATACAAACTGTCAATTTGGGCTTTTGTGCGGTACCTGTAAAAACCGGAATTTGCCTTTTCGCGGATAGCTCTGAAAACAGTCAAATCTTCCAATGCCTGTTTCGGAGTAAGAAATGTTTGAATGAGTTGGTCGTCTTTTACAGCTTCAGCAACTGAAACCGTGCATTTTCCTTTTTGAGCATTGTTTGCATCTTTGAGCGGCTGCACCGAAAGCACAAAATCCGTGTTGTTTTGGATGGAAACATCTATGATTTCAGGACCGTATTTCCCGTTCGGGCTATCCTTGTAAGCCACTTCAACTCCTGCAAGGGTTTTCAAATGCAATTCAACGTCAATGCCTTTTTGCTCCACCATTATTTGGTAGTTTTTACCTTTTTCCAGTTTCAGGACAAAGTTTTTTACCTCGCTTTGGGAAACTGAAAAGGATTTTTTCCGGTTGAGAGGCAACGGTTTTTGTGCAAAAGTAAAGGCGGGTAGCACAAGTAAAAGGGCAAAGGCGAATTTCATGCAATGGGTTTTGCCAGCAAAGAAATAAAGAAAACCCGGTGAAATGTCGCCTTTAACGTTCTTTGGGTAGAAACTCCGACTGTCAATCCGGCTTGGTGTTCTTGGTATTTGCAGATTGGCCGCCGACCTGGAATAAACTATAACCGATCCCGATTCCCAACCACGGTTGATTCCGGTAAACCCAATATTTGTTCGGTTCTCCATACAGGAAATCCAATCCGGTGTAAAGTCCAAATTGAACTTTGTCTACATCGAAAACCAACCCGAAATGCGGGGAGAATGACGCACAGGTAGTGGAAGAATTGACTTTTCCCCGGGTAGTAATGCTGTCGACCGGCACCGAAGCAACGGTAAATCCCGTGAGCAGGTTCATGGCGTATTTGGTAGAGCCTTTCCCGAAGGAATATTTCCATCCTGCGGATAAACCGAGGCTGATATTCCCTTCAAAGCGGAAATAACGCGGATCATTCCCCGTGCCACCATTCCCGAAACGCAATTTGGCCGGAATGGTCGGGATTCCTGCGGTAAAAGTATGCCGGGACTGAACAGGTATTTGAGGGTCAGTCAAAAAGTTGAATTGATTGATGGGAATAAGGAAGTAAACTTTGAGTTCGTGTTCCGTTGGTTCAGGCAAATTGGATGAGTTGGCATTTTTACCGTGTTTATTCTCTTCGCCGGTTGGGTAAAGAGCGGTTTTCCTGACAAATTTTTCGTTCAGTTCTTTGGAATGTGAAAACTCAGCGATGTGAATGACATAATTGGACCCGGTTATGGCTTCTACGCGAAGTAGAAAACCCATTAAAAGAATGCAGCTATTTGTGTCTCCGGGAATCGGTTCCCCCACGGCGTTGCATTCACGAGCCTTATAGTTTTGGCTCATTACAAAAGATTTTCCCAGATGGGTAGTGTCTTGCCCGAAAGTTGTAAACGCAAGAACCAGCGTAACAAAAGTAAAGATTGGTTTCATGTTGTAGTGAATAATGGTTTCGGCTTCGAAAATAACAAAGTTGCCGTTGAATAACAAGGGTATTTTTATCTGTTTTTGAAAAAGTCTGGAAACGAAAAAAGCCTCTGGAAATTTCCGAAGGCTTTTCAACTTCGTGTTACATCGGTACGGAAGGAAATCGAACTTTTGGAGGACATCAACGGTTGTTAAAAGAATGACTAACCCACTACAACAAAATTTCCCTGATTCTTTATCAGCATTACTTCCACGATTTTTTGAGCCGTCTCCGGATTTAAGTTGAGAGCATTTGTAAGGTACTCGGCAATTTCTTGCTCATCCGAACCTAAAACACCATCAGCTAAAAGAATTTCCATTACCAATGCAAATAGCGTCGGCTTGCTTTCGTCTTTGATCAAAGAAACGCTGCTGTCTATTACTTCTTTACTTCCGATTTGTTTTTGCGCTAGCATGGCAGGTTTGTAAAGATCTTCAACAACGTTGTGTCCGTTGAACATAGTCTTGAAGACGAGAAAGTTTAGTAGTTTGTCAATTTCAATTTCTGAAACATCCCCGTCAGTCGCCATACAGGAGTACATAATGGCAACCCAGGCTTCCTGTTCGTTTTTAGGAGAGTAAGAAACCGTTGAAGCTGAAGAATTGGAATTGAATAATTTATCAAAAAGTCCCATAGTAAATAGTTTATAATTAATAATGCGCTAAAAGTAGATTATTGCAATCAGTAGAACGGGTAGTTTCGGAAAGTAAAAACCCGGTTTGGGAAAGTTATTGATCTCTCTCAGAAAATAACGGCTCGCAAAAGAAGAAGGAGAAGCGGAATGAGGACAAAAAAATAGGGCTGTGCAGATCTGTTCTTACTAATTTAGAGAGATCTTTACATTCAGTTCTCACACTCACACTGTAAAAAAGCTGATGAAGAGAAATTGATAAGAGTGAAGAAGCGTGTGAGAGAAGAGGGCAATAAAAAAGCCGATGAAAAAATCATCAGCTTTTTTATTGGTACCTCGGGCCGGAATCGAACCGGCACACCCGAAAGTACAGGATTTTGAATCCAGCGCGTCTACCAGTTCCGCCACCGAGGCATTTCAATTTGCTGTCCGACTGACAGCGTCACTTACCATTGTAAGCGGGTGCAAAAATAAGGAATTATTTCAATTCAGCAAGTATATCTGAAAAAATCCTGCTTATTTAATAATCTTCAGCATCGCGCGCTCGTCTCCCTTTACCAATTCGATAAAATAAACACCGCTTGACAGATCCTGTAAATCACTGATTGTTAGTGATTGATCGTAAGCGGCATCACTGGAAATTTCCTGTGTTTTAATAAGTCTTCCCGATCCGTCGCGGATAGCTAATTTCGCTCCTGTCAAGTCTCCCTGTGTCCATTCAACCGTAATGATTGATGAGAATGGGTTCGGATAAGCGGTGATCTTATTGGTATTTACCAAATCCTGGATTCCCATCATGCTACACCCGTTCAACGTTCCCGGCATATTTGCATCGAGCCATATCAATCTCCGGTGAAACCAGTCTTTCAAACGCTGCACTTCTTCCGCATACGTTTGACTTGGAGCCTGAACTTCCGGCGTTCCGGTTGGGCTTCCCAAGTGTCCCCACGTCTGGTAATGCCAAACCTGGCTTTCATTGACAGTCTGAGCCACCGAATCAATTTTTCCGTCAATGTAGGATTCTTTCAGAATACTTCTGCGCAAATCGTCGTAGCGGCAACGTAATTCGTTAGCGAACAAAGTGTCTTGCAACAAACGGATATACCATCCCGGTGCGTTCACATCCTGATCACACTGATCGTAGATGAACTGCGACCCGTCTTCAGATCCGCTCCACATGTCTTTTTCCGCCCAGTCGAAATCCCAAACCGGACCAGCCTTCAATTTCTTGACTGTTCCGTCGGCTTTATCCTGGTCTTTCGAGAAATAGCGGCTTTTTTTGAATCCGTCGCCGTTTCGGCACACTTCATTCACAATGAAATAATCGATGAAGGAAGGAACATCGATGAAAGCACGGTAACCCAGACTCGGGTGGGTGAAATTGGAGCCGTATAAAGCATTTTCGTAATCGTCAATGAACGTTTGAATGTATGTTTTTTGCTGAAGAACGATTTCATCCGGTTTCGGATACACGTAAACCATGTGGATGTCCAGTCCCGGATAACCGATCGGACTGTGGCTCAATTGCCAGGAATTGGTGTTGTCCCAGTAATCAATTTTCAAAATGTAACCGCCCGTCAAATCGATTCCGGTAATTTCCGCCGGTTCGAGTTTATTGACATCCACCCGGTTATTATCCCGTTTGATCTTTTCTCCCAACAGGTAAATTCCCTGGTATTCCCCATTCAGAACAACATCTACCAAACGCATGCGCGTGGCGTAATTTCCCATCGAATCGAAAAGGTGAAAGGGAAGAATGTTTCGTGCAAAGGATTTGTCGTTGTAATTGGCCAGTAAAACCCAATCACTTTCGGCTGGCATGCCCAGCAAAGAGGAATCGATCGCGTTTCCGTTTACGTCCCATGTCTCAAAAGCATATGGTTTTTGCGGAAGCGACAGCGAATAATTACCGCGGTACTCAATGCCGATTTTTCCGTTGTAGTCGTTCGGGGCGTCTGTCATGTAATTGCGTACACCCTGGCCGTTGAACCGGATTTTCATGTCAGCCATCACTTTCGGATCGTTTTGGATGATGTTTCCGTTCGTATTAATTTCCACAATCGGCAGAAGCGATGAGGTAAAGGAAAAATAGCCCGCAGGATTGTTCCCGAAGGTAATGGAAAAGGAAATAACATTTCCCTGGTCGGCACCGTAATTGTCGTTTACACGCAATTTCCAGCTTCCGTTCGGGTTTTGTCCGTTGTTGACCAATCCCATTTGCCCGGAAGGTTTAAAGGTTCCTGTAAAAGGGGCCGTTCCGGAAGATAAACTGGTGGGAGCATCCGTATTCAGGCAGGTATTGGTGAAATTGTCGTCACCGCCTCCCGTATTTGAAAACAACAAACCGACTGTTCCGTCAGGAGCAACGATCCAAACCGTCAGATCGGCATCCCACGTATGCGTGAGGTTGATACAAACGGTTTCCAAACCGAAATTCGAAGTATCGATAGTCGTAGGAAGCCCCGAAACCGTTACGGGAATGTCAATTGTTGCATTGTCATTGATCGGTCCGCCGCCACCTGTGAATGTTTGACAAAATACAGAATAAGAGATGCTTAGAAATAAGCCGAGGAGCGTTTTTTTCATGTTTTTCGTAGTTCAATAACGAATGTAGTTAAAATTGGGTTAATGATTTCTTAATATTGAATTTTAACAGATCGGTGTTTGGTAGAGGCGCAAAATTTTTCGCCCCTACCAGTTAGCGTTTCTTTCGTAAATTTGGGACTTGAAAAAAACGATTTAAATGGCAAAGATCCTGATCAAAAATATTCATACACTTTACCAGGCGGGAGAAGACTTTCCGGAAATGATCTGCGGCGACGCGATGAAACATGTTCCAACTATCAAAAATGCATTTTTGGCGTTGGAAGACGGAATTATTATGGCTTACGGTTCCATGGAAGATTGGGAAGGAATTACCGACTGGCGTGGTGTGGAAGTGATCGATGCGGAGGGCCAGAGTGTGATGCCTGCTTTTTGTGATCCGCATACCCATACGGTATTTGCCCGGACACGTGAAGAAGAATTCGTAGACCGGATCAACGGACTTACTTACGAAGAAATTGCTTTGAAAGGGGGCGGAATTTTGAATTCTGCGCGCAGACTGGGCGAACTTTCGGAAGAGGAATTGTTTCAGGAAGCTTTGAAACGCGTCAATAAAATGAAAGTAAACGGAACCGGAGCTGTTGAAATCAAATCCGGGTACGGGCTTTCTGTTGAAGCAGAACTGAAAATCCTGCGGGTGATCAAACGTTTGAAGGAAGAAGCAGGAATTGCCATCAAAGCGACTTTTCTCGGGGCGCATGCTTTTCCAAAGGAATTCAAGGAAAATCACCAGGCATATATCGATTTGATCGTTCATGAAATGCTTCCGCTGATTGCAAAAGAAGGATTGGCAGATTACATCGATGTGTTCTGTGAGCGCAATTATTTTTCCGTAGAAGAAATGCAATACATCCTTTCCGAGGGAAAAAAAGTGGGGTTGATCCCGAAAGTGCACGTGAACCAATTCTCCATTATGGGCGGAGTAAAAGCTGCCGTGGAATTGGGAGCACTTTCCGTAGACCACCTCGAAGAATCGAATGACGAAGATATTGAAGTGCTCAAAGGAAGCGGCTGTATGCCGACTTTCCTCCCGGGATGTTCCCATTTTATCAGTATTCCGTACGGAAATGCACGTAAATTTATCCAGGAAAGATTACCCGTTGCGCTGGCTACGGATTACAATCCGGGAACGACTCCGTGCGACAATATGCAGCAGATTTTTTCGCTGGCATGCGTGAAAATGCGTCTCACTCCAGAAGAAGCACTGAACGCTTTGACGATCAACGCAGCCTACGCGATGGGATTGTCCAAATCGCACGGAACGATCTCACTTGGAAAGTCTACACCGGTCATTTTAACAAAACCGATAGATTCTCTGGCATATATTCCCTATGCATTCGGAGAAAATCATGTAGAGCGACTCATTTTTTAGTAACTTTGGCTTTGTTTAACTTACTGGAAACAAACGGATAATTGTTTTTTTGGATCTTAGCGCTATGTACAAAATCGGATGCTTGCTTTTTCTGCTGAACTGCTTTCAGGCCCTGGGCCAGGAAGGGGAGAAAGAGTACCAGCTATTGTGGGAAGTCAAAGCACCGCGGACGAAGAAAATCAGTTATATTTTCGGGAGTATGCATTCCAATGATCCGCGTTTGTTCAATTTCCCGGATTCGTTGTACAGTGCTTTTGCCAGTGTGGATGCAGTGGTGCTGGAAACAGACGTTACCCAAATCTACGACCAGTACGATGTGCGCCTGAATCTCTTCAATTTTGACCTGTTCGATAAGAAACGTTCTTTTGCAAGTTCCAAAAAGGCGACACAAACTGTTTACGGGTCGGAAGACGGAAGGCCGCAATTCCTGGATGCTTATTTTCAGCAAACCGGCTATTGCGGGGGCAAAGGATTTTATCAGCTGGAAACCGTCCAGGATCAGTTAAAATTGGCGGAAAACCCGGAATTGTTCAATACGAGAGCGGCAATCAACGGGTTATTCTTTACCAAAGAGGCGTTTATTCAAACGTATATCAACGGTGATATTGCTTCGCTGACCAACATGCTGAAAGCACAATTTAAAAGTTCACCGGAAGCATATGATGAATTGATCACCAAGCGAAACCAGATCATGGTGAAAGGACTGGATACCCTGATGCGCAAACGAACCGTTTTTTGTGCAATCGGCTCAGGACATTTGTACGGAACAGATGGTGTGCTGCAATTATTGAGACAGAAAGGATTCCAGGTTCGTGCGGTCAAAGCCACTTACGACAATACAACGGCAACAGCCAAAAAATTGGTTCAATCCTGGAGAACTTACGCGGTCACAGATGAAGAAAATTCCTTCCGGATGACTTTTGGCGGGAAACCGACCAAGCTTACAGACGATAATAAAGAACATTACATTTACCAGGAGTTGGGACAGGGAAATACGTTCGAATTACTCATTCACGGATCTTCCGATTATTTGGATGATCACCGCTATAACTTCCTGGAAAACGACATTGCACAAACCAAAGAATTTATATTGGACGACGGGGCAAAAGGAATCGAAGGCCTGGTTCTCGACCCGATCAAAGGGTATCAGTGGAAACGCTTCATCCAGTTTGGAGATGTCTGTTACGAACTGATCTGTTACGGCGGAAACAAATTCATGCATTCCGACCGCCCCCTGAAATTCTTCCAAAAGTTTGAAATTCTGACAGAAAAGGAGTAACCAACAAGCAGTTGTTTATTCATTTTTCGCAACCTTCAAATGAATTTATCGGATAGGAGTAATTTCGATTCACTAATTGTGAATCATGATTGAAAGAATACTTGAACCGGTCCTGCGTCAAAAATGCGAAGAAAGTAAAATCGTTGTTCTGAAAGGAGCGCGCAGAACCGGAAGGTTAACACTTGTTTCCCGGCTTTTCAATTTGGAAGATCCCAACACCGGCATCATTGACTGTTCGAATAAAAAAGAACGGAAAGCCATGAATGACCTGAAAGAGTTGAAAGCTTTCAGTCAGGATAAAAAAGTAGTCATTATCCGCGATGCACAATTGCTGGAAAACCTGCAGGAATATATCGATTTTGCTATTGAACAGGATTCCCTGGAGAACGTGTTACTGCTTTGTTCTTTCGAACCGGATTTGCACGAAGATTTGTGGGAAGCACTGCGTGAACAAGGCCTGGAATTGAATTTATTCCCGCTGTCGTACCCGGAAAGTGCCAAATTCCATGGCTTGGTTCAGGAAGATAAATCCCTGGAGCAGCGCCTGATCTACGGGTATTATCCGGAAGTAGTGGCGGAGGAAGAACAAGCCGAAAAACTGATCTCCGAGATTATCGAATCGAGTATTTTTACGCAATTGGGTGCTTCCGAGCGCATCAATAAAAAAGAAAACCTGATTAAGTTATTGCGTCATCTGGCCTTCAATATCGGAAAAGTGATTAGCTTCAACGACCTGGGTAAAAAGTGCGGACTGGATAATGAAACCGTGGAACGATACGTGAAGTTATTCGCGAAAGCCAATTTATTGGTCCTGATCTCATCTTACAACAACGGACACCGCTACGAATTGAAAAAAAGCCACGTGGTTTATTTCCTCGATAATGGAATCCGGAATGCCCTGATCCGGGCGTTTCAACCATTGGAATTCCGGAATGATGTAGAAGAGTTGTGGAAGAATTTTGTGATCAGCGAACGCTTCAAGGCCAATGAATATGCAGGAAGAAAACCGGAAGTGTTTTTCTGGCTCACGCATACCAAACAAGAGGTTGATTACCTGGAAATTACGGACGGTGAAGCTTTCGGTGCAAAAATGAGTTGGGATGATTCGAAGAAAATCAAAATTCCGGCTTCGTTCAGTGAGTTATATCCGCAGATCAAAGTAACAGGAATTACGAAGAAAACCTTCTGGACGTTCCTGCGAAAGTAGTGCACCACGAAGCACACCAGGCACACGAGGATTTTTTATCTATATGTTTAAAAAACATAAACCTCGGGCTCTTCGTGTTCCTGTAGTTTAAAAACGTGAGCGCAGCGAAACGAGATAGTTCACCACTTTGCATGCGCATCACGAAGGTTTTTATGCATTTTGATTAAAAAATAAGCTTTGTGCTCCTCTTGTCCCTCATGGTTTAAAAAACCGTGAGCGCAGTGAAACAACCAATAACCCGCTAATATCGTTTTAGCGGCATTTTCACCAAAAAATAACACAGTGATCTCGAATTTCTTCGTTATTTTCACCAAACACAGATCACAATGAAAACAAAATCAGAAATCGTAAACAACTGGCTTCCCCGTTATACCGGAGAGGAATTAAAAAATTTCGGAGAATACATTCTTATCTGCAATTTCCTGAATTACGTGGAAAAATTTGCGGATATGTACGAGGTGGATATCATTGGTAAAAACAAACCCATGCAATGCGCAACGGCTCATGGAATTACCATTATCAATTTCGGGATGGGAAGTGCTTCTGCTGCAACGGTCATGGACTTATTGTCGGCGATCAAACCCAAAGCGGTCCTTTTCCTGGGAAAATGTGGTGGTCTGAAAAACAAAAGTGAAGTCGGGGATCTGATCCTGCCGATTGCAGCTATTCGCGGAGAAGGAACGAGTAATGACTATTTCCCAACGGAAGTGCCTGCACTACCTGCCTTTGCCTTGCAAAAAGCGATTTCTACCACGATCCGTGATGCCGGTTTCGACTATTGGACAGGAACCTGCTATACAACCAACCGCAGAGTTTGGGAACACGATGATAAGTTCAAGGAATACCTGAGCAGCATTCGTGCAATGGCGATCGATATGGAAACGGCTACGATCTTCATGGTCGGGTTCGCCAATAAGATTCCGACTGGTGCATTGCTTTTGGTCAGCGATCAGCCGATGACACCGGAAGGAGTGAAAACCAGCGAAAGCGATTCGAAAGTAACCGCTGGATTTGTGGATAAACACCTGATGATCGGGATTGATTCCCTGAAACAGTTGATCAATAACGGACATACCGTGAAACACTTGCGCTTCTAGTAAAAAAATCTGTGTTCTTCTGCGCTCCTCTGCGGGAAACAATTGGTATATTCGTAAAAATCGAATCCATGCGTTTCTCTCTTCTAACTGTTGGAATCCTTCTTTTTGCAGGTTCTGTTTCAGCTCAAAGCAAATTGAAATACGTTAACCCGTTGATCGGAACTTCCAAAATGGGACATACTTTTCCCGGTGCAACAGTTCCTTTCGGATCGGTGCAGTTGAGCCCGGATACGGATACACTTTCTTACTCCGTTGACGGGAAATACAATCCGGATGTCTATAAATACTGCGCCGGTTATCAGTACGAAGATCCTACGATTGTTGGATTCAGTCACACGCACTTCAGCGGCACGGGCCATTCGGACCTGGGCGATATCCTGATAATGCCCACGAGTGGGAAATTACAGTTGAATCCCGGAACAGCTTCCAATCCGAAGAGTGGTTTTCGGTCTGCTTACAGTCATGAAAATGAAAAAGCAAGTCCGAACTATTATTCCGTGTTGTTGAATGATCACAAAATCAAAGCGGAATTGACGACGACCACCCGCGTGGGGATTCATAAATACTCGTTTTCAAATACAGATTCGGCACACATTATCCTCGACCTTGTTTCAGGCATTTACAACTATAACGGGAAGAACGTAAATACTTACGTTCGTGTGATAGATGCTTACCATTTGATCGGTTTCCGCCAAACTTCCGGTTGGGCACGTAACCGGACAGTCTATTTTGCGATCGAATTTTCCAAACCGATCAAATCCTACGGTTACGATGATTTCCAGTCGAAAAAAGTGTACCAGGGATTCTGGCGCAAGTTCAACCTGAAAGATAATTTCCCGGAAATGTCGGCCGCGCAATTGAGAGCCTTTTTTGACTTTGACCTGGATGCTTCGAAAGAGCTTCTGATGAAAGTTGCTTTGTCTTCCGTAAGTATGGAAGGTGCCGTTGAAAATATGGAGCGCGAAGCCCCGGACTGGAATTTTGACGGATATGTGAAAGCCGGAGAAACTTCCTGGGAACAGGAATTGAATAAGTTTGACGTTCAAATGGTTGATGAAGCCGATTTGACGAATTTCTATACGGCGGTCTACCATACGTGTTTGGGTCCTACGGTTTACCAGGATTACAACGGGCAGTACCGCGGTTTGGATTTTGCGAATTGGTACAATAAGGACCGGCAAGCGGTCAATTACACCACCTTCTCGCTTTGGGATACTTACAGGGCGCTACATCCTTTGTTCAACCTGGTGCAGCGCAAGCGAAATGCCAACATGGTTAATTCCATGATCGCTCATCAAAAACAAAGTGCCGAAAAGATGCTGCCGGTCTGGTCGCATTATGCCAATGAAAACTGGTGCATGATCGGTTATCATTCCGTTTCTGTTATTTCGGATGCATACAACAAAGGATTGCAGGGAATTGATTACGACCAGGCCCTGGATGCGTGTGTTCAAACTGCGCGCACCCGTTATTTTGAGGGAATTGATTCGTATATCGATCTGGGATATGTAGCGGAAGATAAAAGTGGAAGTTCGGTTTCCAAAACCCTCGAATATGCGTATGACGACTGGTGCATTGCACAATTGGCGCTCGGCCTGAAACGCATGGATATTTACGAAGAGTTCTCAAAAAGAAGTAGCAATTATAAGCATGTTTTCGATGCGTCTTCCGGGTTTATGCGTGCAAAATTGAGCTCTGGTAAATTCATTGAGAAATTCGATGCGCTGGAAACACACCAGGCAGGTTATATCGAAGGAAATGCCTGGAATTACAGTTTGTATGTTCCACACCAGGTTGACTCGATGATTGCTCTGATGGGTGGCAAAAAACAGTTTGCTTCGCACCTCGATTCCTTGTTTACCATGCAATTGGCGGATAGGTACTTCGAACACACGGAAGACATTACGCGGGAAGGAATTATGGGTTCTTACGTTCATGGAAACGAACCTTCCCACCACGTCATTTACCTGTTTAACTGGGTAGGAAGACCGGATTTGACCCAGAAATACATCCGCCAGGTATTGAGAACGAAGTACGTTGCCAAAATTGACGGTCTGAGCGGAAACGACGATTGCGGTCAGATGAGTGCGTGGTACATTTTCAGTTCACTCGGATTTTATCCCGTTTGCCCGGGTTCGGATGAATACATCCTGGGAAGTCCGCTGGTAAAGAGTGCAAAGATCAACCTGGAGAACGGTTCGGTAATTGACATCACGGCTAAGAACCAAAGTGAAAAGAATACTTATGTGAAGTCTGTTTACTGGAACGGAGTTAAACTAAAAGACTTTAAGCTGAGTTACCAGCACATTAAAAACGGTGGTAAACTGGTGTTTGAAATGACCAATAAGCCGGCAAAGACATTTTGAGAATTCAATCTTCTGTGTTAAAAGTGATTTGAGGTACCGATTTAAATCGTAAATTCAGAGCTCAAAATTACTCTCTTATGAAAAGAAGAATACTACTCTCCGGCGTATTTTTCCTTGGCGTATCTCTGTGTTCTGTGGCTTTCTCACAAGCTAACAAGCTGCCAAAAGGTACCTGGAAAATGATCTCGGAAAGCGAAATCGCTCCAAGCGGTACGCGCTACATCAAGCCGACGAAATTCTTAACCTTTAAACTGGATGTTTCCAAAATGCACCAGGTTTTGTCGCAGGCTAAGCGCATAGATGATCCGAATTACATCCCGGTTTTTATTGAACTTCCGAAACCGGATGGTACGGTCGGGTCTTATCAGGTCCATGAAAACGAAACAATGTCTCCGGGATTGGCTGCACAATTTCCTGAAATCCGTTCCTATGATGGTATAGCGATGGACAATTCGGGAGAAGTAGTGAAGTTTGACCTGACTCCACAAGGTTTCCATGCGATGACTTTGATTCCGGGAAAATCGACTGTGTTTATTGATCCGTATTCCTTTGGAGGAGGCGATATCGAACATTACGTGGTTTATTCCAGGGCAGATTATACAACGGACAAAGTATTTACATGTCAGGTAGAAGCAGAGCTTGGTACGGAAATCAAAGGTGCAAATGACGGAATTGTAAAAAGTTTCGGGAACTGTACCAAACGTACTTACCGCCTGGCTTTGGCTGCTACTGCCGAATACACGACCTTCCAGGGTGGAACCGTTGCGTTGGCACAAGCTGCACAGGTAACAACGATGAACCGCGTAAATGGTGTTTACATGCGTGATCTGGCAGTTACACTGACCATTATCCCGAACAACAACTTGTTGATCTATACGAACGCATCGACAGATCCTTATACCAACGGGAACCCGGGTTCCATGATCAATCAGAATCAAACGAATGTAACATCGGTAATCGGTTCTGCGAACTACGATATCGGTCACGTATTCGGAACGAATTCCGGAGGTTTGGCAGGTTTGGGAGTCGTTTGTAACTCCGGCCAAAAGGCGAGTGGTGTTACCGGTTCCGGTGCTCCCGTAGGTGATGCATTTGATATTGACTATGTGGCACACGAAATGGGTCACGAATTTTCAGGAAACCATAGTTTCAGAGGAAATGCTGGTTCATGCAGCGGAAATGCAAACGGTCCTACTGCTATGGAACCGGGTTCCGGTAGTTCGATCATGGCATATGCCGGAATTTGCTCTCCTCAGGATGTTCAGCCACATTCCGATGACAATTTCCATGGAGTAAACATGAACGAAATGCATATTTTCATCAACGGAAGTGGAAATTCATGTGCTGTTTCAACTCCGATTCCTGCTCAAAGTGCTCCGGTAATTTCAGGAACCGTAGGATCAGTAACGATTCCTGCAAGCACTCCTTTCGCATTGACTGCAACTGCAACAGACGCTGACGGAGACGTATTGACCTACTGCTGGGAACAGATGGACAACCAAAACTCCACGCAACCACCGGTAGGAACATCTACCAACGGGCCGAATTTCCGTTCCAGAACTCCTTCTACCAGCGGAACACGTTATTTCCCTTCGATTGCCAGCTTAATGTCGGGCGGGCCGTTTACCTGGGAAGTACTTCCTACGGTAAGCAGAACTATGAACTTCCGTTGTACGGTCAGAGATAATGAAGCAAACGGTGGTTGTAACGATCATGCTGATCTGGTGATCACAACAACAGCATCGGCAGGGCCTTTTATCGTGAATTACCCGACAGCTTCAGGAATTTCCTGGCCGGGGAACTCCACACAAACAGTAACGTGGTCGGTAGCCAATACAAACGTTGCACCGGTTGCCTGTGCAAATGTAGACGTCATGATTTCTACAGACGGCGGGGCTACTTTTTCCGTAATTGCGAATGATGTTCCGAATGACGGATCGCAGGTGATTACCGTACCAAATACTGCTACAACAACTGCGATCATCATGGTGATGTGTGAAAACGGAACATTCTTCGACGTTTCAAACAATGTATTCGCTATTACAGCAGCAACAAACGATTATACGCTGAACTTCCAGAACTCCACAGTATCGGCTTGTCAGGGAACTGACGCCGTATTTACGGTAGTGGTAGGTCAAATCGGTTCGTACTCAGATCCGGTAACTTTATCTGCAACAGGTAACCCGGCAGGAACAACCGTAACATTTACGCCGAACCCTGCAACTCCGGGAACAAATGCTACGATGACGATTTCCAATACAGCGGGAGCAACTCCGGGAACATATTCTTTAACGGCAAACGGAACGTCTACTTCCGGAGCACATTTTGCAAACGGAACGGTTCTGATTTCTACGAGCGGTGTAGTTGCTGCTACTTTAACAAGTCCGGCAAACGCTGCAACAAGTGTTCCTGTGAGCCCGAACATGACCTGGACAAACCCGGGTGTTGGTGTTCAGTATAACATTACTATCGCTTCAGATGCCGGATTCACAACAGTTGTAGAAAGTGCAACGGGATTAACTTCTCCGAACTATACAGCCACTTTGTTAAGTCCGGCAACAACTTATTACTGGAAAGTCGAAACATTGAATTCCTGCTCTGCTCCTGCAGCATCTGCAACATTCTCGTTTACGACTGCTTCCTGTATGACGTTTAACGCTACAAACGTACCGGTAACCATTTCCGCTTCGGGAACACCGACTGTAACTTCTACTTTGTCTATTGCAGCTGGAGGAACGATCAACGATCTGGATGTAGTGAATTTAGCGGGAACGCATTCCTGGATCAATGACCTCACTGTAACGTTGACAAGTCCGGCAGGAACGGTGGTTACTCTATGGGATCAAATCTGCGATGATGAAGATAACTTCAATGTAAACTTCGACGATGAAGCTGCTCCGGGAGCACTGCCTTGTCCTCCTGTTGGTGGCGGAACTTACCAGGCGCAGGATTTACTAAGTGCTTTTGATGGTGAAAATATGAGTGGAGTATGGACCTTAACGATTTCGGATGCTGTTAACCAGGATGGAGGATCTTTGAGTTCATGGGGACTTCAGATTTGTTACACTCCGGCAGCACCTTGTACTCCACCAACTGCAGCAACTATCGGTGGGTCAACTACAATTTGCCCGGGAGGATCAACTACTTTGTCTGTAACTGCAGGAACATTGAATGATGCAACGAACTGGCAATGGTATTCCGGATCTTGTGGCGGAACGGCTGTAGGTTCAGGAACATCCATCAACGTTTCCACAGCGGGAACTTACTTTGTAAGAGGTGAAGGAGGTTGTGTAACCGGGGGAACTTGTACTTCTGTAGCGGTTACCCAAACAACATTGAACCTGAATACAACAGTTGCCGGAACAACGATCTCTTCTGCGCAGGGAACTGCAACTTACCAGTGGATCAACTGTACGACAAATACACCGATCTCAGGAGCGAATGGTCAGTCATACATTGCAACTGCAAACGGATCCTATGCGGTAATTGTTACCAGAAATGGTTGTACGGATACCAGTGCGTGTGTGAACATCACGAATCTGGGAATCGACGATCTGAATTTTGAAGATGTTTCGGTTTACCCGAACCCTACGAATGGAAAAATCACGGTTTCATTTAACAAAGAAGTGAACCTGAAATCATTTGTGATCCGCGATGTGACCGGAAGATTGATCCGCGAAGAGAAACCGCAGACAACGAGCGGAATTACCTTCGATATTTCTACGGAAGCTCAGGGAGTTTACTTCCTGAATATTGAAGTAGGTGGGTCAATTCAGTCCTTCAAATTGATTAAGAACTAATAATTAGCTGAATAAAGAAATCCCCGATACCAGTGAGGTGTCGGGGATTTTTGTTTGATATAACTCTTTTGAGGATCGGCGGTTCGTTAAAGCGCGAATTCCAATCAACCTGGTAGGTTAGCCCTGTATCGCGGCAAGAATAGCCGTGAGTTTGTTCTCATCCGGAAGCAGCAATGTTTCTTCGAAAGCCGTTCCCGATTCGACCGTAACTTTGGATGTTCCGGAAAAATGAATGGCATCCACTCCGGTTGCTTTGAGTTCGGGGATCAATTCTTCACTCACGCCGCCGCCGGCCATGATCTCAATGCGTCCGTTTGCATACGAAACAAGCTCTTTGAGGCGATGCATGCCATGTGCGACACTCAGATCGGAACCGCTGGTTAAAATGTGCTTAAAACCCAGTTTAATGAGTTGGTCCATTGCCGTTTTCCAATCAGCTACATGATCGAAGGCCCGGTGAAAGGTGAAATCGACATTTGGAGCGGTGCGTTTCCAGGTTTCAAGTGCTTCCAGGTTCAATTTGAAATCTTTCGTTAAAGCTCCGACAACCAAACCGGTAATTCCTGAATCTTTCAGTTCCAGGATCTGGTCACGCATCACCACGATCTCATCGTAGTTGTAAACGAAACCGCCCGCGCGAACGCGGATCAATGCATGCTGTTCCAGGTGAAAGGTATTGTGGATCCAGGAAACCATGGCTTTCGACGGCGTGAGTCCGCCTTGCTCCAGTGCAATGCAGGTTTCAATGCGGTCTATCGGTTGTTTGCTGACAATACGTGCAGCTTCCAGGGTTCCTGTACAAATTTCTATTTTCATTTGGTCAGAATAATTTCGTTGATAAATGTCCACGGTGTAAAACCTGCGCCGGTTTGCCCGGGAGGAATCAATTCTTTATTGAAGATCGATACCTTCACGTAACGCGCTTTCATTTTTTTCTTCAATTGGATGAGGTCGCCGGTCAATTTCGATTTTTTAGCCGTTTTGAATTTCCTGCCGTCTTTGCTGAGTTGAATGACAAACCTTTCCGGGCGATAGATCCACGATCCCGGATCATTCAGTGTTTCGATTTGAATAGCGGTGAAAGAAGTCAGTTCTTCCAGGTCGAGTGTAAATCTGATCGTGTCATTATTGAATCCGAGCCACTCGTTTCCTTTCCACGGTTTCTTTCCTACAACGCCATCCGTTAACCCGAAATCACCGTTGTGATTGTATTTTTCATGCGGTTCGGTATCAAAGCGGATGCGTTTTCCCAGGGCCAGGTGCGAAGTAAAGGTATAGTCGCATACCCGCAATTCCTGGTCGCCGATATTGGAATGAACGATGAAACGGTGTTCCTGCACCTGATCCGTCCGCCCGATAGTGATCCCGGTGACGATTTCATTATTAACGGTAAAAACAACATCCTCTACCGGTTTGATCAAATCAAAGCCGACACCCTTTTGGGAAGGCCGGATCTCCAGTTTCGGGTCCAGGAAGGAAGTGGAATACCGCACACCGTCGTTGCGCAACTGTGCCAGGTAGTTTGCGGACAATGCTTCCACGAAATCCGCGTAGGGAACTTTGCTTTTATTCCACAACACTTCCGCCATGGCAACCAGTCTTGGGAATGCACTGTATTCAACAGCCTGGATAGTGGGCAGGTATTCCGTCCAGAGATTAGCCTGTCCGCCCAAAATGTAGCGTTTGTATTCATCGTCCAATCCTTTGACCGGATCGAATTGATAGACTTTCTCCAAAGGAAGATACCCACCGATTGCTAATGGCTCCGAAGGATGCCCGCTCTGGTAATAATCAAAATAACAATAGGAAGTCGGAGTCATGACTACCTGGTGTTTCAATTTGGCAGCTGCAATTCCGCCTTCCATTCCCTGCCACGACATCACTTGCGCATTCGGAGCGAGCCCGCCTTCCAGGATTTCATCCCAACCGATAATGGTACGTCCTTTTGAGTTCACGTAGTTTTCGATGTCGCGGATGAAAAAGCTCTGCAGTTCATGGCTGTTGTTCAGGTGATTTTCTGTCATTACCGCTTTACATTTCGGGCATTTCTCCCAGTTGACCTTCGGGCATTCGTCGCCGCCGATGTGGATGACCTGCGAAGGGAAAATGTCGATGATTTCGTCGAGTACATCTTTCAGGAATGAACGTGTTTTCTCCTGGCTGCAGAAGACATCGTCGAAAACGCCCCAGGTACCAACTACCGGAATCTGCTTTTCCGTGCAGCTAAGTTCCGGGTATGCAGCAATAGCCGCACTGGCATGTCCGGGCATTTCTATTTCAGGGATGATTTCAATTCCGCGAATACGTGCATATTCCACCAATATCTTCGCTTCTTCCTGCGTGTAAAAACCACCGTATTTCGTATGATCCCATTCTGCGGGTTGCTTGCTGAAATGACCGATCAGTGTACTGTCTCTCCACGCTCCGACGCTTGTCAGTTTCGGGTATTTTTTAATCTCGATCCGCCAGCCCTGGTCGTCTGTCAAATGCCAGTGGAACCGGTTGAACTTGAGTTTTGCCAGCTGGTCTATGAATTTCATCAGTTCCCGGATGGAGAAAAAGTGACGGCTGCAATCCAGGTGAACACCTCTGTAAGCATACGTGGGTTGATCGGAAATGCGGACACCGGCAATATCTTTCGGATTTTGAATCAGCTGGTTCAGGGTTTGAAAGGCATTCCGCAAACTTTCCGTACTGCTGTATTCAATATCGATCCCCGAATTGTTTACCGCAAGCTGGTACCCTTCGGTATACACAAAGGTCTGGATCTGCTTCAGGCGAATGGTGGCATCCTTCGCTGAACTCAATTCCAGGTGGATGAATTGTCTTCCGAACAATTGCTGCAAATAGGGAAACAGTTCGGAGGGAATTTGTGCTTTGTCGACCAGTAAACGGCCGTTGAACACGAATTTATCTGCCGTTTGTTCCACGTTGGATGGCTGTGGGAATACGAGGCTGTGCTGAGCTGATAATTGGGTTGTAAAAAAGAACAACAAACCAACAAGCGTAATTTTCATAAAGATCAAAGTTTAATTCCTACGAGGATGATGTCGTCAATTTGAGGGAAAGAACCTTTCCAGTTCTGAAGGCTCGTTTGCAGGATCGCCTCCTGTTCTCTTGCCGACAGGTGGGTAATTTCCAGCAATAATTGCTTCAGGTTCTTGGTCATGAACTTTTTGTTGCGTTCGCCGCCAAACTGGTCGGGGTATCCGTCTGAGAATAAATAAATAGAATCTCCTTTTTGGAGCGGAATAGTGATTTCATTGAATTCAAAGTCGGAATAATTGTTTCCGCCGATGGACATTTTATCCGGAGCATACTGGATCAGTTCTTTATTGCGGATCAGCCAAAGCGGCCTGTTGGCCCCGGCATATTTTACGCTGCTCAAGTCCTTCTCGAAAATACAGATTGCCGTATCCATCCCGTCTTTGTTCTTAACGGTTTCCAGGTCCTGTTTCAATGATTCAATGATGAATTTATTGACATGATTGAGAATCTGGGAAGAGCTCTCAATGCGTTTTTCCAGGATAGCATAATTCAGCCCGTCAATTCCCATCATGCTCATAAAAGCGCCCGGAATTCCGTGGCCGGTACAATCCGAAACGGCAAAAATCTTCTTTCCGCTGTCTGTTTCGGTGAACCAGTAAAAATCGCCGCTCACGATATCGCGGGGAAGGTACATCACGAAAAACTCCGGGAATGATTGCTGGATGGTTTCCACCTGGGGAAGCCGTGCCTGCTGGATTTGCAGCGCGTATTCGATGCTGTCGGAAATGTCTTTGTTCTTGGATTCAATTTCCTGGTAAGCCTTTGCAATGAGTTGATTGTCCTTCTTTTTGCGCAGGAAGGAACGGTAAATGAAGAATCCAAACAGGAAGAGGAAGAAAATAATGACGATCAGGAAGATCTTGAAATTGCGTTCGCGGTCTAAACGTGCATCCGATAGTTTTTGTTCCTGTTCCAGGGATTTGATCTGTAGCTTGTTTTGTTCGTACTCCAGTTTCGCTGCCATTTCCTGGATGTAATCGCGGTTATTGCGCGCATTCACCGAATCATTGGTTTCCGCATAAAGCTCCATGTAATCATATGCTTTCCCGGGATTGTTTTGAGCGCGGTAGATCCTGGATGCCAGATAATACCCTTCTGCCAGTTCCGGTGGAAAATTATGGTCTTTTCCCAATGCGATCACTTTTTCAAAAAGCGGCAGTGCTTCGGATAATTTTCCCTGGTCGTTTTTCACTTTTCCAAGACCGAGATAACCCAGGCACAGGTTATAGGATTCATTCGGAACTTTTACCAGGATGCCGATTCCGTCATTGTATTCCTTTTCAGCTTCAGACAAACGTTTCAATTCATAATTGAGCAGGCCGGTTGTGATATGGATGGTCCCGATGGCATCCGGAAACCGGTATTTTTTTGCCAGGGCAATCGATTTCTCACAAGCTTTCAGACCTTTCTCGTATTGTTCGGAAGTCAGATACAGGTTCGCGAGATCATCGTAATTGATAATGATGCGTTTCTTGTTGTCAATTTTAATATTGAGATTCAGGGATTTGAGTAAATAGTCTTCGGAAAGTTCGTATTTCTTTTGTCCGAGGTAAATCCACCCGATATTGCGGTAACATTCGGCAATTTGCGCCTTGTTTTTGGTCTTTTGGAAATTCTTCAGTGCATCGATGTAGTATTCGGAAGCGTGCGTGTAATCACCCGAAAACCAATACAAATTCCCCATGGTGTTCTGCGCGCGTCCGATGAGCTCTTTGTCTTTCGTTGCTTCTGCAATCTGCATGGCTTCCGTGGTGAGCTTGAAAGCTTTTTTATAGTCGGAATGGGCAATTGGCTGGGCGGCATTTAATAATTTCAATACGGCAATACTGTCGCCGGCAGTTGATTTTTTATCGGAACCGGAGATTTTTTTTCCTGCGGGCTCGTCTGTAACATCTGTCTTTTCTACCGGGTCAATGAGGTTGAATAATTCGATAGGTGAAGCCGGTCTTGGGGTGGTATTGTTCCGGATATCCAGCTCAGATTTAGGAATTTCGTAAGAAAATGCATCGGATTGGAACACCCAAAGTAATGTAATCACCAATACTATTCCTTTTCGAAGGATCATCTGTTTTTATTATTTGCGTCACAAATTAAGTATTTATATTTAACCATTCGTTTAAAATTACTTGGTTTTCATGAAAGCATCGATTGGATTTAGTGTTTTGGTTGCGGTATTTTGTGGGTTGCACGCTTTTGGTCAGAAGAAAATTTTAGGACCGGATGTCTACAATTCCTGGAACAGAGTGGGTGATGTACAACTTTCCCAGGACGGAAAGTTCAGTGTGTATTCGATAAAGCCGTATCGTGGAGATGGTTTTTTGTATTTCGTAAACCTGGAAACGGGGAAGAAAGATTCTGTTGCTCGCGGATATGAGCCTAAAATAGACGAAAACGGCAGCTATGTGGTCTTTAAGATCCATCCGGGATTTGACACGCTGCGTAAAGCGGAACTTGCAAAGATGAACAAGGAAAAATGGCCGAAAGATTCTTTGGGGATCTGGTACTTGTCGAATGGTTCGCTGAAGAAATACGACCAGTTGAAGGAATTCAAGCTTTCTGAAAAAGGCAATGCACTGGCTTTTGTTTCCAACAAGAACGAATGGCCGAAAGGATATCTCAGTAAAAAAGAAACGAAAAAGGAAGCGAAACGGGAGAAGAAGAAAGGAAAAGTAAAAACGGACGGGAAATTACTGACCCTGATTGATCCTGTTTCCAAAGAAAAGAAGTGCTTCCGGCATGTGACACAGTTCGAATTGAGTAAAGACGGAAAGTATGCTGTTTTCATTCAGCAGGAGAAATTCAAGAAAGATTCGGTGCGTTTGGGAATCTACGATTTCACGAAAAAGGAAGTCTGGAGTGATCAAAAGCGCGTTTCGGAATATGCAGGAATTACGTTCTCCGGGAAGAATAATACACTACTTGGACTGGCAACGGTGGATACGGCTTCCAATAAACGCTGGTCCTTATTTACGATCAACCCGGAGACAAAAGCGTTTAAGCAATTGATCGATACATCCATGCAGTTTGAGAATAACGAGGTGTTGTCTTCCAATTTCAAACCGTATCTGAATAATAACGATGCAGATGTGTTTTTCGGAGTGGCTGACCGTCCGGAAAAACCGTTCAAAGACACGTTGCTGGAAACAGAAAAGTCGAAAGTGGATTTGTGGCACTGGAAAGACAAGCGCCTGCAACCACAGCAATTGGTGGAATTGAAACGCGATCAGAGCCGGACCAACCTGGCCGTTTATCACCTGAATTCCGGACAGGCAGTTGTACTTGGAAACGACAGTTTATACCTGCAAGCTTCCGAACGCTTCAACCAAGAATACATTTTAGCGAGTTGCGATGAAGCTTACCGTTACCAGACCTGGAATACCATGAACCCGACCAATTACTACCTGATCCGGGTTTCTGACGGAAAGCTTTCTGCATTAAGAGAGAAAGTGTATACGAGAGGATATTTATCCCCGAATGGGAAGCAATTTGTATTCTGGAACCAGCGCACGAAAGAATATTACCTGATGGATACGGATTCCCAGGTGGAAGCATGCATTACCTGCAGCTGGAATGGGAATTTCTTTGAAGACAAGAACGGAATGATCGAAGAGGACGATCCGATGGGAATCATCGGTTGGGGGCCAAACGACCGCACGATTTTCGTCCAGGCGGAAAAAGACATTCTTACTTACGATGTGGCTTCCAGACAACTGCGTTCCTTCACGAACTATCTGCAAAGCTCGGAGCAGGACACGAATTACAATTATTCGCTCTATAACCTGAATGCCGATTCCGTATACTTTTACCCGGAAAACCTGGTGTTGACACGTTTCAGCAAACTAACGAAAATGATGGATGTGTACCGCGTGAATGAAGCAGCCGGTAAAGCTCCCTTCGAACTGATCTCTGGTTCCGGGCACAATTACTTCGGGTTTATCAAGGCGAAGAAAAGCAACCGTATCATTTTCAACCGTTCTTCGAACAGTGATTTCCCGGATTTGTTTGCCACAACGAAACCAGGTGATGAGATTTCCCGCATTTCGGTAGCAAATCCGCAGCAAAGCCAATACAACTGGTCTACGGTAGAATTGATCAAATGGAACAGCTATTCCGGAATTCCGCTGGAGGGATTGGTGTATAAACCGGAGAATTTTGATCCGAACCAGGAATACCCGTTGTTGGTTTATTATTACGAAATGTACTCGGATGAAATTCACAATCACTATGCTCCGAAACCAACCGCTTCGATTATTTTCCCGACGGAATACGCTTCTGCCGGTTATGTGGTTTTCATCCCGAATATCCGCTATACGGCAGGGCATCCTGCAAACAGCGCTTATGATTGTATTTTGAGCGGAACGGATGCGGTTTTGAAAAAGTATCCGAACATTGATTCCAAACGAATGGGATTGCAGGGACAAAGCTGGGGAGGTTACCAAACAGCGCAATTAATCACCATGACCGATCGCTTTGCAGCTGCGATGGCCGGAGCACCGGTTGGGAACATGTTCTCCGCTTACGGTGGAATCCGTTGGGGATCCGGGTACAGCCGCCAGTTCCAGTACGAACACTCTCAGAGCCGCATCGGGAAAACCATTTGGGACTCACCGGAATTGTACGTGGAGAACAGCCCGATATTCGGCCTGCCAAAAGTGAAAACACCGTTGCTGATCATGCACAACGACGAAGACGGCGCCGTTCCGTGGTACCAGGGAATTGAATTGTATACCGGTTTACGCCGATTGCAAAAACCTGTTTGGCTGCTGAACTATAACGGGGATGACCACAACCTGATGAAACCTGCAAACAGGATGGATTTGAGCATCCGCATGCGCCAGTTCTTCGATTATTACCTGTTGAATAAACCGGAACCATTGTGGTTGAAGGAGGGGATTCCTGCGATCCAGAAGGGGAAGAATTACAAATATGAATTGACGGAATAAAAAAAGGGCACTTCGATTACGTTCAGTGACCTTTAAAAGAATATTATAAGCAGGCTGAGCGGAGTCGAAGCCTAAATAAACACCGTTTCCTCGGTTGTTTCTTCCTGTTCAACTTTGATGATGCCGTTTCCCACGGCACCACCCAAGCTTGCTTTTATTTTAAATACGGCGACGCCACACTGCCCCAACTGATAGATATCGTTGTAATTGAATGTGGCCTCACCCTGCTCATTAGTCGTTGCTACTTTCGGGTCACGGATTGCTCCGTGATTGGGATTCCCGGAACCTCCTGTATCTTCCCCGATTAATTCCACCGTTGCACCTGCTACCCGACTGTTATTTTGATCCATCACATAGATCTTTGCAATCGTATCTTCTTTCTTGCGGCAAGAGCCGATAGTGATGATTGCTGCACCTATTCCCAAAATCAACATTGAACGTGATAACATAACAAACTGGTTTAATACTGCAATGTCAACTATAAATAGGGATTAGCGCTTTTGAAATGAATAAAAGCGTGTTGCGGATGTTCCTTTTTGAATTTTGCGTGAATAAAAAACCCCGGCGTTCTTGTGAAGCCGGGGTTATCTTATCTGAGATTCAGCAATTACTGAATAAATACCGTTTCCTGGTTTTCTTTTTCTTCTTCGATCTTGATGATCGCTTCACCGGTAAGTGCATCTTTTCTTGCTTCGATATTCAGCACCGCTACACCGGCCTGACCCAATTGGTAAACATCATTGAAGTTGAAAGAAGCAACACCTGAAGCATCGCTCAAAGTTGTATCAAAAAGAACAACCGGCGGTGAATTCGGAACGGTTGATTCTCCTTTCAGTACAACCTGCGCACCTGCTACGCGTGAATTGTTAGCATCCAGCACGTAAATTAAAGCAGTCGTGTCTTTTTTCTTTCTACAACCTGTAGATGAGAAGACCACACCCATACCCAAAACAAGTGCTCCGAAAAATGCTGTTTTAATAAGTGTATTCATGTTATTATGGTATAATTACGGTGATTACGTTAGTGATATTCTTTCTGCAACGGATGTATCCGGATCCTTGTACCTGGTCCTTTTTAGCCAATACATCGAAGTAACCTACCGTTTCTTTCTTTCCGAGTTTTGCGTAAAAATCTTCCATATCGAAGTAGGCAAAGCCGGATGAATTTGTTTGAACGGTATCTACATATTCAGGAGTTGGCGGATCGGAGTTCACATCTGCAATGATGATCACTTTCGCATTACTAACCAATTGATTGTCTGATGAACGTACAAAAACTTTTAATACAGATGGGTCTTTCTTACAGGAAGACAATACGATAAGTATCGACATCAAGGAGAAATATCCAATATTGCGTACCATTTTGTTCATAGTGTTGTTTTTATTTCGATGTAAATATAATCTTTTTGCGTTTATAATCTGATTCTCTACAATTTCGTAACTTCGTTGCTCGAAAAAGTATGTTTTTAAACATCAAATTAAAAGAAAAAGTTACATTTCCCGTAATTTTTTTTGAGATAGACGTTTAGAAAGTAAAAAGGTTGTAAAAAAAGAATGAAAGAGCAAATCGCTGCAGCTAAGGAAGCTATCGAAAATTATGCCGTCACAGATCTCAATTCTGTAGAAGCGTTCCGTATTCACTTTTTGGGTTCCAAAGGAGAATTGAAGAACCTTTTCGGGGAGTTGAAAAACGTTCCGAACGAGGAGAAGAAGGAAGTAGGGCAGCTTTTGAATGGCTTGAGAATCCTGGCGGAAGAAAAATGGATGCTTTCCAAAGAGAGCCTGGAAAATGTACAAGGTGCAGATTCCGATGTGGATGTAACCAGACCGGCAGAACCGGTTCCTTTCGGGGCAAGACATCCGCTTTCCATTGTTCGCAGCGAGATCATCGCGATATTTGAACGCATCGGTTATTCGGTTTCTGAAGGACCGGAAATCGAGGACGATTGGCATAATTTCTCGGCATTGAACTTCCCGCCGGAACACCCGGCAAGAGATATGCAGGATACCTTCTTCATTGAAAAAGGAGAACGCGAAATGGCTTTGAGAACGCACACATCATCGGTACAGGTGCGTGTGATGGAATCTTCCACACCGCCGATCCGGACCATTTCGCCGGGAAGGGTTTACCGCAACGAGGCAATCTCTGCCCGTGCGCATTGTTTCTTTCACCAGGTGGAAGGATTGTACATCGATAAGAATGTTTCTTTTGCCGACCTGAAGCAAACGCTGGACTATTTCGCCAAATCCTTATTCGGGGATAAGGCAAAGATCCGTATGCGCCCGTCTTATTTCCCGTTTACGGAACCAAGTGCGGAAGTGGATGTTTCCTGTACGATCTGTAACGGGAAAGGATGCAACGTGTGTAAATACACCGGCTGGCTCGAAATTTTGGGTTGCGGAATGGTAGATCCGAACGTATTGGAAGCTTCCGGGATCGATTCGGAAACGTATACAGGTTTTGCTTTCGGAATGGGAGTTGAGCGCATTGCCCAGTTGAAATTCCGGGTGAACGATTTGCGATTGTACTCGGAAAACGACGTGCGCTTCCTGAAACAATTTAAAGGAGTGAATTTCTGATGGGACTTTTTTCAAGCAAACAGAAGGCCGAATTTCCATGGGTGAAATTGACGAGCTCTGAACAATTACACGAACTGTTGAAATCTTCGGAAACGAAGCCGGTTTTATTCTTCAAGCACAGTACGCGCTGCAGCATTTCTTCCATGGCGCTCAACCGTTTTGAGAATAACATGGACCCGGAAAGAGCAACCTGCGTTTACCTGGATTTATTGGCGTATCGTTCATTGTCGAACGAAATTGCAGCGCTCACGAAGGTAGAGCACCAATCTCCGCAGGCTATTTTAATCAGTAATCACGAAGTCATTTATACGGAAACACACAACGGAATAAGTGCAACAGATATTTTGAAACTCATTTAATTATGAAAAGAAGAACCGGAATCATTATACTTCTCGTCCTGGTATTGGCAGCTTTTATCCTTGTTCCTTTGATGCGTTCGGGCGGCGGATCGGAAGAACTGGAAATGGCAAAGTTTGACCTTCCGGGTGATCCGCAGGCAAAGTACGGACAGGATATTCCTATTAAGTTCGTGATCCCTGAAGGTTTGGCGAAAGTGGAATTGCTTTACAATGATTCGGTATTTGAGACCTGGAATAACCCGAAAGCGCAGACCAGAACAGTTGCTTTGAAAACGAATTATTACGGTGTGGGTTCCAGATCTTTGATTTTGAGATCGACGTTTAAGGACGGAACGGTGTTGGATAATTCGGCGATTGTCCGTGTAACTTCAGACATTGACCCGGAAATCCTGTTTGTGAAAATTGTCAATGAATTGCCGCACAACCCGGAAAACTATACGCAGGGTTATGAGTTTGACGGAAACCAGTTGTATGAAGGTACCGGAGATCCGGGGCAGCAGGGAAAAACGGTGATCGGGCCGGTTTCTTTGCAGACGGGAGCATTCCTGGAACCGAAAAACGGGTTGGACGCTACTTATTTCGGGGAAGGAATTACCATTTTGGGAGATTTGATCTACCAGATTACCTGGCAAAACAGCAAGTGCTTTGTATACGATAAGAAAACCATGGTGTTGAAGAACGAGTTTACTTATGTAGGCCAGGGTTGGGGATTGTGCAACGACGGAAAATCGATTATTATGTCAGATGGTTCCGAGCGCATTACCTTCCGGGATCCGAAATCTTTCCAGGCAACGAAGGTGATTGAAGTTTACGACAACGTAGGGCCAAGAACGAACCTGAACGAATTGGAATACATCGACGGGAAGATCTATGCGAATGTTTACCAAACGGGGACTGTTTTGGTGATTGAACCGACAACCGGCCGTGTTTTGCAGGAAATCGATGCCAACGAGTTGGTGATCCGCGGAAAAGGAACGGGTGATGTACTGAACGGGATCGCTTATAACAAGCTGACGAAGAAAACTTACATGACCGGAAAATACTGGACGAAGACCTTCGAAGTTCAATTTGCGAAGTAATTTATGATCTCTCCCTACAACGACGAATATTTCATGCGCCAGGCGTATATGGAAGCGCAAAAGGCTTTCGAACTGGGAGAAATCCCGGTTGGTGCGGTCGTTGTGGTCAATAACCAGATCATTGCCCGGGCTCATAATTTGACCGAACGGTTACACGACGTGACGGCGCATGCGGAAATGCAGGCAATTACGGCGGCTTCAGAGTACCTGGGAGCAAAATACCTGAAAGATTGTACGCTCTACGTGACGCTTGAGCCTTGCGTGATGTGTGCAGGAGCTTTGTATTGGTCGCAGCTGGACAAGATCATTTTTGCTGCCCGTGATGAAAAGCGCGGAGCCGGCCGTTTCCAAAATGAATTATATCACCCCAAAACGGTTGTCAGCAAAGGGCCATTGGAGAACGAATGTTCGCAGCTAATGATTGATTTTTTTAAAGAAAAACGATAATTGGTAGGGGCGAAAAATTTTTCGTCCCTACTGGTTTTTTACCGGTTTACACCTGATTTTTACCATTCGCGTATCCTTTTTTCTCCGTAGTAATGATTATTCGTTAGATTTGGTTAAAATCCAGCGTATGTCAGAGATTGTTTTGCAAGTAACTAATTTATCCAAAAGATATAAGAAAGTGGAAGCCGTAAAGGATATCTCTTTCAGTATCCAAAAAGGAAATGTTTATGGTCTGCTTGGTCCCAACGGAAGTGGTAAAACTACCACTTTGGCCATGTTGATGGGAATTTTACACCCCACTCAGGGTTCATTTTCCTGGTTCGGGAACGGACAGGAGGACAAGAACCGGTTGCGGATCGGGTGTTTACTGGAAACTCCCAACTTTTACCCGTATTTGAATGCTTATGATAATTTACGGGTAACGGCTACGATCAAAAACATGACGAATCCGGGAGCCCGAATCGAAGAGGTACTGGAATACGTGGATTTGAAAGAGCGCGGCAAAAGAACTTTCCGTACTTATTCCCTGGGAATGAAACAACGCCTGGCTGTGGCCGCCACTTTGCTTTCTGACCCGGAAGTGCTTGTGCTGGATGAACCGACTAACGGATTGGACCCGGAGGGAATCGCTGAAATGAGGGAATTGATCCTGAAGATCGGTGCGGAAGGAAAAACGATCATTCTTGCCTCACACATTTTGGATGAAGTTCAAAAAATCTGTTCGCACGTGGTGATGCTGAAGCAAGGTGAAATGGTCTACAACGGAAGTATGACCGAACTGTTGCTGCAGCGCAAATCTTACCAGTTAATGGCCGACGATCCTGACAAGTTACTATCCGTTTTGCGTGGCTTGCCGGTTGTGAAGATTCTGACCGAAGATCCGAATTCGTTGATGGTGGAATTGGACGAAAACCTGAGTGGTGCCGATTTGAACCGCATGATAGCAGAGAAGGGTATTTATCTTTCGGAATTACACGCTTATCAAAAAAGTTTAGAGACTATTTTCTTAGAAAGAATGAAATTATGAGACAGATTATAGCATTGGAGTATGCCAAATTGAGAAAATTCCATACTCTTAAAATATTGTTTGCGGTTTATATGGTGGTCGTTCCTTGCTGGATGTACTTTATGAACTTCTTTTTCAAGATGAATCCCGGGTTGAAGGCCATTTTCACACAGGCAAACACGTTTGATTTCCCGCATATCTGGAGTTTCGTTACCTATAGTGCAAGTTTCTTCAATATCCTGCTGGCGGTTTCGGTGGTTGTCATTACTACGAATGATATCCAGTACAAAACCATGCGGCAAAACATCATTGACGGGCTTACCAAAAGACAGGTGATTTTCGGGAAGTTTGCTTTCGTGATTTTCCTGAGTACCATTGCGACCGTGTATACTTTCCTTTGCGGCTTGGTAATCGGTTTGATCGAATCTGCAAATACGGATTTCTACCAGAACATTCACCTGAACATGCTCTACTTCCTCCAGACGATCGGTTACTTCAGCTTTGCATTCCTTTTTGCCATATTGGTGAAAAGACCTGCTATTGCAATTGTTACATTCATCATTTACTTCCCGGTTGAAACCATTGTGGGGAATATTATTTCCCAGAAAATGTACCAGTTCTTCCCGCTGAAGATTTATGCGGACCTGACTCCGATTCCTTTCTTTAAAGCAGTCATTCACTCGGGACCTAAAAATGCGAATAACGACATCTTCCTGTTGAGTTCGACCGAGCAGTTGTCTTTGGCAGGAGTTTATATCGTGCTTTGTTTTGCAGTGACTTATTTTATTCTTAAACGAAGAGACCTGTAAAAAAAGCTAACTGGTTAGCCTTCATTTCGTTAACAAACTAACAAGTTTGGAATTTCGAAGTCTGTGTTCTAAATTGCGGGACATTAAACTTCTACTATGAATAAACTATTACTATGTGGAGCCCTGTTTACGGGCTTGTCAACTCATTCCCAAACCACTCTTTTCCAGGACAATTTCGAGGCAGGAGGAGGAAACTGGACCCTGAATGGCGGGTCGGGTTTAAATCAGTGGGTTATTAATTCGGAATACGTGGATAACTCCGGTTTCGGGCTTGTTGCCGACACACCGGATGAACCGGCCGGAGTAACGAACGGGCCGAATTCCGCTTACCTGCACATTTATAATACACAGGCGTGTGGTTTTGGAATCTGCAATGCTTCCTTCGATACCGGATCTTCCTCCAATCAAAGTGCTACGCTAACACCGATCGGTACAACAGGTTTCACGAACGTTACGTTGACGTTTATCTATTTGTGTGACGGGGCAAGCGGAAGTGCTTACGGAATTGTAGAATATTCCACAGATGGGGGAGGTACCTGGACTGCTGCTTCAGGACAGTATTCGGGTGTTTCTACCTGGACCAATGCTTCCATTGCGCTTCCGGCATTTGACAATGCGCCTGCCCTGAAATTCCGTTTCAGATGGCAAAACGGCAATACCGGAAACGATCCTGCTTTTGCAATTGATGAAGTAAAAATTACAGGAACTCCGGGAGCGGGTGCAACAGTAGGTACAGGAGCGATTACGACAACTACTTATTGTTCGAATACTACAGCAAATATTTCTGTTCCTTTCACAGTAACGGGAACAATCAACTCCGGAAATGTTTACACGGCACAATTATCCAACAGTGCAGGATCTTTTGCTGCTCCGACTGCAATCGGAACTTTGTCTTCTACTGCAACAGGAAGTTTGAGTATTTCTGCAACAATTCCAAGCGGATTGCCGGCTGGTAACGGATACCGCATTCGTGTGGATGCATCGAACCCGGCGACTACGGGAACGGATAACGGAATGAACCTGACGGTTGCTGCACCTCCAACCATTAATGCTACTCCATTTCCTGTAAACGGAACAATCTGTGCAGGAAACTCCGCTACGATAACAGCTTCCGGAGCAAATACCTATACCTGGAGTCCTGCCGGATCGCTGAGCAGTTCAACAGGATCTACTGTAACAGCAACACCTTCCGCTACACAAGTGTATACAGTGTCGGGTATTGATGCAAACGGATGTTCCAACAGCACAACCATTACGATTACTGTTGAAAGCTGCGCCGGACTGGAAGAAGCATCCTTCGGCGATTTCGAATTGTACCCGAATCCTGCCAGTGAAAAACTGAACCTGAATTTCGGAGAATTGAAAGGGATTCAGTCGGTGTCTGTTCTGGATCTTTCAGGAAGAACGGTTCTTTCCGAGAAGGTTTTTTCCAATACCATCAACATCCATTCTCTGGAAAGCGGGAAGTACTTCCTGGTGATTGAACACGAAGCGGGAAGATCTGCTAAGGCATTTGTGAAACACTAAAAAGAACACTTTTTAACGAAAACCCGTAGGGATGCGATAATCGCACCCCTGCGGGTTTTTTGCATTCATAATTCGTCATTACCTTTGCACCATGAGTATTTCTCCAAAGACTATTTGTGCGTTATCCACTGCTCCGGGAATGGGGGCGATTGCTTTGATCCGTTTATCGGGGCCGGACGCGATTTCGATCTTGTCAAAAATTGCCGGCAAGTCCTTTGAACAGGCACTTTCACACAGCGCACATTTTGTCCGGTTGAAAAACACGGACGGTTCCGTTTTGGATGAGGTAGTAGCAACGATTTTCCATGAAGGACATAGTTTTACCGGTGAAAATACGGTTGAAATTGCTTGTCACGGATCTGTTTTTATCCAGCAGGAAATTATCCGGTTATTACTGGCAAACGGGTGTGAACTGGCCAAACCGGGAGAATTTACCATGCGAGCTTTCCTGAACGGAAGAATGGATTTGAGCCAGGCAGAAGCTGTTTCCGACCTCATCGCTTCCGAGTCAGCCCGTTCACACGAAGTAGCGATGAACCAGATGCGCGGTTCGTTTTCGAATGAATTACGTGATTTGAGGGAAAAACTGATCCATTTTGCTTCCCTGGTGGAGCTTGAACTGGATTTCGCGGAAGAAGACGTGGAATTTGCCGACCGGACCGAATTGCTTGCTTTGGTGACTGAAGTATTGGCTTATGTCCGCAGGTTGATCCAATCCTTTGAACTGGGTAATGTGCTGAAAAACGGGGTTCCGGTAGCAATTGTAGGAGCACCGAATACCGGGAAGAGTACCTTGCTCAACCAGCTTTTGGGAGAAGACCGTGCGATCGTGAGCAACATTGCTGGAACAACGCGCGACGTGATCGAGGAAACCTTAAACATAGACGGGATCTTATTCCGTTTGATTGACACAGCCGGAATCCGCGAGGAAGCTGCCGAAGAAATCGAAGCCCTGGGAATTCAGCGTTCGCTGGACAAGATCAAACAAGCCAAAATTGTGTTGATGCTGAGTGATTTCAGCGGGAACAATGCTTCACAGGAGGGACATTTATCCATGAGTTCGGAAGAGACCGGAAAATGGGCAGACGAACAGGCAAAGAAATACCCGGGCGCACATTTTCTGGTGATCGGAAACAAGTACGATCTGCGTTCGGACCAACAGGATATCCCCTGGAACTATGAAACACCCTTCCTGCCGATCAGTGCGAAAAACGGAAGCGGGATTGCGGAATTGAAATCCTGGTTGTCGAGACAAATCCTCGGATCATTCAACACCCAGTCTGACACCATTGTGACCAATGCGCGCCACCTGGATGCTTTGGAAAAAACGCAGGATTCCCTCGAAAAAGCCAAATGGGGACTGGAAACCAACATTACCGGCGACTTTGTAGCGATGGACATCCGCCAGGCCATGTTCTGGCTGGGCAGTATTACGGGCCAAATCTCGGAAGATGATTTGCTGGCGAATATTTTCAGTAAGTTTTGTATTGGGAAGTAACTAGCAGTAGGAGTGTGAAATTTTCCACCGCTACTGATTTGTTGTCCGAAGCAACCTATCACCACCGATTTCGTCAATACAATAGAAGAAACTAATCTTCTGATATTATTACTGACGTCGATGAAAAATACGCCCCCTTTTTTATCGAATGAGGCCCATTCCGAGAAAACCCGTTTACTGTTTCTTTCCCGGGGTCTTTTATTCGTTTCACTGCTTTTGTTTTCTTCCGGAGTATTCTCCCAGGGAGATAACTGTGATCAGGCTCTTGCGCTAACGAATGTCACCAATTTTTGCTCTTCCGCAAACCAATATACCAGCGCCGGCTCTACTGCCAGCGGATTTTCAGTAGGTTCCTGCTGGACAGCTACTGCTACTTCCGATGTGTGGTTTTCCTTTGTGGCGATCGGGACCAATGTCCTGATTTCTGTGAACGGAGCAACGATGATGCAGCCGCGGATCGCTATCTATTCTGGAACTTGTGCGGGCGGATTGACGCAGCTTCCCGGAGGATGTACGAACGGAACAGGCGGATCTCCCGATTCCCAATTGTTCAATTCCGGGCTGGTGCAGGGAACGACTTATTTTATCCGTATCAGTACTACTTCCACGCAAAGAGGAACATTCCAGTTGTGCATCAATAATTACACGCCGCCGCCAACCGCTTCTGCTGATTGTGGTGGTGCGGGAAGGTTGTGCAACAAGAACCCGATCAGTGTGACGAACCTGACAAGTGGCGGAGTAAACAACAACGAAAATGCGGGAACCTGTTTGTCCGGTTTCGGGATTTTTGAAACCAATTCGGTGTGGTATACCTGGACTTGTCAGACAGCGGGAACGCTTACCATGGACATTTTGCCGGCAAACCAGATCGATGATATCGACTTTATCGTTTTCCAGTTGAGCACGTCCAATCCATGCGGTCCGAGAACGGCCATTCGCTGTTCTGCTACTTCTGCTGCCGGTGCGAACGGCGGTACCGGGATGAATGCATCTTCCACGGACGTGAGTGAAGCTGTGGGCTGGTCGGGAATCGAGGACGGATATGTGCAGCAGGTGAACATGACTGCCGGAACCAGTTATGCAATTCTCATTAACAATACGAACGCCACGAACGGATTTACCCTGAACTGGGGCGGAACAGGAACTTTCGTAGGACCGGACGCGAATATTACCGGAGGCCCTTTCGTGGTTTGTTCCGGAACTCCTATTTCCATTGACGGAAGCACATCTACGGATTACAATTCCCTGAGCTGGAATTTTGTAAACGGATCGGGAACACCTGCAAATGCTACAGGTGCGGGACCACACTCGGTTACTTATTCCACACCGGGAACTTATGTAGCAATCCTGAATGCGACTTCTTCGCTGGGCTGCACTTCAGTAGAAACGGCCACGATTACAGTGAGTTCGGGAGTAGTTCCCACTTTTGCTGCAGTTCCTGCGTTTTGTTCGGGCCAGGCGGCACCTGCATTCCCTGCTCAAACCAATACACCGGTAGTTGCAGGAACCTGGTCGCCCAACGTAATCAGCAACACGGCATCGGGAACGTATACTTTTACTCCCAATTCGGGACAATGTTCTACGACTCCGGTGAATATCTCAGTAACGGTCAATCCTTCTGTTACACCGACATTTCCTGCTCATCCGCAATATTGTGTGAATGATGTACCGCAATCATTGCCAACGACTTCAGATAACGGAGTGGCGGGAACCTGGTCACCTGCTGCGGTGAATACTACAACAGCGGGAACTGCGAATTATACCTTTACTCCGACCGGAAACCCTTGTGCTGCCCCGGTAACCATAGCAATTGTAGTTGGAGCTGCGCCTACGCCTACATTTACACAGATACCGGCATTTTGTTCGGGAACTACGGCCCCGGTTTTACCGGCAACTTCAAGCAATTCGATCACCGGAACCTGGTCACCGGCAACCATCAATAACACCACTTCCGGGACTTATACTTTTACCCCGGATGCCGGTCAATGTGCTACTACTGCAACGATGTCCATAACTGTGAACAACCCGGTAACTCCGAATCTTACTGCTGCAGGCCCTTTTTGTACGGATGCACTTCCGGTTAACCTGACTGCAGATATTCCGGGAGGAACGTGGACAGGTACGGGAATTACTGATGCGACCGGAGTTTTCGATCCTGCGGTTGCGGGTGCAGGAACACACACGATCAACTATGTTCACACACAGGGCTGCGGAGGAACCAATTCCATGGATGTGGTAGTAAATCCATTACCGGATTCCGACTTTACGGCTGATGTATTAAGCGGCTGCAGTCCTTTAACCGTTCATTTTACAGCAGATCCGTCCGTGACAGGTTCTTCCTGGGACTTTGGAGATAACACGACAGCGAATACGATTGGCACTGCGGAGCATACATTTACTGCGGGAACTTATTCCATTACCTTGACGAATACACTGAACGGCTGTTCATCAAGTACGACCAAAACGAATTACATTACGGTTTCGCCGATCCCGGATGCCAGCTTCAGTGCAAATCCGCAAGTGCTTCCGCAAACAGAGACAACCAGCCAGTTCGACAATCATTCGCTGAACGGCGATACGTATTTCTGGACATTCGGTGACGGAGATAACAGTGACCTGGAAAATCCGAGTCATCATTTTCCGCAGGTACCCGGAAATTACCCGGTGACTTTAACGGTAACGAGTGCGAACGGATGTACGGATGTTGCAACGCTCATTATTACCGTGCGTGAGAATAAACTGATCTATGTTCCGAATGCTTTTACCCCTGATGGCGATGAATTCAACAATGTGTTCGCTCCGGTTATATCTGCAGGATACGATTTACAGAATTATTCATTCACGATCTTTAACCGATGGGGAGAAACGTTGTTTGAGTCGCACGATGTAACGAAAGGATGGGACGGAACCTATATGGGAAAATTAGTCCAGGCGGGAATTTACACCTGGACAATCCGGATCAAAAGCCTGAATGACGACAGTTACGAGGTCTTCAACGGTCATTTGAATATGATGCGTTAAGAGTTACTTACAGTTGCAAAGCGTGTAGAATGCGAAATTCTTTCTGGTTTTTATACACATTCCTTCACGGGTCATTGTATACCGTTTATTGAGGTTTGTTTTGGAATTCGGTTCTAAAACCAATTCGTCGCCTTCCAGAGACCAGGTTCCTTCTGCAACAACCGGTTTGGAAGCCTTGGTCAAATCTGTATAGATGAACGTGTGGTCTTCCTTCAATTGTAAATGGGGTGCGTTCTTTCCGTCGCCTCCATAACTTCCTTTTGGTTCACTTGCCAGATTTTGTGCCTGAGAACTCAAACTCAAAAGCATTCCGATAAAAAAGATAAAGCTTGTTTTCATAACTGATTCATTGGTAGCGCAATATAGGAATATACTTTTAAGATAAGTCGTTTATTCTAAAGAATCTGAATCAAAAAAATAAACTGACTCCTGAATTTTTTGGACAGGTTGTTAAATTTATTGTGCGTACATATATTTTTTATATCTTACTCCACGTAAACGCATTCAACTATGCAAAAATCAGTACTACTTCTATGCAGCTTTTGGGCTGTGATATCCGCTCATTCACAAGGTTTCCAGGTAAATTTCCAGGGACAAAAACAGCAGGGAATGGGATTGGCGGGAACTGCTCTTTCCGAAGATGCGTCTGCTTTGTTTTATAATCCGGGAGGTGTTGCCTTTGTGAAGAAGAGCGAGATCAATGCCGGTTTTTCCCCGATTTTTGCCAATACGCTTTTTGTAGATTCTGCCTCAGGTGAAGGCTACCGGACCAATTCCCCGATGGGAACTCCTTTTTCAGCCTATGCGCTTTTCGGATTTAAAAAAGTGGAATCCCTGAAAGTAGGCCTGGCCGTTTATACTCCTTTCGGAAGTACGATCCAATACGAAGATGCCTGGATCGGGAGGTTTGCATTAACGAAGTTGTCACTGAAGTCGATCTATTTCCAGCCAACAGTTTCGTATAAGATCAACGACCACATCGGTGTAGGAGCAGGTTTCATTGTTTCTACCGGAGAAGTGGATTTGCAGAAAGACATTCCTGTGCAGTTTCCCGACGGAGCTTTCGGACATGCCGAACTTACCGGGAAAGCCCTGGGTTTTGGGTATAACTTAGGAGTGAACGCGAAGATTGATTCTCATTTTTCCCTCGGACTGACTTACCGTTCGAAGGTTTCGATGAAAGTAAAAGACGGGGAAGCAACGTTTACGGTCCCGGAATCTCTGAGTGCCAATTTCCCGAACGGGCCTTTCACTTCTTCATTGCCTTTGCCAAGTGTGGTAACGCTGGGCGCTTCGTATGATTCTCAAAAAAGATGGCAGGCCGTACTGGATATCAACTATGTTGGCTGGAAAGCTTACGATACCCTTGCGTTTGATTACGAGTCGAACACGGCGAGTTTGGTAGATACCAAATCTGCCAGAAAGTATAAAAGCATCATTGCCATCCGTGGAGGTGTCAATTTCAAAGCCACGGAACTGATTGCTATTCGACTGGGAGGAGGTTATGGTTTCTCGCCGGTACAATCGGGTTATGTAACCCCGGAATCCCCGGATGGAAACCGCATTTACGGAACAGCCGGTTTAGGGTTTAAGTTCAACGAGCATTTCAACCTGGACCTCTCGTTTTATTATACACGCATCAAACGAACGGACCGCAACCTGGAATCGAACTTAAGCGGAACATTCACAACGATCGCCATTTCCCCGGGAATTGGATTAAGCTATAAATGGTAAGCACATGAAGCACATTTTAAACATCATTATTCCGTTAGCTATCGGAATGGGAGTGGGAACTCTGAGTTCCTGTAAACCCAAATACAAAGCTCCCGAAACATCGGCGGGTGAACTGGATCCGTCGCGTTTTGTGATGATCGGAGGTTCCCATACTGCAGGTTACATGGACGATGCTTTGTATTACGACGGTCAGCAGTATTCCATTGCGAATTTGCTGAGCAAGCAGCTGCAAAAAGTTGGCGCCGGAGCATTTAATCAGCCCTACATGCCGTCAAATTCTGTCGGTGTGAGCGGTTCGGGCATGTCGCGCTTCAAATTGGGATACAAAACCGATTGTCTGGGAGTTACTTCCCTATCGCCGGTGCGCCTGGCGGCAAACGGAGATGTGGCGGCACTGAACGCGAATGTCTACAATGCTTCTCAGCCCTTCGGGAATTTCGGCGTTCCGGGAATGACGGTTTCTGCTATCAATGTTTCTTCCTATGGAATGTTCAACCCGTTCTTCGGACGCATGAGTTCTTCAAGTAGTGCCAGCGTTCTGAACGATGCCCTTGCCTCAGATCCGACTTGTTTTGCCTTGTTTGTGGGAATAGAAGACATTCTCCCTTACGCCCAGGGAGGTGCAAGCAACGCAACATATATCAATCCTGCGACTTTCAGTGCATACTATGAACAATTGGTTGTTTCCATGATCGGAAGCGGCAGAAAAGGAGTGCTTTCGCTGATTCCGGATGTCACGGAAATGCCTTATTTTACGACGATTCCATGGAACGGATTGAACCTGACACCGGATAAAGCCGCTTCATTGAATGCCATTTATAACCCCATCGGGATTTCATTCCAGGAAGGCCCGAATGGGTTTATGATCCAGGACCCGGGCGCAGGAGCCTTTAGTGTAAGGCACATGGTGGAAGGAGAATTGGTATTGTTGAGTACACCTCTAGATTCGGTGAAATGCAATTCGATGGGTTCTGTTTTCCCGTTCAGGGACCAGCTTGTTCTGACACTGGATGAACTAACGGAGATCAGAGGAGTGATTGCTCAATACAACGCTGCCATTACCGCCATTGCACAGAATTACAACCTGGCACTTGCAAAACCGGATGAACTGGTGACCAACATGCAAACAGGAGTGGTATACAATGGAATTACATTAAGTACGAAATTTGTTTCCGGCGGTGCTTTCTCACTGGACGGGATTCATTTTAACCCGAGAGGAAATGCTTTGATTACCAATGAATTTATACGCGCATTAAACGAGAAATACCATGCTAAAATTCCGGCGGTAAACGCTGCGAGTTATCCATCAGTTATATTCCCATAATTTAAAAAATCAACAGGATGAAAATTTCTACATTACTACTATCAGTTGGTTTATCTACTGCTGCATTTGCACAAACACCTTGTCAAAGCGGAAGATATGCCAGCGATGTTTATTCGACTGTAAACCTTACAAGTGATATTGTTTACGGATCCAATCTTTCCTTTTCGGGAGCAACTACGTCCTTGACTCTAGACTTCTATGAACCTGCTGCGGATACTTCCGTTGCAAGGCCCTTAATTATTTGGGTGCACGGAGGAAGTTTCCAGCTTGGTACAAAAACGGATGTGGATGTAAAAGAACTATCCAATCGTTTTGCAAAGAAAGGATATGCGTGCGCTTCAATTAACTACCGTTTGGGATTCTTCCCGGTAGATTCTGTTAACGCGATCAAAGCCGTGCTTCGTGCTACACAGGATTTGAAGGCTTCCATCCGTTTCTTCTACAAAGACCGGGCAACCACCAATACTTACAAGATCGATACGACGCGTATTTTTATCGGGGGAAGTTCTGCGGGTGCAATTACTGCGTTGCATGTGGGTTACCTGGACAAGGATTGCGAGATTGCTGACTACATCGATGCGACCAACCTGGCGGCTCTTGGCGGAATGGAAGGAGCAAGCGGTAACCCGGGCTATTCTACCAAAGTGGCCGGAGTAATTAATCTTTGCGGTGCATTGGGACGTTACAGCTGGATGGAAGCAGGAGACGTTCCTCTGGTATCTGTTCACGGTACGGCGGATGGCACAGTGAAATACAACCGTGGAGTTGTAAATCCGGGTGTTCCGATCATGTACCTGGACGGAAGCCGTATGCTACTGGAAAGAAGTTGTGCGTTAAACCACCCACATAAATTGTACACATTTTTGGGCGCGCCGCACGTTCCCTATGCCGGAACAAGCGCTGCACAGATTGCTTATATGGATACAACGGCGAATTTCGTAAGGGATTTCCTGGTACACCAGTTAGGCTGTACGAACATGGACCTTCAACCGGCAAATCCTCCGGCAGAAATGGCATACCTATACCCGATCAACTACTGCGACGGAAGCCCGGTAAACGAAACCTGTGTATTGGGATTAACCGAAAACACAAAGGAAGATGAAATGACATTGTACCCGAACCCGGCTTCCAGCCAGGTAACCATTCATTGCGAATCCGAAGGAGCAAAAACAATTGCTGTAATCGATCTTTCGGGAAGAACGGTTTTGACCCGGGAAATGAACACCAACGGATATGTATTGTCAGTACATGATTTGAATAAAGGGACTTATTTCGTGCGCTTGCTGGATCATAATACCCAGAAAGCACTGATGAAACAATTGGTGATCGAATAAGCGAGGAACTCGCAAAGGATAAAGCTTCCTTCGGGGAGCTTTTTTTATATTCGCAGGTGCGCCGAAGAGTTTGGCAGCAAATTTGTAAATTGAAGACAAAATTACATATTATGAAAAGCATTGGTTTATTAATGGTCCTGTTGCTTACCCAAACGGCGGTTTTTGGGCAAAAGACGATTCGAATGACCGTCAAGGAAGAATGTGTTCCGTGTCGCCGGATGATGGCGCAGGAATGTTTCCAGGTGAAAAAAGAAGGGTCTGATAAGTGGGAATTATTCTACGATCGAATCAAAGGATTTGAATACGTTCCGGGAAACCGGTATGTGATCGATGTGATCGAAACAGAACGCCCTGAACCTGTTCCGCAGGATTTGTCGAAATACCTTTACAAACTGGATAAAGTGATTTCTGTTACACCGATGATCAGCGGGAGCCAGGGTGTGATTTACAAAGTGATCCGCATGAATGGAAAAGAAGTAACCGATGCGGATGTTTCACTGAGTTTCGACAGTACTTTTCACCAGATTTCAGGAAGAAGCGGCTGCAACAGTTTCAGTGCTCCGGTCAAGATGAATAAAAAACAGACGAAGATTTGCGTTAAAACCGGTATGTCTACCAAAATGGCTTGTCCGGATATGCAAATGGCGGTTGAAGACGAGTTCCTAAAATCCATTTCCGACAAGTCGTTCAAGGTTTCCCACGCTGGAAGTATGATGATCTGGAAATCAAAGAAAAAAGAGGTGCTTGTTTTTGAAACGGGTACCAAACCGGTTCCGCAGGACCCATCTGCCACGAATGGCGGAAGACCGGAGAAAACTCCGTGGAACTTTTTCAACCAGCAAACCCTGAGACTGATCCAGATGGACGGTATGACGATTAAAAAAACCGATGCAGCTTTGAAAATGGATATGGCAACCAATTCTTTCACGGGAAGCAACGGTTGTAACCGCATTTCAGGGAATATGTCGACTACCCGAAATACGGTGGTTTTTTCGGACATAATCTCCACCAAAATGATGTGTGCAGATGAACTGGTTGCCAATACCGAGCGTCGTTTTATGGAGATTTTGAGAAGCAAGGGATTAACGGTTGATTTCGCGGAACGCGTATTTAATATTTACGATGCTTCCGGGAAGTTGGTATTAATGTTTGCGGCTGACGCAACCGAATAAATTTATTTAGAGTTTTAATTTCAGTTTTCATATATTTATACACCAAAAATTTTTTTACTATGAAAAAGCTAATCAAAATTTCTGCGTTTGCAACATTGGCATTTGTTGGAGCATTAGGAATTCAGTCATTTACTTCCACGAAGGCTTCTTCTGAGAAAGTACTGAGCAACATCGAATTTAAAGTAATCAATGATACATCTTCGGAGTACAAATACTGTGTGAACGGTGGTCATAACTACATCAGTGCTGGTGCTTCCAAGGGATTCAGCTACAGCGAAGGAACAGAGATCAAGCATTTGGACGGAAGCAATTGCGGAGGAGTTTGGTTTAAAGTAACCAGCTCAATGCACGGTAAGTCATTCAAGCTTTCCGAATTGAAGAATTAATCATTTCTTGAAATAGTGAACAGGGAGTCCCGGCATTTATCGCCGGGACTTTTTTGTTTTCACCCTTTATTTTAGCTTTTCAATGTAAATAAGGTTAATTCTCTATCTGAATTCGTCGAATTCCGTTAATTTCGTGTATTGATTTATAATTATGAAACGAATTTTGCTTTTAGGCGCCGGCCTCTCTGCTTCTACGCTTATAAAATACCTGCTTGATCACGCTTCTGAAAACAATTGGCAACTGCGTGTGGTGGATCAGTCACTGGAGCTCGTGAAGCATAAACTGGCGGGGCATCCGAATGGAGAAGCGCTTTCGTTTAATGCATTGGAAAGAGAAGAGCGCTGGGCGGAATTGCAACAGGCGGATCTCGTCATTTCCATGCTTCCGGCAAGATTCCACATGGAGATTGCCAGGGATTGCCTCGAATTGAAAAAGCATTTGATCACCCCTTCTTACATTTCTCCTGAAATGAAGGAATTGAACGAAGAGGTGCAAAAAGCAGGACTGATCTTCATGAACGAAATCGGAGTAGATCCGGGAATTGACCACATGAGCGCCATGCGTATCATCGATTCGATCAAAAACCTGGGAGGCGAGATCACCGGTTTCAAATCCTATTGCGGGGGATTAATAGCGCCGGAAAGCGATACGAATCCGTGGAACTATAAGTTCACCTGGAACCCGAGAAACGTGGTTTTGGCAGCCCAGGGCGGAACTGCACGTTACATCGACAGACATCAATACAAATACATTCCCTATACACAGGTTTTTAGCCGCCTGGATAACATCTCTGTTCACGAGTACGGAGAATTTGAAGGCTATGCCAACCGCGATTCGTTGTCTTACCGGCATATTTACGGCCTGGATGACATCCCGACGATTTACCGCGGAACACTTCGCAAGAGCGGGTTCTGTCAGGCGTGGAATATTTTCGTGCAGCTTGGTTTAACCGATGATCACGTTATTTTGCAGGATTCGGAGAACATGACGCCAAGAAGTTTCCTGAATGCCTTTTTGCCTTTCGACGAAGAGTTAACCGTAGAGGAAAAGTTCCGTAATTTCTGCCGTCAATACGGTGTTACGGATCTTTATCGCTTCGAATGGCTGGGTTTATTTGAGGATTCTTCCCAAATAGGGTTGAAGAATGCCACACCTGCCCAAATCCTTGAAAAGATCCTGGTTGAAAAATGGGTGCTGGAACCGCAGGATAAAGACATGCTGGTAATGGTGCACCAATTTACTTATTTGCTGAACGGCGAAAAGCGTTTCATTGAATCTTCCATGGTGAACCTCGGAGATGACCAGGTGCATACGGCAATGTCGAAAACTGTTGGATATCCTGTTGGAATCTGCGCCAAACTGATCCTGAACGGCCATATTTCGGAGCGAGGAGTTTTACTGCCTACCAAACCGGAAATTTATGACCCGATTTTGGATGAATTGGAGGATTTAGGAGTGGTTTTCCAGGAGTTGGAGAAAGTTGTGTAAGAATTGCGAATTGCGGATTGCGGATTTGAGTTTATACAGCCAGGGTGTTTCTTGTGATTAAGCGGTAAGCGATTACCCCGGCAACTGTTCCGAACAGGAGCACTTCATCGGGGAAGACGACAAAGCGGGAAATCAACAAAACGATGCCGAATACCAGCGAAAGGATGATTCCCTGTTTCGCACTTTCACGTGTAAAATAATTGACCGGGTATTTCCGGTAAAGCTGTGGAAGCAGGAATTGTTGCCTGTAAGCCAGGTATCCGCTCAGGACCATTAAGGGGATCAGAATAATTCCCTGTTGGATTCCCATGTCGCTGTAACTCAAAAACGCCCATATACGCTCCGTCCATTCGAAATGTGGGTGAATATTCGGAAGAATAAAGAAAACAGCCAGAGAAGTGCTTAGAATGCATAAAAAGCCAATCGCCAAGTGTTTGGTTGCCAATTGCTTTTCAGAAGTGTTTCCGCTGAACTGAATCCGTTTCCGCGCTTTCAGGACACTCAGTGTCCAGAAGAGGCACCAATCGATGAGGAAGAACAACAGGATAAAACTGGCATCCCAATTCCAGTAAAAGTAACCCAATACCGGGATCAGTCCTTCAACCAGGGTTTGAAAGAGAAGGGCCCTTTTCGGCGTCATTTGGTTTTGGATAAACGCTTGATGGCCTCTTCTGAAATCGCAAACTCAGGATTGTATTTCAGAGCCTTGCGGTAGTACTGAATTGCCTGGTATTTTTCACCCTTTGTTTCATAGATCAATCCCAGGTTGTGCCATGCTTCCACATAACGCGGTTCTTTTTGCAGCGTTTCGTTGTAAAAGTAAATTGCACTGTCGGCATCGTTTTGTTTGAACTGCTTGATCCATCCCATCTGGAACAGGGGAGGAGTGAAGGTCGGGTCTTTTTTGAGCATGATGCGGTAAGTCTCCTGGGCTTCCTCCAATTTGTCAAAATCCTGGTAAGCATAAGCCAGGTTGTAGTAAGCTTCGATGTTATTCGGCCGGATCTGTGTAGCTGTAATGAAATACTGGATGCACAACGGATTGTGTTCTTCCTGGTAGATTAGTCCCAGTTTGATATAAGCGGCAAAGAAATCCGGGTCCTGTTCAATAGCCGTCTGGTAAGAAGATTTTGCCAGATCGCGGTTATCGAGGCTCAGATAAATACTTCCTTTCAGAATGTAGGCATCGCGGTATCTTTTATTGATGCGAAGTGCTTCGTTGATGTAGTAGAACGCTTTTTCATTGTCACCCTGCTGGGCATAAGTAGTTGCCAGCGCAACCAGGGCCTGTGTATTTTTCGGGTCTTTTTTGATAACGAATTTGAAATGGGATTGTGCTGCCATTACATCGCTTGGTGTTCGATTCGCCCGGTTGTTCAATGCATTGGCATACAAGAACCGCGCTTCAATGTTCCATTGCTGCATGCGGTATGCTTTAGCTCCATCCTGAAGCGCCTTGTCGTAATCGTAGCGTTCCAGCATCAGGTTCCCATGTTTGATCAGGATCGGAACACTATCCGGGTATTTTTTGAATAGCTGATCGACAGAAAGTTCCTTTTGAGGTTTTTTCGAACCGTTTCCGCCACAAGAGCTCACTAATACCAGAAAACCAATGAAAAATAGAATGCGCATACTTAAAATGAATCTGACAACAAAAATAAGGAAATGTATTTAGCTATTAGCAGGAAACGTATTCTTCTTCAGAAACGTTGGTGTGCAAGACTCGAAGTAATTACCGGGGAAATAATATTCGTCGTGTAAAAGCAAATATTCATTTGGAGAATTATTCCGATCATTTATGAATGAATGAATTAGTTGAAAGCGTTATTTTCAGCGTACTATAACTTAAAATAAACTGAAACGATGAACAATTTACTCCTAATTGTTCTTCTAACTCTTGCGTCAATTTCTTTTGGTCAGGACCAGTCCGCTTACGACCAGAGGTTACTGATTCATTTTACCGAAGAACAACTGACAGCTATGCCGCAGCAAAAGCTGGAAGCTATCACATACTACTACTGTGAGAGCTATTCTATCGATGATTCCCGGGTGATGGGATTCGACATTCATTCCTTTGATGTTTCTGAGTATGAAGACCTGCGAAGAGAATCTGTAGATTTCTCGTTCACCAATGATCAGGGTTTAATCATTACCCTGAGAGCCCGCGACAAGTATTTACCGAAAGCAATCCTGAAGAAGTCATGAAAAGGTTCTTGACAGGTTTGATCGTGGCAATGGGTTTTGCTGCGTTCGGACAATTGCCTTATACGTGGACCCCAGGTGTTGATCCGGGCTGGACAAGTTCCGGTGCTTTACAATGGCGGCCGGGTTGCGGGTACGTTACCACGAATTGTACGGGAAGTTACGCCAACAATGCGAATACGACCTATACGTCACCTTCTATTGATGCTTCCTGTGCGAATGCGAGTACGATATCCGTAACGTTTACTGCATTCGGGAATGCTGAATACACTTATGATTTTATGTTTATATATTACTCGCTGGACAACGGAACAACATGGATCAATCCTTACGGGGTGGGAATCGGCTGGACCGGTAATTTCGGGTCTTCACCCGGAATGACTATTCCTGCAATTACGTTGCCGACCTCTTCCAATATCCGTTTCCGCTTCAATTTCCAGTCGGATAACTCGTTTACATACACGGGGTATAAAATAACCGATTTCGATATTGTCTGCAATGTGGTCCTTCCGGTGGAAATGTATGCCTTTACCGGAAAAAGAATGGGTAGCGAGAACCAATTACAATGGACTACCTTGTCTGAAAATAACAACGATTATTTCGAGGTTCAGTGGTCAACCAACCCGGAGGCAGAAATCTGGTCGGATGTAGCTATTGTTAAATCCAAAGGAAACAGTTCCGAAAAGCAACAATATGCTGCGATTCATTCCAATCCGTCGGTTGATAAAAAGAATTATTACCGGATTTCCCAGGTGGATAAAGACGGAACACGAAGAACATTTGACGAATGGGTTGTGGTAGACGATACCCTAAAAGAGAATCCGCTCAAGGAAGTTGTAAATATCATGGGGCAAACGGTAGATACAGACACTCCCGGTTTGGTCATTTATGTATACGAAGATGGTACGAAGGCGAAGAAATACAACTGATCAACTTACCTGATTAACTTGCGTAGCGTGTGAGGACCGGTGCAGAATTTTCTGTGCCGGTTTTTCGTTTAATCAAAGATTAAACAAGGTTCAAATGGTTCAAAGCGTTCAAAAATGTTCCATTAAACCTTTTGAACCTTTGAATTCTTTTTTGAACTTGTATCAATGAAAAACCCCGCTCGCAATGCAAACGGGGTCTATATCTCTTGGTTGTAATTACAATCCTAAAAGTACTGCGTAAGGATCTTTTCCTCCGAAAATGATTCTTTCCGGGTTTTCGATCATTTCTTTCACTTTTACCAGGAAGCTAACAGATTCTTTTCCGTCGATGATGCGGTGATCGTAAGACAATGCCAGGTACATCATCGGGCGGATTTCCACCTTTCCGTCAATAGCTACCGGACGCTCAATGATGTTGTGCATTCCCAAAATAGCTGATTGCGGCGGGTTGATGATCGGTGTAGACATCATAGAACCGAAAACTCCACCGTTGGTGATTGTAAACGTTCCACCGGTCATGTCTTCCGGAGCAATTTTCCCGTCACGGGCTTTTACTGCCAGGCGCTTGATCTCTTTTTCGATTTCAGCAAGGCTCATTTGCTCTGCGTTGCGTACAACTGGAACCATTAATCCTTTCGGAGAAGAAACGGCAATACCTACATCTGCATAATTGTGGAATACGATTTCATTTCCGTCAATCTGGGCGTTTACTGCAGGGAATAAGTTCAATGCTTCCGTTACTGCTTTCGTGAAGAAAGACATAAATCCAAGATTCACATCGTGGAATTTAGCGAACTGATCCTTGTATTTTGCACGCAGGTCCATGATCGGTTTCATATCAACCTCGTTGAAAGTCGTCAACATCGCTGTTTCGTTCTTCACAGAAACCAAACGTTCTGCGATTTTACGGCGAAGCATGGACATTTTCTCGCGGTTCTGGTCGCGTGTTCCTCCCCATCCCTGAGCAGCATCAGCAGGAATTCCGGCAGCCATAGCGCTTACCACATCTTGTTTCGTGATACGACCGTCTTTTCCCGTACCGTTGATTTTAGCACCGGATACACCATTCTCAGCCATGATTTTCGCAGCAGCCGGTGAAGGAGTTCCTTTTGCGTAACTATCGCTTACAGGTCCCGGATTTGGTGTCGGAGCGCTGGTTTTTTCAGCCGGAGCAGCAACAGGTTGCGGAGTTGCTTCAGCTTTCGCTTCGGCCTTTGGGGCTTCAGCAGCCGGTGCAGCTGATCCTGCAGGTCTTTCAGCGGAAGTATCGATCAAACAAACTACTTGTCCTACTTTTACTACATCGCCTTCAGCAGCTTTCAAGGTAATGATACCGGATTGTTCTGCCGGCAATTCCAGGGTTGCTTTGTCAGAATCTACTTCTGCAATAGCCTGGTCTTTTTCTACATAGTCACCGTCCGAAACCAGCCAGGTTGCAATTTCTACTTCAGAAATTGATTCTCCCGGGCTAGGTACTTTCATTTCAAGGATTGACATAATTGAATCGTATTTAGTTTTCTAATAATCTTATTTAGCTGCTACGGATGCGAATTGAAATACATCTGCAAACAATTGTTTCAAGCGGCGCTCGTGTAATTTTTTGGAACCTTCAGCCGCAGCTGCAGATGCAGGACGTGTAATTCCTTTGAACGGAATGTGTCTCAGGTTCATTGCAATGTAAGTCCATGCTCCCATGTTTGCCGGCTCTTCCTGGGCCCAGATTACATTTTTAGCATTGTATTTTGCAACGATCGCATCGATTTGTTTCTGAGGCAACGGGTACAATTGTTCGATACGGACAAAAGCCATATTGTCAACACCCATTTCAGTCGCTTTTTCCTTCATTTCGTAATAGAACTTCCCGGAGCAGAAAACCAGCGTATCCACCTGTCCTGCTTTTGCATTCGGATCGTCAATGACTTCCTGGAAAGAACCGTTTGCCATTTCTTCCAAAGTGGAAGTTGCAGCAGGTAAACGCAGGATCATTTTCGGAGAGAAAACAACCAAAGGCTTACGGAACGGACGAACCAGCTGTCTGCGAAGCAAATGGAAATGGTTTGCAGGTGTAGAAGTATTTACAACCTGGATATTGTCATCGGCACATTGCTGTAACCAACGTTCCATACGTCCGCTGGAGTGCTCTGCACCTTGTCCTTCGTATCCGTGAGGAAGCAGCATTACCAATCCACTTTGAGTAGACCATTTGTCTTCTCCGGCAGTAATGAACTGGTCGATCATAATCTGTGCACCGTTGAAGAAATCCCCGAATTGTGCTTCCCAGATTGTCAACCCTTTCGGAGTGGCCAGGGAATACCCGTATTCGAATCCAAGTACGGCGTATTCGGAAAGCAGGGAATTGTAAACAGTAAACGGTGCCTGCTTATCAGAAAGCATGTTCAATGTCTCGATTTCTTCTTCGGTGTCTTCTGTTTTTACCACAGCGTGACGGTGAGAGAAGGTACCGCGCTCCACATCCTGTCCGGAAATCCGTACCGGAATTCCTTCGTCCAGTAAAGTGGCGTATGCCAGCATTTCTGCTGTTCCCCAATCGAGGTTATTGTTTTCAACCGCTGCTAAACGGTCGTCGAAGATTTTCTGAATTTTGCGGAAATACTTTTTACCTTCCGGTAAAGTAGCCAGTTTCTTTCCAAGTTCGAATAATTTCTCTCTCTGAACTCCTGTTTCAGGGCTGGAATCGAAATCTGCCGAAGTACTATGACGGAAACCTTCCCAGGTAGAACTCAGGAAATCCCAAACAACTGCTTTTTCATTCTTGCGGGCTGTTTCAAATTCACTTTCCAGGTAGTTGTTGTATTCATCCTCGATCGTTTTAACCTCTTCGTCAGTCAATGAACCTTCGGCCGTTAATTGCTTCTGGTAAATCACCTTCGGATTCGGGTGTTTTGCGATGATGTCATACAAATTCGGCTGCGTGAATTTAGGCTCATCTCCTTCGTTGTGTCCGTATTTACGATAACATAACAAATCGATGAATACATCACGGTGGAATTTCTGACGGTACTCCATAGCGATCTCAATCGTTTGGATAACCGCTTCAATATCGTCTCCGTTTACGTGGAAAACGGGAGTTAAAGTCGTTTTTGCTACGTCCGTACAATAAGTAGAGGAACGTGCGTCGTGGAAGTTCGTTGTAAATCCAACCTGGTTGTTTACCACAATGTGGATCGTTCCACCTGCTCTGTAACCATCAAGCAAAGCCATCTGGATAACTTCGTAAACAATTCCCTGTCCTGCAACAGCAGCATCACCGTGGATCATAACCGGGCAAACCTTGTTCTCATCCTTGAAATGAGCGTCCAGTTTTGCACGTGCAATTCCCTGAACAACCGGGTCAACTGCTTCCAGGTGAGAAGGGTTCGGAGCCAAGGTCAGGCCAACTACTTTTCCGTCTTTGGTGGTTGTTGAACTGGTATATCCCTGGTGGTATTTCACGTCTCCGTCAAAAGCACCGTCAGCGTCGAATTCTTTTCCTTCAAATTCGGAGAAGATATCCTGAGGGCGTTTCTGGAAAATATTTGTCAAGGTATTCAAGCGTCCGCGGTGAGCCATTCCCATCACGAAATACTCTACGCCAAGGCTTGATCCTTTTTCGATCAGGGCATCCAAAGCCGGGATCAGCACTTCACCGCCTTCTACGGAGAAACGCTTCTGACCCACGTATTTTTTACCCAAAAAGGCTTCAAAATTGGAAGTCTGAACCAGTTTTTTATAGATGTGCTTTTTGCGCTCGATGTCGAATTTCGGACGGTTCTTTACTTCAATGCTGTTTCTGAACCATTCCAAACGTTCCGGTTCGCGCATGAACATATACTCGATACCGATGGATTGGCAGTAGCATTGCTCCAAATCCTGGATAATATCACGCAGGGTTGCTGCCCCGATACCGATTTGTTCTCCTGCCTGGAAAACAGTATCCAGATCAGACGCATCCAAACCGAAGTTTTCGATTGCCAGGGTTGGTTCGTACTTTCTGCGCTCGCGTACAGGATTGGTTTTGGTAAACAGGTGACCGCGGGTTCTGTACCCGTTGATCAGGTTAATTACCTTAAATTCTTTCTGAAAGTTTTCAGGAATGTCGCCACCGTCTTCGAAGTTCGTGCGGGCAAAATCAAATCCTTCAAAGAATTTTTGCCAGCTAAGATCTACGCTTTCAGGGTCTTTTATGTATGACTGATATAAATGATCTATCGCATTTACATCTGCATTTCCGACGTACGTCACTTTATCCATGTTGGTGCACTATAATGGTGGGTAAAGTTAAAACTTTTAGTCCAAGCGAGAAGCGAAAATCGCGATAAAAAAATGCAAAATTGCTATATATTGTTACAAGGCTGAAGATTAAGTATCAATTATGAATGAATGAATTATCAGGAGGGGTTTTAGGTTCGTCCTGATAATCGATCATTATTCACCGAGAATTGATCCCTACTTGAACTGGATTTGAAAATACACTTTCATCAATTCCCGGTGTAAGATGGCATTGGAAAGGTAAAACAGCCGGTTTTCGTGCGAGTTGGTTTCCCTTAAAATGGTTTCCGGTATATCGATGAGGTAGAGCAGGTGCTGCAGTTCATTTTCAGTCAATTTTTGCAGTGCCGTCTGTATTTCCTCGTTCCAGGCTGCGGGATCGGTACTTTTCAGTTCGAAATCCGGAATTCCGGCGCGTTGAAAGTCTTTGTGGGTCTGTGCCTGCAATTTTTCAAGCAATTTGCGCCGGCTCAACCGCAATTGAATTTTCCGAACGAGCTCATTTAAATCTTTTTCTTCCATAATCCGGTGATTCCTGTGGAACTTAGTACTTTTGCAGCATGATTAATAACTCAAAAGAAGCAATCATTTTTGATTTGGGAGGCGTTTTGTTGAATTTGGATTACGATTTAACAGAAAAAGCATTTGTTGCGCTCGGGCTGGCCAATTTTGGAGCATCTTATTCGCAGTTGCAGCAAGTACAGTTGTTTGACCGCTATGAGACCGGGCAAATTTCCTCTTTTCATTTCGTGAACCGCTTACTGGATTTATTACCTCCGGGAACTACCGCAAACCAAGTTGTCCATGCATGGGATTCCATGATCCTGGATTTCCCGGTAGAACGCCTGCAACGGCTGGAAGCGCTTTCACAGAAATACCGTCTCTTTTTATTGAGTAATACGAATGACCTGCACATCGACGCAGTGAGAAGATCACTCGATAAAGCGGTGGGGCATCGCAACCTGGAACAGTATTTTGAGAAAACGTATTTCTCTTCTGCTATCGGGATGCGCAAGCCGGATAAGGAGATTTTCGAATTTATCTGTTCGGAAAACAACCTGGATCCTGCAAAAACACTTTTCATCGATGACAGTCCGCAGCACATTGAAGGTGCTAAAGCTGCCGGGATTGAAGCGATCTTACTCGGCAAAAACGAAGAGGTGTTTGATTTACCCTTTTTCCTGGCATAATTCTACCAAAACCCCGTTCGAAGATTTCGGATGCAGGAATGCTACCAGTTTGTTGTCTGCACCGTTCTTCGGCTGTTCGTTCAGTAACTGGAATCCTTTCGAAGCAAGGTCTTTCATGGATGCTTCGATGTTGGTAACGTCAAATGCAATGTGATGGATTCCCTCGCCTTTCTTTTCAATGAATTTAGCAATGGGGCTTGTTTCATTACTTGCCTCCAACAATTCGATTTTTGATTCTCCGACCTGGAAAAAAGCAGTTTTCACACCTTCGCTTGCTACTGCCTCTGTTTTGTAGCATTCGGTGCCAAGTAATTCGGTATATGTTTTAATTGCCTCGTCGAGGTTTTTGACTGCAATTCCGATGTGTTCGATTTTATTCATGGGATGAAGATAATAAAAAGAATAACGGTGGCCGCGCGATTAATCGCGTCCCACAGAAATCAAATTTAGATAAAACAAAAAACCCTGACGATGCCTGTCAGGGTTCAAGATATCTTTTGATAGAGTTATCCCTTAAAGAATTTCTCTGTCTTATTGTCGAAGTTGATGTAATAAGCTCCTTTCAGTAAGTTCGAACAAGGGACCGATGAGCCGATTCCTTTCTTGACGATATTTCCGTAGGCGTCATAGATCTCGTACTTGGTTTCGATCGGTTTCCCGGAGGCTGTAAAATTGATTTGATCCTTGACCTTGACCGGGTTCTTGACGACGACAGGAACCGAAGAAGTAAACTTCACGTCTTTGGAGTTTCTTTTTGCACCGGAATGGTCGATTTGAACCACACGAACTGTATTTTCACCGGAGTGAGGCGCAACCAGGAATTCATAAGAATTTGTTCCCGGTGTTCCTTTTCCCTGAACTTCACCGATTTTCACCCATTTGTTCCAGCGGTATTGTTCGATAATGAAAGGAAGTTTTCCCTGTTCGTTGGTTGTTTTCCAGGTAAGCATTCCGCTGTTCTGGATTTGAATGTCAACCGTGTTGAAGGTACTTCTTGGAAGTAATACCTCCGGATTTAAAATTTTTGGTTTGCACCCATCGTTATGTTCTATAACTATAAATACAGGTTCACCTATTTCTATATTAAAAAGAGAAAAGTCGATTTCAAAAGCCGAAATGGCTGTTCCGCCCGGAAGGATATCACCGTTTACGGTTACTTTGGTCGCGCAGAAACCAAAACCGTCTCCATCCTCAGGATTTTGGACGTACAAGTTTTTACCCTGATAGCTTCCTTCAATGGAAAGAACCGCTGAGCTTGAAAAGCTTAGCAGTAACGCGAAAGAGCAAAGTAAGATTGTTTGTAATTGTTTCATTTTTATCTAGTAGCTACACTAAAAACTGTGGCAAGTATAATAGCTATTTTTTACATTACCAACATTTTAGAGTACGAAATTACAAAATTTTTTTCGCTTCAACCAGCCAATGAGTTAATTTATCATGAAATTTCGACCGTTCGTCGATAATTTCGATTAGAAACTTGATATTTGGGATATGAATATTTTGTTTTTTTAAGTTATTTTAGTAAAAGATTTTTTCTATTCTTGTATTGAATAAACGCTTGCCTACTATGAAATTAGTTCCCGTAATTTTCCTGATTCTTATCCTTACATCATGTGGTTCAGATAAAAAGCAATTTGAATTTGCAGGAGGAAGTTTTAAAATGGCTTTGGATAATACACCTACTACTTTTATTCCCAGAGAAGTGAACGATGTCTATTCTTTCGAACTGCTTTCACAGGTCATGGAAGGGTTGGTTAGTTTCAACGCGGAAGATCTCTCGCTTCAGCCGCAAATTGCCGAGAAATGGAGCATCAGCGATGACGGAACGGTTTTTACATTCACGATCCGTGACGATATTTATTTTCACGATAATCCGGTGTTCGGATCCATGGATGAGCGCAAGCTGACTGTTGATGACGTCCTGTTCACTTTTGAAAAAGCCTGTAAACCGAATGCAGAAGGAAATCCAACCGCGGCTTACGTGTTCCTGCTTTCCAACCAGGTAAAAGGAGCAAAGGAATACTACGAAGGAAAAGCAAAATCGATCAGCGGTATGAAGGTCAGAAAGAACACCTTTGAGATTACCCTGTTGAATCCCGACCAGACCTACATCAATAAACTGGCGAACCTGAGTGCAAGCATCGTGTCGCGAAAAGTTGCAGAAGCAAACAAGGAAACAGATGTAGTTGGAACAGGCCCTTTTTGTTTTACAAAGCCAACAGATAACGAAACGTATATTTTGCTAAAGAACCCCGATTATTACATGGTCGACAACAAAGGAAATGCATTGCCTTACCTGGATTCGGTTGTTTTTTATGTGCAGACCAGAAAGCTGGAGCAATTGGAAATGTTTGAACAGGGCAAAACCTTAATGATTTCCGGTTTGCCTACTTCCCGCATTACTGAAATGCTGGACGGACGAATTTCTGATTTCAATGCGCAGCCCCCGTTGAAGGAATTGTATAACAATCCTTTATTGACTACTCAGTATTATTTCTTCAATATGAATGATCCGCGTTTCCAGGATGTGCGTGTCAGACAGGCATTCAATTATGCGATCGACCGGAAACGCCTGGCGGATAATGTGCTTCGGAACCAATTTTACGAATACGGGATTTATGGAATTACTCCGCCTATCAGTTCGGTGTTCAAAGGCTACAATTTTTCTGAGATTAAGAAATACGGATATGACTTCAACCCTGAAATGGCAAAAAAACTATTGGCTGAAGCAGGTTACCCGGACGGAAAAGGATTCGGAAGTGTGGACCTGAGATTGGATATCAGTGATTTGAACACGGCGGTTGCAGAAGAATTGGCCGATCAGATTTACCAGACTTTGGGAATCAATGTAAATATTGACGGTTCCAATTTCGAACAACGAAATGAAGACGGGAATATGGGACGGGGAGACATGTTCCGTACTGCCTGGGTTGCGGATTATTCCAGCCCGGAAACTTTCCTGGGGAATTTTTACGGGAAAATCGTTCCGAAATCCAAAGACCTGCCTTCAAGCGGAAACCAATCCCGTTATGTCAATCCGTTGTTTGACAAGTATTTTGAGCAAGGCCGTTCGGCTGACCAGAAAAGAAGACTGGAATTATTCTGTAAGGCAGAGATCGAGCTGATGAAGAACCCGCCAATCATCCCGCTTTGGTATGCCAATGATTTCACTTTGAGTTACTCGCGTGTGCGCAACCTGAAAAATAACCCGATGGAATTTTTGGATTTACGCAAAGTGTATATCAAAGAGTGGACGAAAGAAGAATATTTGAAGTCTATTCAATAAGTGTATATTTACGGGTTGATATAATCAAAGAATGAAAACTATTCTTACCGTATTGTTTTGCGCGTTCGTATCCGTATTGATTGCGCAACCTACCCAAACTGTTCGTGGTACCGTGCTGGATTCGGAATCGGATTTCCCGGTTTTCGGAGCACAGGTCATCATCAGTCTTTCCGATAGCTCCAAGCTGAAAACCATGACCAACGATGAAGGTGTGTTCGAATTTTTGAATGTTCCTGTCGGAAAACATCCCTTATCGATTAAATCAACGGTTTATGAAAACTACTCGGCTTCTGTTGAGGTGAATTCCGGGAAGCAAACCGTATTGGAGATCAAGATCAAGGAACGCATCAGTGAAGTAGAAGAAGTAGTGGTTGTGGCACAGAAACAGGGTGAAGTCAAAAATGAAATGGCGACTGTTTCTGCCCAGCAGTTTTCAGTGGAAGAAACAGAACGTTATGCCGGTTCGCGGGGAGATCCTGCCCGGATGGCGAGTAACTTTGCCGGAGTTCAGGGAGCCGATGATTCCCGGAATGATATCGTGGTACGCGGAAATTCACCGCTTGGAATTGTTTACAAAGTAGAAGGAATTGATATTCCGAATCCCTCACACTTCTCCATTTCGGGAAGTTCCGGTGGGCCGGTTTCGATCATCAACAACAAAAGTCTGGCGAATTCAGATTTCTTCATGTCTGCTTTCCCTGCTGAATACGGAAACTCTGTTTCGGGAATCTTTGATTTGAAACTGCGCAACGGGAATTCCAAACAACACGAATTTACCGGGCAGTTCGGTTTCCTGGGAACAGAAGTCATGGCGGAAGGACCTTTGAGCAAGAAAACCAATGCGAGTTACCTGATCATGGGCCGTTATTCGACGCTGAGCTTGTTCCAGTTCATGGGAATCCGCATCGGTACGGATGCCGTTCCGGTTTATGGCGACGGAGCTTTTAAGTTCAATTTCCCGCTCAAGAAAGGAGGACAGCTTTCCCTTTGGGGAATCGGAGGGAAAAGCGATATCAAAATCCTGATTTCCGAGCAAACCGAATATACCACCGACTTATACGGAGAAGGTGACCGCGATCAGTATTTCGGAACGGGAATGGCTGTTGCCGGGTTGACTTATAAGAAATCACTTTCCGAACGTACTTTCCTGACAACAACTTTCTCTGGAAGTATTGAAGACCAGCATTCGCACCATGATTTGTTGAACCGCTCGTTGGATACGACTTACAACGGTGGCGAGCCGGAAGTGAAAATCCGCGTGGACAGCATTTACCGCATCATGGGTTATGACTTCAAGATTGCGAAATACTCGGGAATGTTCAGCATCAATCACAAGATCGGTAAGCAGCACATTATCAAAGCAGGATTGAATGCGGATTTCCTGACCTTCAACATGATCGACAGTGTTTTGAATACTTCGGGAACAGCTTTCATCAATCGCTGGGACTATAAAGGCCAGGGAGGAATTTTAGTGCAGCCTTTCTTCCAGTGGAAATACCGCATCACGGAAACCATGGATTTCACAGCCGGATTGCATGCGCAGTATTATTCATTCAGCAATTCACTAAGTCCGGTGGAACCGCGTTTGGGTTGGAAATGGTCGATGAAAGGAAACCAGAAATTATTTGCCGGTGCCGGATTACATAGTCAGACACAACCTTATTATACCTACACGTATCACCTGGAAGATGCAGCCGGAAACCAGATCTACCACAATAAGAACATGGGTTTCACCAAGTCGATGCATTCCGCTATCGGTTATGAAAAGAATTTCAAGAAAGGATTCCAGTTCAAGACGGAAATTTATTACCAGTACCTGTATGAAGTTCCGGTAACGGTTCAGCCTTCTTCCTTCTCGATGATCAACCAGGGAAGCGGTTTTGCGCGTTTCTTCCCGGATACGTTGAAGAATACCGGAACGGGAATGAATTACGGTCTGGAACTAACGCTTCAAAAGTTCTTCGACAAGAGTTTTTATGTGCTCACAACCGTTTCTATCTACGACAGTAAATACAAGGGAAGCGATGGTGTGGAGCGCAATACCAGCTACAATGGATTGTATACGGCAAACGTATTGTTCGGAAAAGAATTCAAGCTGGGTAAAAAACACACGCTTGGTTTGGGTGGAAAAGTAACGGTAGCAGGAGGAAAGCGCTACGGCTATATCAATCTGCCGGCTACAACGGCTCAAAAGGAATTAATCTTCAGCGATTCGGCATTCAATACGCGTCAGTTCAAAGACTATTTCCGTGCGGATTTAAAGATCAGCTGGAAAATGAACGCGAAGAAAGTTACGCACGAGATCGGTTTGGATTTGGTAAACATCCTGAATACACGAAATATCCTGGGATTGGCTTACGCGCCTGATCTGGCGGATCCGAGCAAAGAACCCTTGGCAGAGAAGACGCAGCTGGGCTTCCTTCCGATTTTCTATTACCGGATCAGTTTCAAATTGGCCAGCGGAAAGAAAGAATAACACTTAATTGTTTTGATCGGGCTTCTTTTTGTCTGAAATTAGGATGAAAACGTAATTCCGAAATGTTACGTCTGACTATCAAAATGTGTGAAGATGCGAGATTGGAAAGGATTCTGGATTGTTATAACCATTGCTTCGCTGCTTCTTGCGTGCAATAGTCCCAAACGGCAAAAGAAAATCAACGACGGAAAACTCTTTGAGAAACTCAAAGAACAGAAAGGGTATTTAAACGCTGAGGAATTACAACGCCTCGAACGCGATTTTTCACTCAAATTATTGGATAAATACGATCTTTCGGGTTACGACGAAGAAGACACGCTGGCCACTTTTTTAAGAGTCGGTAAAGATGTCTGGATTGCAAGCTGCTACTTGGAAAATCCCGCAGAAACCCATTATCCGTTTTTCCGGTTGACCGAAACCAAGGAGAAAGGATTCAAAATAATGAGTAATGGATTAATTCCGATAGCGAATGGAGCATGTGCTTATGAATTGAGCAAATTGCTGGTCCGGTCGGGAGAATACATTTTTCTTTCCCGGATAATTACCGAAGGCGGGAATTGTGTTGATTCACCGGTGGCGTTCCGTTTGAACGGAAAAATGGTTAACAGAGGCCTTGACTTTGCTGTAGCTGTTTGGATGGATTCCCGCGAAGAACATACTCCTGTTCAAAGTGAATTCACGATTGAATCCAAAACTCCGCAAAGCATCGTGATGCATGTGCACGAAAAAGTGATTGATACGGAAATTGATGAGGAATTAAGATCCCGGGATTACGACCTCCGTTTTGAGGTGAAAAACAATACGATTTATTTCAGGGATACAGTTTTTTATAACTAATATCGTAATAGGCTGCTCTAACGTTTGCCGTATCGAATCAAAAGCTGGCGCTTTTTCTCATGCGTAACCAACCCAGAATCCGCGAATGGTCGATTTCCCACAATCCATCCGTTTGTTCCAGGTCAAAAACATCCCTCGGGTGATCCGGGTTCCCGGCATTCTGCTGGATGATCTCTACTTCATCTTCAGTAACATTTGAAACAATCACCACATGTCCGTATTCATTCGTCCAGGTTGCGTCCATAACAATTAAATCACCGATCTGAGGTTTGGTCTTGCTGGGATTGGTGTATTGGATCAAATCACGGTCTTTGTTTAATTCACCGTCTTTGAGATCTTTATTGAAGAAGTCGATGGCGTTTCCGTAAGCGTTCGGCATTTTGTGTTTGTAGTATTCGTAATAATAGCGTTTTACGAATTCCACACACTGGTATTTCAACCCGATGTTGTATCCGTCGGGAGAAGTGTTTCTTCCGCTGACGTTGCCCATTCCGCCGTTGTAGTACACCACTACGTTATTTAAACTGTCCAACCGGTCACCGATTTGGTAATTGCGCGTTGGGGCGGTGTTTTTCTGATAGAGAAGGAAGACCAGGACACTTGTGGCACTAATGGCAAGTAACAGGAAGACGGTTTTTTTCATCGGTTAAAGTCGGATACCCAGGACACAAATATCATCAATTTGTTCCAATTCCCCTTTCCATTCGTAAAACGTTTCAGGCAGTATTTTTTGCAGGTCTTTTTCCCGGTTGTTCAAAAGGAGTTCCTGGAAATTTTTGTACCGGAATTTCTTCCCTTTTGGCCCTCCGAACTGATCTGCAAAACCATCTGTAAACAAAACCAGCAAATCACCTGTTTGGAACGGGAATTCCTGTTGCGTAAAAGGTTTCAGGTCGTGTGAATAGCCGACCGGTTGTCTGTTCGCCTTTCGTTCTTCGAGTGTTTGCCCCGAAATATGGTAAACCCCATTATTGGCAGCCGCAAAAACGTAGGTGTTCACTTTCCGGTCGATCCGCAGGATCGAAATATCCATTCCGTCTTTGTATTCACTGCTTTTACCTTCCTTGTCGAATGCAGCAATAATCCCCGAACGCAGTTCGTTCAGAATTTCTGCAGGTTCCAATACACCTTTGTTCTCTACAATCTCATTCAGAAGATTAATTCCCAGTACGCTCATCAATGCTCCCGGAACACCATGACCGGTGCAGTCACCAACAGCAACGAAGCGGTATTGTTCATTTTGGAAAATCCAGTAAAAATCGCCGCTTACAATGTCTTTGGGCTGGAACAGGAGAAAAGATCCGGGGAAAAGCGTTTGCAGGTTATTTCTGCCCGGCAATAAGGCCAACTGAATGCGTTGTGCATATTGAATGCTGTCGAGCATGTCTTTGTTCTTTGCTTCGATGACCTGTTTTTGTTTCAGGATGTGTTTCTGTGATTTCAGCATGTCTTCCTTGAAGAACAAAATAAAAAGCGAACTGATCATAAAAAGCAGCAGCAAATTGACATTCCCGATAATGGTTTGAACCGTTTCGGATTGCTCCAGGTCCGTAATAAACGGCTTATGCAAATTCAGCCAGGTGATCAAACCGAAAAATGAAAGAATGGCAAAGGCAATGAATCCCTGAATGGTTTTTCGCCGGTCAAACATCACGGCACTGATCATGCACATAATCAACAGGTAAAAATGCAGGTTTGTTTGCAAGCCGTAGGCCAGCGTTCCTTCAATGAAGTAAATGAATCCACAGCAAACGTGAAAGAAGAAAGCCTGCCGGTATTTTTTCCGGTGAATGAGGAAGAAAGTCACCAAACTGGCCAGGAAGAAAAAACCGTTGTTGAAAATGCCTGCCGGCTGATGGTAGTAAAAATAGATTGGCGTGTAACAGAACATGATAGTTGCCGTCAACAGGGCGATCAGATTTCCAATACGGATCTTACGATTCAGAGAATCAGGGTTCTCAGTAGTAATTCCGTTGTTGAGTATTTGCGCAATCATGGGGTTAAATATAGCATTCTGCATCATGCGAACCACATAGTACATAGCGCACATAGCTTTATTTGTACTCTTTGAGGGCTATATCTATGATCTATGTTTTCTATATGACCTATATGGTTTATTATAGCTTTTGTTTGCTCCACGCAATTACGTTAACGCCCGGTGAATAATGAATGCGATCCGGTGGATGGTTCAGATCAATTTTTCCCAGCCGATAATCCGTATGGATTTCTTCGACCTTCACTTGCTGCAATTCCCAGGGCAGGTGATGAATTTCATAGATATAAGTTTGCGGACCACGATCCAGGTACAGGCAATACCTTTCCGTCAGCCACGAGTCCAGTTCTGTTTTTGGCACGCTCTGATCTGAAACCGCATATTTCGCAGAGAAGCGGAATCCTTTTTTCTTCAGGTCTGAAGTATATTCCTGAAGGATGTTTTTCCGGACCCGGACCATTTTTGCTTTTTCATAAGGCAATCCCGAAAGCAACCTGGAAAGTTTGGCCGAAACCAGCTTTTGCGCTTCGATATTCAGGAAATAAACCCCGGCTTTCCCATTGTAATTCACATAAGTCCGGACATTGATTTCGTGAAAATCGGAAACAGGAGAAAAAGCGGGCAGGTTTTTCGGACGGATCTTTTGCATCGTAAATGCGACCACGGAAATCCATGCTTCTCCGTCAAAAGTATCGAGTGTCAGATCCTTTGGAATAAAAGGTTCCAGTAAATCCGGGGAAACTTTCCAGTGAAGGAATAAAGCATGGTTCCATTCCTGGTAATACCTCCAGCTTTTTGCCGGGAGTGGCCAGGATCTGTGGGAAACAGATTGAAAAAGCGCGTTTTTGGTTTCTTTTTTCATGATTGAGAGGAAATAGTTTCTGCTTTCAAAAGCGTATTCAACCGTTTTTTGCTTCCTCTAGCTTCCCCTTTAAATGCCAGTATCATGAGTAGATAAGCAACCAGGAACATTCCAATGGGAATGACTAAAAAAGGGCTAAGGCCTTCAAAGTAGAAGTGCAACAGCCGGCGGAACAGTACCAGCAGAATAACTGCGGACGGAATTGCCAATAGTGAGAAATAAACAATCATGAATATCCTTACGAATAACGTTAAAGTCATGGATAGATCAACTTCTGTTTTCCCTAAGCAGGTTGTAATAGTTCCTTTTATTTCCGGTAAGAAAGAGTTTTGGTAGTTGATGTTCCGGTTTATTTTGAATGTATTTCCAACGAGTTTTCCGTTATATTCCGAAAAGAGCAGGTGAGCGATATGCTCTTTGACTTCTTCAGGAGATAATTTGGTGACGATCCGGTATTTTTCTACGGGTAGAAATTGCTTGATTCGATTGGATTCCATTTTCGGACGAATTGTCTTTTAAAGGTAATAAAATCCTTCATTCAATGTCCTTGCTTATCTTTGAACCATGAAACCATTGCGAAAAGACATCAAACCGGGAATGCTGGTTCTCTTTGTTCAGAAGAAACACCAGGCAAGCGGAGAGTTAACAGAAGGTATTGTGAAATCCATCCTGACGAGTGCGCCTTCTCATCCGCATGGGATCAAGATCATGACGGTTGATAAATTAGTAGGAAGAGTGACGGAGATCATCGACGGGGATGTGGATTGACTTTACTGTGTATTTAACCGTCTTGTGAGTTCATTATCCTGTTCAAGGATCAATTTTTCTTCCGTAAGCTCTTTGACGCGGTAAGCCAGTATCATATTTCCGAAAAACAGGTAAAGCAATTGGTGCTGTTCGTCAATAACTGCTTTTTGTTCACCGGAGAAAAACCCGATTATCTGATTGGATTGCTGATCAAGTGTAAAATTCAGTTCGTCCATGGAATTTTTGAACCGCAGAATGGTAGAATTTGAGCTACAATTCCCGGCCAACAGAGAATCGGTATGAAATTCCAGTTCTTTCGAAGCATTCAATTGTAAAAATTCCTGTGCCTGGTCTTTGCAGTAATACCAGGCGTTTGTACTCAGCAACCGGGAAATTGGGTTTTGTTGCCCCACGCGTTCATAAACACGTACGATGTGAATTCGGGTTGTTCCGATACCTTCATCCAAATCAGATTCTGATCGAATCACCAGTTCATGGAAGCTCTTGAACGAAATGTCGAAGTATTGATTGTCGCTTATTTTCTTTCCTTTTTGATGGTAGACATTCAAATGATGCGATGGAATGGGCCGGTGGTCTTTTGTTACTTCGTATTTGTACTGATTGGAAATCGGCTCAGGATAAAACCTTTTGGAATGTTCGCTAAGGAGCAAGAGGGAATCGTTGGTTATTCTCAGCCATTCGTTTTTCTTTTCACGGCTTTCCTGGTAATTGACAACTGTTCTCACCAGCTTCCAATCTCCCCGGATCAGCGAATCAATTTTGAACATGTTGTAAAAGCGAGTCTCCGGCAATGATTTTTGCGCGAAGCAATAATTGGAAAAAAGCAGTATGAAAAGCGATAATCTCATCGTTTGGGTTTGAGAATCAAACGCAAATCCGGAGATTTTATTTTGGGTAGAGAGCATAGTAATTACATTGATACCCACTCCCAAATTACTGCAAATGCGCAAATAGAAAGGGCGCCTACGGTCGCCCTGGAAAAACAAAGAAGCAAATTCGTCACGACGGACGTTTCTAAAATATTCGTGTATTTGTGATGAATGGAATTTGGTTGATATAAACAAAACGGGCTGCGATACATCGCAGCCCGTTCCGAATATGTTTGATTGATCTTACAAATCAAATTTGATTCCCTGTGCCAATGGCAATGAATCCGAGTAGTTGATCGTGTTTGTCTGACGGCGCATGTAAACTTTCCATGCATCGGATCCTGACTCACGTCCGCCACCTGTTTCTTTTTCACCACCGAAAGCACCACCGATCTCAGCACCTGAAGTACCGATGTTTACGTTCGCGATTCCGCAGTCAGAACCTGCCTGTGACAAGAACGCTTCTGCTTCGCGCAGGTTGTTGGTCATGATTGCAGAAGATAATCCTTGCGGAACTCCATTTTGAAGCGCGATTGCATTCTCCACACCTCCTGTGTACTTCATTAAGTACAATACCGGTGCAAATGTTTCGTGCTGAACGATTTTGAAAGTATTCTGTGCTTCTGCGATTGCAGGTTTTACGTAGCATCCGCTTTCGTAACCTTCTCCTGAAAGAACACCACCTTCAACCAATACTTTTCCGCCTTCTTCCACTACCTGTACCAATGCATTCTGGTAAGCAGCAACGGCATCTTTATCGATAAGCGGCCCAACGTGGTTGTTTTGATCCAGCGGGTTCCCGATTTTCAACTGACCGTAAGCTTTTACCAATGCATCTCTCACTTTATCGTAGATAGAATCGTGGATAATCAAACGGCGTGTAGAAGTACATCGTTGTCCGGCAGTTCCTACAGCACCGAATACAGCACCCGGAACAACCATTTTCAAGTCAGCACTTTCAGTAATGATGATTGCGTTGTTTCCTCCCAATTCCAACAGGGATTTTCCTAAACGGCGTCCAACTGCTTCACCTACAGCTTTCCCCATGCGGGTAGAACCGGTTGCAGAAACCAATGGAATACGAACGTCGTTGGACATTAATTTTCCAAGCTCGGCGTCCCCGATCAGCAAACAGGAAACTCCTTCAGGAACTCCGTTTGCTTCGAATACTTCCTGCGTCAACTTCTGACAAGCGATAGCAGTCAAAGGTGTTTTCTCGGATGGCTTCCAGATACAAACGTCACCGCAAACCCAAGCCAAAGCCGTGTTCCAGTTCCAAACAGCCACCGGGAAGTTGAATGCAGAAATAATTCCTACGATTCCAAGCGGGTGGTACTGCTCGTACATTCTGTGTCCCGGACGCTCAGAGTGCATCGTAAGACCGTATAATTGACGGGAAAGACCTACTGCGAAATCACAGATATCGATCATTTCCTGAACTTCTCCTAAACCTTCCTGTAAGGATTTTCCCATTTCATAGGAAACCAACTCACCCAAAGCTTGTTTTTTCTCACGGATTTTCTCCGCCAATTGGCGAACTACCTCTCCGCGTTTCGGAGCAGGAATCATTCTCCAGTATTTGAATGCCTCCTGAGCCTTCAAAACCACTGCTTCGTATTCTGCTTCCGTTGCAGAAGAAACCGATGCAATCACTTGTCCGTCAACCGGTGAAACTGAATCGATTTGAGCTCCACGTGTGTTAAACCAATATCCTCCTGTGGAAGCTCCGCGGTTTACCGCTTCAATTCCCAATGTTTTTAATGTTTCTTGTATTCCAAGATCTGTTGCTGTTGCTGACATTCCTATTCGATTAGTTTGTGCAAAATTACACAATTTTTTGACGACTCGCCGTGAATCTCAATGAATTATCCAGCGAATAAATGTTAAGGATTCAAGCGGGAGACAGGACCTGCATGTTATCTGCGTAAATCTGCATAATCTGCGTGAGAAATTTAATTAAACGCCTGTCGGAACTCCAAAGGGGATAGATTGGTTTTTGTCTTGAATAATTTGCTGAATGACTGGGAATGCTCGAAGCCCAGTTCGTAGGCAATTTCACTGATGGAAAGTGCTGTAGTGGAAAGCTTTTCCTTCGCTTTTTCGATCAGTTTTTCATGAATGTGCTGCTGCGTGTTTTGCCCGGTGTGCACGCGTAGCAAACTTCCGAGGTAGCCCGGTGAAAGATTCAGTTGTTGAGCAACGTATTGAACGGTCGGTAAACCGGTGGAAGCCAGATCGGGATCGTTGAAATAGTTTGTCAGCAGCTTTTCGAGTTGTTCCAGCACCTGGTGATTTGCTTTTTCCCGTGTAATAAACTGGCGGTTGTAGAATCGCTCGCAATAACTCAACAGGTTCTCAATGTGTGTAATGATGATCTGCTTGCTGAACTTGTCGATGTTGGAATGGTATTCCTGCCGGATGAGTTGCACAATCCCGTTGAGGGTTGTTTCTTCTTTTTCTGAAAGGAACAAGGCTTCGTGAACCGAATAGTCGAAGAACTCGTATTGCCTGATCGTCTTTGCTAGTGAGGTATTCCAGATAAAATCAGGATGTATGAGCAGGATCCAGCCGGATGGCCTTTCGGAAATTTCCTTTTCGTAGATCTCCATTTTCAGCACCTGGTTCGGCGACATGAAGAACAAAATCCCGTCGTCCTCAAAATCGTAATGCATCTGCCCGTATTTGTATTTCACACCTTTCATGCGTTTCAGGGCAATGAAATAGAAGTCAAATACCGCGTACATGTCATTGAATTCAGGTATTTCCGTGAAATCTTCCATGCTGATTATACTGATCAGCGGATGTTTCGGCCCGGGCAAGCCCCTGTAGCGGTGAAACTCACTGATGGATTGAACTCTGTGCGGCTTCGCGTTCGACATACTGCAATGATATTACTTTTGATGATAAACTGCTGCAAATTCTCTGGCAAAATCGCGTAGTTTCACTTTTCCCATTTTTGGATTGTTCCGGTGAAAGTTTTGAAGCGGCTTTCCGCTGTGCATCACCGATTGCATTTCGACCATCGTTTCTGCCAGTTCCAAAGGCATTTTCGCCATTTTCAATCCCTGGAGCATTTGTTTGTCGGAGATCCGTACCCATTTCAGCCAGGGTTTCCCGATAGCTGTTCCGATGATTTTTGCTGCTTCGTTGCAGGTCAGTTCTTCACTTCCTACGTAACGCACTTTCACTTTTTCTGCGGGAATGCTTACCAGTTCTTCAGCTGCTGCTTCGGCAATGTCTTTCGGAGAAACAAAGACAATCCGGTCATTTTCACCGTAGTTTCCCATCAGTAAGCCGGTTTTACCGGTCAGTAAAGCCATCAAACCTGAATAACGAAGTGTCAGGTATTTCCCCACCAAACCTTTGCCTTTGATGAGGTCCATGGAGAAAAAGAAGTTGGTGTAGAAAGCTCCCGGGCGCAAAATACTGATCGAAACATCCGGTAATTCGGTAAAAATTCCTTCTACGTTTTCGCCTTTGATCAAATCTGCAGACCAACCGCTCAATACTACCACGCGTTTGATTCCTGCTTGTTGGATTGCCTGTGCATAGGTATTCGCGGTGGTATGCATGTACTTGCGAAAGTGCGTTTCGGTCATACTCATGGGAATCATGCAATAAACGGCATCTGCTCCGGTAACTGTTTTTGTAAGGAAAGAAGCGCCCTCCAATTTCCCGATAGCAGCGCGTGCTCCCAATGCTTCGATCTCTTTTTGTTTCGCCGGGTTACTGCTGATTACGGTTACCGAATGTCCTTTTGCAATTAAGTCCTGTGCAAGAGGTTTGCTGATGTTGCCCAATGAGCCTGTTAATACGATTTGCATCCTGTTGTTTTTTAATATCACAAAGGTGCAGGCAACGCAACAAACGCATGTAAGCAAAATGACTGTTGTTGTAGCCGAAATGAATAGGAGCCGATTTTCTATCCGGTGGTTACCTGGAATCGGTTCTTTTTTCCAGGATCCATTTTACCGCTGCCCGGATGGCCGTTTCCGTGTCTTTCGTTTCGACGTCTGGTTTTATTTTCCCGCCGTACTTATTTTTATTCCTGTCTGCATCTATTCCTGAAGCCAGGTTCAGGTACGAGCCATCGCTCAATTCAAAATTGTCAACGCGTGTTGAAACGCCGTAGGTTTCCTGCCCGAAGCTTTTTGTGTGGGGAAGTCCTATCAATGCAAGAGCTGTTACTTCCCCTGAACTGGCGGTGTTGTTTCCATAAATAACCGCAATGGGCTTGTTTTTGTATTTTAATTGATAGGGGTTGGATTTCATAAAAACGAGCGAACTGTCTCCGCCAATCCACGCTGTACCGGTCCATCCATCGTTATAAATCAGTTGCCTCACTGTTCCGTTGCCCGAAAAGGAGTGTTCACAAACCCCGTTGCCAATAAGCGGACCAATTCCGGCAATCATCGGGAAACAATTTCCTCCCATATCCTGGCTTAAATCAATGATCCAGCCTTTCGTTTCTTGTTTATCAAAAGATGAAATAAGTGTTTGCAGCGTATCTGCATATTTCGCCAACAGATCAGGGTCTGAAGAAACGAACATGGGCAGGGAAAGGTAGGCGATTGAGTTATCCAGCATTTTCCCGGTTGGAAAATTGTGCAGGTTTTCCCCGGTACCCGGATGTTTTCCTCCTTCAACCATATTTTTCCATTCTTCAGGCGTAGTAAAAAAGGAATGTTTGTCGTTGAGTTTGGAGGTGGTGAAGTATTGAAGTATGTATCTGCACTCATTTTTGCTCGTATTGTCACCACACAATTGCATTGTCTTCGATTTGATTCCGGCAATGAAACTCTTATCGGTAATAATAGAATTCTCATATACGATATCGAAGTATTCGTGAATGTACATGGCTGTTTCAACGGATGGAGCTTTGGTTGGTTCCGGAAGTTCTTCCACGCTTATTTCGTCAATCCATGCGGTTCCGGTTCCAAGAAGGTCTCCGAAAATCCGGATTTTGGCAGCTTCCTTTTCAGCTACAAAAAACCCTTCTGCCAGTGTCCAGTCCTGGTTTTTCGTTTCCGTTAGTTTAAACAGCATTTTTGGAAGCAGTGCCCCGGTGTTATCGAATAACCTTGCTCCCAGAATAATACTCCCATCCAGATCTTTTGTTTTGACAGCACAACTTAGTTTAAACTTCCTCAACCCATGCGATTTAAAAGGAAATTCCTGGTTAAAGAAATGATGTCCTTCAGTATTACTTTCCAGCTTCAGACTGTACTTACCCTTGAAGAACTCTTTGTTATCGGTTTTACACAGGAACTGATCATTCTCTGCTTTCCAGAACGCGGTTTGGGTATCAGATGCCGGATCTTTTTGTTCGAAGCCATTATTTGGAACAGCAATCTGTGCGCAAACAGTACCGCTCAATGCGAATCCGATAATGTATGCAATAGTTGGTTTTAGCAGCTTCATACTCTTAGTAAATGGTAAATCGACCGGTAAATTACTTCAAAATTTAGAATCCGCAAGGTAAAAGGTTTGCCTGGAGATGTTTAGCTATGCGCAGGATTTTTTAGAAATTACTTTTCCCAATTTTTTCCGGCAATCATAAAACATGCTTAAGTAGCATTTTTCCGGCTTATAAGCTGAACGGGTGAATAACCGAACTGTTTTTTGAAAGCATACGAGAAATGGGATAAATTCTCAAACCCGGTTTCATAATAAACTTCCACCGGTTTTTTATGCTTTTCGGCAAGTTGGTAATGTGCCAGTTCCAGTCTTTTTTTGGTCAGCCAGCGCTGCGGTGTGACCTGGAAAGCCTTTTGAAAATCGCGTTTGAACGTGGTCAGGCTTCGTCCGGTCAAATACCCGAATTTTTCCAGGGGCATATTAAACATAAAGTTCTTCTCCATAAAAGCGGTCAGATCGATTTTGTGAGGTTCATCAAAGTTTGCTAACACAGCGTCGATGTTTTCGTTAATCGTATGGAGGATGGAAATGGCTTCCGTAATTTTCAGAGAAGCGATGCTTTCGGGAAAGTTTTCCTGCATGTCAAAATAGGGAATGAGCGAAGCCAGGCAACTTTCCAGCAAAGGATGTTTCCGGAAACTGAAAATTTTTGGAGTGACCGTTTTTCGTTTTACAGGTTCATTCCCGTAAAATTCGCGCAATCTTTTAGCCGACAGGTGCATAGCTACTGCTTTGTGAGGCTCTCCGTCCTTTGGAAGATTGATAATCGTGGCCAATTGGTTCCTTGGGATTAAAAAAGTACTTCCCGGACCGAACACAAAACGTTCATCTGCCTGGATGATTTTCGTTTCTCCTGAAATCAACCACACAAGCAAATGATCCTCGAATGCCGCTTCGGTTTTAAATAACTTGCCCGTGTAACTGGAAAGTTTAATCTCGGGGTTTATATAATTTACCTGGTAATCCATCTTGCTTGTGTGATTGAAAGATACAAAAATCAACTAGAAGCCGAATGTTATTCCGGTCATTTCCTCGCTTAGTTTCCACAAGCGTTTTGCGTGTGTTTCGTCCAAAGAGTAAGGTTTGACACCGCCAACCTGTGTAGTATCATTGCTCAGAAGTGCGATATCTGCATGTTCACAATAAACACCTCCGATAGTGTCGAGCATAGGACTGGTTGCCGCCCACACAGTTGTTGCCGCTCCCTGGGGAATAGTTTTCAATCGTGCGGCCACTTCCGGCAGAATCTTTCCTTCCGCATCGGTGTAGCCCAGTTTTTGGAACAGGTCGGCAGGAGCTTCACGCGCCAGTTCTGTTTCACCGACAGCACCCGGACACAGGGAATAACTTCGCACATTGTATGCCTGGGCGCGCACGTCCAATTCCAGTGAAAAAAGATTGACCGCCGTTTTCGATTGTCCGTAACCAAGCAGGGTTTCGTATTCCCGGTGAAGGAAATTCGGATCCTCGAAATCAACATCTGAGAACTGGTGTCCTCCGGAAGAAACATTGACAACTCTTGCGCCGTTTGCTTTTTTTAATGCCGGCCACAACCTTGCTGTCAGCTGAAACGGAGCCAGGTAATTGGTTGCCAGTTGCGATTCATACCCGCGTTTGTCTTTGCGCAGCGGCACCCACATGATTCCAGCATTGTTGATGAGCAGGTGCAATGGTCTGCCGGAAGCCAAAAACTTTTCAGCAAAGGCATCGATGGAATCAGGATCCATTAAATCCATTTTTTCCAGTTCCACATTCGGAATTCCGTCCAGGTTTCTGGCTGCTTTATCGGTATCGCGTGCCGGAACAATAACTGTTGCGCCGGCCAAGGAAAGGGTTTTGACTGTTTCTAATCCGATACCGGTGTTTCCGCCCGTTACGATGGCAATTTTCCCGGTAAGGTTAATCCCTTTGATAACATCGCTTGTAGTTGATTTGGCGTTAAATCCTGAACCGAGTGGTTTCTGTAACGCTCCCTGATAATTGTTTTGTCCCATTTTGATCTGATTTAAACTTGTTTGTTGAGACAAAATTAGGGGATAACAGTGGTGATGACTTTGTTCAAACGTCCGAATATGCTTTGTTCAAACGGCCAATTTTAAACTTCATTGCGAATTTGCAAGATGGCAATATAGCCATGTTCGAATATTGCAATATGGAGATTTTGACAGGTTTGTTTCGACGGGTTCTCCAGAGCTTTTGCAGTTATCGTTTCTACAGTGAGACGGAACGTATCTCCGGAGAACCCACACTGGTATTTTGCGGATCGAAGTCAATCTCCAGCGAAGATTTGTCAATCTTCAACAAACCTTTGTTAATAACTCAGAGACCCAAGCCCTTGTAAAACGAACCGAAGTCAATCTCACGGGAACACTTGTCAATCTCACGGAGACCTGAATCAATCTTCAGCGAACAATAGAAAGATGAAACGTCCTATTCAACTGCCTCCAACTGTTTTAAATGCTGTGCTACCTGGTATTCATTGAAATTATCCCACTTCGGAACCGTATTCGGTTTATCGCCCAGCATATTGTTGATGCAGGTATTATTGTCCTTGTATTTCTCATGTAACAATGCGATGATCCGGAAGAAAAATTCGTCTAATTTCACAACCGGGTCAAATTCTGATTGAAGGGCCGAAAGGTTTAATACTTCCAGGACTTCCTGTTTTTCTTCGGAAGTGATTTCTGTCCGGTAACCGGTTTTCAGTGCTTTAAACACCAGATTGTTCCATACCACGCTGTAGTGTCCCCAGGGTACATTTGGGAGGTTCAAAGAATGCTCGCAGATGATTATAATAGCGTGCAGCAGATTTGGTAAATAGCTTGCCGGGAATTCATCAAAACTTCTGAATTCGAAACCGCTTTGATATATTTTTTCCTGGTTGAAATCCAAACCGACATCCGAAAGCAGTTCATAATCAAAATCATCCGCAATCTGATCGCGCCACCAAATGTTTTCTTCTTTTTTAAACTTCAACAATTTTCGAAAGTCTTCGACCGGATAAGTCAGGATTTTTCCCTTTGCCATGGATTTATGGAATGTACCAACTCCGGTATAGCGCGACATGGCATTCCGCATGGAACCACCGGCGAACTGTTCTTTCAAGTGATATTTTTCGCTGATCACCTGCATGATATCGGGGCTTCCGAGTGTTGCTATGAAAAGCGGTTCGAACCATTGCAGCAAATAGATGGCATTGGCATGTTTGGCTTCAAAATCTTCATAATCAATAATGCGGCTGTTTTCCGTAAGTGTCGGCAGCGTGATGTGGAAATGGTATGTTCCGTTGTTGAATAACACGATGTTTTCCTGGTTCGACATGAACATATTGAACCCGGTATTGTAATCCGGGAAACGCAATTTTCCGTTCAGTACAGCAGATTCATTGATTTTATCGATAAAGAGCTTCTTGGTAGCAGCCAGTTCATCACACGAATCGGAAATGGTTCTGTTTTCAAAGTATTTGGTTACAAATTCAATGGAATCTCCGTCAAAGTTCACGGATCCCATCGGATTGTTCTTTTGAGTGAGCATACTCCGGATATTGTATGGCTGGGTTTCCAGGAAGTTTTCCAGGATCGATTTTCCCGAATATTCCGGGTTGTCTTCCAATGGTTCAGTACCGGCGATGGTTTTATGCTGCCAGTTTAAATCGACTTTCTCCAGTGAATGACTGTTCATCATCCGGCTCACCCTGTAGGTAAGGTTTTTATCAAAAGCAGTTGCTACAGGAATTGCATAACTTCCATCTTTGTAGCACTTTCTGTAATCAATGCTATAGCGTTCATGGCCAATTTTTTCTTGTATGAATGCACCGGAAACGAGGAGCGATTCTTCGAATTGCAAGTATGTTTCGTTTTCTAATCCAATTCCCCAGTACAGTTTTTGTTTCGGTTTCTCGTTCATTTATTTCAATTGGCTTTTATAAGTAGCGTATTTCAGAATCTGGTTTTATTTAAGCGTGGTAAAAGAAGACATGGGAAGAATAACGCTCATGGTTCCACCAGTCTTTTCGGGCTTTTGCGAAGTAATTGTAATTCAATTTTCCGGCTTGCGACTGCAAAGGATATTTGACGACCCCGTTTTCCCGGTATGCTTTTTTCAAATGAGTTTCAGGAACGATCGGAACAATGTGTCCGGAAAGGCCTTTGATTTTCCGTTTGGCGCAAATAATCCCTACTCCGCCTTCTTCGTTTACTTTTCGCTGAATTTCATCCAGATCAGTCATTTGCTTCCAGCCGAAACCTGGTCCCCATTCACTCAGCCAGTCGTGGATAGCACTCGAATAAATCCGGTCAACCGTTTCTTCAAAAACTGCTTCCACTTCTTCTCCAGCCAGCAGTTTCTCAATAGATTCCTCTGTCCACCAAACAGTAGGCAGGTAAACTTGTGAGAAATAGCAGTAATCATACGAATAAACATTGCAATACGTGTCTTCCGGAGTACGTTGGTAACGCAAGCTGTGCTTCACGTCCAGTTTATCGATGAGGCGCTGAATGCTTTCACGCTTTGTTTCAGGACTGGTAAGATCCCTGTACGGAATACTCTTGTCACTGATCGGATGAGCTTTATCCAGCATGGAATCCAGACGGGAATCCGGACTCGGTAATAAATGAGCCGGTTTTATTCGCCTGTCAGATGTTGGATCTTCAAGGACGATGGGATGAGTTGCTGTAGTTTCTTTTTTCATGTTGAACGTTTTGATTGACGCGCAATGACTGTTAGTTGTAAAGTTAAGATTTCGTGCATGTGAATTGCTATTATTTGCTTTTCAAATCCAACATTCCGTGCAAAATTCGTGCAATCTCCCTTTCATTCCCGGAAATCAACAGGACAATATAGCACTATTCGAAAGTAGCAATATGGAGATTTTGTCGGGTTTGTTCGATGGTTGTTCCGGAATGTTGCAATGGTGCAAAACCCATTTCGCAGAACCGCGTCCTATTCTTTCCAGGTCAGATACTCTTTTTTCAAACAATGGCCGCAGGGCCGGAAACCGGTTGAAATGGCTTCCTGTTCATCGGAGAAGAAAACCCGGTTTTCTCTTTTCATGCGTTTGCCGGAAGTGCAGGCCAGCGTTCCGTAGATTTTCAGCGTTTTATTTCCCCCGAAACGGATTTCCTACTTCCTGATCCTTCTTCTCAATTCCCGGTCGGTGAGTTCGTTGTGTAAAATCATTTCAGCTGACGGCGTCGTGAAAAATAATGCCCAGTGTATACCGTTCTCCGGTGTGGACTTCGCTCACGCCATGTTTCATAACGGATTTGTAATAACCTTTCGTTCCTTTTTCCGGTTTGAAATGGGTTGTAAAAATCAGTGCATCACCTTTATGGGGCTTTAGAACAATGGCTTTGGATTGTGCCCGCGGGATTTGCTGCGTCAATACAAATTCGCCGCCCGTAAAATCGGTTTCGGGATCACTGAGGAACAGCACCAGTTGGATCGGGAAATAACATTCTCCGTATAAATCCTGGTGGAGCGTATTAAAACCGCCTTTCCCGTATTTCAGGATCAAAACCGTTGCTTTTTGTTGCCCGCTCTGAGCACATTGTTCCAATAATTCGCTGTGTTGCTGTGGAAATGAAGTTTCCATGTGCAATGCTTTGAACCAGGCATTGGCAATAGGTGCAAGTTTCGGGTAAATGCGGGTCCGGATTTCCCGTATGATTTCCGGCAAGGGATAATTGAAATACTTGTATTCACCCAAACCGAAGCGATGACGTTCCATAACAACAGTTTTTCGGTAAATTGCCGGATCATCGTACATGGCTTTCAGCATTTCAGTTTGTTCATTGGTCAGTAGATCCGGGATCACTGCGAATCCTTTTTGGTGCATGGCTTCGGTAACGGCTTGCCAATCGACCTGTTCTAGTTTAGAGCTGATTTCCATAATCCCGGTTTAGATTTCAGAACTGGTTTGGGCACCTTCCCAGCCTATGATTGCCGTTTTGCGCGTATTGCCCCACATGTAGCCGCCTAAATTCCCCGATGATTGGATGACCCGGTGACAAGGAATTAAAAAGGCAACCGGATTACTTCCTATTGCTGTTCCAACTGCCCGTGAAGCGTTCGGATTTCCAACCTGCGTTGCAATTGTGCCATAAGTAGCCAGTTTTCCCATGGGAATTTTCAAAAGCGTTTCCCAAACCTTCAGTTGAAAGTCAGTTCCTTTTAAATGCAGTTTTATTTCGGGTAACCGCTCCCAATTGTTTTGAAAAATAAACAACGCGTCTTGTTGCAGAAGATCTGATTTTCGCTCCATGGCCGCATGCGGAAACTTGACTTTCAGGTTAGTGAGTGCTTTTTCTTCCTGCTCTTCAAAAGCCATGTAACAAACACCTTTTGGTGTGGAAGCAACGATCATAGGGCCAAAAGGACTTTCAGCAAAGCTGTAGTTGATCGACAGGTTTTTGCCTCCGTTTTTATATTCTGCCGGAGTCATTCCCTCAATCCGGATGAACAGGTCGTGAAGCCTGCCGGTACCGGAAAGTCCCGTTTCGAAAGCAGTATCGGAAAGTGTAGCCTGTTGGTTGGTCAGTAGTTTTTTTGCGTGCTCGATGCTGATGTATTGCAGGAATTTTTTGGGAGTTGTTCCTGCCCATTCTCTGAATAACCGTTGAAAATGAAAAGGGCTTAAATGCACTTTAGAAGCAACTTCGTCCAGGTTGGGCTGCTCCCTGAAGTTGTTTTTGATGTACTCGATAGCTTCGGCAATCCGCTTGTAATTGAGTTGTTCCTGCTCGTTCATGTTCTGAATGTTTCTCCTGCAAATATCAGAAGTGTATGGCTGTCGTAAAACCCGAAAGTTGCTCTTTTCCCTGCCTGAAAGTGATCAAGGTTTTTCCAATCCTTTTTCAATAAGCAGTTGATGAACCCGGTCGTTATTTTCCTGTATTTCCCGGTGTTCCCGCGCAGTCCTTTCCGGATCATCGGAGTAAAACGGTTTGCCGAACCGGCCCTGGAAATTCTCAAGATCCGTTATTTCACCGTTCTGATGAATGCGCCTGTGCCAGGAAACATAATCGTCGCCCCCGAACAAATCCATGAACCATTCACCCGAACTGTTTTTCCTGATAAAGAAACGCACGGTACATCCTCCCCGCATTCCCTCGGAATAAAATTCAATTTCATTGACCTGGTCCAACCGGAATTTTTTGGGAAGTTTTGCTTTCCGGTAATTTGCTTCGAAGAAGGCTTTGGAGAAGATATGTAGTTGATTCTGGTCCATGTTATTTAGAAGAAGGTCTTTTCAATATGCTTTTCCAGAGTGGACCTTCTTTTTTGATTTTGATGATGTCCACCCACGGAATTCCAAAATTGGATTCCAGGATAAGTTGGTCACCATCGTCTGCAAAGCATTTCAAAATGGAATGTGTCAATACACATTTGTCGTAGTCGTTGTAAAAGTAAAGCTGGTTATCAACGGCATTGGAGTCCATTACCCCGGCTAAAAAATTCAAACGCTGTTTGTGAGAGTTGGATTCCGTATTTCTCCATTCAAATGCATCAAAAAGGGATTGATCCATTTGAAAATCGTCTCTTCCGAACCAGGAACTTTTCCGGGGAATAGAGATATCCATCAGTTCCACCAAATTTTTGGAGAAAATTGTCAGGCCTTTATCTTGTTCCCATTTTTCAATACGGATATCGTTCGGAAGATTGTTCTCTTCCAGGATCGCAGCAGATTTTTTAAGAAGCCTTTCAGATTTGTGTACTTTTTCAGGATTGATCTTCCAATCGGCACCTAGAAGACTGATTCGTTTGAAAATTCCTTCCTCGTATGAAAATCCGCCCGCATAATTGTCGATGTGGCCTAAGAGGTAGTAAATGGAGTTGTTCATTGGAAGAACATTATTGGTTATAGAAGTTCTTCTAAATTAATTCTTTCCGCCCAATTTAATGCTGCCGGTAATTCCATGCTTGAAAATTCAATATGAATAACACGCCTTTTCCGGTTATTAATCGTTCTGCCGGAACTATGCAAGGTTAACGGTTTCATGAACATCACACCGCCTTGCTCTACACGGCAGATTGTTTCGGTTTCCTGTGTCCAATCTATCGTTTCAGGTCTGTAAATTTGTTTTAAATGGGATTTTGGAATAACTTTCAAAGCACCGTTGTTTTCGTCCGTATCATCCAGATGGATCCGGATCGTGGTGATATTTTCTAAAAACGTTAACGGTGGCTGAACTGCAAATTGATTTTGTTTCGTAGTCCAGGGACCAAAGTTTTCGAGTTCAATTTTCTTGTCCACAGAAATAGTCAAATCCTGGTGATAGGCCACATACCAGTTGGAAGCTTCCGGCTTGTCGAAATAAATGCTCTTAACAACAAAGCAGCTATCGCCTACAACTTCTTTGATCAGGGTTTTCAATTGGTCTGTAAAAACCAGGTCAACAACAGAAGGAATTTCCTTTAAAAATTGCCGGATAGCAAACAGGTCGGTTGTTTTCCGGAATGTATCATTGGAGGTATCTGCCTGATCAATAACAGCCAGTATGCTGTTTATCTCGTCGGTAGAATAGATATCGTTTACAATGGAGAAACCATTCTCAAGCAGTTCTTGTCGGTGTTTGGGAATTTCTGGCATTTACATTAATTGCGATTGATAATAACAAAGAAATTCTACTATCTGCCTCGAAGTTGATTGCATTTCTCAAAGAGCATGCTTTTGAAATTCTCAAATATTTGTTCTTCCAGGATTCTTTTTGAAATAATGTCTAAAAGCTCTCTGTTTTCTATGTACAGGTAAATGTCATCATCATTAATGATATATCCATTAATCATATCCCATTTTATCTCGGAACTTATGTTTCTGGATTTGTAGATGATTGATTCAGAGTTAAAACCGAATTGAAAGTCCTTATCATCGGACCCTGCTTTTTTTTCCAGTTCTTTTATAAATTTGTTGAAGGCCATTTGAAATTTAATGAAAAAGTAGAGGAAAAACACCGTGGTGAGAACTGCACAAATGAATCCGATAATCCAAAGCGCATCGATTTGCAGAGATATAGCAATGATGATCAGTACGGCCCATAATCCATACAGAAACTTTACAGGCGCTTTTTTGAATTCTCTTTTCCGTTCGAACTTAAAATACTTTTTATAAAGCTCTTTGGATCGATCGATTTCAAACGTGATATCAATTGTGTTCAAGCGGGACATTTATAACGGTTTGAAACGAACCAAATTACTTACAACAAGGTAAAAAAGATCACCAGCAAAGTTCCGGGAAAGACGAAAACCAAAGACGCAATCCGTGCAAAGTTAAACCACGGGCTTTGGCGTTTTAACAGGAAAGTGATTAGCGGGATCAGCAATAAAATCTGGAACCAGGGAAACCAGTCGAAGATGGATCGTTCCCTGATTTCTTCGTGTTTCCGGATTGCGTATTCATTGATTTTAAGGTCGTAGCTTAACTTTTTGCCTGTTCGAAAAATGGGAGAATAAGTTAATTTAAGGCTGTTGTCCACATGGTCCAGCCAGTCTCCGAGGGCAGGAGAGAACATATATCCTTCCACATCCAGAACCTGGTGCCAGGGATATTCCCAGTTCCGGTCAATTTTCCAGTCTTTTTCCGTTAGCTTTTTGGTAGGGCCGTCAACAAACACCTCGATGGTTGAAATCACCAGCATCAGCGTACAGAAAACAACTACAGCTTTGAAGATAACCCATTGTGTGCCGGAAGTAATCCGCTCATAGAATTCTCTGTCCTCACGAGCTTCTTTTTCTTTTTTCAGCCGCATTATTTCAGCTGCATTTCGCATGGATTCCTGGTGGCTCATAGTTTTTGTAATTGATAGTTATCTTCCGTGCAATATTACGGTTTTTCTTTAATCTTCTCCATGAAAATATTCATAAGCATAACCTTCTATATCACCGCTTAATTGATTTCCATTTTCATCTCTCAACTCATACATTTCTTGAATTCCTCCAATTGAAGCACAGCCATCTAGCCCTAAAAGAATAGTATAGAAAATATCTGTGAATGAACTGTCAAGTACTTTCTTTAAGATCTCAAATTGTTGATCTGTTAGGTTTAGAGATTTGATTAATTCTCCGACATTGGTTTCTGTATCTTGCGACAAATATGCTCTTAAAAGATCTTCCTTTTCGTTATAAAAGGTTTTTACAAATTCTTCTGGTGTCATAATTTCTAAGTGTTGTTTCTATCTAAACATTTCAAAATTTTCCTTTAAGTATTTATCGAATCTTGGATGTGGATGTTCAGTTTGAGTTTTTGTACTTTTTCCGTTAAACCAAATTGAGCGTTTACCTGCATTTTTCCCGGTTTTATTTTGGACGGCTTCTGCAATAAATTCTTCAGAAGATAGAATCCAGGTTTTATCTAATCGATGCGAATAAAAAACAAAGTAATAATTACTACGGTATTCATGAGTTATAGCTGCAAAAAGTGCAGCGTCACCAAATAAAACATCCTTGGATCGTGCTTTAATTTGAACTTCTACAAAGGTGCCGTCATGCTTCCGGATAACTGCATCGATTGCATTATCATCAATTAGTGGAATGTAAACATCCAGACCTTGCTCAAGCATTTTACTTATGACAAAGTATTCCATTCGTTTTCCGAAGCCAGCATTGTGGCGAAATGGTTTACTCATGATTTGTTTTTTAAGTGATTAATAGAGTTAGATTTAATACAAACCTTAGTGATCTCAGCAGAATTGTTTGTTTATAGTAGTGATTTTTAATAATCAAGCAAAGTAGTTAATGGGACTTCCAAACCCTTAGCTAATTCTTTCAAGTATAGAAATGATGGATTCACTCTTCCGGTTTCAAGTCTTCCAATTGAACTGGCATTTTTGCCAATTCTTGCACCAAGCTCAAACTGAGTTAGATTCTTCTCCAATCGAAGTTCCTTAACTCGTTTACCCAATGCTATTAAGTCTTGATTTTCCATCAAGCAATTTTAGATAATTTCTATCTAGAACTTGATAACGGATTCGTTATTTAAATTATATTTGTAACAAATCCGTTATTATGAAGACGAATGTCCTAACGCTTATCAAAGATGATATTAAGATCTCCCGTTTGACAAACACCCTGGATCGGTTGAATGTTCCTGTGAATCACTATCCGTTAGGCAATGCAAAAGTGATTTTCTCCTTGATGGAAATTTCAGAAGTCGAACAGAATTTTGAAATGTACTATAAACTCATTGAACAAGCAGCAGATCTGGAACAATACGATTCGACTGAAAAGATCGACGAATTGGCGGAAGAGATTTTTAGGGAGTTGAAGGGGATTTGAGGAAATTAATGTTCGTATAGTTTTAGCTTAATTACCATTACAGTGCCTAAGTTTGAAAGTCTATAATAATAGATCCAATAATTAGTATGGCTATTTTGTCCTTGCATTTTCAAGCCGGTTTTTTCTATTAAACCTTGATTTTCAAGTTCAATTACATAATTTCCGGTATGAGGTATCTCATTTAAGAATAAGGGAAGCTTTTGTATGTCAAAGACCATTAATCTATTTATTATTAGCGCAATCCGCATGAAAGTTTCATTTGTAATTTCTTCTTTAATGCTTGCCTTCAAGAGCATGCCTAAATATTTAGCCTTAGTCAAACTGTCATATTTTTCTAAGAGAATGGTAATTGAATTTCCTATTTCGGAATACTCCTTTTCATCTAATTTTTTAATAAAAGAATTTCGTTCTTCAAGAGTTGTGTCTTTAATTTCGAATAAAAAAGAATAAAGCTTTTTTTCGAACAAATGATTGCTAAGTCCAAAACCGATTTTTCCAAGTTTTGTAATCAGTCCAATTATTGGTATGTCATCAACAACATTTGAATCATTTAGCAAATGAATTATTGAATCGCTTGCTTCAGTTATGAATGATGAATCTGACTTAATAATCTCAAGTGCGTTAGTTTCATTTTTATTCATTGGTTTGTCCAATTATAGATATTATGGGTAGGTTCATTTATTATTTAATCCAAATTCAAGTATTTTTTCAATTATTATTTTCTTTGACTCATCTGAATTGTCCATTGATTCAGAAATGGCAAAGGCTAATAATGAATTATGAATAAAAATTTGACGGTTATAGAAGTATTTTAATTGAGATAGCGAGCTTTTGTATATCCAAAGAAATAATCCGGATATTAATTCAACTACTATTCCACTTCCAAGAATAAGAATTTGAAAGTTACCATTAACCAGGTTCTGATTAATATAGGGTAAAGGCATCATGTAAGAAATAATACCAAACATGATAATCATGAAACCTATCCACATTGAAAAAATTGAATATCTATAACTTTTTTGTGTCTGATTTAATCCAATATTATAGTAATTTTCTAATTCAAGTTTGCTGAAAGTAATTAAAGATATCAAACCACTTTTATCATGTTCTTCAATTTTTTCTATGTAAATTTTCTGTTTTTGCTCATTCTCTTCAATTTTTTTATCAAGCTTTTTTTGCGTTTCGGAAATGAGAAGTTTAAATATACCTTCTATTATATCACCGAAAATTAATAAGGAGAGAAATGGCGAAATTGCAAGCAAGAGAGTAGCGTAGAAAGCAAGAAAACCCCGCCAAGTAGTTGGATTAAAACCCCAATTCCAAACTGATGGAAGCCAGTTTAACCACGCAAAATAGGCGACTATTATGAATATTGAAACTGAGAAGAAAGAAAATAATAAGAGAAGAAAAAATTTAGTCTTTCTTGATTTTAATGATGCATAATTAACTAGAAGACTCTCTTTTGCTTCCTTTTCATCTTTCTTTTTACTACCAGGTTTTAAAGCAGGTCGAGCAAATATATTATCTTTAGTAATATCTGAATCACTTGCAGCTTGCTCAGAGTTATCCAATTCTTTGTTCATAATGGTTATTTAGTAGTAAGTGGTTTTCTAACGCTTTTCCTATATCACCCCCTTAGCCTTCAACTCCAAATACTTATTGATTGAATTGATAGACAAATCTTCCGGTTTGGAAAGGATGGTTTGAATGCCATTTTGGCGCAATTCGCGGGCAATGTTCCATTTCACGTTCGACATTTTATCGGCTACAGTGGCTTCAATGAGTTCTTTGTGGGTGTGGACCGGTTGTTGGGCTAGTTCCTGCAATTCGTTGTTCTGGAAGAAGATTACCACCAGTACGTGGCGCTTGTTCAGGCGCTGCAGCATCGGCAAGGCACGGCGCATCGCAAATTCACTTTCGAAATTGGTGAACAGTAGCAGGAGCGAGCGTGTTTTCACCTGTTTGCGGATCGTTTGGTACAGCAACTCGAAGTTTCCTTCCTTGAACAGCGTTTTCTGGTTGTACAAACTTTCCAGGATGCGTTTCAATTGTCCCTGGTTACGCTCTGCCGGAACAATGGTTCCCATTTTGTCGGAGAAGGTAATCAAACCGGCGCGGTCACCTTTTCGCAAGGCAATATTCGTAAATACCAGCGTGGAGTTAATCGCATAATCCAGCATGGTCATTTTGTGAAATGCCAGCTGCATCGGGCGGCTTTTATCGATCACACAATAAACCGGCTGCGAACGTTCTTCCTGGTATTGATTCACCATCAATTCGTTTTTGCGACTCGTTGCTTTCCAGTTCACGGTGCGTAAATCATCTCCCTGCACATAGTTGCGGATCTGCTCAAATTCGCTGGTGTTACCGATTCGGCGCACTTTTTTGATTCCCTGCGAAAGCGTTTGCTGGTTGAAGACTTTCAATTCGTACTGCTTCATCTGTAAAACAGAAGGATACACCTCGATGCGTTCCACCAATGGAATGACAATGCGACGCTGAGCCAGGAACAGGGTGGAGCGGACAAAGATCACCACATCGCGGAATTCGTATTCCCCGCGTTCGGTGGGAGTGAAGGAATAATGAAAGTCTTTCGTTTTTTTAGGCAATAAAATCGTATTCCAGACAGCAGCCCGTTTTTGCATGAAGAGCGGATATCCTTCATAGATTCCCACCTGCAAAGGTTGAGCAGTCTGGTTCAGCACAGAAACCTGCACTTTATTCTCGTCGCCGAGGTTCATGCGTTCCTGGTATTTTCGCTGCACACGGATCGGTTCTTTATACAGGTTCACAAGCAATACATCCAGAATCAAGGCAAATAGCAACACAAACAAAACCGTTTTGCCGATAATGCCCAGGAAGGGAACAAAAAATCCTCCTCCGACCAATGCAATTCCTGTTCCTGCTACGAGGAAGAAAAAGCGGGTGAGATGTAAACTTGCAAGCAATTTCATTAACGCGGAACTTCGATTGTTTGAACAATTTCACGGATCACTTCTTCCATTTGAGTGCCTTCCATTTCCGCTTCCGGAGTCAGGATCAAACGGTGATTCAGTACGTGGATCGTTACGAACTGGATATCATCCGGTGTCACGAAATCACGCCCGCGAATAGCTGCGAATGCTTTTGCGGCCTTTAGAATAGAAAGTGAAGCACGCGGCGAACCTCCCAGGTACAATTTGGAATGGTTCCGTGTTTTATTCACGATTTGAGCAATGTACTGGATCAAACGGTCTTCAATGATCACTTTCTCCACCACTTTCTGCACCTTGTGCAATTCATCTGCCGTAAAGACAGCTGTGATAGTGGAAAGGTCCGGAGCCTGGATTTGTTCTTTGTATCGTGTTAAGATCAATGTTTCTTCGTCCAGTGTCGGGTAATCCAGTTTGATCTTGAACAGGAAACGGTCCAATTGTGCTTCCGGAAGGTTGTACGTTCCTTCCTGTTCCACCGGGTTTTGCGTAGCAATTACCAGGAATGGGAAAGACATGTCGTAACGGGTTCCGTCGTAAGTAATCTGGCGCTCTTCCATGACCTCGAACAAAGCGGCTTGTGTTTTCGCCGGTGCACGGTTGATCTCATCGATCAGTACGATGTTGGAGAAGATCGGTCCTTTCTTGAAGTTGAATTCGCTGTCCTTCATACTGAATACCGAAGTACCGATGACATCCGAAGGCATCAGATCCGGGGTGAACTGGATCCGCGAAAAATCCACGTGCAATACGCGCGACAAAGCTTTGGAAGACAAAGTTTTTGCAACTCCCGGAACACCTTCCAAAAGAATGTGTCCGTTGGAGAAAATTCCTGCAAGCAACAATTCGATCATTTCCGATTGCCCGATCACGTATTTGCGCATTTCTTCGCGCACGCGGTTTACTTTTTCAGCAACCCACAACAATTCGGTCTGGTCGCGTTGAACAAAACCTGAACTGGATGATGCGGCTGTCTCGGCCGGGTTCGACAAAGCACTTGCCTGTTCCTCCGGGTTATTGGAACCAGCCTCGTTCGGCTGTCCTTCGCTTGGCATATATGCCGCTAAATCGTCATTTCCTTCCTGGATCATGATTTATGAAGTTTAATGAATTCTACAAATTGGTTCAATGCCGACTTTGCTCTTCGTGAAAGCAGTGACTGGCGTATAATAAACGTATTTCCGTCCTCGCATTCGAACGTAACGTGTGTTTTTTCCACCGTACAATGAATGGTCTGGTTCAACGAAATGACGCGTTTTCCTAAAACAAGCCCGTAAATAATGATTTGGTCTGCCTGGATACTTGCAACCGGAATGCGGATGTAACGGGAAGCAAAATAAATCAACACGATTGCCGGGATAATGAATAACATTCCGACTCCTCCTCCGAGTGATAACAGGAACAACCCGCGGAACAGGGAAATTAATCCCATCAATAAGATAAATGCACCGATCCAGATCGATTTGTCGAGGTTCACTTCTTTGTCTGAAGCAACAAAGCTCTCTGTCGGGCGCACAATCCCGATTTCCAGATAGAATGCACGGATTTTGGCGTAAGTAGCTCCCAGGTGGCGGTTGTCCACGTGGTTTTTACGGGAATCCAGGCTATTGACAATATCCACCAGCTTATCGGAATCGTAAGGAACTTTGGCTATCAGTTTTTCCAGGTTCTGTTCGCGTGTTTCCTTGCGGGAAAGGTCTATGTAAAAATGCCGGTTGATGGCCGAATAGAAATTCTTACGCATTACCTGCAGCACACCGATCGGTGAATTACGCGAAATATAGATCGAACTCAGCGTTTCCACGAAAGCCAGTGACATGTTACGCTTCTGGCTGTATCCCGGAAGGATTTCTTCTTTTCGTTTTGCCCGGAAGAAAACGTATAACAGTAACAGAACAATCAATAACAGGAATGCCAGGCGTAAAACCGGGTTTTTGAGGATAAACTGGATGAGTGACGTGTCCTCTTTTTCCGCTCCGTCCGATTCGGCATCTTCATCCTCATAGATCGAAGTTTGCTGACTGGAATCGTTGATACCGCAGGTCAGGAAAATAACCGGTTTGTCTTTCGGGATTTTGTTCAGCACCAGTCGCGCATGGGCATATCCGTTCGGTTGAATGACCTGGTAGTTCTCAAACAAATTCGGGATGCTGTGAAAATGGACTTTTCCTTTGTGGTGTTTCTCGTAGAAGGCAAAAGGATGCTTCAGCGCAAACAGGTAAGATCGGTAATTCGTATCGATGATTTCGGTCTCCGAAAAAGAATACCAGTCTTCGTAAATCGTATCGTTCTCGAACACATGGTAGAAAGGAAGCGTTGTATCACCGATATAGGCGAAAAGCACCTTGTTGTAATCCCAGTAAAAAGCGCCTTCTTCGAAATGACGGTCGTAGATATTGCTCGTCAGGTGATTGAAGCTGATGTAAACGGTTGCTCCGCTGTCTGCATAATGTATGATGGAATCGTAGTAATCGTTGGGTGCACCGAATTCATTCCCGATGAACAAATAAGTGGCTTCTTCGTGGTTGGGAATGCTGTCCAGGTCCGACCAGTATTTCAGGTTGTAAATGGAATCTTTGACATGAACGTCCAGTAAATCCATGAAGAAGGCAATGTTCCGCGGATTTTCGTCTTTCAGATCGTAAGTTTTTTCCCAGTTGGAACTGTACCTTTTCTGAATGTGTCTTCCGGAAGCGTCGGCAGAACCGTCCAAAAACCAGATCACCAGCCCGATGAAAAGTGCAAATCCCAAAAATGATATGATGACTTTTTTGTTCATTACGCTTTTTCAATTTTTTGGAAAGCTGTTTTCAGCTGGGGTTCGATTACCTGGTAACTGTTGGAATCAATGGAGTAATCCCCGTACCAGACCAGGTCGTAAATAGAAACGATTTGTTCGAATTCGCGGGAAATCGGTCGTCCCTGCACCTCGATGATGTAATGCATGTTCGTTTTTTCCTTTTTCCAGAAAATCCACCTGCGCTGGATCAGTTCTTTCATGGCAAACAGGAAATAAATACGGACACATTCCTTGTAATTGCCGGCAGCCGTAGCTTCTTCCAGGCGCAATTCCAATTCGGTCTTGCTGATCTCGGCCGGATTGAGGTCTTCCACCAATGCTTCGAATGGAATGGTCTTAATGCGCGGGCTTCTGTTCTTGATGATGTAGAAGATCAGGACTGCCAATGCAATTACCAATAAAATAATGCCGAGCCATTTCCAGAAGTTCACGGAAATATCCGGTGCATCGATATTCGGGCCTCTGGGTGCGTCAAAATCCGGAACGTCTACATCTTCGGAAGGTTCGATATTCGGATCTTCTTCAATGGTTCCTGTTCCGCCGTCTCCTTCTTTACCGCTTTTTCCTTTTTCAAGGTCTTTCGGAGAATAGGGCGTTCCCTGGTAAGGTTTGGTTGTTCCGTTCGGCGTTCCCGTCCCGGTTGAATACGATTCGTTGATGGAGGTCGGGCTTTGGTAATAATCCGATTCCGGGCCTTTGTACTTGTCGGATTGCTTGTAGCCGTGTTCCTCGCGGATCTGGTTCCACTTTTCTCGCGTAGTAAGCTCCTTTTCCTTTTTCTGAGCGAAGAGGAGCAGGGGAAAACAACAAAAAACGATATGTAAAAAGAATCTAGTCAAAGTCTAAGGATGTTTCCTGGTAACGCTTGCGTTTTCCGAAGTTCTCGAATTGTTTTCTCAAGCCGGTTGATACATTCTGTTCGCGGAAAGTATAGAACATGAATCCCATCATAATGACGAAGAACGGCAATGAGAACAGCATAAACACTACATAAACCAGCTGACGGGCAATATTTGCCGGCACTAAAAAGTCGGAAGTGTAATAGCGGGAAACATTTTTGATGAAATCTGCGAATTTATCGAGGAAATCTTCCAGCATCGGTTCCCGCATGAAATTGACTTCCTGGTAACTCAGTACGCAGGCAATGGGTTGCGCGAAAATGAATAATACCAGTCCCATGAGCGAAATACCCAGCAAAACATTTCCGTAATTCCTTGCTCCGTAGCGGAAACCATTCCCAAACCGTTTGCCGAAACGTTCTTCGCCCAAAACAATCGATGCTCCCTGCATCCAAAAGAAAGGCGCAATGAAAAGCACCAGGAACATCCAGTACCACGGAACGTAGAAAAGGATCAGGAAAAGGAAACTCAATCCCAGCCAGGTTCCCGGAAGCTTTTGAAGCATAAACGGAACGAACAGTTTGAAACTGACTTTTTGTTCCTGGTTCCTGAAATGGTAAAGGATTGAAAGCGTGAAAACGGATAAAATGATGGTCCAGAGCAAAGTCACCACGAAATCACTGAACGACTGGATGTCAAATCCCATAATGATGCTCAACTGGGAAGCCCAGTCGTACTCGTACTGATGGGTTAAATCTTCGTAGCGCATCAAATCCTGGAATACAATAATTGCAAGGATAATCGGGATGGTGAGAACTAGGTTGTAGCGCATGATCTTCCCGATGTGCACGCGGTAAAACGAAAAACTGTCGGAGAACATCTGCCCGAACGTACGGATTTTGTTCAGTTCAAAGACGTTGACATATGTTTTGATCGGCGGATCACTTTCATGGACCAATTCCGGATGGCGTCTTGCCACTACAATCGGGTAAATGATGTAGTAGAAAATGATAATCGCAAATGAAACCGAAATAATCGCCCATTTGGACCAATCCGCGAGTTCCTGGTAATTGTGCGTCACATAACTTTCCAAAAATCCGGCTGCAATCAGGAAAGGAATGAGCGACATCATAATTTTCAAGCCCCTTTTGGCCGAAAGCTGTAAACTTTGCAGGCGCGTGTAGGAACCGGGAAAGAGTAAACCGTTCCCGAGCGTAATTCCGGCACCTCCGGCAATGGCTATCGAACTGATTTCAAAAGCTCCGTGGATCCAGATTCCCAGGAATGAAACGATAAGCAAGCCTTTCAGGTGGAAAAAATACTGGAAAGCACCCAGCATCACCGAGTTGTTGAAGATCATGATGTGCGTACCGATCGTAAAGAAAATTCCCAGGATGAACGTGTAGAAAGAAACCGTGATGTTGTTCAGGGTAATTTCCAGGAACATACTGACCTGCGAACCGCTGTGATAAACGCCCAAAGGATCGCCTTTTTCAATATTCTTCAGGGTCATTTCCACGTAATTGTCACCCAGGATCATACGCGGAAAATCCGGGTTGAAATGGGTAGAAATCGCCCCGATGATGGTCCAGAAAAGGAAAACGAACAAAGCAAACAATAAGTTTTTACGTGATCTGTAGATTTCCAACGGAATGGAAACCCGCCAAACGGTAAACAGTTTCCGGAAGGAATCTTTTCGCTGCTTGTGCACCAGGTTGTGAATGCCCTGTGCGATCTGGTTCAGGTAAACACGAACCGTCCGTTTGTTATAGAACGTTTGCGCATAACTCAGATCATCTGTAATGTCCGAGTATAAATCTGCAATTTCTTCAGGATCACTAGTTTGATTTGAAGTCAAAGACTGGAATTTCTTCCATTTTTCTTTGTTCTGTTCTATGAAGGAGGTTTCTTTCATCTGGAGGGATAAAAATAACTTTTTTATTGAATCGGAATCTTATTCCCGGATGAAAAATATTTTGAAGTTCAAAAGTTCAAAAGTTCAAAAGTTCAAAAGTTCAAAAGTTCAAAAGTTATTTTATTAAAACTTTCTGGGTTGCTTCTTTTGAACTATTTAAACATTGGATCTCATTGAACGTTCTAATCTACGATTAGAATTATTTTTTCTTCGATGACTTATGCGAGATCTCAAACTTCCCGATTTTCACGAAAAATCCGCCTTTTTGAGTTTCCGTTGCTTTTCCGGTCTGGAAATCTACCGGCGTTTTGGTTTTCTCCGAAAGTGTATTGGTAATCAGCGGAATCGGGTTTTTCATGTTCGAACCACCCGTGTTGGAGGCTAAATCTTTGCTTGGAGCTTTGTTCACGTCTTCATTGAAAGTCGGTGCAACCGGCTGTTTGTCGTCTTTAACCTGCGGCAAAATCGTCGGGTGGTGCGGCTGCGGCTTATTTTCTGCAAGCGGATTTTTCTCCGGTTCAGGCTGCACAGGAACCAGCTGGTCTGTGTTCTTTTTCTCTTTTTGGTTCGGAACCGGACGCTCATTCGATTGCGAAGCTGCATGGTTGTTTCCGTTTCCGGGTGCCGGATTGCTTTTCTGCGCTACGTACGTGTCATTCTCCCCGATTGATTCGATTGCAGGAACCACATTTGCAGGTTTCTTGTGATCCGTTTTACCGGAAGAACCTTTTTTATCTTTCTTGTTTTGAGCAAAAGTGTCCGCAGTTGTTTCCTTCGTAGAATTGTTATTGAATCCTAATTGGAAGAACAAAAGAAGGATGGCAGCTGCAGCGGCAATTCCACCGATCATTTTCCATGGAATCAGCGTTACTTCTTTTTCTTTCAGGTCTTCTTTGTTCGGGTAAACCACTGCTACCGGCTGTAAACGTGTTTCGCGGTAAGCTGCAACTACTTTTTGCGCTTCCGGATGAATCGCTAAATAACCGTCGAATAATTTTTCTTCGTTGGCAGAAAGCACCTGTTCCACTTTTCCGATCGCAAAATACTCCAGGTTTTCAGGAGTAACGATCGAAAGGTCTTCCTTTTTGAGTAAGCATTTTTGAAGCGGGTCCATTTTTTCCGGGGTGTCGTCCAGGAAAACCAATTCTTCGTCTACCTGTAATTCCGGGTTGGCAGCAAGGAACTCTTCAAACGCAATACGTTCCTCTTCGGAAAGCGTTCCTTCCAGATAATCCAGGTAAAAGGATTCGTAATTGTCGGTATGAATGAGTTTTTTCATGCTACTAATTCTGTTGATTTCAGGTAGTTCTTCAAGGTCTGACGGGCTCTAAAGATATACACTTTTACCTGTGATTCGTTCAGGGCCGTAATTTCTGCTATTTCATTGTAATTGTATCCTTCGTAGTCTCTCAGCAAAATGACGGTTTTTTGAATTTCCGGCAATTTGTTTACTGCTTCCTGCAGGGTTTTCTGAACGTCGAACAAATGGCTCAGCGGATCATCCTGTTTCACTTCCTGACTTTCGAAGCTGGTGGTGCGTTTTTCTTTTTTCAGCATGTCCACCATTTGATGGTAAGCTGTGGTGAATAAATAAGACTTCACTTTGGAAGCCTCGATCGTTTCATGTTTTTCCCAAACCTTTGCAAAAGTTTCCTGGATGATATCTTCGGACAACATCCGGTTTTGGGTGTGTTTGACTACAAACCGATAAAGATTATCAGCATACAATTCAACTGCCTCATTGTATTCTCTTCTTGTCATGTAGTCGTTTAACAGTGGTAAGACTATTTGGTACGGATAAAGTTACAGCAGAAAATGATTTTTTTTGAAAAAAGTTTCGAAGCCTTTGTTTTATAGTGAGTTGAAAGCGTATTATTGTAGTGATTTAACAAAAAGCTTATGAAACTTGTAGCAGTACTTCTTTTCACTTTCTTCGGATTTTCAACGGTAAAAGCACAATGTGACGCCGATGTCCGTGAAGCTTTCGGTGGAGTTGCTTCCATCACGATTTACAACACTTATCTGACTATCGGTGCCATTGCTGATGCACATGTGAATGCGGTGTATGATGCGGACCGCGTGAAAGAATTAATGGGTGAACAAACCGCGATGCTGCAGTCGGTGATCGATATGCTTGAAAAATGCAAAGTGGCGAAAAGCAACGGACTTTCTGCAGATGATGTGGAATACGTAAAAGATTTGATCGCCTGTCTTCAGTCCTTAAAAAAAGAGGCGCAGGGATTGAGCGATTATGTTATAGACCAAAATGCGGATGCTCAAACGCGTTACAATACCAACCGGGATAAGGCCTGGGACCAGATAAAAGCTTTGATGGGATTGGAATAGTAGGAAAATAAGCCCTTCAATAAACCAGAAAGACAGTTGCCATTTTCTGTATTCCGATTGTTTCGGAAAAACACTACTATTGAAGTTAAACAGACTGCTTATGAAGTTCTTTCTGATATTCTTTTTGATGGTTAGTCCGACCGCTTTCGCACAGTATGAACGCTATGTTGACCCGGAAGAACCTGCGCAATTTCCTGGAGGTTACAAGGAATACAGTAAATTCGCCAGAGCCAACTTTAATTATCCTCCGGATGCTATTGAAAAAGAACTGACCGGGAGATGTTACGTTTCTTTTACGGTTAGCAAAGAAGGAATTTGTTCGGATTTCGTCGTAAAGAAAGCGATACCGGATTGTCCGTCGTGCAATGCAGAAGCTTTGCGGCTTTTAAAATTAATGCCCCCCTGGGAACCTGCTAAATTGAATGGAAAGCCTATTGAGAGTAAGTTCACTCTTCCTGTTGTTTTTACCCTTGAATAACAGATGTCATGAAGTTCTTATTGTTTTTCTTTTTGATAGTGGGATTCCATGCATTTGCACAAGATACACTTTGTGATAATCCCGATGAAGCGGCTCAATTTCCAGGGGGATCGGGTGCTTTTAAAGCATTTATCGACAAGAACCTAATTTATCCCGAGGAATCATTGCAATACGAGGGGCTTTGTTTTGTGAGCTTTCTTGTTTGCGAAGATGGTACTTGTCAGAATTTCAAGGTCAGCCACGGTGTTTCAGATTGCCCCGATTGTGATCGGGAAGCGATCCTGATGCTACAATTGATGCCGAAATGGAAACCGGCATTGCGAAATGGAAAACCTGTTCCGGTTAAGCACAGTGTTAAAATTGTTTTCAGGTTGCAGGATGTCCTGGTGTCGGAAGGGATTGTGGAGAAAAAGAGGAAAGTAGCTATTGATAATGAAACACCTGCTGAATTTCCGGGTGGAACACCGGCTTTGAATCGTTGGCTTGGTGAAAATATGCATTATCCGCAGGAGGCTTTGGATTATGGGCTTACGGGAAAATGTTATGTGAAATTTGTGGTTGGAGCAGACGGTGTCTGCCGTGATTTTAAAATTCTACGTGGAGTTAGGGATTGTTTGAGCTGCGATCTGGAAGCTTTGCGCCTGTTTAGTATCATGCCCAAATGGAATCCTGCTACGAAAGAAGATAAGCCCCTTGAAGTATCAATGCGTGTTGCAATTACTTTCAAATTGAATTAGACTTTCTATCTTTAAAAAACCATCGTATGAATATGAAACAAATTTTATTGGCCTTTTCGCTCCAGTTCGTTTGTGGAATTGCTTTTTCACAGGAACCACCGGCTTTGACTGAGCCCGTGAAAGTTGAAAAGACCGAAGAACCCATTTACGGAGTAGTGGATGAGCCGGCTGTTTTCCCAGGAGGAAACGAAGGAATGACGAAGTACATCAAAACGAACCTGCATTATCCGCAATCTGCTAAGAAAGAAGGAATTGAAGGAGAATGCTATGTGGAATTTGTGGTAAGTAATAGTGGTTATGTCTCTTGGGTAAAAATTAGAAAAGGAATAACAGATTGCCCGGAATGTGAAATGGAAGCGGTTAGGGTCGTGAAGAATATGCCGCGCTGGACACCCGGAAAAATAGCAGGAAAACCTGTGAACAGTATGTTTGTGCTTCCCATCATTTTTGATCTGAATAATTAATTCATTCATGAAAAAATTAGTGATAATCTCGTTCCTGCAACTTATATGTGGAGTTGCTTTTTCGCAGGAACCTGTTAAAGCTCCTCCCGCTCCTAAAGAGGAAATAATGTACCCGGTTTTGGATGAACCCGCTGAATTTCCGGGAGGAATGTCGGCATTAAAGGAATACCTGAAAACAAACGTAAAGTACCCGGAATCTGCTAAGGAAAAGGAGATTGCGGGGAAATGTTATGTGCAATTCATAGTGAATGAACTCGGAGATGTCGCCAATGCCCAGGTGAAAAAGGGAGTAATAGATTGCCCGGAATGTGACAAGGAGGCGGTTCGGATCGTGAATACCATGCCGCGATGGACACCAGGTAAAATAAAAGGAAAACCAGTAAAGAGTACATTTACACTTCCAATTATTTTTAAACCTGAATAACTGGCTATGAAAAAATTAGTGATACTTTCCCTGTTACAATTTATTTACGGACTATCTTTTTCACAGACAGATCCCGAACCATTACCTGCATCCAAACAAACAAGCCCTCCGCCAAAAGCTGTCCCGAAACAAGCATCATCTGTGGAAGCAAAGGAACTTGTTTATGATACGCCTGAAGAACCGGCGGAATTTCCGGGAGGAACAAGTGCGTTAAAAAAATACATAGCTGAGAATTTAAAGTTTGAGGGAAGATGTTATCTTCAGTTTGTTGTTCTGGAATCGGGAGAAATTACGGATATAAAAGTAAAAAAAGGGGTTACCGATTGTCCGGAATGTGATGAGGAAGCTGTTCGGTTGATCAAATCCATGCCGAACTGGAATCCGGGTAAGCTCAACGGTAAACCGGTTAAAAGCCTTTATAGTCTTCCTGTTATTTTCAAATTAAACTAGTTTAATTCCCATCACACAGACGTCATCTGTCTGTTCGTGGTTTCCTTTCCAGTTCTCAAATTCTTCTTTTAAGGAAGCTTTGAGCTCAGCACCGCTTTTGTTCCGGTGAGCCTGGATAAAATCCCGGAAAGTCGCATACTTGTATTTCTTATTTTTCGGCCCGCCGAATTGATCTGCATACCCGTCTGAGAACAAAATGATCCAGTCGTTTGCTTCGAGTTGTATTTCATGGGTTGTAAATGGCTTCGCTCCGTCAAACTGTCCCACCGGCTGTTTATCCGGTGCGGTAACCAAAATCTCTTCTCCGCGGAAAATCCACAACGGATTGTTGGCGCCTGTCCACTGAAGCATCTTCGTTTCGTGATTGAAGCATCCCAGCGAAATGTCCATGCCGTCTTTGACCGAGCGGGCTTCTTTAGTGAGTGTTTGAACAACCAGTTCACGGACCTGGTCCAGTAATTCCCCGGTTCTTTGATGCGGATTCAAAGCCAGTGACTGGTACAAAGCGTTGATGCATAACACGCTTACCATTGCTCCCGGAACCCCATGTCCGGTGCAATCTGCCACCGCGAACCAGCTTAGGTGCCCCCGTTTTTCAAACCAGAAGAAATCCCCGGCGATGATGTCTTTGGGAGCGTAATAAACAAATGCATTTTCATCGAAACTAGCCTGAATCTCTGATTCCAGGGGTAAAAGTGCCTGTTGAATAAAACGCGCATATTGGATACTTTCCACGATTTCATGGTTCTTGGATTCTACGATGAGCTTTTGTTCCTGCAACTCGTGTGTACGTTCCACCACTTTTTCTTCCAGGTTTTCATAGGAAAGCCGCAACTTCTGCATCATGGAATTGAAGTTCTTCGAGAGTAAATCCAGTTCCAGGCTTCCGGTAATTTCGATGCTTTGGTCCAGGTTGTCGGTTGAAATGGTTTCTGTTTTCAGTGCCAGTTGCTGGATGGGTTTTGTCAATTTGCGTGAACGGAAATAAACAATAACTGTCAGTATCACCAGAGTCAACCCGAAAATGACGCCGAAACGAAGCAGCAGGTCGTTGATGAGGTTTTGATAGGGGAGGTCATTTGTTCCCAATTCCAGTACATACCCGGAATACAATTTCGATTCCAATACCGGGAGGAACACATATTCGGTGAATTCCTTTCCTTTGGAAGCCGGGTTGTCATTCTCAATGATGACATTTTTTTTCTTGTCCAGGCATTGGAGATAGGCTTTTTGCAGCCTGGGATCTTTGATGGAAATGTCAGGGATATTCTTTACGCCCAAATACAATTCAACCCGGTCAATGGCTTCGAACCGTTTGTCCAGGCTGCGGATTTTGGAAAGCAGGAGTTGTTTGAACTCGTCGGCTGATTTGGAATAAAAGCCCAGTTCAATGATGTGTTTTCCATCAGGCGAGGTTTGGTAGCTGTATTTTTTGATTTTTCCGGTCTTGATCTCCAGTCCGAAACGGTCTTCCTTGAACTTTTTGGATCGGAAGATCTGGTTGAAAAAAGGAATGAAGGTTTGATTGAGCTTTTTGAAATCAAGCCCGAGATCGGGTTTGAAAGTGGTATTGACAATGCGCAGGTTCCGGTCTATGAGGTAAATATCTTCGCGTGCCGGGTCCATCCCGAGAGAAGATCGTAAGCTGTTAAGGTCAACCGTTTTTGCGTTTTGCCGGGTCAATACGGATTGAATTTCACCGGAAACGTTTTGCATGCGCTGGATCAGGGATTGTTCGTGCGTGCGCATGGAAAAATCGTAGTATTCGATCAGATTCCGCGTTTCCTCCACAATGTTTTTCTTTTGCTGCTGAATGTCGTTTTCAACTTTGTCGAGATTGTATTGGTAAGTCAGGTAGAAAACGGTGGAAAAGATCAGCAGCACCGGAACAAGAATGTTCACCAGTAGTTGCCGCAGGATACTTTGTTTCGTTTTCACGAGGGTGAATTTATGGAAATAGTTGAAGCGGGAACGATTTATGTCCTTTTATCGGTAATAAATAAGGCAAATGCAGTAGGGACGCGATCCGTCGCGTCCCTACGCAAGATTGTTATTCATATTTCACACTCCGCGTTTTCATCCACAAGTTCACCAGCGGGATATCGAAGTATACGCCGAGATAAGCACGCCACATACCAAAATGTTCATCTTTCCGCAAAACTTCTTCTCCAGTATCAACCTGTTCAGTTATAATGCGTCTAACCTTGGGAGTATATTGATATCCCAGCTGTACGGTCAAGGGTGTTTTTGGAATTGCCATTCCGATGTTGAACCCCGGACTGATGAATTGCTCCCACTTAAAGGATTGGTCCAGTACATTTTCTGTGTGGCTCATGCGGTAACTTACCACTGCTCCGATATCAATAGCAGTAAGAGTAAAGCTTAAGCTCGCATTCGTACGTTTGTAGAGGTTTTTTCGTTTTATTTTTATATAATCCGGGTTTTCTTTGGCCAGATCCGGAAGCCGGGAAGTATTGTAGATTCGCTTACCGAATGTTTTTGTATAAGTGATGCCAATTGGTGCTGAGATTCCGTAATTCCAGGCACAACTGGTAAAACCATCATCCTTTCTTTTTGCATTTAAAAAACCTGCCGTTTCAAATCCGACATAAGGCCCGGCAAAGGCATTCAAAGTCAGGGAGTGCCACGAATTGCGTTTTTGTTTGTAAGATCCCGGAGGAAGTGCATAAGATTCAATCACTTTCTTAAGTTCTTTCTCATTATCGGATAATGCAACATCATTTAGAAAAGAAGCCAATTTCATAATCATTTGCATGGCTTTTTTGTCGGAAGAAATTATTGCTTGGGCAGCTATACTGTTTACCGGGAATTGGATAAATGAACTATCAGTATGACGTCCTCCCCAGTTTTTCCTATTTTTAATAAGGTAATCTAATGCACTTTTGTTCATTTTGTTTAAAAAGCGATCTATTCGTTTTTTCTCCCACTTATGTTCACCCTTTTTTAGTGCTATTGCTAAAGTATCTTTATTGAGTTTTAAATATTTTAGATTGCCGATATTTATAATGTTTTGTGGAGAGATCGAAACCACAATATCTCCCTTGTTTAAGTGCCGTGCAATTTTCGGGAACTTCTTAGATTTCACGCGCCGTTCTATAAAATAGTTATCAAGAGTACTAATGTCTATACGGTAATTTCCAGCACTTTTTGTTTTTGGGTTCAACGCAATTAAAAAAGGAGAATCTCTATGATAATTGTTTGTATCAACTATCAGGTATTCATTATAAATCAAACTATCCACTAGCTCTAACGTTTTTGATACTGCACCAGCATAATTTTTTTCAGATAGTAAATGATAGATCTCGAATGCATCATCTGCCCGGTCGAGGTATTTTTTGTAAACAGATTCTTTTCGCGTTGGAAGAGACGATCTTACTACCTGACTGATTAGCTGCCAGGTATTGTATCCGTCAAAAAGAACCGTTTCCCCTTTATCTCCTTTCCTGGATTGTTCAACCTGTTGCATGATCTTGTCAAACTGGCTTAAAGCCAGCATGGTGTTCCCGATCCATTTGGCAATATCCTTTTTATGGTCTTTGGTGATCTTATGCTCGAACTTCTGCAAAAACAGTTTATCGATGCTGTTTGAATATTTCATGTTTAGCAATTCCAGCATGATTTCCAATTGACCAAAAGGCATGGAGTTGATTTCTTCATACGTCAGGTTTCTTACGGAAGCATTGTTGACGATATAAAGCTCATTAGACACAGCATAGAGGAAAGTAATAATGCTATCCGGGAAATTGTCTATTTGTGTTGGATCATCCAGGTTCCGCTTCAAATAAAGTTGTTTGATCAGATCCCGGTAGGAAAGCCGGTTACTCACCAATTCACCTATTTCCCAGGAAATACAGGTTAGATCCAGGTACTTCTGCTGTTCTTTCGGGATGCGTTCTTTGATCCATTCGCTGCTTAGGATATTTTTAGGCAAATGAACGAAGTCTTTCGACAAAGCATATTTCCATGCAGAACCCATGTTTGGAGCATCAAAGACTTCGGAAGACTGTATTAAGTTCATAGTTTCAGGAAAGGCGGTCATAATTAGTTCGTAGCGTTCGGTATTGTTTCGCATCTGGTCGAAAAACCATAACACAGTTTCCTGTTTTACACGGGAAGCAATATAAGTAGCTACTGCATCTATCATTTCAGCTTCCGAAGGCATTTTCCAACCGGAAACCGAACCTGCTGAAGATTCCATGAGTGATATGGTTATTTGAGCATTTTGTTGTTGGATTGTATTAATTCTATTACCAAATTCTGTAATAAATGCTTTAACGTTATTCCAGTTCATTTTAATTCCAAGCAAATTATCTTTCGTTGAATCAACCTGGCTATTGAAAATAGCAAGTGCTTCTGAATCAATGTTCTTTTTTTCTTGTTGGATAGAATCTTGCAAATGAATAAGAAGCGCATAATTAAATTTGATAGAATCTGTGCCGTCAATGCTTTTAATTAAGGCTTTCGTATAATTCTTATCCCCTAGAATTATTTCGTCGAATTTGATCGAATTATGGAGTGAAATTTCTTCAACTTTTATTTCATTAGTTATGTTTTGAAGAATATTCTCGGCTTTTTGGAGGACATCTCGATTTCTCTTATTAAGTGTGTCCTTTTTTTGGAGAGCGATAACCGTTGTTTGAGTTGAATTTTTCCAATCGAGTATTTTTTTTACTTTAATCGAATCTGAAACGAACTGAGCTGTATTTTGTAAACTATCTAGTAGTGTTTCCATAACAGTAGAACCTTCTATCATCTTCTTAATTTCATAAGGTTCATCAGTCCCTGCATAGTAACAAAGCTTTGTTAGAATTTTTTTTGCCTCCAAAATCTTTACAGAATGAGGAATTTTAAAAAAACTATACATGTCCTTTGCAAGATAATATGCGTTAATGGGGACTGTGTCACTTTCTTTTGGAGGTTTGGCAAGATCCTTACCGACCTGAGCGTATCCCGAAAGGCCAAAAAGCATTACAAAAAAAGAGAATAACAGGATTTTTACGGTTCCATCCTGGGAACCTCGTGAATAGAAGTTTGGTTTCATTTTACGCTGAATAATAGTTAGTTAGCACCAAACTTACATATTATTCTGAAATATCAAATTAATTTTTTGATTTTCTTCCGGAAATAAAAAAGTCCAGGCATTAATCGCCTGGACTTTCAATGATTATTTTTCAAATCTTAAAACTCAAACGTTTCCATGAACTTCGTAGTGAAGTTTCCTTCGTTGAACTGTGGATCTTCCATCAGTTTTTGATGGAACGGAATCGTTGTTTTGATGCCTTCGATGATGTATTCATCCAATGCACGTTTCATCTTAAGAATTGCTTCTTCGCGTGTTTGAGCAACTACGATCAATTTCCCGATCATAGAGTCATAGTTTGGCGGGATCGTATAACCTGCGTAAGCGTGGGTATCGATACGCACACCATGTCCTCCCGGAGAATGGTAGCTTGTAATTTTACCCGGAGACGGACGGAAATCAGCGTACGGATCCTCTGCGTTGATACGACACTGTATCGCATGCATTTGCGGATAGTAGTTCTTCCCGGAAATTTTATCTCCTGCAGCAATTTTAATTTGCTCCTTGATCAGATCGTAATTGATTACTTCCTCTGTAATGGTGTGCTCTACCTGGATACGTGTGTTCATTTCCATGAAGTAGAAATCGCGGTTCTTGTCAACCAAAAACTCCACTGTTCCAACACCTTCGTAATTTACGGCCTTCGCAGCTTTAATTGCCGCCTGACCCATTCTTTCACGAAGTTCGTCAGTCATGAACGGAGAAGGAGTTTCTTCTACCAATTTCTGGTGACGACGCTGAATGGAACAATCGCGCTCGGATAAGTGACAGGCATTTCCGTACTGGTCACCTGCAATCTGGATCTCGATGTGACGAGGTTCTTCGATGTATTTCTCCATGTAGATTCCGTCGTTACCGAAAGCAGCACCTGCTTCCTGGCGTGCCGAATCCCATGCAGCCTGTAAATCTTCTTCTTTCCAAACGATACGCATTCCTTTTCCACCACCTCCGGCTGTTGCTTTCAGGATGATCGGGTAAACTACTTTTTTAGCAGTTTCACGTGCATCGTCCAAATCTTTCAATAATCCTGTTGATCCCGGAATACACGGTACTCCGGCAGCGATCATGGTTGCTTTTGCTGTTGCTTTATCACCCATTCCGGCAATTTGCTCAGGCAAAGCCCCGATGAATTTAATTCCATGCTCCTGGCAAACACGAGAGAATTTCTCGTTTTCGGAAAGGAACCCGTATCCCGGGTGAATCGCGTCTGCATTGGTGATTTCTGCAGCAGCAATGATATTTGCTATCGATAAATAAGACTTGCTGCTCTGAGCCGGCCCGATACAAACCGCTTCATCGGCAAAACGAACCGGTAGGCTTTCTTTATCAGCAGTAGAATATACTGCAACCGTTTTGATGCCCATCTCTTTACAAGTACGAATGATACGTAAAGCGATCTCACCACGGTTGGCAATTAATATTTTTTTGAACATAAAATCATGTTTAATGAATACCTAAGTTGTAGTACAACTTGTCGATTAAGCAGGATCTACCAGGAATAATGGTTGATCGTATTCTACCGGTGTAGCATCGTCAACTAATACCTTAACGATTTTACCAGTGAATTCAGCTTCGATTTCATTGAATAATTTCATTGCTTCAATGATACAAACTGTTTCTCCTTTGTTCACGGATTGTCCAACGCTTACGAAAGGTTCTTTATCCGGTCCGGAAGAACGGTAGAATGTACCGATCATCGGAGATTTAACAGTAATGTATTTTGAATCTTCTGTTGCTGCCGGAGCTGCTTGTGGCGTTGCCGCAGGCGCTGCAACCGGAGCAGCTGCAACTGCAGGAGCAGCCGCAATTTGAGGAACAACCGGAGCTGCTGCTTGCACGATGATTTGAGACTCCGCTTTTTTAGTCTCTGATTTGATCGTGATTTTAAAGTCTTTTTGCTCAATTTCTACTTCCGTAACACCTGATTTTGCTACAAACTTAATTAAGTCTTGGATTTCGTTCAGATTCATATCAGTATAATTTAATAGTTGTTTTTTCGATTATATTAAGAATTATAAGCCCATTTTACATACACGGCACCCCATGTAAATCCACCTCCGAAAGCGGAGAGGATTAAATTGTCGCCTTTTTTCAATTGCTTTTCCCAATCCCACAAACACAATGGCAATGTACCTGCAGTTGTGTTTCCGTAACGTTGAATGTTGATCATTACTTTTTCTTTCGGAACCCCCATTCTGTCGGCAGTTGCGTCGATGATACGGAGGTTTGCCTGGTGAGGCACCAACCAGTCTACATCTTCAGCCGTCAGGTTATTGCGTTGCATGATCTCAGCCGAAACTTCCGCCATGTTTGTTACTGCAAATTTGAAAACCTGTTTTCCTTCCTGCTTCACAAAGTGCAAACGCTTATCAACTGTTTCGTGGGATGGAGGCATGACAGACCCACCTGCAGGCTGGTACAAATATTGTCTTCCCGCTCCGTCGGATTTAAGGATCGCATCCTGGATTCCTAATCCTTCCGTGTTCGGTTCCAGCAAAACAGCGCCTCCTCCGTCACCGAAGATGACGCAAGTCGTACGATCTTCATAATCCAAAATGGCGCTCATTTTATCCACACCGATTACGATTACTTTTTTGTGTTTTCCGGATTCGATAAAACCTGCACCTGTTTGCAAACCATAGATGAAACCTGAACAAGCTGCAATCAAATCGTAGCCCCATGCATTTTTCAATCCCAGTTTATCACAAACAACATTTGCAGTTGAAGGGAAAGGGTAATCTGGAGTAACAGTTGCCAAAATCACCAGCTCGATGTCCAGCGGGTCGGTATTTGTCTTTTCCAGTAATCCTTTTACAGCTGCTGCGGCAATATCCGAACAAGCGCCTTCGCGAAGAATGCGTCGCTCTTTAATCCCGGTCCTTGTTGTAATCCATTCATCAGAAGTATCAACAATTTTAGCTAAGTCGTCATTTGTTACCACTTCCTCCGGAAGATACCCACAAATGCCTGTTATTGCTGCGGTGATTTTACTCATTTTATTGATTAAAAGCTTCGTTAATGTTTTTTGTAAGATCCGATTTTGCTACCTCATAGGAGTGCAGTAGCATACTTCTTACGGCCTTATCGTTGGAAATTCCATGACCGATTATGACATTACCTTTCACACCGAGGATCGGTGTTCCACCGTAATTCTCATAATTGAAACGGTCGAAGTATTCGTCACGCAAGCCCCGTTTACGCATGAGTGTGTAGATTCCTTCGGCTTGCTTCAAAGCAATGTTCCCGGTGAACCCATCACAAACAACAACGTCTGCCACACCTGTAAACAGATCACGACCCTCGATGTTTCCAATGAAATTGATTTCATCCGATTCAGCCATCAGTTTGTGGGCTGCTATCGTCAATAAATTCCCTTTGGTTTCTTCTTCACCAATATTCAAAAGCCCGATTCTCGGATTATCCACGCCATAAACACATTTGGCATAAAGACTTCCCAAAACGGCAAATTGGTAAAGAACATCAGGTTTGCAGTCTGCGTTGGCACCAACATCCAGTAAAATGGAGTTTTTGCCGTCAACGGTTGGCAGCACGGAGGTAATACACGGGCGAATAATACCGGCAATGGTGTTGATCTTATAGATTGCACCAACCAGCATTGCTCCCGTATTTCCTGTACTGGCAAAGATGTCGATTTCCTTCTTGGCGAGCAGGTCGAAACCAACCGCGATACTGCTATGCGGCTTGGTTGGAATTGCCCGGGTAGGGTGGTCGTGCATCGTAATGACGTCAGGGGCATGTACAATGTCATACCCGGCCGGATCTTCATTCAACGCGTTTAGGCCACTCAAGATTTGATCCTGGTCGCCAATCAACACGAGACGCACGTCCTGAGGAAGTTCTTTTCTAGCAAGTACAGCACCGGCTATATTGGCCTCTGGTGCGAAATCACCGCCCAAAATATCTATTCCTATCTTCATCAGGAGGAATGTTTACTACTAAACAGCGCGAAATTAAATCGCTACTTCTTTCTCAGCTACTACTCTTCCTTTGTAGTACAATTTGCCTTCATGCCAGTGTGCATGGTGGAACAAATGTGGTTGTCCGGTTGTAGGACAAGTTGCAATGTTCTTCGCGATTGCCTTGTCGTGAGTTCTTCTCTTGTCGCGACGTGTCGTGGACGTTCTGCGTTTTGGATGTGCCATTTTACTTATTTATTTCAATCGTTAATTCAAATTTTTTAATGCGGACCAGCGCGGGTCTATCGGTCTGTCGTCGTCAGGATCATCCGAATCATCATCGTCATCTCCTTCATCATCCCAGTCACCGCTGTCCTCATCGTCGTCCCAATCTTCGTCGTCTTCATCCCAATCGTCATCGTCTTCATCCGGCTGATTTGCATTTACAATATACTTGTTGTACAAATCCATCACTTCTTCGTTGCATTCTCCTTCCGGATGAATTCTTCGGGTCGGCAATGAGATGACCAATAACTCATAGATCGGTGCTGAAAGGTCCAGTTCATAGGATTCCGGGTGAAGAATAATCAAATTCTCGTCTTCGGAAACTTCTGTCCCAAACTTGTAAACAATGCGGTAGTCCCCGTGAACTTTTACTTCCATCGGATCATTGCAGCGATCACATGGAGTGGTAACAGTTCCTGAAAGCGAAAATTCCGCGATCATCATTGTTTCCTTTTTTTCAAATGCAAGTTCTACCAGAACATTTGCATCCTCAATCAGGGTGTTTTCAACACCTTCAAAGAACGTTTTGTCTATGTTGAATTCATAGCGATGCGTCCCTATTTTCAATCCTACAAATTGGATTATGAACTCTTTCGCAGATTTCTTCACTACACAAAAATTGGAGGGCAAAGGTAGAAAAAATAAACGAATTGATACGTATTCTCGATTTAATTCGTTTATTTTTTATTTTCTTACTCAATTTCATGTTGCCGGTCGCCTCTTTTCCGGTGATGTGCCGACTCCTGGATTTGCAACGGATTCGCAGCAATTTCCTTCAAAAACTTACGGGTATTGAAAATGTCGATTGCCAGGTAGATAGCGCTGCGCATCGATTGCGGATTTGCTTCGTTTTTCCCTGCAATGTCGAAGGCTGTACCGTGATCCGGAGAAGTTCTTACGATCGGTAATCCTGCTGTATAATTCACTCCATCTTCAAAAGCCAATGCTTTGAAGGCTGCCAATCCCTGGTCGTGGTACATGGCCAAAACGGCGTCGTACTGACCGCGGTTCGGGCTGCCGAAAAATCCGTCTGCCGGGAATGGGCCAAAGGCAAAAATATCTTCATTCCGGGCCATGTTGATTGCCGGTGTGATGGTTTCTGCTTCTTCATTTCCCATTTTTCCATTCTCGCTGGCATGTGGGTTCAACCCGAAAACTGCAATCTTCGGACGCTGGATGCCGAAATCTTTTTTCAGGCTGTTGTCCAATGCTTTGATCTTTGCCAGGATCTTTTCGCGGGTTAATGTGCCTGAAACGTCCTTTAACGGTACGTGTGTCGTTACCAAAGCTACGCGAAGCGAACCGCTGACCATCATCATCAATGCTTCGTCCATTCCTGCCAGATGTGCCAGGTATTCGGTATGTCCGGGGAATTGGAATCCGGCTTTCCCGATTGCTTCTTTGGAAATCGGGGCTGTTACCAATACGTCGATTTTCCCGGAGGCCAAGTCTTCGGTTGCTTTTTCCAGGGAAAGGAACGCATATTTTCCGCTTGCTTCGGTTCCTTTTCCCAAGTCGAACTGAACTTCCTCGTTCCAGACGTTGATAATGTTGATCTTGCGATTCACCGCTTCATTGGCGGTTTTGCAGGTCTGGTAATTGAATTCGGGTTCATTCATTGCTTTCTTATGAAAAGAAATGGTTTTGGAGGAAGCGTAAATAATGGGTGTGCAATCCAGTAACAAACGGTTGTCTGCCAATGATTTGATCACTACTTCCGGCCCGATACCATTAACGTCTCCGATGGAAATTCCTACTCGAATAGGAACTGCACGGCCTTCTTCTTTGATTTTCTCTTTTTCCATCTTATGCAAGGCGTTTTAAGAAGTTAATCATTAAACGGATTCCTGTTCCCGTTCCTCCAACACCTCTGTAATCCTGAGGTCTGTCAAGGAAAGCCGGTCCGGCGATATCCATGTGGATATACGGTGCTTTTACGAAGTGCTCGAGGAATTTTCCGGCGGTAATCATTCCGGCATAGCCGTTCCCAACGTTGTTCAAATCGGCAATTTTTGATTTCATATCGTCGTAATAGTCGTCCCAGAACGGGAATTCGACCATGCGTTCGTAGGTTTCCATTCCTGCTTCGTTGAGCATGGTGAAGTATTTTCTGTCAGCATTTCCCATCATAATCGCAGCGCGTGTCCCGATGGCGCGTGCAGCTGCTCCTGTTAAGGTGGCTGCGTCAATCACCAGTTCCGGTTTGAACTTATCGGAATAAGCCAATGCATCTGCCAGGATCATGCGGCCTTCTGCGTCGGTGTTTAACACTTCTACGGTTGTTCCGTCGTACATGGTAATGATGTCTCCCGGAGTATAAGCATTTAATCCTGGACGGTTGTCCGTTGCAGGAATCAACCCGATCAGGTGGATAGGAAGTTCCATCATGGCTGCTGCGTAAATGGTTCCGGCCATCATTGCGGCTCCTGCCATATCGGATTTCATGGCGTCCATAGAACCCGCAGTTGGTTTTAAGCTCAAACCTCCGGTGTCATATACCACTCCTTTTCCGACCAGAACAATTGGCTTTTTGTTGCTGGCTTTTTTGGGTTTGTATTCGATGATGGTAAATGTCGGCGGATCAACCGATCCTTTGTTTACGGCTAGCAATCCACCCATTTTCAGGGATTCGATCTTGGATTTTTCCAGGATCGTTACTGAAAACTGCGCTTCTTTTCCTTTTTCTTCGATAGCTTCTGCCAATTGCGTGGCATTCAACCCGGAAACGGGTTCGTTTACCAAATCGCGCGCCCAGAAAACGGCTTTCAGAGTTGCCGAAAGTTCTTCAATGGCCGAAGCAGTAATTTTTGCAGAAAAATCGATGGTTTCCAATGCGTATTTTTCCTTTTTTGCCTCTTTCCGGTATTTCAGGTACTGGTAACCCGAAAGTGCGAAACCTTCAGCCAGCAGAAGGCTGTTGTTTTTTCCTCCGTCAATGAAAATGCTTTTGACTTCTTTTGGCAAAGCAGTACGAAGTTTGTGCCCCATGATGCGCAATTTTTCATCGTTTGCCTGCTCTTTGATAAACACAAAGTGTTTCCCTTTCAGAGGAAGATGCAGGAATTGCAAATCGGCATTTTTGTGAAAGATTTCCAGTTCTTCGGCCACCGTTTTCGGCAGCCTGGTTTGCGTTTCAATCTTTTTCCCAACAAGGACAACGAGGCCTTCTTGCTGGTCGAACGCAGCGGATGTATTGAAATTCATATGATCGAAATTACGTGAGTCGTAAAGATAGCATACGAATTGCGAATTGCGGATGTTGAATTGCGAATTAAATTGATTTTGAAGGATTATTTTGGTTCCCGGTGTGACTGAGCTTCGGTCATTGGGCGTAGTCGAAATGTCGAAGTCGCCCGGAAACGCTCTTAATTATTTCTTCTGATTTTTCAGCTTTCTGTAACCGTAAACACCTGCAGGAACTAAAATCAAAAGCAATGGCCAGATGGAAAGCAATCCGAGGAAAAGCACCACGATCCCGGTCCATCCGTTTGCAATGGAATTTTTGGCTTTCTCCCAAAATCCCGGTTCTTCTGATGTCACAACCGGCTGGCTAACGGTTTTGTATAGTTCGATGTCGAGTGTGCTGTAACCGACCTGGTCATCCAAAAAATGGAGTCTTGCTTCCTGGCTTTCAATTTCCTCGATCAACGCCCGGATTTGTTCCTGGATCTGCAGGAGTTCATCCATGGTTTTAGCTTTCGTGAGGAAAGCTTCATAACGTGCCAGGTATGCTCTTTTGCTTTTTAGCCGTGCTTCCAGGTCTACATATTCCGCGCTGACATCATCGGTTTTGATGTTTTTGGATACGATTTCGTCCCCGCCACCCTGAATGGCCCGGAGCATCCGGTCGAAATTTTTTGCCGGAACACGAACCGTTAACGAGTAGCGGTATTCATAACCCGACTTACTGAATTGTTCATTGTCGTAATAACCGTCCAGGGATTTAATTGCCCAATCCAGGTGGGCTTTACTCTTTTCAATGTGCTTAGACTCTAGAATCAGGTTCCCGGTTTTGATCAGCTTTTTCTTTAAGGAAGATTCTTCCGTTTTTTTCTGTTGCACTTCGTCTGCAGAAGCGGTTGATTTTAAGCCGGAAGATTGCTCTTCGGATTGAATGGAAGAGGCGTTTCCCGATTCAGGTGAGTTTTTGGATTCCATGCTCTGCGAACAGGAAAAAATAAGCATCGGAATAGCAAATAGGCCGGCAAACAGGTACGGATTGATTGATCTTTTCATTTTTCAGGTATTAGTAACTTATTATACAAACGATTACTAATAAGGTTCAGGTTGGGGAGAAAAGAAATTTAATCCAGTTTGGAAACCTGCTGCCCGATTGTTTTAAACATCAGGATTGTTTTGTTCATATTTTCAATATCTACATCCTTCAAAAAGTTTGCATAAAACTCCTCAAAGTTCCTGTTGTAGTCGCTGCACAATTTTTTTCCTTTCTCAGTGAGCGAAATGATGTTGTTTCTCCGGTCTTTCGGGTCTTCTTTGCGGTGCAATAAACCTTTCAGGGAAAGTTTATGGATGATGGGTGTCAGATTGGCCTTGTTTTTTCGAACGCGGTCTGCAATTTCTTTTTGATTGATTTTTGAAGTCCGGGATAACACCATTAAAACTTCCAGCATTTCAACCGTAATTCCAAGGTCGTTGTTTTTGAGTTGTTTTTTGAAGTAAGCCTGAATAATGTGACGCATGTCTTTGATCGAATCAATGAGCTCGATCAATTTGGCCATATTGCTGTTTTCGATTTCAATCATAACTTGATTTTAGGTTTCAGTAAATTCAAAGTTACGACCAAAACAGTTATTCAAAGTAACTGTTACCTTGGGAATTAGTGAAGTGTATAACTTGTTTATTGATTGGTCGTCGGGGGAGAATTAAATAGCTCCCCCGACGCCGGATTTCTTTCGGAACAGGCTTATTCGCCGTAATTCATGTACATGTCTTCCTCCCCGTAATAGCCTTCCGGAGCTTCTCCGTTGTTCATGTTAATTCCGTAATATTTGCGTTTCAGTTCTTTCCCGATCTGGTAAGTAATAACACTCACGTCGAGTAGTTTTTCCTGGTAACTCAGGATGGCGTCCAGGTTTTCCAGGTTCGGGTTCAGGCAGATTTCGCTCATGTTCTTCACGCTGCCCAAATCACCTTTCAACCACCTTCCGTTGCGTTTTCCCATAACATATTCGCCCACCTGGCTCAGGTTGCCGCTTACATCATACAATTTCCAGATTCCGGTTGGTAAACCGTCCTTTACCCAGCCTTCATTCTGAATGGAACCGTTGTCGTAATAATTTTTTACATAGCCGTTTCTGCGGTGCTGAGTGGTGTCTTTTTCCCAGAAACAGTACAACATGCGTTCTTCGTTGTGATCGGTGTGGGAACAATCATATTTCTCGAATTTTTCAATGATCCAGCTTTTGCTTAACGGGTTATCGTGCTCATCCAGGTAATAAAGGATTCCCTTAGACTTGAACTTAATGCTGTCGTTGACGCTAATAATGGTATCGAAGTACTCCACTTCCATCAGTTTCTTCCCGTAATAATTGAAGTATTTCCAGCATCCGGTTTTGATTCCTTTTGAAATGGTTCCTGTGCGTGCAACGGTGTCGTTCGGATAGTACTTGGTGATGTGATAATCGATCCCGGTTTTGTTCACGAGACTTGGCCTTCCGTAGTACGGTTCGTAAAGGCCATAGTCTGAAAAACCTGCCTGGTAAATCAGCTGATCGATGCTGGAACTGTTGGTGATATCCGCAAAATTGAACGGAATGGAATCTCTCCAGTCGAATTCATAGCGCACACTTAATTCGTTTTCTTCCCAGATCTTTTCTTCAACAGGCTGGTTGTATTGGAATTTCACGTATTGGTATTTGAAACCAAGCGTGTCGTAAGCTTCGTAATCATCGATCGGCTGACCACCCAGGAAAAATCCTTTTTTAGCCAGTTTACCGTTTGAATGGTAAGCAACGGATTCTCCCTGCAAGGCTCCGTTTTTGAAGCTCAGGTCGAAGATCAGCACGGAATCTTTTTCGGGGTTGGTGAAATACGTTTTAACATTCCCGTCGATATAACCGTTCCGGTAATAAGATTGACTGAAAAACAGGCGGTTTCTTTTGAATTCAAGTCCTTCCTTGGCACCATCCACAAAGTTTGAATAGGTGAGGGTGTCGCCTTTCCAGTCCAGGGTTACATAAGCACCCGTCAAAGCTCCGTTTCTATAAGTGGATTTCGACTCCAGGTAATAAGTCTTTTTTAATGGATACTCCTCGTATTTGGAAAGCGGATCTTCGTAAGCATATAAAGCTTCTTCTTCGGTTTTTTTCGGTTTTGGTTTCGGAAGTACTACTCCATAATCAAAACTGTCTCCGTGCGCTTCGCCATCTTTGTATCCGATGGTTGACCGTACTTTCCCGAATTGATCTTTGTAGGTCCAGATGCCTTCTGATTTCCCGTTCAGGTACTTTCCTTCTGCACTGGTAAAGACGGATTCTCCTTCGGTGCGGACACTTCTTGCACCGTACAGTTCCTCATCTCCATAAACACGTCCGTCGAAGTTATACGGAGGGCGTTCGTAAAGCGCTGCGAATACACCATACAGGTTGGTGAAAAGAGCGGTTACCGCATGTGAAATTTGTCCTGAACCGGCAAATTCCGGAATGTAACCCAAAAGCAGGTCGTTTCTCTTTTTGGATTTCAAATGTGCCTTCACGGCTGCCTGGTACAATTTTAAATCCGTTTTACTGTCCGGAAGTGACAACTGAATGGATTTATCGGTTGCTTTTACACTGAAACTTCCGGTATTGTCGGTGAGTTTAAAGGTTCCTGTAAACGGCTTGCCATTCACCCAAAGTTCGTTGTCTTTTTCAACGGAGTATTTGTATTCCCAGTAGAAAGCCAGTTTTTCCAGCGGAATAGTATCCGACAAGCTTAATTTCCAGTATTCATCCAATGTTCCGTTCTGAATGGTTTTAAGCGTCATGTTTTTGTAATTCCAGGTTTTAACGGCATTCACGTTCATGTAATCTTCGGAGAAAACCACTTCCTGGGTGGAAACGGTATCGCCCATCAAATTTCGCTCGAAGACATTCAATGTCCGAGTTTCCGGGTAGAAGTAAGTTTGTTTGGCTACGGAAGAATCGACTTTGAATAGTTCTTCGATCAGCAGAATTCTTTCCGGCATGGTTCCCATGGTAATTTCCTTGTCTTCGGAATAGATCATGGTCGGATTGCCGTAGTTGCGGTCGTAATTTTTAGAATCAATCGTCACCATGTCCGGATTTCTCTGCGAAGGATTACTCAACAGGTTTCCCTTCGAATCGTGCCGGGTTTCGAAGTATTTCACCCCGTTGTAGTCGTAGAAACGTTGCACATATTGATTGGAATCTGCGATGAAAACCACTTCGTTTGCAATGGTGCCGTTGTCCCAGTAAACCGGCTCTTCCTTCAGTAATTTTCCGTCTTTTACTTCAAAGCGGTATTGCAATTGTCCGTTTTGGTAATAATGCTCGACCACTCCCTCATAAGCGTATAAATAACCCATGGAATCGATCAGGTCATTGAGCTTGTAGCGTTTTTTATTAACGTATTCGTAGTACTCGTTTTCATTGTAATCGAATCCCGGATCCATTTCCATTTCGGGTTCAAAATCGTAATAGTCGCCTTCGTACGCTTCTTCGCCTTCATAGCTTGTAAGGTTTTCTTCCGGTAATTCGATGTTGTCGGTTTCTTTTTCCACAATAGTCAGAAAACTGATGAAATCCGGGAAATCCGTTGCATATCCCATGTCGTATTCGCCCATTGCCGGTGCGGTACCGGAACTGTTTACCAATACGAGTGAATCTTCCCGGTTATAACCCATGAATTCATACGGTATAACGCTGTGGCGAATGATCGGCGATTTTCCTCTTTTTTGATCGCTTCGCAAAGTATACCGGTCGATCAGTATTTTGTCTTTTCCACGGGTAATAATCAGTTTCCCTTTTTTATCAACGCTTACCGTGGTTTTAAATTCATAGATCTCCCAGGTGCCGGAAGTTTGGTCGGCCAGGAAATTCCCGGAAGTCATCAATTCCTGGTTCTGGTAAACGGTGTAAGGGCCGTTTTTCATTCCGTCCTGGAAAGTATAGGTGATTTTCGTTGTGTCGTATGCTAATTTCTGAAAACGGCTTTCAATGGATTCTTTCGGATCGTAGGTGTAAGTTTCGTCGATTTTCTGAACATACTCGAATACGCGCCAGGTGCCTGTTTTTTCACTGTTCAGGTAATCTCCTGTTTTGACGATTTTTCCATCGGGTGTGAACCATGTGCTTTTTCCGGTGATCACGTTGTTTTTGATCGAAAAGAAAGCTGCTACAATATTGTTCTTAAAGCGCAATACACGTTTTGAAATGTAAGGGATATCGCGGTAATACATCACGTAATCTCCATCCGGAAGATTTACCAGGGCGGGAGTAGGATCGTTGCTGATGTTGTTATCTGTGGTAACGAGGAAATACGGGTATTTCTCCAAAACTTCTTCGAAATCTTTGATATACTTCTTATAAGACCGGGGAAATTTAATCGCCGCTTGTTTTTCCAGCGGTGAAATAACTTCTTCATGCACGGAAACTATTTTTTCGTTGCGATCGTCCCTTTGAATGACTTCTTTTTTGTCGGCAAAATTCAGGTAATAATCCTGCATTCCCTGAACTACCTGCTGATGAGGATAAACGTAATAGCTTTTACCTTCAATAGTAACCTTATCTGTTTGAGCATGTGCAAAAAGAGAAGTAAGAGAAAGAAGGATCATCGGAATGAATTTTCTTTCTAAGGCATTGTTGATCATGGAATTGAGGAATTTAATTTGATGCGAAATTAACGTAAATATTACGGATAATAAGAATAAGTGAACAATTCATGTGTCTGGTAATTGTTTACGCCTTCCGCATGTTCTTTTTTATGAATAATCTTTGTGGGCAACCGTTTGCTGTCATAATAAATGAACGATCTTACGGAAGTTACAAATGTTTCGTCGATAAAGGTCGAATCGATGTAGCCGTTAAAATGCCCTTTTTGGTAGTTGAAATAACGCTTTTTGAAGAACGGATAATCTTCGTTCGTAATCAGTTTCGGAAAGTTCGATTGAAAATATTCGTAATTGGAAATAGAGGTTTCCTTGACTTTATTTCTCACTTTATAGCGCTTCATCGGTTTATCGGGTGATCCCAGAATAACCCAGTCATTTGGAAGCGGGCTTGCAATGGAATCCACCGAAAGCGGCCCGAAGTATTTTTTGTTCAGTACGAAATGGATCAGGTCCATGTCGTTGGATGCCACAAACGAAGCATAATTGGCAGAAATCCGTGCTGCATCATACGTGAACGTATTGTTCTCAACCCCGTAGAGGTTGTCTTTTTGGATCGCTTCGCAGTAATTCAGCTGGCCCGGCTTGCCGATTTGAAAGGATTGGTTTGAAATCACAATTCCCTCGGAGAAATCAGTGATTTGAAGCTGAACCAATCTCCCCGATTGATTGAATGTGTATATGAGTGTTCGTTTCGGGAAGGTTTCATCTTCGGATTCCGGGTTGTAAATACTCGTGTCGGAAATGACTCCTTTGAATGAGGTAACGGTTAATTGCCGGATTTTTTGTCGGGCAATGATGCTGTCATTGAACCAAAACGGAAAATTGATCAGGGAAGACACTTCTTCCTGGAAATAAAGCGGGTGAATCAGATCGGCAACAATTTCGGATTTCCGGACCTCAACTTTCTTCTTTTGTGCACAGCTGGAAAGTAAAAATCCGGATAAAATCAACAGGTAAACAAGGGTTCGCTTCATCCAATTAAAAGTAATCTTTTTTTCAATAATGAAAACGTTCCCGTAAAATTCCTGAAAGAAAAGAAATAAGGAGATGTCACGTGTTATTTGCGGGATGAAACCTCCTTATTTTCAGCCGGATTATACTGCCGTATAACCTCCGTCAGCGATAAAGTAGCTTCCGGTAGTGAATGAGGACTTGTCGGAACTTAGGAAAGTAACCAGGTCGGCAACTTCCTGGGGTGTTCCCAAACGGTTCATGCTTGCTTTGGATGAAATGTATGTCAGGGCATCTTTATCCAGGTTTGCCGTCAATAAAGGCGTTTCAATGTAACCTGGCCCGACAGCGTTACAGCGGATATTTTTCTGACCATATTCTGCCGCGATGTTTTTGGTCAATCCGACAACTCCGTGCTTGGAAGCGGTATAAGCCGGACTGTTTGGTGCTGCAACTGTTCCATGAATGGACGCAATGTTAACGATATTTCCGCCACCGTTTTTCTCCATTTGTTCCAGCTGATAACGGCATGCGTAAAAAACACCGCTTAAGTTCAGTGCAATTACTTTGTCCCAGCCCTCAATCGGGTATTCACCGGTTGGAAGTGCCGGGCCACCGATTCCGGCATTGTTGCAGGCAATGTCCAATCTTCCGTACTTAGCTACGGTTTCATCCACGAACCGCTTGTTGTCTTCCGCTTTGCTGGAATCACCGGCCATAAAGAATGCTTCGCCTCCGGAATCAGTAATTGCTTTAACGGTTTCCATACCATGAGCTTCATTGATATCAGCAATTGCTACTTTGGCTCCTTCTTTTGCGTAGGTTTCTGCGATTGCCCGCCCGATTCCTGAGCCACCTCCTGAAACGAAAGCGACTTTTCCTTCTAATAAAGACATAATTTAAAGGTTTAAATGTTTCCCATAAATTTAATTTGTGCGAACCTGGATTGCAATTAAATTGAACAAACTTTACAGAAGTTTAACAAATTATTACCCGGGTAAATTTCTGATTGCCGGTTTTCTTTTTGAAAACAATCGTTAAGAGCGACAAAAGCTTTCACGAACGGAAGATTCTTTTTCCGTAACTTTGCAGCATGGATATTGAAAGACCGATAACAGACTGGTTGCCACTTACTAAGAAAGAAGTTGAAAAAAGAGGTTGGGACGAGCTCGATGTTGTCCTGATTTCCGGTGATGCGTATGTAGATCACCCGGCTTTCGGTACGGCAGTTATCGGACGGATTATCGAAAGTGAAGGCTTTAAGATCGGTGTGATAGCGCAGCCAAACTGGAGAGACGATTTACGTGATTTCAAGAAACTGGGTAAACCCAAATATTTCTTCGGTGTAACGGCAGGTTGTATGGATTCGATGGTGAATCACTATACGGCCGGAAAACGTTTGCGCTCCACGGATGCGTACACTCCGGGAGGTGTTTCCGGTTTTCGCCCGGATTACGCCACGACGGTTTACACCAAAATCCTGAAAGAACTGTATCCGGATGTTCCGGTGCTGATCGGTGGCATTGAAGCGTCACTGAGAAGAGTCACGCATTACGATTACTGGAAGAACGAACTGATGCCATCCATTTTGGTGGATTCCGGGGCGGATTTGCTGGTCTATGGAATGGGTGAACAGCCTTTGCGTGATTTACTCCGTTTGTTGAAAAAAGGAGTTCCGTTCAGTTCATTGACTACGATCAACCAGGTGGCATTTATCCAGGATTCCTCCAAAGAATTACCGAAAAACAAGCAATGGGAAACGGTTGAACTGGCGAGCCATGAAGTTTGCAAGAAAGATAAACTGGCCTATGCAGCCAATTTCAAGATTGTTGAGGTGGAATCCAATAAACTGAAGGCGAATCGCATTACACAGCAAATCGGTTCACAGACTTTGGTGATCAATCCGCCGTACCGAACCATGACCGAAAAGGAAATGGACCAGTCATTCGACATGCCGTATACGCGTTTGCCGCATCCGAAATACAAGAAGCGCGGAGCAATTCCTGCTTACGAAATGATCAAGTTTTCGATCAATATGCACCGGGGTTGTTTCGGAGGTTGCAGTTTTTGTACGATTTCCGCCCACCAGGGGAAATTCATTGCTTCCCGCTCTGAAAAAAGCATTCTGAACGAAATCGATGAGGTGGTAAAACACCCGGAATTTAAAGGCTATTTGTCGGATATCGGTGGTCCTTCCGCAAACATGTACCGCATGAAAGGAAAGGTGGAGGCAATCTGCGAACGTTGCTCAAGTCCGAGTTGTATTCACCCGGTGATTTGCAACAACCTGGATACTTCTCACAAGGCAATGACCGATTTGTATCGCAAGATCGACGCACATCCGAAGATTAAAAAAGCCTTTGTGGGCTCAGGAATCCGCTACGATTTGCTGGTAGATGATTTCAATAAAAATAACGAGGACGGTAATCACGATGAGTACATCGAGCAGTTGATTACACGGCACGTAAGCGGCCGGTTAAAAGTTGCTCCGGAACACACTTCCGATGCCACTTTGAGAGTCATGCGCAAGCCGTCGTTCAAGTATTTCCACAAATTCAAAGAGAAGTACGACCGTATTTCGCAAAAGAACCAACTGAACCAGCCGTTGATTCCTTACTTCATTTCTTCCCACCCGGGTTGTGAGGAAGCGGATATGGCAAACCTGGCAGCAGAAACAAAAGACATGGGCTTCCAGCTGGAACAGGTACAGGATTTCACACCGACACCGATGACCGTTTCAGAAGTGATTTATTACACAGGAGTTCATCCGTATACGCTGAAACCTATTTATACGGCAAAAGGTGCTGATGAAAAGAAAAATCAGAATCGCTTTTTCTTCTGGTACAAGCGGGAAAACCGGGATTGGATCAAGGATCGTTTGACAAAGGCTAAAAGACCGGAGCTAATCTCCCAGTTATTGGGAGATCAACCCAGCCAAACTATGAATAGTGGTAAAAGAAATAGCGGCAATTCTTCGAAATCCGGCGCTAATGTACCTAATTGGTTGAGTGAGCGCAGGAAGAAAAAGTAAGCAACAGGCCGCGTATAAACTCAGTGAAAGTGGAAGTGGTAATTTCTTTACGACCTGTTGCTATAATATTTTTGTCATTAGCCTGCCATGTTGCGCGAAGACCAAACCTGCAGCAATGATTTGTTCATGTGTAAGTAACTTTCGATAGCAGCTATCGAAGAACCGACCTTCGATATACAATAAAGCAACTCTTCTTCAGAACACTTCAATTCACCACTCCAATAGGTAATATTCACTTTACTGTGAATGTCTACTCTCGGTTTGTTTATTAGTTCGTGTAACATCTCAAACAATGAATTAATTTCTTTTTGTTGAAGCAAATGTATGTGCCGGATTCGAACCAAACAACCGTATTTTTACGGAAAATGCATTGCGGAAAACCACATTTTTTTCGGTTTGTGAAAATTTTAATGCCATTAAAATCAGGGATATGGTTGATTTCCGTGTTTTAGCGGTTTGGAAGTTCAATTTATTCCATATAATATTGGCTGGTATAACTTAAACTATATTATTATGTCATTTGATGGAAATGAAGGATCACAAATTACTTTACAAGAAGGCGGTGAGTACACACTTAGATACCGCGCTGACAATCCAAATGCTGTAAAAGGTGTTTTCATGGGAAGAAATCACATAGAAGCGCTTCTGGCGCAAAGTGATTGCAAAGGATTGCGCATGTATTTTGCTAAAAATGCTGATGGAAGTCCAACCCTTGTTGTTGTTGGGGCGGATGGAAATCAGAATGATTTATTGAGTTTGATTTTTCAACAATTGACTCCTTGTCCAGACAGATGCAGTACTGCTAATCCTTTAAATATTGACCCTAAGTTAAACAGGTAAATGATGGGAAGTTGGGAATACTTTGTTATTTCATCTTACATTTTTCCTATTGGAATTGGAATGGCGCTTTTGATTCAAAGGCGCCTTTCTTTTGCCGGAGGAGTATTATGGGCATATCTTTTATTTACGTTTGGTGTAGAATTAATAAGTTCTATTTTAGCTTCTAAAGGTATTAACAATCTGTGGTTATATCGCATTTATATGTACGGTGAACTAGTGTTTCCGATACTTTTCTTCTTTAACCAGTTTTCAAAACAGAGAAGTAAAATTCTTCTTTTAATTGTGTTAATAACAGCGCTAGTGCTTACAACCTTAACAAATATTTTTGATGATTGGAGTAAATATGCATCTGTGCAAACCTCCATTACTTTCGCTTGTATAGCATTTGTCATTATTAGTTATTTTGTCGAGATGTTCCAACTGGAGAAAGTGTTTAATCCTTTTAAAGATGTCTATTTCGTGGTAGGAGGAGTAATGCTTTTGTCTTATTCGTCAATCTTATTGTATAATGTGTTGTATGATTACGTGATTCGGGGATATGTCGGCTCAGAGGTTCGATCGATTTTACATATTGTAAATTCAGGACTGATACTATTTTATAATGTTTTATATTCATACGCATTATGGCTCAGCAGGTATCGTCTAACTTAGGGCTTTTTCTCATCATTGGTACTCTGGCAATGTTTATCATGGCTTTGAGTATCATCGTGTTTGCAGTTTTGTACCAACAGAAAATGCGCCGCAAAAAGCAGGAAATGATCCAGCTGGAATTGAATTATAAGAATGAAATGGTGCAGGCTACGCTGGATGCCAAGGAAATAGAACAGCGACGGATTGCCATTGAGTTGCACGACGATATCGGGTCTTCGCTTACGGCACTGAAACTTTCATTTGCTTCCTTGCCGATTGATGATGATGAACGCAGGTTGCTCAATGAAGGTGTGCAAATTACCATCAACAAAGTCCGGAGTTTGTCCAACCGGTTATTGCCGACCATTTTGGAAGAACTGGGATTGATACCGGCGGTAAAAAGTTTGGTCAATACACTGACCCAGCAAATTACGGGAATTCATTTTTCAGTGATTGCAGTAAATGATCCGAAACATCCTGCTCAGACAAGAGAAGTGAGCCTGGCGGTTTACCGTATTTTGCAGGAACTCATCAACAACATTTTGAAATACGCGGAAGCAACGGTTATTGAAATTACACTCGAACAAAACGAGGAAGGTATCCGCATGACGCTTATCGATAACGGAAAAGGGTTTATTCCAACCAAGGAAGATAAACTCAAATCACAAAGTTTAGGATTAAAAAATATTGAAAGCAGGGGACAGCAGATTGGTGCGGAAATTACCTACCAATTAATGGAGCCTGGAACTAAAGTAACTTTAACATGGGAGGCGAAGGAAGAACAATAAGAATTGCAATTGCGGAAGATCAGTCTATTTTCAGAAATGGCCTGGCGAAATTATTGAATGATATTGAAGGATTCGAAGTGGTGTTGGCGGTTGAGAACGGCCAGTTGCTCATAGATGCCTTGCACACAACGCCGATCGACCTGGCATTGATCGACTTCCGGATGCCGGTGAAAAACGGAATCGAAGCCACGAAGGAAATCCGGGAAAAATTTCCGGAAATAAAAGTATTGCTGCTGTCCATGTATGACGATGTGGAATTTGTGGAGCTGGCCATTGAAAACGGGGCGAACGGCTACTTATCCAAAGACGATGATGCAGAAGAAATCCAAATGGCGATCCGGTCGGCGGTAGAAACCGGTTATTATCTGAACGATCGTACATCCAAAATGTTTATTGCCAAAATGGTTCACTCCGGAAAAATTCAGCCCATGTTTGAAACAAGTTCAGGGATTTTCAATGAAAACGAATTGGTAATCCTGGAATTGATCTGTAGTGAAATGACCACGCAGGAAATCGCTGATAAATTATTTAAAAGCCGCCGGACCATCGAAAGCGCGCGTACCATGATGATGAATAAAGTAGGAGCAAGAAACGTAGTAGGTTTGGTAATGTATGCAATTCAGAATGGAATGGTGAAACCAAAGTAATTATCAATTATGAATTATCAAGAGTTGCTAATTCTTAAGAGCTCTTGATAATTGATCCATTAATAATTGATAATTCTGGTTACTATCCCGTAATAAAGCTCCTTGCCGCTGGTTGTCTTGAACCACAATTCGGAATTACTGACCTGTTTTCCGGGAATGCTTAATTCTTTCGTGAGCTTTTGAATAAACGGAATGTCAACTTTAGGGGAGTAGGTATTTAAGATCAAAGTACCGGATTCATACAATAACTGGATGGCTTCACCGATCAGTGGTCCCAATAATTCTTCCAGTTTCCATTTTTCGCCCTTAGCGCCCAATCCCCAGGCCGGCGGATCGAGTTGAACGATATCGTATTTGTTGCCCCGTTTTACCTCCCGGCGGATAAACTTCAGCGCATCTTCGTGTACCCATTTGATCCCGTTGAGATTTGATTCGATTTGGTTTTGATAACCCCAATCCAGCATGGCTTTAACACTGTCGCAATGAACGACTTCAGCGCCTGTTCTTCTCCCGAATACAGAAGCCGCCCCGGTATAGGCAAAAGCATTCAAAAAGCGTTTGGAAGCATCCAGCTGTTCGGAAAGAAAAGTCCAGTTGAATTGCTGCTCGGGGAAAAGCCCCACGTGCTTGTTGTTGGTAATCCGCAGATGAAAGGTGAGCCCGGAAGTAGCAAACAGCCACTGTTCAGGAGCTTTTTCATTGAGTTTCTTCCAGGTTCCCTGTAAAGAGCCTTCCGATTTTGGAATGAATTCCCAGTCTGCCAGGTTGTTCCATTCTTTTCGTGAAAGAACGGCTCCAAAATAAGCCTGGTGTTCCGGGCGAATGGTAGTAATAGTTCCCCAGCGTTCTAATTTCCTTCCGCCACCCGCATCGATGAGCTCGTAGTTTTCCGGAAAATCAGCAAAAGATTTCATGCGTGGGATTAGCGCATTTTAGGCATTTTCTTACGACCGCCCATCATTTGCGCCATACGCATTTGGTTTTTGGAAGGAGCATTCTGCAATTGACTCTGCATCATCTTGATCTGGTCCTTCAACATGCCGCTGTCATCCATTTTCTTTGCTTCAGCCAACAAGGTTACAGCTTCCTGTCTGCGTCCTGTTTGAACACAGATTCCAGCCAGGTGCATACGTGCCATTGCTTTGTCGTGACCTCTTTTCAATCCCAACTGAATAGCCTGGCGAAGCATTCCTTCTACTTTTACGTGTGGAAGCGACTGAGCGTTCAAAAGCGCCTGCATGTAAATCACATAAGCTCTCTGGCGTTTTGAAAGAATGTATTGCGGTGCTGTAATGCGGTTGATAGCACGCTGTGCCTTGTCCTGGTTTCCGGTACGCATGTGATTCAGCGTAAAAGCCAGGTTCTCGTTGTAAAAGAAAGAAAGGATCACCAGTGCAAGCGGAATGATCAGGGAGATTCCCCAACCCCAATAACCGGTGTAAAAAGAGTAAAAAGTTAAGAATAACATTCCTGCAGCGATCACACTGCGAATAATAAATCCAATCATAATTTTTAGTTAGTCAATTGTTGCGATACACTTTAGTTCGATGGCAATAGGAGTTGGAAGCGAATTGATCTCAACCGTTGTTCTGCACGGTAAATTGTCCTTGAAATACTCCGCATACACGCGGTTGTAAACATGGAAATCACGCTTCATATTCACCAGGAAAACAGTTACGTCAACCAACTGGTCCCAGCTTGATCCGGATTCTTCCAGGATAATGCGCACATTGTCAAAAACACTGCGGCATTGTGCCTCAAAATCAAACTCGATGAAGTTCCCGTTCTTATCCAGCTTCAATCCCGGAACAGCTGAGTCGATATCGTCAGATCCGGCAACTCTTGGCCCAACTCCCGATAAAAAAAGGAGGTTGCCAACTTTGCGCGCATGAGGATACAATCCAACCGGTTTCGGTGCCTTATTCGTGGAAATACGTGAAACTTCTGCCATAAAATTTTTTAGCAAAGATAGTGCTTTCTGTCGGATTGTATAACGAATTATTTTCCAATTCCGAATTCCCGGTTTCGACTGCCGAAAATGATGAATGGAGAAAGATTTGCAGAATGGGCCTCCGAAAAGAAGTTCTGAAAATTACTTGCCTGATCGGCGATTAAGCAAGCAAGTTGCATAGCCAACAATTCGTCATTCAGCATCCGGCATTCGGAATTATGTGTACATTTGTCAAGACTATGAATAAGCGAATGAAAACCGTTGGTGTCATTGGAGGAGGTAGTTGGGCTACTGCTTTGGTGAAGATATTGTGCAACAATTTTGCGCAGGTAAACTGGTTTGTTCGACGGGAAGATCAGGTAGCTCACATCATGAGATACAAACACAATCCTACTTATTTACAGTCAGTTGAATTCGACCTGAACAAAATCCATGTTTCCAATAATCTGGAAGAAATTATCAAACGCTGCGACGTATTGATCGTTGCAACTCCGTCTGCTTTTTTGGTCGAATTATTCAAAGAAACAACCCCGGAACTTTTCAAAGGAAAGATCGTTTTTTCGGCAGTAAAAGGAATTGTTCCGGAATACAATGCCATTCCGGCGCGTTTTTTCCACAAGACTTTCGGAACTCCCTACAAAGATATCGGGATTATTTGTGGGCCGTGCCACGCAGAAGAAGTAGCATTGGAGCGTTTGTCATATCTCACAATTGCTTGTCAGCACGAAGGAATTGCAACAGAAATGGCCCGTATGCTGGCTTGCCGTTATATCAAAACCACTACCTCTGACGATTTATTCGGAACAGAACTTTCAGCGGTTTTGAAGAACGTATATGCGCTTGCTTCCGGTATTTGTGCCGGATTGGGTTATGGAGATAATTTCCAGTCCGTTTTGATCGCAAACGCTATCCAGGAAATCGAAAATTTCATCGATGAAGTGAGCCCGATCCACCGCGATGTGAAATCATCCGCTTACCTGGGGGATTTACTTGTAACCGCTTATTCCAAATTCTCCCGCAACCGGACCTTCGGTTTCATGATCGGAAAAGGATATTCCGTAAAAACGGCGCAATTGGAAATGGACATGATCGCGGAAGGATATTACGCCACCAAGTGCGTGAAGGAAATCAACAAAAAATTCCAGGTAGAAATGCCGATCCTCGAAGCCGTTTACAACATTCTCTACGAAAAGATCTCTCCGGTAATCGAGATGAAAATTTTGTGTGATAAACTGGCTTAATAATTATCAATTATGAATGATGCAATTATCAAGGGTGTTCTTGATAATTAAATAACTGATAATTGATAATTCAATTTCGTTCCCGGAACTGTTTCGGTGTTTCTCCTGCATGTTTTTTAAAAAACAAATGAAAATACGGGTAATTCTCAAAACCCAGATCATCGGCAATTTCCTGGATACTTTTCGAATCGCTGACCAGTTTCCGCTTAGCTTCCAGGATCAATCGTTCGGCAATCAGTTGCGAAGTGCTTTTCCCGGCACACGATAAACAAACCCGGTGCAGGTGTTTGGTCGTCATGGCCAGTTCGGAAGCATAGAACGAAGCATTTTTATGTTCCATGTAGTGTTCGTCCAGGAGTTTGATAAAGCGGTGAAAATGATCCTGGTACAGGTTGTTCTTCGGAAGGCCTGAGGAAGTTTGCTCTCCGTAAATCCTGGCAAGATCCGCATAAATCAACTGGCTGAGGCTTGCAATTTTCAGGAAAGAGTGCTTCGTATTCTCTTTGTATTCCGACATCATTTCCGCAAAGCGCTGTTGCAATAAGGCTGCCTGATCTCCGGCAATGTCCAGTTTCGGATTGGAATCCCTGGATTGAAAGAACGGCCATTGGTATAACTCGAAATGCGTCACATACAATTTATAGAAATCTTCCGAATGGAAAAAAATCCAGCCCTCCGCTTCTTCTTCAAATTCCCAGTGATGGATCTGTTCGGGCTGCAAAAAGAACACGCTGTTCGGCTGAATGGAATAAGCGTTGAAATCAATGTCGTGTCTTCCCGAACCCTTTTCAAAAAAGACGGTCAGGTAGAAATCATGCTTGTGCGGATGGTTAATGTCCGAATGGTATTTTTTCAAATGTTCTGAAAAACGATTAATATAAAAAGCTTGCAGTAAGCCGTTTTCGTCAAATTTTTCTATGGGAAGTCGCGGAAAATTCATGCTTAAAATTAAGAAAATGTCCGAATTGTATAATTATAGGAGCTAAAAAATAAAGCTCAAAGAGCACGCTTCGCTCTACCTTTGTAAAAAAAGAAGAAATGTCAAGTTATAAAGCATTGCTCAACGGAACCTGCCCGATATGCGGAAAAGGTCAAATATTTGAAACAAAAGGATCTTTGCTTCATTTGAAAGCTCCGAAAATGCACGAACGCTGTTCCGAATGTAACTACAAGTTTGATAAAGAACCGGGTTACTTCTTCGGTGCCATGTACATCAGCTACGGGATGGCTATCGCGGAATTAATAGCTGTTTTCCTGGTGATCAACTGGTTCATCCCGCTTGGATGGCTTTTCGGGATCATGTTTACCATTTTGGTACTGACCATGTTCTTCAACTACCGCGTTTCCCGCATCCTTTGGGTCCATATTTTTCATGAGTAATTGAAAAGGTCAGATACTCTATTTGAAAACTCCTGCATCGGAAATTCAGATTACTAAATCCTTTTTCATTCATGTTGATTTTCAGGTCTGTAAAGAATTGAATATATTAGTTCGATACTACTGAAAATGAAAACGTATGAAGAAAATCCTACTATTCACAAGCTGTTTATTCGGCTTTACAGCACTGGCGCAGACCAGCCGGGCAGACTTTGAAGATTATTGCCAGCAGGCTTACAGTGCTTATCCTGCTGTTCCGAAAGGAATCCTGGAAGCGGTTTCTTTTACTCAAACCAGGATATCTTATCTGACGGATTCAGAACTGGAATCATGTTCAGGATTGCCCAAATCTGCGGGTTTCCTGGGAATGGTTGCCACAGGGAAAGGGTATTTCAAAGAAAATATGAAACTGGTTTCCCAACTTTCCGGAGTTTCGCTGCTGCGAATTAAGCAAGATCCGGCGGCGGAAATCCATGCTTTTGCGAAAGTGGTGGACGGCTACATGACCGAATTAAAAGGAAATTCGCTGCAGAACACTTTGAAAGAGGTATTCAGCAGGTTGTCGTATTTATCGGATTCGGGACGAGTGAATGCCTACGCACGGGATGCCGAATTGTACGAACTGTTTAAATTCCTCAACAACGATGAGAATTCGGCATTGTATCACTTCCCCAACTACAATTTTGATTTGGTAAGCTTGTTCGGAGCTCAGAATCTGGCCGTATTGAGTGCTCAGAAAGTGATTTTCGCTGAAACCGGCATTCAGACAAGTTCTGGTCAGAAATACCTTCCGAAGAAAACCGGGAATTCCCCGAAATCGACCGAGTACGGACCGGCAATCTGGAATCCGGCACCAAGCTGTAATTTCAGTTCCCGCAGCGGAACAGCTATTTCGGCCATTACCATTCATACGATCCAGGGAACATACGCAGGAGCCATTTCCTGGTCACAGAATTGCTCTTCGAGCGTTTCCTACCATTACGTGGTGCGCTCATCCGACGGACAGGTAACCCAAATGGTGCTGGAAGCGAATAAAGCCTGGCACGTAGGTTCTGAAAATCCTTACACGATCGGGTACGAACACGAAGGGTATGTGAGCCAGGCGCAATGGTACACGAGTGCTTTGTACAATGCATCGGCAGGAATTACCCGTGACATTTGCCAGAGCGGTTATGGGATCAGCCCGCTCAGAACATTTTCCGGTGCAGCAACCACAGGAACAAATACCCTCGGAGGATGTATCAAGATCAAAGGACATCAGCATTTCCCGAACCAAACGCATACAGACCCGGGAATTTATTGGGATTGGGCGCTTTATTACAAATTGGTCAATAATAATCCTACCCAAACAACTCTCAATACTGCAAGCGGAACATTTACCGACACAGGAGGAAGCGGTGCTAATTACAGCAACGATCAGCGCTATTTTACCTTGATCCAGCCGGCAAATGCAAGTTCTGTAACCTTGAATTTCACCAGTTTCTCATTGGAGGCAAATTGGGATTACCTCTACATTTACGACGGAGCCACAAACAGTGCTCCATTGATCGGAACGTATACCGGAACAACTTCTCCGGGAACCATCACTTCCTCCAGCGGAGCTTTATTGGTTGAATTCCGGAGTGATTGTGCTACAACTGCCGCAGGATGGGTGGCAAACTGGACAAGTGTAATTACCAACCCGGCTTTGGGAGATGCAGTGCCGCCAATGACTACGATCAGTGTTCCGGTAACCTGGATCACGCAGGACTTTACGGCAAGCTACACCGATACCGATAATTCCGGGGGAAGCGGCATCGATAAATCGTTCTACCAGGTAACGGACCTGAATGGAAGCGACTGGCGCTCGAACGGTGCAAAGGGATTTTTCAACGATAATTTCGACCAGGCAGCCATTCATGCAAGCTGGACTTCCCAATCCGGCGTGTGGGCATTGAGCGGAGGAAATCTGGTCCACAGTGACGAGTCCAACGGGAATTCAAACCTTTGGGCAAGTGTCACCAGCAACCTGAGCGACCGTTATCTGTACCATTGGTCCGGCGCGATGTCGGGAACGGGGACAAACCGCCGGGCAGGATTGCATTATTTCTGCAGTGATCCCACATTGACCAACCGCGGGAATTCCTATTTTGTCTTTTTCCGACTAGACAGCGATAAAATCCAGATTTACGAGGTTACCAATGATGTTTACAGTTTGGTGGACGAAGCGACTTACGATTTCAATGTGGATCAATGGTACGATTACAAAGTAGCTTATGATCGTACAACCGGGAAGCACCAGGTGTATATCAATAATGTACTGGCAAGAACGTGGACAGATCCGACTCCTTTGACAACCGGGAATTACATTTCTTTCCGTACCGGGAATTGTGTGTACAAAGTAAACGATCTGAGAGTTTATCGTTCACGAAGTGCCAGCACTGCTATTACGGTTGGCTCAACAGGTGATATGCGTTACGAAAGCGCTAATTCTTCCACTGCTGCAGGACGTATCAAATCTATTGTTCAGGATGTAGCGGGGAATTTATCGGCTATTTCTTCCCAGGATGTGAAGATCGACTGGACCTCGCCTTCATCCATCCAAACGGTGAACGACGGATTATTTGCGGATGCTGCAACGACAACCAGCAATTCCATGCTGGAAGCCAATTGGACCATTTCTTCCGACGCGAATTCAGATATTGCGAATTACTGGGTGGCAATCGGAACTTCTCCGGGTGCTGAAGATGTCGTTGCCTGGACCAATAACTATTGGAATACGAATGTCAGCATCGGAGGATTGAGCCTCACAACAGGAACAACATATTATGTTTCCGTGAAAGCGGAAAACGGGGCAGGGGCTTTTTCTGCCGCCATGTCTTCCGATGGGCAAACCGTGATACCACCGACAAACCCGCCATCTGCTTCATTCCTGTTGCAGAACACGTATACCTGTTCAACGGATTCCCTGTTATTCCAGAATACTTCCGTAGACGGAACCAGTTATGCGTGGACTTTCCAGGGAGGATTTCCGGCAACGAGTAATCTGGTGAATCCGAAAGTCCGGTTCCCGGCATCCGGATCTTACCAGGTGCAATTGATTGCTTACGGGCCGGCTACTTCCGATACGGTACAGCAAACGATTGATGTATTGGTAAGCCAACCTGCGAGTGCCCAGTTCAGCATCAACGAAGACACCCTTTACCTGCCGAATGCGGTTTTGAATTGTACGAATGCATCCGCAAATGCCAACGGTTACAATTGGGACTTTGGTGACGGTGTACAGAGCCAGGATGAAAACCCGTGGCATGGATATACAAGTGCCGGACTGTACACATTGAGATTGATAGCAGTAAATGACGCTTGTCCGGATGACACCCTGAGTAAGTTCATTCGGGTGATAGATGTAGCAGGACTTGCAGATGCGGCTGATTGGAAGATCAACATCTATCCGAACCCTGCAACGGATCATTTAACCGTTCAAACGGAAAAAGCTTCCGGAACAATTCGTTTGACGGATTGCCTGGGAAGAATAGTTTTGACAAAACGCATCGATTCGGAGTTAACTGATCTGCGAATCACTGATTTATCAAGTGGTGTCTATCAATTGGTTTATCTTATTGATGGTAAGGCAATCGTGAAATCTGTTGTAAAACGCTAAAAACGGAAGTTTGAAAAATCGTTTTTGGTCAAAAATGACGGTTAAAAAACTGAAAACTGCTTTAGAGAAAAATGGGAAGGAGAAAACCAAAGTTGCTCAGTAACTTTGGTCTATCCTAAGTAGGTAAAGAAATTAGAGCCTACTCCTAAATCTAATAGTTAGTTGTTGCCATCTTCGCGTAAAAGTAAAGATGGCTTTTTTTTGGCCTGATTCATTATAGCAAAAAAACAAAGAAGGGACGTGATCATTCACGTCCCTTCTCATTTAATAAAGTTCAGATAGAATCTTATTTATTCATCATCATCGTCATCAGCCTCTGCAGCTTTAGAAGCTCCACGAGCCATTTTAACTGCAACTACAACTGCGTTTTTCGCTTCAGAAATAGACAAACCATCGTTCTCTAAATCTTTCACACGGATAGATTGTCCGATACGCAATTTAGTGATGTCAATTACGATAGCCTCTGGCAAATCTGCCGGAAGACCAACTACACGTAAACGACGGAAAACCTGCATCAAACGACCTCCCGCCAATACACCGCGAGAAGCACCTGTCAAACGAACCGGCAATGCAACTTTAACAGGCTTCTTGGAATCCAGTTCCAAAAAGTCGATGTGCATTACTTTATCCGTGATAGGATTTTGTTGGATCTCCTGGATGATCGCGTTGGTCTTTTTACCATCGATATCCAATTCAATGTTGAAAACGTCAGGGTTAAAAACCAATTTTTCAACTTTAATGTCAGAAAGAGAAAAATGTGTTTGAGTTCCCTGTCCGTAAAGAACACATGGAACCTGCCCTGAGTCTCTCAAAGCTTTAGCATCTTTCTTCCCTACGTTCGCGCGTGGCGAACCGCTCAATTGTGCTACTTTCATGTTTGTTTATTTATTTATCCATCCGCCGGAGCGGATCATTTTATGAAATTATAAAATGCGTACTAATGGATTCGTTTTTCACCAGGCGATCGATTACATCTGCAAACAGATCAGCTACGGTAATGACACGAATCTTGTCACTTTTTTCTTTCAGCGGAATCGTATCTGTTACGATCAATTCCGTCAATTTTGAATTATTGATGCGCTCGTAAGCAGGTCCTGACAACACAGCGTGTGTACAGAATGCGCGAACACTTTTTGCTCCTTTTTCAATGAATAATTCAGCAGCTTTTGTCAAAGTTCCTGCTGTATCACACATATCGTCTATCAAAATCACATCTTTTCCGTCAACGTCCCCGATAACAGTCATTTCTGCAACTTCGTTCGCTTTTTTGCGGTGTTTGTGACAAATTGCCAATCCGGTATCCAATTTCTTGGCATAAGCATTGGCGCGTTTCGCACCTCCTGCGTCCGGAGCAGCCATTACCAGGTTCCCGTTATCCAACGCTTTCATTTCGTTGAAGAACAAAGTCGATGCAAACAAGTGATCAACCGGAACTTCAAAGAATCCCTGGATCTGGTCGGCGTGTAAATCCATCGTCATTACACGGTCAACTCCTGCAGCCATCAGCATGTTTGCAACCAGTTTTGCACCGATAGCAACTCTTGGCTTGTCCTTACGGTCCTGGCGTGCAAATCCGAAATAAGGAATAACAGCGATGATCTTACGCGCAGATGCACGTTTTGCAGCATCCACCATCAACAACATTTCGAATAAATTCTCTGTCGGAGGCATGGTAGATTGAACGATAAATACGTCCTGACCACGCACTGTTTCTTCAAACGATGGTTGAAATTCACCATCACTGAATTCAGTAACTTTTACATCACCCAAACTAGCTCCAAACTTGGTAGCTATTTGTTCAGCAAGCGTTTTGGACGCTCTTCCCGCAAAAATTTTGACGCCGTAAGACATGGTTTTTACCGTTTTAAGAGCGCAAAGATAGGAATAATATCCGAAACGGCATTATTTTTTTGAATCGGGTGAAAAACGATTTAGTCTTTCGGTTTTTGCCGTTTGGACAGCCACCTCGGAAGAATGACCGATCCGATGATCAAATAAGGGAAATAAGAAACCAAACGCCAAAGTACAGCCATCGTTCCCAGAAGCACAACACTGGTGCTGAATTCCGATAACAATTCTCCGAATGCCCATTCTGCAACGCCGCTTCCGCCCGGGGTAGGGGAAATGCGCAGAAACATCCACAGAACAAATTGCTTGCTGAAAATTTGTGCCTGCTGCAGGAAGCCCAGGCTCAAAAAAGCCTGCATGATGAAGTTAATCACCAGGAAACGCGACGACCAGGAAAAAACCGTGGCGCCGAAAGCTTTTAGCCAGAAGGAAAAATGCTCTTTTCGCAGTTCATGTGCTGTTGTACTCACATCGTTTCCTGTTCTTTCAGCACCGGGGCGAAAACGTTTTAAAAATGGAATGCGTGTAAAGAATGTGAGCAGGTGAAAGACCAGTTTCGGGTAAAGGACAATGCTGGAAAAGAGAACCAGGCAAAGCAGGGCAAAGACTGAAAAGCCTGTCCAGAAAACAGCCATCATGGATTCGTTTCCGGTACTCGGGAATAATTTTCCGGCAGGAATGAACAGGAACAAAACCGGAATTACGATCACATAGAATAGATTGTCCAGGAATGCGGTGAGTATGACAATGGCCGTGGCTCTTCCCAAAGCAATTTTTTCCCGGTTTAAAATGAACATGGCAACCGCTGCTCCGCTCATGACGCCCGGTGCGAGGGCAGAAGCAAATTCCCACAACATAATCACGTGAAAGGATTGCTTCCAGGTCAGTTGTTTTTTAGTCAGAATGCGTATCCGGAGCATGTATCCGATATCGCGGCCAACCATTCCCAAAAGTGCCAGGAAAATCCAGAAAAAAGTACTGCCGTTCCAGGAAATGTCGGAAAGGACTTCATAAGCAGATTTCTTTTCGAAGTTCCCGGCAGGTACGGCTATAAACTCTTTCGGATCCGTATAATCAATGCGTTTATTGCCATTGCTGTCTTTCCAGATGTAATCGCCTTTTCCCTGTTCTGCTTCGTGAAATTCGGTGCGTGTGAAGCTGTAAATAAGTATTCCTCCCGAAATTGAAAGACCAATCAGCAAAGCGAGATAGATTCTCCATTTACTAAAGGTTTTTTCAAAGGAATCACTCATTCGGTTTCATTTCAAGGGTTTCTTCAATGTCCCAGTTGGGTCTGAGCTTCGATTTGATGTCAAAACGAACCACTTCTTCGGGTTGTGATTTGGTTTCCCAATTCCCGGCATCCCATTTTCCGTTGCCGTTTACATCCCGGATACAGCGAACCTGGTAAACAGCCGGAATTAAATTCACCCAGTCGATAATCGAATCTGAATCCGAAGTTTTGACAAAGCTGCGAATGGGATTGGCGCCATCCATTAACTGGATGACCCAGCGTCCTTTCAAACTTGCTACATTCAGTTTGAGGTTCGACAGGTCAGAAGTCCGGTAGGTTTTCAGCTCCATTTTGATGGAATCATTCTGGTTGGCAAGCCCTTTCAAAGCCCCGGTTTTAAAATTGATAACGAGATCAAAAGCTGTTGCGGTCTTAGGAACGATTCTTACCTGGTTCCCGGAAAAAGAATAGTCGTATGCCAGTTTGATTTTTGTTTTGTCTTCCACCACAATCTGCGAAGTGTCCAGTTCACTGATGAATTCATTCGTTTCAAAAAGAAGCGTGTCTCCCAGTAACCAGGCGTTTTTATAAACCTTGTTGGAAATGGCGAAATTCCTGGAACGGTCTTTCAGCGGGATGATTTTCGTAATGGTATCCGTGCCGTCAATAAATGTGTATACATCGTTGGAAACGCTTGGCAGTGCTACCAATACCGAATCCGGTGTGTAGCGCCTGATGATCTGGACAGGTTGTGAGTTGATGGTCAGTCCTGTTTCCTTGATTTCCTTTCCATAAGCGGTAAAAGTTCCCGGATTGCTGATCTTCACCTGTAATTGCTTCAACGGGTTTTTGGGCTTTGAGGCCAGGATGTGCGCGAATGTACTGTCGCCGCTGGAAATGAGTCCGGTCGTATAGGCAATGTCTTCGCCAACGGAAGGAAGCCGGTCTTTGTTGGTGTCCAGGAATGCAAACAATTGGTAGTTGCCTTTTTTCAAATAGGAAAATTCAAATTCGCCCTGGGCGTTGCTTTTGCAAATGTAATTCGGCGCTTCCTTGAACGGATCTTTGACAGAATCGTATAAACCGATGGTAAAGGCATTGGAAGGTTTGTTGGAAAAACCGTCTGTGATCACACCGGTTATTTTTAAGGAATCGATTTGAGCTCCGGTTGAGAAAACGAATTGGTGAATGGTATCGTTTTTCTCGTTGAGGTCTTTGATGGTTCCGTTCAGCTGGATGATATAAGTTGTGTTAGGCTGAAGTGCGCCGTCCCATTTAATAGTCAGATCTCTTTTGCTGGAAGTAACTTCCAGTTTCCCGGCATTCGGGTTCATGACCGCGGTATTTGCCGGATCATTCAGCGTAAAGAACTCATTGAACTTGACGTGAAGCTCATTTTGGTTCACGTGAAGCGCACCCTGTTCCGGGTTTTGAGTTCCTTCTACAGGAAGTGCTGCACGCTCATCCGCAGGACCTCCGGTAAGTGGAACAACCTCGGCACAACCGGCCAAAAAAAGGAAGAGTCCTAGAAACAGTGAGTACCTACCCATTCGCAAAGTTCATTTAAATACTGCGCATCAATCCCGTCAAAATCGTTCAATGCATTACTGTCGACGTCCAGGATAGCAATAACCTGACCGTTTTTTCGAATGGGAACCACGATTTCGCTTTTACTTTCGCTCGAACAGGCAATGTGTCCCGGGAAAGCTTCCACATCCGGAACAACCAGCGTTTCATTTTGTTTCCAGGAAGATCCGCAAACACCTTTTCCGTAGGCAATACGCGTACAGGCAATGGGGCCCTGGAATGGCCCGAGAACCAATTCCTCTTTTTCAACCAGGTAAAAACCTACCCAAAAGAAATCAAAGGTCATTTTTAAAGCAGAAGCAATGTTTGCCAGGTTAGCAACTAAATTCGGTTCACCGGTACAAAGTGCCTGGACCTGTGGAAGCAAAGTCGTGTATTTTTCCGCTTTGGAAGCCTGAGCTATAATTAATTCTTCTGCCATAATGTACAAAAATAAGGAATCCTATTCCTTACGCATAAGAAATGTATTTATTCGCTGAAAAAATTGAAAAAAAGCATTTCCGTAAATGATAATTTTACATAACTTAAATGGAAAACGAAAATTATTATGCTTGATTTGAGCCAACTTGACAAAATCCTGTTTTTAGACATTGAGACCGTACCGGAAGTTTACAACTACGCTGATTTAGACTTAGAAACCACCAAATTATTTGACGCTAAAAATGCCCGTTACCTTACAGAAAACAAAACAAAAACTGACGTTTACAATGAGAAAGCCGGTATCTACGCGGAGTTCGGTAAGATTGTGTGTATCTCTGTGGGGTTTGTACATCATTCCGTTACCGGAAGATCTATTCGCATGACTTCTTTTGCACATGAAGACGAAGAAACTTTGCTGAAACAATTTGTGCGCCTGCTGGAAAATAATTACAACACGCCGAAACACCTGTTATGCGGACACAATTCGAAGGAATTCGACATTCCGTTTATTTGCCGAAGACTGTTGATCCATGGAATCGGTTTACCGAATGTATTGAACCTGGCGGGTAAAAAGCCATGGGAAATCCAGCACCTGGATACAATGGAACTCTGGAAATTCGGCGACTACAAAGCTTATACGAGTTTGGCCCTGTTGTGCCACATTTTCAAGATACCTACACCCAAAGATGATATTTCCGGGGCAGATGTTGCACGTGTTTATTACGAGGAAAATGACCTGGATCGCATACGTATTTATTGCGAAAAGGATGTGGTTGCATTAATTCAGTTATTTTTGAGAATGAATGGAGAGCCTTTGGTAGATGAAGGCGAAATTTATATTAAGTAACTGCAACAAACAACTACAAGTATGATTCTGACAAGAAAAAAGGTGATGCTTTTCGGCATCTTCCTGTTGAGCCTGGGCTCTCTGAATGCCCAGGAAGTGATTAAATACAACGGCAAATCAATTACGATTCATGGTCCCAAATGCTTCCAGATGGATGTCAACGGAACGATCCTGGAATACCATCAAAAAATTGTAGGAGATGATCTGTATGCAACGGTTTTGACCAAAGGAAGCACAGGAACTGTTCGCGAACTGACGGTTCGTAAGGTTTCCGTTAAAGTGATTATGGATAATGCATTCAAGATCGAACACCTGGATAAATACGGGGAAATGTATTCGTGTAATATCCTGACGGATCTGGACAAGGTTGAAGCCAGTGTGTATGAGAAGGCAGGTTCGAAAATATTTCATGAAACCAATGTGGCCGTTTATTTCGCAGATAAAAAGCAGCTGACGGATTTTATTGCCGAGATCAAAAAGAAAAGAGGTTTCTAACCAAAGCTTATACAAAAAAAATCCCGTAGCAGATGTTGCCATCGCTACGGGATTTTTTATTGGTTTCAGTTGTTTTTTATTTACTTCTTAACGAAAGTCAGTGTTCTCTGGCCTGTCGCGTCAACCATTCGGATCAGGTAAGTTCCTGCAGAAAGATTTTCAGTTGCGATGTAAACCAGGTTGTTTCCTTCGTTTGCATTTACAGTGTGTTGCTGAAGTGTTTTTCCTGCCAGATCCGTTACTAAGAACTTGATTTGGTTGCTTCCTGTTTGAGAGTTGAATGAAATCTGAACTTCATTGTCAGCCGGATTCGGGAACAAGTTGATGTTTGCAACGCTTCCAAGATCAGCCAAACCTGCAGTTACAGGAGTTTCAGACGGAGCACCTGAATAAATATTGATATCATCGATGTAGAAGTTATTTCCGCCACCTGATGTTGTCTGGAACTTGCAACGGAAATTGTCATTCCAGTATCCGGAAGTGATGTTCGTTACGTGTACGGTAACCCAATCAGCTGAACTTGGAGTCCATGCTGAAGTTGCAGTGTTTGATCCGGACATGGTCGCAGCGGTCAATGTTTTACGAACATCCCATGTGTCACCGCAATTGGATGTTACGAATACTTTCAGTAAGTCGTTGTTAGCCGACGCCTTCTTTCTGTAAGCATATTTGAAAGTCAAAGTAACTCCGGTTCCTGAATTAATGCTTGAAAGGTCAATTGGTCCTGAGATCAATTCGTCCAGTTGCATGGTGCTTGTTTGACTGAAGTTATCCAGTTTGGCAGAGTTTGTTCCTGTCTTGGCAGCGGTATTTGTTACAGCCCATGCACTTCCGCTTGAATTGTAAACGAACCATTTCGGGCTGCTTAAGTTCATAGAACCTTCAAAGCTTTCGTAGAACGGAAGGTTGCTTCCTGCAGGCAATACGGTAATGTAAGCTGGAACGTTTGCCGTGTTGCTGTTGCTTCCGTCAGTTGCCTGCAATTGAACTGCGTAAGTTCCCGGTGTATTGTAAGTAACCGTAGGATTCTGCTGGGTGGAAGATGCAGGAGATCCTCCTGTGAAAGACCAGTTCCAGCCCGTTGCTGCGTTATAAGATTCATCTGTAAATGTGATGGATTCACCTGCGCAGATTACTGTTCTCGGAGTGCTGAATTTAGCAGTACAAAGTACCAGCGGAGTGTTTGCTCCCACCGCTGTCAGGTTAGCTGCAGAAATAACATTCGCTCTTCCTGTAGAACTAACCGTAAGTGCAGTTCTCATGCGGTTTACCTGTCCGATTGTAAACATTTTAGAACAGTAAGAATAATCCATGTAGTTCTCTACGTTGTCAATCTGGTCAAATCCCCAGTATGCGTTATCTGTCGAACAGGTGTTCGCTGTCAGGTTACAGGATGTAGACCCTTGTGTTGCCGGTGTGTCCTGTACACCATCTGTTCCGCCGCAACCTGCTGATCCGGGGTTGTTGTTTCCACCCCAAACGTGATCCAGGTTCAACCAGTGACCAACTTCGTGTGTCAAAGCACGGCTGGAATATTCAGCAGAAGTACCGATGTTCCCGAAGTAATTATGAAGGATGAAAATCCCGTTTTGCATGCTTGTTGCCGACCAGCTTGCAGGAAGCATCGTATATCCTGCCGCTCCTCCGATGTCTTTACAAACATACACGTTCATGTATTTATTTCCCGGCCATTGACCGTTGTAAACATCATTTCCTGCAACGATAGCATTGATTTGTGCCTGACCGTTCGAGCCGTCATTCGTGATAGCGTTTTGAGTACGTGTAATTCCTGAGAAACAAGCTCCGTTCGGTGCTTTCGTAGCTAAAACAAATTTTACGTCAACCTTACTCTTTAAAGATTGGAAAGGTGCCTGGATAGAAGCGGTGTCCGGATTTAGCATGGCGTAATCGCGGTTCAAAATGTTTAAAGCAGACATAATCTGTTCTTTCGATACATTTTCACTTCCATTGTCATGCAAAATGTGAAAAACCACCGGAATCGTGTAAACGACTGCTTTGGTAGTACCGTTATCTCCTTTTTTTGCAAGCATCAGATTTTCAAACTCCGCCTGGTCCTGGGCATATTGAGCCGCAAATTGAGGATTTGATTTCAGTTCGTTCATCTTTTTGTGCGTGATGCAGTATTCTACATCTTCGCCATGACGCATGTTGCTCTTATCTAAAATGCGCCCTTGCTGTTGAGCAAAACTCCATGTGGTAGAAAGAAGAGAGATACCTAGGAGCGAGTAAAATTGTTTTTTCATTTTTATCTAGCTAGTTTATTACTTAATGATTTAAATGATCGGGGAAAGTTGGAAACAGAATACAGTTCAAGCTTTGAAATTTAGAAACTTTCTGCATAGTCTGTAGTAACTTTTGTTTTAAGTGTCCGAATTGTTGATTAAACAGAAATAAATAAGGTCGGAAAATAAATCCCAACCTTATTATCTGTCTGTTATTTCTTTACGAACGGCAGCGTTCTTTCTTCCGATGAACCGATCATTTTAATGAAATACGTTCCTGCAGAAAGATCGGTGGTTTCAATAAATACCAGGTTTGATCCTTCGTGTGCGTTAACCGGAAGTGTTTTAATTGCCTTTCCGGAAAGGTCTGTAATGACAAATTCCAGGCGATTTCCTGTTTGTGAACTAAAACTGATCTGTAGTTCATTTTCAGCTGGGTTCGGATATAAATTGATATCCTGGAATGATCCGTGGTCATTTATTCCAAGCACGATGTCATCTGACGGTGCTCCCGCATAAATGTTAATATCATCAATGTAGATGTTATTTCCTCCGCCGGCAGTAAACTGGAACTTAAACCGGAAATTTTCCGTCCAGTAAGCTGTTGTGATGTTTGTAACGTGAACCGTTACCCAATCCGTTGCAGTTGGTGTCCAGGAAGAAGTTTCCAGGTTCGGTCCCGACATGGTTGCTGCAGTGAATGTTCTGCGCAAATCCCAGATTTCCCCGCAATCTTTTGTAGCGAATAATTTCAGAATGTCTGTGCTGGAAGTTGTTCTTCTGCGGTATGCATATCTGAATGAAAGGGTTGCATTGGTTGCCGAAGTAATTCCGGATAAATCAATGGAGTGAGATTGCAGTTCATCGATTTGAGAAGCCGCCTGGTTAAAGTTTTCCAGTTTTGCAGAGTGTGTTCCGGTTCTTCCTACTGTGGTAGCAACGGTCCATGGATTTCCACCTCCGTTTACCACAAACCAGTTCGGACTTGCAAAGTTGTTGAATGTTTCAAAGCTTTCGTAATATGGAATTCCGGTCGGAGCAGGCAATACGGTAATATAACCCGAAATAGTTGCGGTGTTGGAAGAAGATCCGTCCGTAGCTTCCAGTTGAACGGCATAAGTTCCCGGAGTAGTATATGTTACTGCCGGGTTTTGAGAAGTTGAAGTAGCAGGATTTCCTCCCTCAAATGACCAGTTCCATCCCGATACGGCATTGAATGATTCATCTGTGAATTGAAGGGATTCTCCGGCACAGATCACTTGTCTGGGTACACTGAATTTTGCAGAACAAAGAACAGGAGCCGTATTTGCTCCAACAGTAGCCAGGTTTGCTGCGGATACTACATTTGCACGTCCCGTTGAATTTACTGTCAGGGAGGTCCGCATGCGGTCAACCTGTCCGGCAGTAAACATTTTGGAACAGTAGGAATAATCCATGTAGTTCTCTACGTTATCTACCTGGTCAAAGCCCCAGTAAGCATTGTCGTCGTCGCAGGTGTTTGAATTCAGGAAACAAGCCGTTGAACCGATACAGGTAGGTGTGTCTGTAACACCGTCACTTCCGCAGCTAACTCCCGGATTGTTGGTTCCTCCCCAAACGTGGGATAAATTTAACCAGTGTCCTACTTCATGTGTCAGTGTGCGGCTGGTGTATGGAGAAGAAGTTCCCATATCGCCCACGTAAGTGCTCAAAACCCAGATTCCGTTGCCCATGGAAGTTGCCGACCAGCCACCCGGATTGAAGGTGTAACCTGCGGCGCCACCGATGTCCTGGCAAATGAAGATGTTTAAGTATTTATTTCCCGGCCATTGACCGTTGTAAACATCATTTCCTGCTACAATCGCATTCACTTGCGCAGTGCCATCTTCACCGTTGGACGTTTGAATGCTCTGTGTTCTGGTAATTCCGGAAAAACAGGCTCCATTAGGAGCTTTTGTTGCCAGAACAAATTTGATATCTGCTTTGCTGCGGATGTTTTGAAAAGGTGCCTGTACCGAAATCGTATCCGGGTTCAGCATGGCGTAATCCCTGTTCAGGATGCTCAACGCAGACATGATTTGTTCCTTTGAAATATTCTCAGGTCCTCCATTGTGTAGTACGTGGAAAACCACGGGAATGGTATATTCCACTGCTTTCGTGGTGCCGTTGTCTCCTTTTTTGGCAAGAAGTGCATGTTCGAATTCTTCTTGTTCCTTCGCGAACTGTTTTGCACGCTGAGGATCAGACAAAAGCTGATTCATTTTTTTATGCGTGGTGCAATATTCAACATGTTCGCCCTGGCGCATGTTTCCGTTGTCTAATTTCCGCTCGCCGGTTTGCGAAAAGACCGAATGGGAGAGACATAAGGTCAACGTTAGAACGGTAGAAAGTTGTTTTTTCATTAGCTAAAGTTCTAGTCTAGTTTTACTAAGTATCGTAATTTGAGTGCAACAAGTTACGACATTTGTTTAATAAATGACCTGATTTTGAAAAACTTTACGCGTGTGTGAATAACAATCTCTTCATGATTTCTTTACAAATCTATATCGCGCAGGGAATAAATAACCTGGCCCAACGGCATTTCGTGTACGAGCTTAAAGAGCTTTTTAGCAACCAATTCCGGAGTGTAAAGCTGGTTTGAATTTTTGTATGCTTTAAAACGCTCCACTTCGGAAAAAGAACTTTCATCCGTGCTGCGAATACCTGCCTGCATATCGGTGTCAACAACACCCGGCGCAACGGAAAGACACTGGAAATTCGTCCGGCCCAATTGCTGCTCTTCGAGTTGGATGGTTTGACAGAACAGATCTACTGCGGCTTTCGAAGCACAGTAAGATGCCCAGGATGCAATGGGGTTTTTCCCTGCGCCCGAACTGATGAAAACTGCCCGGAAGGAAGTAGTCGCTGGAATTTGACGCAGCAGTTTCTGTAAAATGGCTGCACCTGCAAATAAGTTTACCTGCATCACTTTGGCTATTTCCCCAGATTCCAGCTCCTCGAAATAATCCACTTTTCCCAGGATGCCGGCATTGTGAATGAAAACCACCGTTTCATCGGAAAGATCCGGAAAAGAAATGCGGTCGACGGCCTCCGGATCGCTCAAATCGCAGGAAAGAGACGAGTAGTGCGGATGTGAAATGGTATGGTTCCGGCCGATGCCGATGACTTTTTCGCCTTTTGCCAAATAGTTTTCAGCGATTGCTTTCCCGATTCCGCGGGATGTTCCTGTGATGATGATCATGTTCATAAATATAAGTAGGGGCGAAAAATTTTTCACCCCTACTGGTTATGCCAATGCCTGTTTCAAATCTGCGATCAGGTCGTCTACGTGCTCAACGCCAACGCTCAACCGCAATAAGTTGTCCACAACGCCTGCTTTTTCGCGCTCTTCCTTCGGAATAGAAGCGTGTGTCATGGTTGCCGGGTGATTGATCAGTGATTCCACACCTCCCAAAGATTCTGCCAGTGAAAATACCTGGAAGGAAGAAGCAACACGATACGTGTTTTCAATGCTTTTATCTTTTAGAACGATGGAGATCATTCCGCCGAAATCACGCATTTGTTTTTTAGCAATTTCGTGGTTCGGATGTTCCGGGAAACCTGGCCAGTACACTTTTTCAATGGCCGGATGGTCTTTCAGGAAATGAGCGATCTGTTTTCCGTTCTCGCAATGACGCTGCATGCGTAGGTGCAGGGTTTTGATTCCTCTGAGTACCAAAAAAGAATCCATCGGGCCCGGATTTGCCCCGGAACTGTTCAGGATAAAGTACAATTGTTCGTGGATCGCAGTGTCGTTGGTGATCAAAGCACCCATTACTACATCCGAGTGGCCACCCAGGTATTTGGTAACCGAATGCATCACGATCGTAGCTCCCAGATCCAAAGGATTTTGTAAATAGGGAGAAGCGAATGTATTGTCGGCAACCAGGATGATATTGTTCGCTTTTGCAATGTTTGCAACCGCTTCGATATCGATGATCTGCATGGTTGGATTCGTTGGAGTTTCCGCCCAGATCAATTTGGTGTTTGCATTGATGTATTGCTTGACATTTTCAGCGTTGGTCAAATCGATGAAGTGAAATTTGATCCCGAATTTCTCATAGATTTTCGTAAACAAACGGTATGTTCCTCCATATAAATCGTCACCTGTAATGACTTCGTCGCCCGGCTTCAATAATTTCAAAACGGCATCCGTAGCTGCAACACCACTGCTGAAACACACACAATGTTTCCCGTTTTCCAATGCTGCAATGTTTGCCTGAAGTGCTTCGCGCGTCGGGTTTTTCCCTCTGGCGTATCCGTAACCTTTATTTACTCCCGGAGATTCCTGGACGTAAGTGGAAGTTTGAAAAATGGGAGTCATGATTGCTCCGGTAGTTTCGTCGGGATGTACGCCTGCGTGAATTGCTTTAGTACCGAATTTCATATCTTGTTCTTTCATAGAAAATGAGTTCAATTTTACAGAATCACAAAGTTAATTTCTTTTTTCGATGTAGTAGGGGCGAAAAATTTTTCGCCCCTACTAGTTTTGACTATTTTCGCTAAGCAATTCAATGAGTTATTCAAGCGGAAATATCAGCGACTTTATTCATGCCTTATCGGACATGCCGAAAACGGACATGCTGGTAAACCTGTCGGAAGCTGCTCATGCACTGGTTCAGTTGGAGGAATTGCCCGCGGCTAAATTCCAGGTTTCGTTGGAAGACAAGTGGAAAACAATCTGGCAAACTGCGAATAAATTCCGGCTGGAATCTGATGTGAATGCACTATGCCTGGTTCTTGGAACCGTTTCTTCGGATATCCGCACCGGGTTGATCAAATCTCCCTTGCTGATCGTTCCGCTGACCTGGGAGTATGTCCGGATTACGAACACGCTTCAACTGGAATTGCTGGAAGAATCAACAGAAATAAATCCATACATCCGGTTTCTTTATTCCGAGCTGAACAAGGAATCACTGAATGAGCTACCGGAAGATCTGAGCTTGCCGGAAAAACTGGAATGGGTCATGAATCAGTTCCGGGAGTTGAACCTGGAAGTAGAATATTCTTCTGAAATTCACATAGGCAATTTTCACTATCACCGTTTTCACCTCCTGCGCGAGTTGGAAGGCATCGAGCGGTCGGAAACGAAAAGTGCGTTGGTGGAACAATTGCTGGGACATGATTTTGAACCGGCCAAAAACCTGGAATTATCTCCCGGTTTGATTTACCCGGCAGATGCAGACCAAAAACGGGTTTTCGATCTGTTAAACACGAAAAACACCTTGCTGCAAGGCCCTCCGGGAACAGGAAAATCGCAGGTTTTGATCAATATTCTCGGTAAATCTCTAAAAAGTAAGCTGAAGACTTTGGTTGTCTCCGAGAAGAAAGTGGCGCTGGACGTCCTGGTCAAAAAGCTTTCCGAACTGGAATTAGACCCCTTCGCATTCGTTGTTCACAGTCAAACCAAATCAAAGGATTTGCTGGGGCAACTAAAGACGACCTGGAATTTACTCGAAAGCGGAAAAATGCAATCTGCACAGAATCTCAGGATTTCGGAACAGCTTCACGCCAACCTGCAATTACTGCTTGATCGTCTGAATACAGCGGATTATTTTGCCGGGGCTTCTTACAAAGAACTCCAGGATTTGCTTCATGAAACCCCTGTTCAAAAAGCGAAATTTTCCAGCCTTGTTCCAACTATCGACGAGTGGCTCAGATACAAACCGTTGATCCGGAAAGTGGACGCACAATTGGGCTTTTCCAAACTAAAAGGGCTCAAACCTGCATTTTTTGAAAAATGGAACGGCGATCAGCTCATCCGGAACAATCTGGCGAGACTGGATTTGCTGCAGTCGAAATTGGACGGGTTGGTCTCATTCGGTGATTTGGAAAATACGATTGCTGTTTTGGGACGTTGCCAATTGGTTGAGAACGAACAATACAAAGCATATAGCCAGCTTCTTTCGAAACCCAAAGAGTGGAAGAAATTCCAAAAGCAGGTTCAATTGATGAAAGATCTGAGCGACCGGTTGGTTTCGGTCCAATCGGAAAACCGGATCTGGAAACAGGAACCTTCGAAAAGCCAGTTGGAATCCTGGGAACAGGCCACAAGCTGGTTGCAGCTTCGAAAGCGCAGAAAAGCGATTGCGAAATTACTGAACGATCCGTCTGTTTTACCTGAGATTGCATTGCAAAACTGGAAAAACTACCTGGCAGAAATGCAAAAATGGCGGGAACTGGAATCCTATTTTCGTGAATTGGGCCTCGGCGCAAACAGCCACGCCCTGGAAATGGGCATGTTGTATGCTTCCAGCCTGGAAAAAGAAAGCGGTTCCGTATTAAGTGAAATTGCCGGCTGGACCAGCGAAAAACGCCAAGCCATTATCGGGTCCGCTTCAGAGCTCAAACAATTGAGAACCGACCTGGTCCGTCATTTTGAATTGAAAGGTGAGGTGGTTCTGTTTGACTTTTTAAAGCAAAAGCAAGCCGAATTTGTGGAATTGAGCAGTGTTTACGAAGACCTGAAACAACTTCCGCGCTTTTTCTTCACGCTGTTGGATGAGATGAATACCTGGGAAGAATTGCAGGCCATGATCCTGTTCAGTTCCCTGAGAAAAATCGAATCGGTTAATCCGGAGATTGTCAAATTTTCCGGTGAAACCCTGAAAGATCGCTTAGAGACCCTGATAGAAACCGAGAACACCGAGTTCTTCGATTTTGCCGCTTCACTGCGGGTACAAATCCAAAATCAATTTGCGGAATACGAAGAATTGCTGCGAACGCCGGCTCAAAAACTATCTGCCGCACAAAAGGAACGCAAAGCCCGTTTGAAAAAAGGCAAATCGCTGTTGGTGAAAGAATTCGGGAAAAGCCGGAACCACATTACGATCCGGAACCTGATCGCAAGCGAAGCGAAAGAGTGGGTGCAATTGCTCATCCCGGTTTGGCTGGCAACTCCGAACCAGGTGGCAGATCATTTTCCGCTGGAAACAGGATTGTTTGATCTCGTACTTTTCGATGAAGCCAGTCAGCTTCCGTTGCCGGGAGCGCTCGGTTCCTTGTTCCGTTCCAAAAGAGCATTGGTCGCCGGAGACGAACAACAGATGGCGCCGTCTTCCTATTTCGGGAAGAATTTCGGCTTCCACGATTTGCTGCATCAGGCTTCTTTTTATTTTGAACGTGTTCCGTTGCGCCATCATTACCGCTCGGAATACCCGGAATTGATCCACTTTTCCAACCAGCATTTTTATAAGAACGAATTGATTGTTTATCCTTCTCCGCAGCGCAAACAGGTACTTTTTCACCACTACGTGGAAAACGGAATTTTCGAAGAGCGGAAAAACATGCCCGAAGCAAAAGCCGTTGCAGACTTTCTCGAAACTTACCAGAACTGGGACCGGCAAATCATCGGAATCGTGGCTTTTTCGGAAGAACAATTGAAAACGATCTGGAAAGCCTGTTCGGCAAAAGTTCAGGAACTCATTACCACCAAACAGGAAGAAAATACCTTCTTCTTCAAAACACTGGAAAATGTGCAGGGCGACGAAGCTGATTGCCTGATCATCAGTTTGGGCTACGCGCGAAACCCGGAAGGATCTTTCCAGATGCGTTTCGGTCCGCTGAACCAGGCCAACGGCCACAAGCGCCTGAATGTTTTGTTGACCCGCGCCAGACGGGAAATGCACTTTTTCACGTCCGTCAGAGCAATGGATTTTGAATTATCCGACAACGAATCGGTGAACCTGTTGCGCCGGTTCCTGCAGGATCTGGAAGCTTACCAGTTCTCTGAAAGAGCATTCCTTTTCCCCTACAACCTCGAAACAGAAATTATCGAAGGCCACCGGGTGCGTTTTAAAAACAGCTACTTCCAAATTCCCAATGGCCAGGACCTGGTAACCTTCCATCGCGTCATGAAACAGCGTGGCTGGCAACTCGAATACTAACCGGAAGTTTATTTCGGTAATTTCCAACCATTTACTTTTTGCTGCATCTTATCGAAAGTGTAACCTTTTTTACATTTGTGTTAAATCAATTATTCACAAACGATGCGGTACTACTATTCAAGATACGTGAAAATATTTCTAACAATTCTAATATCTATTTTTTCTGAACAAATGCTTTTGGCTCAGTCAAAATCACTAGTGAATATGAGTAATGGTGATATTTATATCTGTAGTGATAATTGTTGTTTGGAATTTTATGCAAAACTTCCTATGTTTAACGATATAGCTTATGTCAACGATAAAATATATGCCGTTGATGCAAACCTAAACGTTATAGATTTTAACTCAAAACAATTAATAAGTTCCTTTCCTATTTATAACATAAATGGAGATCAAATATTTAGCGATGGCTTGGAAATAGTAAATGATAGTTTATTATTTCTGGATGACGAGACAGATCTTTATTGTTTTAATTTGAATACAAATAGTATTCAATTTGTAGGCAATACGGGATATTATTGTTCTGGAGATCTGCTATTCCTTAACAATAAATTATTCATGACAACTGATTCGAATCAGCTGATAGAAATAGAATTGAGTTCTTTTTATGCCATTGTCAATGTAACAGTTGTAGATAACCTTTCTATAGGTTCCGTGTTTGGACTTTCAAAGATTAATGACGCTTCCGAATTACTCTTATTTAGTGGTTTATCATTGTACAAAGCAAATGCTATTTCTAAAGAATGCAGCAAGGTTTGCAATTTGACATCGTCTGTTAATGGGGCTAGTTATTATGGAGAGAAAGGAATATGTACAGATTATCCAAATATAATTACGCCAAATAATGATGGCGTTAATGACTTATGGGAATTCTCTTTAGCCTCAAAAGCTCAATTGGAAATTATAAATCGTTGGGGAAATTTAATTTATAAAGTCGAAGGTAATATGCTTTCGTGGGATGGAGCGGATTGTCCAGATGGCATTTACTTCTACCGAATAACTACTAAGGAAAACATCGAATCCGGATATATCCAACTGATTCGATAACTTGTAACAAATGCCAAATAATTCATTAACAATATGATTATAAAACTTAAAACTAAAGTTATAGCGTAAAAATTCCAACTATTCACCAATGAAGTCATCTAACGATTGTTAGTTGTTTGCAGGATGCAGACACTTTATTTTATCCATTGAGAATGGACCGTTACCCGGAAGGTTGTACTACTATTATTCACTAAACTATCACTGAGCGTATGAAAACATAATCCAACCTATTTGCATGAAACACATCTTTGTAAAGATGGCAATGTTTCCTTATCGCTTTGATGTGAGATCAAGCGAACTATTTTACTAAATTTCCCGAACTTCGGGAACAACTATTAACAAACTTATCAATTGATAAAACCTGCTTTTTATATCACTATTTTACTTTTTGTTCTTCTGAATCACTCGCAGGCTCAGCCAAATCTGATTTATAATGGCGATTTTGAGGAGTATTCTAGTTGTCCACAATATGAAAGTTCCCCATTTCAAAATCCAAAGGAAATAGAAAAGTGTATTGGATGGAAAGCTCCTACTTATGGTACAAGCGATTATTTCAATACATGCGCTACGAATCCAACAATATCTGTACCAGCCAATGCCTTAGGAATTCAAAATCCATATTCTGGGAATGGATATCTTGGAGGGTCTTTTACAAATTATGGCGGTGGTGCTGGAAACGATGGTTACTCCGGGATTATGTGGTGGGAATACATACAAGGACAACTGATTTCTCAATTGGAGGAAAACAAAATATATAAACTTTCAATGGAAGTGTCACTGGCAGAATATTCTGATTTAATGATAAATGAAATCGGAGCTTATTTCTCCGATTTTCCTATTTCCAGTCCAAACACTGCTGCTTTAACAGTTAATCCACAGTGTGTTTTTTACAATTCCAATCATTTTGGGGACACTTTAAACTGGCAGTATGTTGAGACAATTTTCATCGCGAGTGGACACGAACGATATGTGACTATTGGTAATTTTCGGAACGATACATCAACAGACACTTTACGTCGTTATGACATTTCCCCTACATATGTTAATCCATATGTTACCTATTTCTATATCGATAATGTTGTTCTAACAAGTGTTAACATAGACATACCTAATATATTTACACCTAATAATGACGGAATCAATGATTTATGGAGTCTTCCATTTTCAGATGCCTCAAAAAAAGTTTCAATACTAAACCGTTGGGGAAATTTAATTTATGAAAATGATTTGGAAAATTTCGCATGGGATGGGAAAACTCAAAAAGGTGAAGAATGTTTGGATGGAATATACTTTTACAGAATTAATAATACGAACATAGCAGGTTTTATCCAATTGGTGAGGTAACACCAATTCAATGAAAAAGAGAACACTATTTATTTTTGGAGCTGTTTTTTTATTTGGCACCCAAAATATTAACGCACAAACTAGTAATAGTCCAGGAGGAATAGGACCTTCTGGACAAAATAATAATCAATTTTGGTCTAGGGCTGGAAACAATGCTGCTTTTGGCACGAATAATATCTTCGGCACCCGTTGGGCATCCGATATATGGGTGATGACTAATGATATAAACATTGCCCGTTTTACCCACAATAACGCCCTAACCTCCCTCGTCGGCAATTCCGGTGACGGCTTGCGCATCCTGGATCCGCTCAGCGGCCCTGGAAATCTGGATTTGTTTACTTCCAGTTCGCCGGGCGGAAATGAAACCCACATTGTTTGGGGTGGAAGCGGGCAGGTTTCCGGGCAGAATAACCGCTTTGAATTTTTGGCCAAAGCAGGTCAGGGATTTTGGTTTGACCTGATCAGCCCGACTGTTCAATACTACAAGTTCGCGACCAATGCGACTGTGCATGCTTTTGTTGGCAGCAACCGGTTCTGGCGCATCGGAGATCAGGCGGAACTGGCAAATACTTCGGCAAATCGCAGACTCGAAGTAGTACAGGATGACTGGCAATTCCGGCTTTCCCGCACAAACGGCGTGTATACCGATTTCCAAACCAATACCAACCGGAACCTGCAAATCCTGCCTCAAGGCGGGAGGGTAGGAATCAATGCAAATGCTGACCCTACTGCTACCGTTGATGTGTTCGGTGATGCGAGAATTCGTAATGTACAGGCTGCAACTCCAAATTCCATTTTGGTTGGTGTAAATGCTACCGGTGCTTCGGATGTAAACGTACGCAGACTGGATTTTAATGGAAATCCAACTACTTTTCTGGGAGGTGATGGAGCATTTCACAGTATAACGATCCCACCTGTTCCGGCTCCCTCTGCTAATAATGGGGTTTCCTGGAACTCTGCCCTTTCGGCAGCCTATCAATTAGGAGATCTTTATATGCTACCGACCACAAATACACCACTGACAGCTAATCGTCAGGTGAGACTGGGAGGGAGAAGCTTAATTTTTTCCGGTACAGGAAGAGTTGGAATCGGGTTAAGTGCGCCTATAATGCCTACCGAAGTTCTCGACGTAAATGGAAATGCGCGTTTCCGCAACGTTCCGGTTCAGGGAGGCCAATCGATTATTCTCGGATTTCAAAACGGAACCAATGTGGATGATGTGGAATTATCCAGATTGGAATTTCCAAACAACAATACCGTTGCATTGCTGGGAGACGGAACCTGGGGAACAGTTACCGGCCCGGCGGGTCCGGCAGGACCAACCGGAGCAACAGGGCCTGCAGGTCCAACCGGTCCAACAGGAGCTACCGGTGCAACAGGCCCCGCGGGACCGGCCGGAGGAATTATTGCTGCTCAAAACGGGTTGAATTTATTGAATCCTTCTACCGTTGAGTTGGGTGGGCCATTGTATCACAACACCACGGTTACCTGCAATACGTTTGACATGAATTTCAGCAATGTCTACGGGAACTTCATCGTGGGAGACTGGAATAACGGAAGCTCACCGTTGACGGGCGCGCACCAGAATATTATCCTCGGAATGGCAAATACCATCAATTATAATCCTGCAGTTTCCGGTCAGGGTTGGGGACACGGCATTTGGGGAAATTCCAATACGGTATATAACCAGGGAACGAATGTATTCGGAGATTACAACGAGATCGGGAACAACGCAAGCGCCACCGCCGGACAAGGAGACTTCGTACTTGGAGCGCACAACAAATCAAACACTGCAACCGGTGCACAAGACGGCTATACCATTGGTGCTTATAATGAGAATCAGGGTTACACCAACTATGTTTTCGGGAAGGAAAATAAAGTTACCGGCCAGGAATCCTATGCTTATGGAAGCGATAACATTTCCAAAGGATTCAGAGCCCATTCCTTCGGGAATTACGTATATGGCCCGGAATACGTGGTTTCAATCGGGAACAGTTATACCGGAAGTGCTGCCAACATCCAAAGTTATGTGAATGGCGGCGGTGATCTTTACACGGCTCATACTTCACTGGCAACCGCCAACCAGGACATCCCGGCGATCAATATTGATAATTCCAATAAAGTAGCTATCAAAAAATACTATGCAGCCGCCTCATTGGATGTTTGGGGAACCATTCTTCAAAACGGAACCAGTGTAACTTCGGATTCGACCCTGAAACACAATATCCAGGATTTAACGCTTAATGCAGACAGCTTACTGAACCTCTTGCGTCCAAGAACTTTTGAATGGAACACCGTTCAGGATACCTTTATGCTGGGAACACAATACGGGTTCATTGCCCAGGAATTTGAAACGGTACTTCCTGATTTGGTTAAAAGCGGGGAAGACGGAATCAAACACATCAGTTCCGGTGGGTTAATGCCGATCCTGGTATCGGGTTACCAAAATCAAAAAGCACAGATCAATTCATTGGAAAACAACCAGGACAGCTTGCAGGAATTGGTAAATTCCCAGCAGACGACTATTAACGACCTGAATAACCGCCTCACACAATTGGAAAACTGCCTTTCCGGAATTCTTCCTCTACTATGCCAGTTAAATCAAAGCGCGATCCAGGCAAACACGCCGTCTGCACAGGAAGAAGTGCGCAAAAACCTGAACGTAACCCTGAGCAACCGCCATGCGATCGTGCTCGATCAAAACGTACCTAACCCGTTTGCAGAGCAAACAACCATCCATTTCTCCGTTCCGGAAACCGTAAAGAAAGCGCAGATCCATTTCTACGATGGAAACGGCCGCTTTATGAATTCCGTTGAGATCACTGAAAGAGGTCTTGGAAGTATCACTGTATTTGGCTCGGATCTAAGCACAGGTGTTTACACTTACACGTTGGTTGCAGACGGACAAGTTGTTGCGACTAAGAAAATGATGAAGCAATAAAAATTTCAAAATAAATACGCATCCCTTGCAGCAAGATTGCAGGGGATGTTTTTTTGTCCGAAAACACGATATGGTGATGTTCCTTACTGGATAAATCAACAGGAACAGCAGTTAAATTATTAGTGGAGCATTTGTGTTATCTTTTTCGTACATTGGACAACTTAAAAAACTGACAATGAAAAAGCTACTCTCCTCTTTTTTGTTCCTGGCAATCCTGCATGTTTGTCTCGGACAAAGTGAAATGACCTCTATTCAGCGTTATTTGCAGGAACATGCAACTAGCTGGAACCTGAAAGCTGCAGACTTCTCGAACCTGGAAATTGTTTCAAGCGCTTCCTCGAAGGCTTCGAATACAAAGCACATCAAAGTACGTCAAACGAAAAACGGCTTACCGGTTATTGACGGATTCGGAATCATTACTGTTCGCAACAATGAAGTCATTCATGTGACGACAAACTTCGTTTCCGTTTCGGAACCGGTGAATCATCCGGTTTTAAGTGCTGCCGATGCAGTGAATGCCTCCCTGAAACAGTTGAATTTGGCAGCTGCAGATTTGAAACAGCTTCAAACTACCGGAAGCGGTTTTCTTTTCTCCAAAGCCGGAGTTTCGAAAGAAGATATTCCTGTGAAATTGTTCCTTGGAAGCCACAACGGACAATTGCTGTACATCTGGGATCTGAGTATTTATCCGGTGAATTCGGAGCATTGGTGGTCGATGAGGTTGAATGCCGAAACCGGCGAGGTGATCTTTCAAAATGACTGGATCGCTCATTGCTCAGTGGAGCATTGTTCCGGCGAAAATCATCGTGCTGCTCAATCCATGATGGTTCCGCCTCCTCCTCCGGGAGCAGATCAGTACCAGGTTTACGCATTACCGAATATCAGTCCGGCACACGGAGATCGCGTGCTCGTTACAAATCCTTCGGACGGAGTTTATTCTCCTTTCGGATGGCACGATACGGATGGAATTGCTGGCGACGAATACACCATTACACGCGGAAATAACGTGTATGCTTCCGATGATATTGACGATGATGATGTTCCGGGTTACTCACCGGATGGAGGAAGTGCATTGGATTTTGTATTTCCGTATGATTCTGCCGTAGGTGTTCAGGGAAACCTGGATGCTGTTATTACGAACCTGTTCTACATGAACAATATGATGCACGACATCTGGGCACATTATGGTTTTGACGAAGAAAGCGGGAATTTCCAGGAAATGAATTACAGCGGTTCCGGTTTGGGGCAGGACCAGGTTATGGCCGATGCGCAGGATGGAAGCGGAACAAACAATGCGAATTTCGGAACACCGCCCGATGGAGGAAATCCGCGCATGCAGATGTACTTGTGGACGGATAGTAACGTTCCGGATTTATTGACAATCAATTCACCGGCAATTGTTGCAGGACCTTATTCCTGTTCTACAGCCGGGTTTGGCCCTCCCGTACCGACGACTCCGATTACGGAAGACATCGTTTTGGTTTTGGATGACGGAACTGATCAGACAGATGCCTGCGGAGTCATTACAAATGGTGCGGCCCTGGCCGGAAAAATTGCTTTGGTGCGACGAGGAAATTGTCCGTTTGCCGATAAAGTATTGGCTTGCCAAAACTTCGGTGCTCTGGCTGTCATTATTATGAATAATGTAGGAACCAGCACTCAGGCAATGGGTGGTGGTACCGGTGCAGAAACAATACCGGCTATCATGGTTTCAAAACCGAACGGAGATGCATTCGTAAACCAGATCAATTCTGGGAGCACATTAAACGGAACGATCGTAAATCCGGGAGATCTGACCGCAACGGATTCTGATTTCGACAACATGATCATTGCACACGAATACGGTCACGGAATTTCTACGCGTTTGGTTGGTGGAGCAGATAATGCGGACTGTTTGTGGAATGCCGAGCAAATGGGTGAGGGCTGGTCTGACTGGTTCGGACTGATGATTACACAAACCGCTTCCGATGCAGCTGCTGACGGAAGAGGAGTAGGAACTTACGTGATCAATGAACCGAATAACGGAACCGGAATTCGCCCGGCGCCTTATTCCACGGACTTTGCGATCAATGATTATACTTACGGAAATACGAATAGCAATACTTTGACAGAGCCACACGGAATCGGTTTCGTTTGGGCAACGATCCTGTGGGATCTGAACTGGGCTTTGATCGATGAATACGGGTTTGACCCGAATATAAAAACAGGTACGGGAGGAAACAATAAAGCTATGAGTTTAGTGATCGAAGGATTGAAAATGACCAACTGCGGACCTGGATTTGTAGACGGACGCGATGGAATCCTTGCGGCAGACCAGGTGCTTTATGGCGGAGCAAACAAATGTTTGATCTGGAAAGTATTTGCCAGAAGAGGAGTAGGTTATTCGGCAGACCAGGGAGATCCGGGTGATCGTAACGACCAGGTGGAGGCATTCAATTTACCTTTCGAGTGTACACTGGGATTGGCCGAAAACAAGGCAGGAGTTCACGTGCAGGTTTATCCGAACCCAAGTAACGGAAAACTGACGGTTAAGAACAATAACTCAGGTATTCAGCACATCGAGTTGGTTGATTTGAGCGGGAAACTGGTTTATTCAAGATCACTTGAAAACAAAACAGAAGCAGATCTGGATATCAGCAGCCTGAAACAGGGATTGTACCTGATGAAAGTCTTAACACCGAACGGAACTGAAACCATTCGCGTGGAGAAATTCTAAAAGAAAAACTAAAAAACAAAGGCGCTCTCATTTCGGGAGCGCCTTTTTGTTTGAATACGTTATCGGTTCTTTAGATTAAACCTGCAACCATTGCCTCTTTTACTGCCTGACTTGTATTTTTGACATTCAGTTTGTTCAGGATGTTGCTCCGGTGCTTTTTGACTGTTTTCGGACTGATGAATAATTTTTCCCCGATCTGGGAGCTGTCCATTCCTTCTCCGAGCAATTTCACGATTTCAATTTCGCGTTTACTCAGTTCCAGCGGCATGTTTTCCTTCAGGCTCATGTTCATGAAAGAAGGTTCGTTATCCAGCCCGATCAGGGAAAACTTAAGATTATTGACCGCAGTGATGTGATCGATTCGCGTATGAATATTCAGGGATTTCCCGAATCCGCCATTGGTGTCGAGTGTCAGCAGGATAGCCTGGTGATTTAAAAGCGCATAATTCCCGTCGGCCATTTTACTGCGAAAAGAATAGTTCATCTTATACTTCAGTAATTGTTCCGGGCGAAGTCTGGAATAGTAAAACTCCGCAATAGCGCGTTCCGTATTCTGAACATAAGGAACATCTTCCGGATGAATGGTGCCCAGGATGTCCTGGAAAGTCGTTTCATCGGGGTTTAATCCGTGAATTTCCCGGATCTGTTCGCTGACGTGCGATACCGACATGTCGAAGAAATCAATGATGTAGTAGTAGAATGGTCCCAGACTGATTATTTTGGAAGTAATATCCTCAAATTTCGGCAAGGGAAAATGCGTATTTTCAACAGCACGCTTTTGGGTACTGTCCCACACGTCCTGCAAATGTTTTAGTTCGTTTGACAAATCCTTAATAATTATTCGCTGATGATTGATAATTCATTAGTGTGCATCCAGCCAGTTATGAGCCAGTTCCATTTCAACCTCCATCGGAACAGCCAATGAAACAGCCGTTTCCATGGCTTCCTTTACCAATGCTTTCATGATTTCCTGCTCGTCTTTGTGCACGTCGAAAACCAATTCATCATGTACCTGCAGGATCATTTTGGATTTTACATTTGCTTTCACCATCGCCCTGTCTACGGCAACCATGGCCAATTTCACGATATCTGCCGCAGAACCCTGGATCGGTGCATTGACCGCATTTCGCTCTGCAAAACCTCTTACAACTGCATTGGCCGAATTGATATCCGGTAAATACCGGCGGCGTTGCATAATGGTTTCCACATACCCGTTTTCACGTGCGTCTTTTACCGCTTTGTCCATATAGGTTTTGATGGTCGAATACTGCGCAAAATAGGAATCGATGATTTGTTTTGCTTCCGTTCTGCTGATTCCCAGGTTTTGGGAAAGACCGAATGCCGACTGTCCGTAAATGATTCCGAAGTTCACCGCTTTTGCAGCACTGCGCTGGTCTTTCGTTACTTCGTCCAGTTCTACATGGAATACTTTTGCTGCTGTTGCCCGGTGAATATCCACCTTGTCCCTGAAAGCCCGGATCATGTTATCATCGTTTGCCAAAGCAGCAATGATCCGCAATTCAATCTGGGAATAATCCGCCGACATCAATTGATAATCTTCCGAACGGGCAATAAACGCCTTGCGGATTTCCTTTCCGCGTTCGCTGCGAATCGGGATGTTCTGCAAGTTCGGATTATTGGAACTCAAACGGCCCGTTGCGGTTACCGTTTGCATATAGCTGGTGTGAACTCTTCCGTCAACCGGATCTTTCATAGTCGGAAGCGGGTCCACATACGTCGATTTCAGCTTCTTCATTTGACGGTAATCCAGGATACACGGAATGATCTCGTGATCGTTTTTATGCTGTTGCAAAATATCTTCGGATGTTGCGTATTGACCGGTTTTGGTCTTTTTGGCTTTTGCAGAGATTTTCAAGTGTTCGAATAGTACATCTCCCAATTGTTTCGGAGAATCCACGTTGAAATCCATCCCTGCCAATTCCTTGATGCGGATTTCCAAAGCAGCGGTTTCGTTTGCCAATTGCTGGGAATATGCTTCCAGGTGCGGAATGTCGATGGCAACTCCTTCTTCTTCCATTTTCGCAAGAACGGATACCAGCGGCATTTCCATTTCGTAGAACAGTTTGTGTAAATGCTCTTTTTCGATCTGCGGCCCGAACAATTGTTTCAGTTGGAAGGTAATATCGGCATCTTCGCAGGCATAATCACAAATGGCCTCCGGTGGAAGATCACCCATATTTCCCTGGCCTTTTCCTTTCTTCCCGATCAAAGTTTCGATGCTGATAGGCGTGTAGTTCAGGTAGTATTCCGCCAGAAAGTCCATTCCCTGTTTCGACTCCGGCTGAATTAAATAATGTGCGATCATGGTGTCGAACAAAGGTCCGGCAAATTCAACTCCGTAACGGTGCAGGACCTGCATGTCGTATTTCATGTTGTGAGCGATCTTTTCAATTGTTTCACTTTCAAAAAACGGTTTGAATTCGTCCACAATAGCCTGTGCTTCGGCTTTGTCTTTAGGAACTGCCACATAGTAGCCTTCACGTGCTTTGAACGAAAAGGACATACCTACCAGATCCGCATGCAATGCATTGACATCTGTTGTTTCCGTATCAAAACAAACGGATGTTTCGTTCAGTAATTTAGTTAGTAAAGCTTTACGTTCTTCCGGCAAAGTCACTAAATGGTAGGATGGTTTTTCCGTAGCAATCGTTTTTACGCCACTTGTCGGCTGAGCTTGCTGCACTTCCACCAAACTCTGAGTTCCGAAAAGGTCCAGCTGGCCGTTTTCATCTACTCCGGCTGAAGTAACTACGATTTCTTCTCCCGTAACCCGTTTTGCGAGGTTGCGGAATTCCAGGTCTGTAAAAATATCGAGGACCAGGTCTTTGTCAGGTTCCTGGTACTTCAACTCTTCCGGATTGAATTCTACCGGTGAATCCAGGATGATTGTAGCAAGCAATTTGGAAATCCTTCCCTGTTCCATGAAATTGATAACGTTTTCCTTCATTTTTCCTTTCAGGGATTCTATATTTTCAAACACCCCTTCCATGGAACCGTAATCGGCAATGAGTTTCTTGGCTGTTTTTTCACCTACTCCCGGTATTCCCGGAATATTATCGGCAGTATCACCCCATAGTCCCAGGATGTCGATCACCTGTAGCGGGTCATTCACTTCAAACTTTTCACACACTTCTTTCACTCCCATAACGGTTGCAGGATCTCCTCCGCGCCCCGGTTTGTAAATGAAAATATTTTCGCTCACCAACTGTCCGAAATCCTTGTCGGGTGTCATCATGTATGTCAGGAATCCTTCTTTTTCCGCTTTTTTAGCCAATGTTCCGATCAGGTCATCCGCCTCATAGCCTTCTACCACGTACATCGGAATGCGAAATGCTTCGATAATGCGTTTGATCGGTTCGATCATACTTCGGATGTCTTCGGGCATTTCTTCCCGGTGCGCTTTGTAGTCAGCAAAGTCCACATTCCGGTTGGTAGCTCCTCCGGGCGGATCAAAAACAACCGCTATGTGTGAGGGCTTCTCTTTGTTGAGAATATCGATCAGCACATTGGTAAAACCAAATGCGGCAGAAGTGTTTTGTCCTTTGGAGTTGACCCTCGGATTTTTCGCAAAAGCAAAATAAGCCCGGTAAATCAAGGCAAAAGCATCTAAGAGGAATAATTTTTTATCTGATTCCGGAGTAAGCATATTTTTCGAGAATTTGAAGTACAAGTTTAAGGCAAATTCGGCAATTTTCAGGTTGTTCTTCGAATAATTTCCCCTTGGTGTTGGAATGGTTATTCAAACAGAGTTAAAGTTGAGACACAATATTTTAGGTGATTTAGATGGGAGTATTTGTGTAATAAATTTGCCAAAATAACCAAACATGTTATTTAATACACAATTAAAATAAAGAGATTATAGATGGGTAGTCTTCATTTTGTGGCGTGAAATCTATTGATTAGATGAAAAACATGCCAGGCATAACGCTTTCTTAAATGTTAAACTTTGAAGTAGTGAAAAGAAGTGGTTATAACATGCTGTATATTAGCTCTTTCACAAACAACTATTCACGCCATGGAAAAAATCCGCTTAGACTCGTCTTAAACATTTCGATGTTAAAAAAATAACTACTAACAGTTTAATTACACACTATTTACTTATACATCTTATGAAACAATTTCTAAAATTAGTCTGTTTCGTGCTGCTTTATTGTGCAGGAAACAACTTACTAGCTCAAACCGGTGCTGGAGGACCTTGTCCTGATATCAATGTCAGTACTGGAATTGATGCTGCGGGAAATGCCATTGCGATCGGTGCGACCGATCCTTTCTGGACAATTAGTTCAGGCCCGGTTGGTCCGGTAGCAAAACGTGTACAAAGCTACCTTCCTTATTGGCAGGTAACACCTGTATCAGGAACAAATGCTTGCTGGATCAATGGTTCAGGTACTATTTTTAACAATGCAGCGGGAAACTACACGTTCTCACGCACCTTTAACATTGTACCGGGAACCACTAGTTTTACCACAAATTTTGGTATCGCCTGGGATGACGTTTTGGTTTCAATCCAACTGATTCCACCGGGTGGCGGACCTGGAATTCCGCTTACTGTTCCCCCGTCAGCGCCTTACACGGTAAGTCCACCGATTGGTTATACGGTTTCATCACCGGCCGCAGGAGTTTGGACGATCGAATGTGTTGTCAATTTTATCGATAATGTCGGAGCTTTCATTCTTTCAGGTTCAATCGACGTAGATTGTAACGATAACCCTTGCACATGCGAAAACATTCATCCTGAATTTACTTACTCAACATCTACTGATTGTATTACTACATTCACGAGTATGGTTAACCCTAACTGTGTTAACACTACGACTCAGATTGAATGGATTATTGATGGAGTTTCAGCTGGATTCGGACCGACATTCAATTATGCATTCTTAACCAACGGTCCGCATACTGTCTGCATGGTAGTTACTGTAACCTTAGCTGATGGAACCAAGTGTACGAAAGAATCCTGTCGCACCGTAAATATTGATTGCAACCCTTGTAGCTGTAATCTGGTCATACCTCATTTTACTTATACGGTCGATAAGTGCATTGCCCAATTCGTAGCAGATCCTTCGTTACCATGTTGTATTAAAGACATCAATTATGAATGGTATGTAGACGGTTTACCTGCAGGAAGCGGACAAAACTTTAGTCACACTTTTACTTCGAATGGATTCTATAATGTCTGTTTATTCATTACGGCTAATTTAAATGATGGAACAGTATGTTACAAAGAAATATGCCAGCTGGTTGAAGTAAAAGACTGTGACGAATGTAATTGTAATCAACTGGTACCGTCATTCAATTTCAACATCGTGAACTGTGAAGGTTATTTCGATGCCGTAGTTTCGGCACCACCTTGTATGAAAGAGTTTACTTACCAATGGACTGTCAATGGACTTCCTTCAGGAACAGGACCAAGTCTGAGTTATACGTTCCCTGCTAACGGACCTTATAATATTTGTCTGCAGGTAACTACCATTATGCCGGATGGAAGTTCTTGTACGAAGGAATACTGTAAAATCGTTAAGGTGAAAGACTGTGACCCTTGTAATTGTGATCAGCTTCAGATAGGTTTTGATCATTACATAGAAAATTGCACGGGACATTTCACCGGTCTTGTAGGACTTCCTGCTTGTATGCAGATTACCGGATGGAATTGGTCGGTAAATGGTGTGTATGTTGGTTCGGGTCCTGTATTTGATTATACTTTCCCGGCAAATGGTTTCTACAATGTTTGCCTGACGGTTACTACAATTATGCCAAATGGACAAAAATGTTTCAAAGAAGTATGTCAACTGGTTGAAGTGAAAGATTGTGACCAATGCAACTGTCAACAATTACAGTCCGATTTCGGATACCAGGTAAACAAGTGCGATGTGGAACTATTTGGAAAGGCTTTTGGTCCTAATTGTATGTCCAATTACCAATACGAATGGTATGTAAATGGTTCACCTGTAGGAAGCGGACAAAACTTTGTTTGGACTGCTCCGGCTAATGGAACTTACACCATCTGTCTGTTTGTTACGGTAACTTTACCTGATGGAACGCTGTGTCACAAAGAAGTGTGCAAAGACATTGTAATAACTGATTGTGATCAATGTAATTGCAGTGACATAGTAGCAGGATTTAATTGGCAGATTGTTCAGTGTACCGGTTACTTCAACGCATATTTTAACCAGACTCCATGTATACAAAGCTACTCGATTGATTGGTATGTGGATGGTTTATACGTTGGTTCCGGAACGCCATTCTCTATGCCAGCATCAGGAAATGGTAGTCACACAGTTTGTATGGTACTTACTACAGTTCTCACCAATGGACAAGTATGCCAGACCGAATCATGCAAAACGATTGATGTAGTTGGTTGTGGATGCCCTTGCAGTCTCTTGAACGGAACAATTAATTTCCAGGTTGACAACTGTAATATCCACCTCGTGGGACAACCTCAGATTCCGCAATGTATGCTAAATTCATCGATTCCACCAAGCTATAGTTGGACAGTTAATGGTTCATATGCAGGTTCAGGTCCTGTGATTAACTATACAGCTGCAGGAAACGGTACTTACCATGTTTGTGTACTGATTGTTGTTACGAAGCCGAACGGACAGAAGTGTGAAAAAATGGTTTGTAAGGATATTGTGGTAAGCAATTGTAATACAATTCCAAATCCACAAACGATTTATCAGCCAGGTCCAACAATGGAAGAGTCGTTAAAGCTTTACCCAAATCCGGCCAGTACGGAGCTCAATATCGATTTCACAACGAAAGATGCAGGAACCGTAAACATTACCTTCAAAACAATAGATGGTAAAGTGTTCCTTAATCAATCGATTGATGCCCAGGCGGGACCACAAAGGCTTAAAATGCCGATTTCGCCAATGGTTTCAAATGAAATGATTTTGGTGGAGATCACTGTGGACGGTGAAACAACTACCCGTAAAGTAAGTGTTGTAAAGCACTGATTTTAAATTATAGCTAATAACCTGTTTGAAAAGCCGTCCCTCTCTTCGGAGTGGGATGGCTTTTTTACTTTCCAATGATCCGTGATTCTGTTGCGAATTAACAGCCGAAACTTTATAACTATTCCAATTTCCTACATTTGCAGTTCCCGATTTCCCCGAAATTTGTGAGGTGGTCAGAGCCTTTAAATTATTCGTTGCCTACGGGATTGTCTTTTTGGTCGGTTACCTGGGAACTGGGATAACACTTCATTATGTAAAACCGGAAATGCGCATATTGCCGCAATTCGTGGAAAACATCCTGGATGGCGGAGCAATCTGGAAGGTTCAGTACCCGGAAGAATCGGATGTTTCGATGTTTGATCAACGGACTTACAACCCGGAAGGCCACGATCCGGAAGAAGAAATCCTGTTTACTGACGATTACAATTCCGAAAACGGAATTTTTTGTTTTCGCGGAAATGCACAGCGCAATGCGCCCACGCGAGGCATTCTAAAAGGAAAACCGAAAGACATTCGACTGGATTGGGAATTTATTACCGGTTATGACGGCAGAACGACCGAATATGGTTCCTGGGGTGGCGGTTCGGGCTGGACGGGCCAACCATTGGTAATCAAATGGCCAAAGAAAATCGCGAAAAGGCTTCACGGAATAGAAGAAACCTATGTAAATCAGGCCAATTTCAGGGAAGTCATCGTGGGGAGTTTGTGCGGAGATATTTACTTCATTGACTGGAAAACCGGGAAGGCGACACGCCCGCATGTAACCATTGGAAACCCGATCAAGGGAACGGTTTCGGTGGATCCGAGAATGAATGGCCTGTTGTATGTTGGTCAAGGTATCAAAAACGGGGATCGGTTCGGTTCGTACATCTTCAATCTGTTTACCGGCGAAGAGATTTTCTTTCGCAATGGCCTGGATCCGAAAGCCAGAAGAGCCTGGGGAGCATTTGACAGCAATTCCCTGGTTGATGCCGAAACAGGATATTGGTTTCACCCGGCTGAAAACGGACAGATCTATAAAACAAAAATTGCAAGCGGGAAAGCAATCCCGGAACCTTTTATTTTCAATTACCGGATTTCAAAACACCCGGATCTCGGAATCGAGTCGAGTTTTGGTGCCTGGAATAACCTGGGCTGGTTCGGAGATAACGGCGGAAATGTATTCTGTATGAACCTGATGACCATGAAACCGGTTTGGTACCTGGATAATTACGACGACACGGATGCATCGATGGTGATTGATTTGCAGGAAGAGAATCATCCGTATTTGTATACCGGGAACGAAGTTGACAAACAAGGTGAAACCGGAACAGCTCATATTCGCAAGATTGACGGGCTTACCGGGAAAGAAATCTGGGATGTATCCCGGAAATCCACCAATACCAAACTGAACGGGCGGGTGAATTCCGGGGGTGTTTTGGCTTCCGTTTTACCCGGAAAGAAAAAAGCAAATAAGCTGGTTTATGGAATTTTTTCGAGGATAAACGGAACATTGGCCGGTGAATTCGTCGCTATCGACAAGGTCACAGGAAAAGAAAAATTTTCCATCCCGATGGACTATTACAGCTGGGCTTCTCCGATCGATCTTTACGACAAAGCTGGAAATTGCTACATTTTCTTCACCGATGTCTACGGAACCATTTACCTCATTGACGGACTAAACGGAGAAATCATTGTGAAGCGCAAAACGGATTGTGTTTGGGAATCTTCACCGGTTGCCTGGGGAAATCGCATTGTGGTTGGAAGCCGCGGAAAAAAGATTGTGAGCTTTGTAATTAATTAAAAATGCAAAATGCAAAATGCAAAATGCAAAATGCAAAATGCAAAATGCAAAATATTGATAATTAAATCCTGTTTCCCATTTTTTGAATTTTGAATTCATCATTTTGAATTGAATGTTACTTTTCAAAACTTTCACATTCTCTCCTCAACGAGTCAGGAACTAAAAATGTATCTTTGTTTTCAATGAAAAATTCGAATCGCCCGCTCATTTTCGTAACCAACGACGACAGCCTTCACGCAAAAGGAATTGCTTCCTTAGTTGCTGTTGCACAGGAGTTTGGAGATGTGGTGGTCATAGCACCTGACAAACCGCAATCGGGAATGGGCCACGCCATCACTATTTCACATCCTCTGAGATTGTACCGTTCAGATATTTTTGAAGGAATTGAAGCCTATTCGTGCAGCGGCACACCGGTAGATTGCGTGAAACTGGGAGTTTATGAAGTCCTGCACCGCAAACCTGACCTGATCCTGTCGGGAGTAAACCACGGATTGAATTCTTCCACGAACGTGTTGTATTCCGGGACCATGTCTGCAGCGGTGGAAGGTGCCATGGAGCACGTTCCGAGCATCGGTTTTTCTTACGGTGATTTTGATCCGGATGCTGATTTCTCGGCTGCCATGCATGTTGCGAACCAAGTTATTCCGCAGATATTGGAACACGGCTTGCCGCAAGGAGTTTGCCTGAACGTCAACATTCCGAAAGGACCGCTTGAGGCACTGAAAGGAATTGAAGTTTGCAGACAGGCTTACGCGTTTTGGGAAGACCGGTTCGATAAACGCATGGACCAGTTCGGAAGGCCTTACTATTGGTTGACCGGAACATTTGATTCGCGCGAAGATGCAACAGATACAGACTTACATTTTTTAGATCAGGGTTATGCGACTATCGTACCGACTCAATTTGATCTGACAGCTCATAAAACCATTGCTGATTTAAAAAAGATTTTGGTATGAAAAGAAGATTTAACTGGAATACACGGACAACTGCCGGAATGATTATCGGCATGCTTTCTCCGTTTATTTGTGTTCCACTAACGATATTGATTATTTCCTGGGCACAGCATTACCCGTTTTCCTTGTTTTGGGACCGCTTTTTTATGGATTTGAATGTGATGAGCAAATTCCTGTCGCTTTCCATCATCCCGAATCTGGTTTGGTTCTATGTGTTCCTGAATAGAGAACGCTATGACCTGGCGCGTGGAATTATTGTCGGATCAGCCTTGTTCCTTCCGTTTATTATTTACGTCAACCTGATTCGCTGATGAGTAAGAAACTGTATATCATTTCGGGAGAAGCGTCGGGGGATTTGCATGGAGCAAACGTGATGAAGGAGTTGTATGCAGAACAGCCCGATCTGGATATCCGTTTCTGGGGAGGAGATAAAATGCAGGCTGTCGGAGGAACGATGGCCAAACACATTCGCGACCTGGCTTTTATGGGCTTTGTGGAGGTGTTGATGAATATTCGAACTATCTTTAAAAATATCCGGTTCTGTAAAGAAGACATTCTCAAATTCCAACCGGATGCTTTGTTGCTGATCGATTATCCGGGCTTCAACATGCGAATCGCAGAATGGGCGAAGAAAAACAACATCAAAGTCTATTATTACATTTCTCCGACCGTTTGGGCCTGGAAGGAAAACCGTGTGCACAAGATCAAAAGAGATGTCTTCCGGTTGTTTTGCATTCTTCCGTTTGAAGCGGATTTTTACAAGAAATACAATTACGAAGTAGAATACGTGGGACATCCGCTGTTGGATGAAATTGAACAATACCAGGAACTTCCGAAACAGGAACTGAAAATCACTCCGACGGGCAAACCCATCATTGCGATGCTTCCGGGCTCGAGAAAGCAGGAATTGCGTACCAAGTTGCCGGTAATGCTTCCGTTGGTTGATCTTTTTCCGCAATATCAGTTCGTGATTGCCGGAGCACCCAATATGGATATTGCTATTTACAAGGAATTGATCGGCGACAAACAAGTTGACGTAGTTTACGGTCAGACTTATCCTTTATTGCAGCAGTCGGAAGCCGCTGTGGTAACTTCCGGAACGGCGACTCTGGAAACCGGGTTGTTTGAAATTCCGGAAGTGGTTTGCTACATCGGGAATGCGATTTCTTACCAGATTGCGAAAAGATTGGTGAACGTGAAATACATCTCATTGGTCAACCTGATCCTGGACAAAGAATCGGTTACGGAACTCATTCAAAACGATTGTACCACAGAACGTTTGGCGAAAGAATTGTCTTTGGTGATCAAAGGCGGAAGCAAGCGTGAACAGGTACTGGAGGATTATTCCAAATTAAAAGCATTGTTAGGAAAAGGCGGCGCTTCGAAAAAAGTTGCACAGTCCTTGTTGAAAACTATTTGAGTCCGAGCCCATTTCAGTTTGGTACGGAACTAATTTTGTAGGATGTTGCGCTTATTCGTGCTCATAGGGTTTATTTTTCCGTTTTTCGTATTTTCTCAGCAAATGCGAATCGGTGTTTTGCGCGATTATTCCGTTCAACGGATCGTCTTTGCCTATTCCGAAGGAAGTTACAATGTATTCGGTGATACAACCTTGTTCGCAACATTGCTTCCGAGCGAATTCGTCGATCTTTCGGTTACAGGAAATAACATGATCTCCCTGAAAGTCGGTGTCAACGAAGTGGCTGTTGTTTCCAAAGTAGTTTTAGTGGCTACGAAACTCAACAATTCATTGGTCTATTCAACCAAAACTCCGGTAGTTAAAGAACGGAAATACAAGGACGATGTTGAAATAACAGCTTTGAACGGCGCATTGACTATTGTGAACCTGGTAGACATCAATAATTACCTGAGCGGAGTGGTGGAATCCGAAGGCGGTGGCGGAAAGGAAATTGAATATTACAAAGTCCAGGCATTGATGAGCCGTACTTATGCGCTGAAATACAAAACAAGACACCAGAAAGAAGGATTTGAGTTGTGCGACAGAACGCACTGTCAGGCTTACCACAATCAATTGAGACTGAATCCCCTGATCGATTCCGCAGTGCTGAAAACAGAAGGAATGGTGATGGTGGACCAGCAAAACCATTTGGTAGATGCCTATTTCCATGCCAATTGTGGCGGGCAAACTTCCGAACCGGATTATGTGTGGAACAACAAAATTCCTTATCTGAGTACGTTTAAAGATACCTTCTGTATTTATACCAAACAGGCAACCTGGGAAAAGCGTATTCCGCAGACAGACTGGATGGAATACTTGGTTACTGCTTTCCACTACCCGGTAAACGATTCCGTTCTGGGACCTATGATCTATACGTTTAACCAGGCAGACAGATGCGCTTTTTATCAATATCCGTGGCTGGGAATCCCGTTGCGGGATATCCGGGAGCATTTTAAATTGAAATCTACGTTCTTCAATTGTTACCCGGAAGGAACGGAAGTTGTTTTAAGAGGGCGCGGTTATGGACATGGTGTTGGGTTATGCCAGGAAGGCGCGATGAAAATGGCCAAATACGGATTCAGTTACATTCAGATTGCTTTGTATTACTTTCCGGGTGTTAAAGTGATCAATTACCAGGAACAACAGTATTTCAATCAGCAGCCCAGGATTGTGGAATTGGATTAAAAATGTTCAAATGTTCAAATGTTCAAATGTTCAAATGTTCAAATGTTCAAATGTTCAAATGTTCAAATGTTCAAATGTTCAAATTGAACTTTTAAACCTTTTGAACTCCTTTGAACATTATTTATACGTGATCACAAAAATATCCTCGTTGTCTTTCTTGAACAATTTATCTTCCCGGGCCAGTTTTTCCAGGTAAGAAGGATCTTTGATCTGTGAAAGGATGTATTTGGTGTCTTTGAGCTTTAAATTCATTTCTGATTGAGCAGAACGCAATTCGGAGAGCTTTTTATTCTGGTTGATGATGGTGAAGATATCTACTTCGTCCAAAAACAAATTGTACACCGTAAAAAGACACAAGGCAAGGATGTATTTGTTTCTGAAAGGTGCAAGATACTTCTTCATAGTCCAAAGTTAAGGTTTATTGCGTGGTTTCCTTCCGGGTAAGTTTGCGAGATATCCTCCGGCAGATGTTAATAGCATTGGTGCAAAGGTTCAATTATTTAATTGTTCAAAGAGTTCAAAGAGTTCAAAGAGTTCAATATTGCCGTTTAAACCTTTGAACCTGTTTGAACGAAAAAGCCCTGATCTCGTATTTACGGAATCAGGGCTTTTCTTATTTGTAACTTGAATTAGTTTACGATCTGATCGTATTTTGCTTTGAAATCTTCGTTGGTTTCGTACCATTGAGCAACTTTCCCCATAACAGCTTTCGCTTTGTCGGTTTGTTTGGCGCTCAGGTAGCATTCTGCTGTTTGGATCACTCCCATCATCAGCAAATCTTTTTCGGCCTGGTCCCAGCTTGAAATATCCGAAACGGATTTCAACATGGTTTCAGCTTCTTTCCACATGGTATTTGCACCTCCCTTATCTGCGTTGCGGTATTTACACACACCATCCAGGTATTTTGCCCCGATACTGCTGATATTGATCTTGTAATATTTCATGATCCAGGTGGCAGCTTTTTTGTAATCAGGAGCTTCTACTTCATTCCGGATCGTTTCTACCAAACTGTTTTTAAACTGATCGTAAAACTCGGCATATTCTGCCTGAACACTTCCGTCTTTATCGTATTTGATACTTTTTCCTACTTCTCCGATAGCTTCCTTGTAAGCATTTTTGTACTTCTCATCATCAGAACCACTCAAGGAAACTTTGTAAAGACCTCTTCCCATCCACATGTGCGGCAGGGCGTCGCTCTTTGTTTTGTCATTCATGGTATATTTTTCAGACGCACGAACCAGTTTTTCATAATCGCCGTCAGCATAAAGGATACGCAAATCGTTATATTCCGGTGCTTGTGCAACCAGTAATTTGGTAGTAAGAAGGGCACCAATCAGAACAAGCTTTTTCATAATATTTAATTTCGTTGATGGATAAAACCAATAACTATGCCGAATGTACGAAAACTTTAAATAAAAGTTTCGTTGACGTTATGGAAAATGAATCTTTCCCGGAGATACTTCTCTATTTGGCTGTAATTCATTAATAATTAATCCGATTGAAAATGTGCCATGGATAATTATTTTCCCGGTAGGGGCGAAGGATTTTTCGCCCCTACCGTAATTATTCAGCACTTTGAATCAGCAATTCCAGGATTTTCTGAGCGGCTTTTGAAATCTTTGTTCCCGGGCCAAAAACCCCGAAAACCCCGGCATCGTACAGGAAGTCATAATCTTGTGCAGGAATAACTCCTCCCGCAACTACCATGATATCCGGGCGTCCCAGTTTCTTCAACTCTTCAATCACTTGCGGAACAAGTGTTTTGTGTCCGGCAGCCAGGGATGAAACTCCCAACACGTGCACATCGTTTTCAATGGCTTGTTTGGCAGCTTCTCCGGGCGTCTGGAAAAGCGGTCCTATGTCTACATCAAAACCGATGTCCGCAAAGGAAGTAGCGATGACCTTTGCTCCGCGGTCGTGTCCGTCCTGACCCATTTTCGCAATCATGATGCGCGGCCTTCTTCCTTCGAGTTTTGCGAAGGTTTCGACCATTTCCTTTGCTTTTTCAAAATCGGTATCACTCATACTTTCCGCCGAATAAACTCCGCTGATCGAGCGGATGGTTGCCTGGTGTCTTCCAAAAGTATCCTCCATTGCCTGTGAAATTTCTCCCAGCGACGCGCGTTCGCGGGCGCATTCTACGGCAATTTCCAATAAATTTCCTGTTCCTGTTCGTGCAGCTTCGGCCAGTTTTTTCAAAGCAGCTTTTACACGTTCGGTATTTCTTGTTTCGCGCAATACTTTTAAGCGTTCCAATTGCGATTCGCGCACTTTGGTATTGTCTACTTCCAGGATATCGATTGCGTCTTCTTTTTCCAATTGGTAGCGGTTCACTCCAACGATGATGTCCTTTCCGGCGTCAATGCGTGCCTGTTTGCGGGCAGCTGCTTCTTCGATGCGCATTTTCGGAACTCCGGTTTCAATGGCTTTTGCCATTCCTCCCAGTTCTTCCACTTCCTGGATCAGTTTCCAGGCTTCATCCACCAATTCCTGGGTCAGTTTTTCTACGTAATAACTTCCGCCCCACGGATCGATGATATCCGTCATGCCGGTTTCCTGCTGCAGGTAAATTTGTGTGTTGCGGGCAATGCGCGCGGAGAAATCTGTCGGTAAAGCGATGGCTTCATCCAATGCATTCGTATGCAGCGATTGCGTCCCTCCAAAACCTGCCGCCATGGCTTCGATACAAGTACGGGCAACGTTATTGAACGGATCCTGCTCGGTTAAACTCCATCCGGAGGTTTGGCAATGGGTACGAAGTGCCAGCGATTTCTCACTTTTCGGGTTGAACTGTGAAACCAGTTTCGCCCAAAGCAATCTTCCCGCTCTCATTTTTGCAATTTCCATGAAATGGTTCATCCCGATTGCCCAGAAGAAACTCAAACGCGGTGCAAAGCTGTCTACGTCCATTCCTGCGTTAATTCCTGCTCTCAGGTATTCCAGTCCGTCTGCTAGCGTATAGGCCAATTCAATACTTGCGGTTGCACCCGCTTCCTGCATGTGGTAACCCGAAATGGAAATGGAATTGAAACGTGGCATTTTTTCAGCGGTGTACGCGAAAATATCCGCGATGATGCGCATGGAAGGAGCCGGTGGATAAATGTAGGTATTCCGAACCATGAATTCTTTCAGGATATCATTCTGAATGGTTCCGGAAAGTTCTTCCTGTTTCACGCCCTGTTCTTCCGCTGCAACGATGTAAAATGCCATAATCGGGATCACTGCACCGTTCATGGTCATGGAAACCGACATTTCATTCAGGGGAATTTGGTCGAACAAAATCTTCATGTCCAGGATGGAATCGATAGCCACCCCGGCTTTTCCTACATCTCCGACTACGCGTTCGTGATCCGAGTCGTAACCGCGGTGCGTTGCCAGGTCAAATGCCACGGAAAGTCCTTTCTGTCCTGCCGCCAAATTCCGGCGGTAAAAGGCATTCGATTCTTCCGCAGTGGAAAATCCGGCATATTGCCGAATGGTCCACGGACGAATAGCGTACATGGAGCCGTAGGGACCTCTCAGGAACGGAGCCAATCCGCTCACGAATCCCAAATGTCCGACCTGTTCAAGATCTTCTTTGTTATAGTAACTTGCCAGTTCTATTTTCTCTGGGGTAGAAAAAACGCTTTTCTCAGCCTTTCCTGACAGTGCATCTTTATTTAAAGATACGTTTTCAAATGATTGACGGATACTCATAGGGCCTGTTCTAAAATTAAAGGTTTCAGGTTGTTCCAGCATGCAGGAAGTGCTTTCCAGCTGTTCTCCACCTGTTCCGGGTTCGGGAAGATGTTGATCCCGATGCGTTTTTCTGTTTTGTCTTTGATCTCCGCTACACGCATGGCTGCTTTTTCTTCGATTTCCGAAGCGAGTGCCTGGCGCACTTCTTCTTGGGAGATGCTCCCGTTTCGTTCAATCCACTGGAATGAACTCCATGCGCGCTCGGCAATGGTTTCTGTCAATGCATCCAAAGCATAGGAACCACCCGCGGGATCCAAGACGATCTGCAGGTAAGATTCTTCTTTCAGTAATAAGGAAATATTGGTTGCCATGCGGCGCGTAAATGCAGTATTGGGATTGGTCGAGTACCAGTCATAAGGCTGAATGTTCAGGTGCTGGATTCCTCCGAGAACCACGGACATTGCTTCGGTAGTCTGACGCAATAAATTCGTATAGGGATCTTTCAAACTCGTATTCAAAAAACCGGTTCGGGCAGTAATGGTAGCCGCCAGCGAACACGTGTGTTGGGGAGAGTAAGCCGAAACAATTTGTGCCCAGCAGGTTCTGAATGCGCGGATCTTTGCCAGTTCGAAGAAATATTTACTTCCGATCCCGAAGGTAAAATGAATGGTTGCAGCAGCTGTATCAATGTCAATTCCTTTTTCCAGCAATTTGATCAGTAATTCATGGCCTTCCGCCAATGCGATACTCAATTCCTGCCAGGTTGTTCCTCCGGCTTGTTGAACCAGTGATGCATCCACGTGGTAAAGCTTCAGGTTCGGATTTTTATCCAGGTAATCCGGAAGATGCGCTTTTAATAATTCGTCGTTGTCAGCATATTCGATCAATACCGGAGCTTCTTTTGCAAACACCAGGAACTGATTCACCTGTTGGTTGGTTTTTGCCCGGAACGTAGTGTGAATAAAAGACAAACCCACTTCGTTCAGAAGAACATGGAAATCAATCGCATCTGCGTTTGTTGCTTCCAGAACCAAATGATCCGTTCCGGCCATTAGTGCCGCAACAATTTCCCGGTTGGTTTCTTTCAGGTCCGTAATGCGAAAGGTCGTAGCTATGGTCCAATCGTTGTTTTTGGACTGGATACCGCGCGTATACGGAGCTAAACCCGGATCGGAGAAATTGGTTTGCTGATCTTCGCGGTGGAAATAAGCCGGAAAAGCAATTTCTTCCACGCGATTGATCTTGTTCAATGTATCGATCGATTCACCCTTCAATTCCTTTTTCAGGATGGCGATCCATTCTTCTTTAGAACTTGCCTGGAAGGATGAGAATAAGTCATTCATGTGTTATTCTTTTAGGTATCTAATAGATCTTGATCTTGAATAGTGGGAGCAGGTGCCGGTTGTTCTTTTTTATTCATCAGGATGTAAACGGCGGTTGAAAGCATGGCTGTTAAAACCGGCGCCACGATAATCCCGATCATCGGAATTTTGATCATCAAGGTGAAAATTGCTCCTGTAATCAGCATATAGCTCATTTTGGAGAAACCCATTCCCCAGCTTTTGAAGAAATTCAATCCGTAGCGCTCCATGCTGTAATCGTAGAAAGAGAACCCCACGAAGAACGAAGCGATCAAAAAGAAAATGGTTTCCCCGATAAAATCAGGCATGAACCAGGAGAAAATCCACCAGATTCCCAGGAAGATGTATTCCAGTAATAAGGCGCTGATAACAATCAGGATCATTCTCAGGAAATCATTGAATAAGCGAATGAAATCGAATTTGTATTCATTCCCGGTCAGGTAACTATCAAACTTTTCAGAAAGAATGCAATTTACAGGCGAAAGAACCACCAGAATGACAAATTTATAGAATTCGGAAACGATCAGATCGAAAATACTGAAAACGCTGTCGGCTACCCAACCGATCGCTGAACCTACCAGGGGAACACCGTCTGCTACATGCGCAATTGCGAGCACTTTCTCTGCCTGCCATTTGTAGTAGAGGTAAATCGATCCGACGATCAGTCCGGGAACAAAGAACCACAAAAACTTCCCTTTCAGCAATGTTTTTGCGACCTGTTCTATTCCTGTCCAGTGATTTTTAAAGGCTTGAACCATGTCTTTGTTGTTTCGCTTTCAAATATAGCGAAAGTTCAAACGTTTAAACTGTTCAAATCTTTGAACGATCAAACTTTTTGAACTTTTCAACCCTTTGAACTCATTTGAACTTTCCGTATATTGGCATGTAAATTGTAAAATCCCGAAATAAAATAATAAGCTATGAAAAATGTATCATTGATAGTAATCGCATTATTGGGACTTTCACTGAGCACTTACGCACAGGATGGAACCAAACAGGAGAACCCGAATAAAGTGGTTGCAAAGAAACCGGTTAAAAAGGTAAGACCGGCTGTTGGCAAGAAGAAGGATGTTCCTGTAGAAAAAGCGAAGTAATCAAAAAGCCCCGACGATAAATGCCGGGGCTTTTTAATTTATGGTTCTGTACGAAAATATAGGTGACAAAAAAATTCTCGCAGATTTCGCAGACTCCGATCCGCCGAGGCGGAGAGTACAGAGTTTAATTGTTAATTATCTGCGTAAATCCGTGGAATCAGCGTGCTTTTATGAGAAATCACCTTAATTCTCGGACAAGAGATGATTTATAGTATTTCGAATTGTGTAAAATGATGGGTCAGGTGCTTTCTGTTCAACAGGTCCCATTGTTCGTAATTCAACGGCCCGTAATAAGCATGCACTGTTTTCAGTTCCGGGTTTTGAGCAAATAATTCCTGGAAATCCAGGTAAACTTCCACAAATTCATCGATAGCCAGTTCCAGTTCTTCATTGCGAAGCGGTGTGCCTTCTTTTGCAAACGGAACGACCATATCACGGGCCATAGGCTTATCGGTATATAAAAAAGCGACCATGCGTTCCAATTTATCTTCCGGAATCAGTAATTCCTGCGGGTTTTCTCCTGTTGCGATGCGCAGCATATCTGTTAAATGCTCCACCATTCGCTGAGCCGACATTTTCCCCCAGGCCGGTTTTTTATCTGCCGTCAGTTTATTCAAATGTGACAGTACGCTTTCCAAATCAGTTTCAATAAACATGTTCATCTGTTTTAAGTTTCAAATTGACGATATCCATATATCCTTTTCCGCACAGAACAGAAAGGCTTGCCGGAACGATTTCCAAATTAATTTCCTTGCGCACTTCAAAAGGTTCCCCGTCGTAATGGGCTAAAGGAACTTCCAGGATAATCCGCGCTTTTTGGAACGGAACAATGCGGATATACCTCGAACCTTCGATTTTCTTAAAGAAAAAACGGCTGATTACTCCCATGGTGCGCCACCAGGAGAATTTACTCAAAAGTACCAGTTCCATCTGCCCGTCAATCACATTGGATTTGGGAGAAATGCAGAACCCGTTCCCGAATTCGGAAGAATTGGCAATGGAGCACAACAGGAAATTCCCCTTGATCTGTTCATCCGGCAGGATAATTTTCATTCTTGGTGGTTTGTAGGAAAAATATTCCTCGTAAACCAATTGGGTATAACCCCAAAATCCGCGAATGTGATATTCATCGAAGCGCTTGGCAATAAATGCGTCGAAGCCATAGCCTCCAACGCCTAAAAATGGTTTGTCATTCGCCAACCCGGTATCCATGCGAATACTGTTGAGCTCATTGATATTCTGAATGGCCTGTGGCGTTTTTAGCGGAATCTTCAAATGCCTGGCCAGGCCGTTGCCGGAACCGGTAGGAATAATTGCCAGGTGACATTTGGTCCCGATCAATGCCGTTCCGACTTCGTGTACGGAACCATCGCCGCCAACCGCACAAACGATGTCAATTCCTTCCTGCGCTGATTCTTCCGCAATGGATTTGGCGTGTTGTTTATATTGAGTAATCGCGATATCATAATCAAACAGGTCATGGTTCAGGTGTTCCTCTATCATCTGAGGAACCCTGGCCTTTTTGACCCCGCCCGAAATGGGATTGATTATGAACCGAATTCTCTTTTTCATCGGACAACCGTCTGATTATGGATTAAATCGTGATTATATCTTTGAATGATCGCCTTCAAACGTCTTGCCATCTTTTCCGCTTCGGATTTTTTGGCAGGCAAGAGATCCTTCGGGTTTTTGGTACGGATCGTGAAATCGAATAATCCGACCATTTTGTCATTGGAATAAACCAGCAACAAATTATCGCGGAAGTAATAATAGGAACCTTCCAGGTAAGTGACCGCTTCGCGTGGTTCTTTGGAGAAGTAACTGTTCCCGAAACTGTAATAATCGGTTTTGATGTTCACCAAATCCAGTACGGTAGGCATGATATCGATTTGCTGGAAGATCGCTTTTTCGCGTTTGCGGGGCAATTTTCCGCTCGGATCGTAGAACGCGATCGGGATGCGGTACATTTCCGTGCGCTGATTGTAAATCTCGCTGTTGCTGGAAGGTGTGTGATCCGCTACAATCACAAAAAGCGTTTTCTGAAACCACGGTTCTTTGGCGGCTTGTTCGAAGAATTTGCGCAAGCTGATATCTCCGTAATGAATGCTTTTACAAATCGGATGCGGACCTTTCTTAACCACCGAACGCCATTCTTCCGGCACAAAATAGGGGTGATGGGAAGAAAGGGTAAAGAGATTCGCCATGAAAGGCGCTTTCATCCCGGTTAGCTGTCTGGCAGTCCACGGATTGAAGTATTCATCCAGGATACCCCAGGTTTTATCAAAGTGCTTGTCGTTGTTATACTCGAAACGTCCTACGTATTCCTGGTAGCCCAATTGGGATGCAAAACTGTTGAAGCGCATGGAACCGTTGGTTGCACCGTGGTAAAATGCGGTACTGTAGCCGTGTTTGGTAAGGATATTCGGCAAGCTTTGGACCTGGTTGTTGCAATAGGCGGAAGAAATATATGGATTGTCCATCAGAGTTGGCATGGACGCCGAAATGGTCGGAACGGCTTCAATGGATTTCTTCCCGTTGGAAATTCCGTATTCGAAATACCAGGACTGGGTCAGGAGCGAATCCAGGAAAGGCGTGTAGGAAACACTGTTATTGAATTGTCCCACCCATTCGTTTCCGAAGCTTTCGAGCATAATGATCATGACATTCGTTCCATCCGGAAGGATGTGTTGCGGATGACTGGTACGTCTCGGATTGAAAAGTTTGTCGAGTTCTTTCTCCGTATAGTAATGCTGTTCCGTCAAATCGTCTTTCCCAATGGATTTCAACAGGGTAAAAGCGGAATTCAGCACCAGGGCCGAGTTTTCGGGCTGAGTGTATAAAGTCGCATCGATGGAAGAGATCGGGCGCAAACCGAAACCACCTCTTCCCGCCAGGAAGAACAGAGGAACCACGATGAAGAAAACGATGAGTTCTTTTCGCAGCGTGCTTTGCCCGGTCCGTTTTAATTTACGGATGCTTGTTCTTTTATAAAAGCGAATCAGGAGCCAGGTCCCAATGATGAAGATCAGGATAAGCATCCAGTAATCGGAAATAAAACTTCCCAATAACTGGCCCACATCATTTCCGGCGGATACGATTACGAACAGGTCGGCAGTGGAACGTTTCAGGGTAAAATTGTAGTACGCGGTGTCCATCAGGTTCAGCGCAACTATCAGCAATGTGGGGATGAAAAAGGTTAAAGCCTGCAAAGCCCGGACGATCCAGTTCTGCTGCCATTTTTCGGGCAATAAACTGAAGACGATGAAAGGCATGAGCACCAAACCTACGGTCGACAAGTCGAACCAGATTCCGGCCAGCCAATCCGTGAAACGCACATGTGCAAAGGAATCCAGGTTGAAGAAGTAAAAGACAATGCGCGTGACGGTCATCAATAACAAGAGGATTGCAATCCGCAGCAATAAACTTTTTAGTGTTATCGGAAGAGCATGACGCAGTCTTTTCAACATAAGTACAAAAATAAGCAACCTTTTTGAGGTAGGTGTTGTGTTTGTATTACTTAAAAATAGTCAGAATTTCGGTTACGAACTGTATAGCTGTTGTGCCGGCATGATTTTCATTCCAGACGGACCGGATTTTATCGTTGGAATTTCTGCTGGTATGAAAAACGGCAAATACAACGATTGTAGTATCAAATACTTCGTAAATAACAACAAATGGAAATTTCCTGACAGCTATTTGCCTTCTATTGAATCAGGCTATTCTTTTTTACCTAAAGCATTTATCACCTCGTCCCAGGAATAAGATTTACTTTCACCCGAGAGGTGTTTTTTTCTTCGTTCATCCAGAATTTGAACGTGCTCCTCCGTCAACAGAAACTCATCTTGATCTACTTCCACGAAATCAAGTGTCAAAATGTATTCGAGCAAAGCTTTTCCTTTGCTGCTTGAATCATCTATGCGAACTGTTACCCATAACTCCTGGTATTTGAATACCTTTCAAAGGTGCGAAAAACAACCGGATTTTCGTCACTACTCTCTAAAGGGTAGTTTTGAAACAGCTTACTTCAAAACAGGTAGCACCGAAATTTTCAAAGTTCTTATTTTTGGCGCATGAAATATCTTGTATTCTGCTTGTTGATGTGTTCGGGGGCCTATGCCCAGGAACTGGAAGCCTTCCGCATTTTTGATTCCAAAGGAAAGGAAGTATCGTTCGAAAAAATGATGGATAAGGTTTCGCAGAACCAGGTGGTTTTGTTCGGGGAATTTCACGACAACCCGATTTCGCATTGGCTGGAACTGCATGTATTGCTGGCACTCAATAAGCAGGTAACAGGTTCAAAACTGGCCGTTGGTTTCGAAATGTTTGAACTGCACCAGGTAAAAGCGTTGAATGATTATATTTCGAATAAATCTTACAAAGCCTTGAAAGATTCTACGGAGTTGTGGACGAATTTCAAAACGGATTACAAACCGGTACTGGATTCTGCCATTGCCCGGGGAAATATTCCTTTTGCTGCGAATGTGACCCGCAAATATGCCAGTTTGGTTTTCAAAAAAGGACTGGCTGCTTTGGATACGCTTCCCGAAAACCAGAAAAAATTGATGGCACCGCTGCCGTTTCCATTTGATTCTACCCTGACGCAGTATGTGGAACTGATCGAGATGGGCAAAGAAATGCATGCTTCGGGAATTAATTTTGCGTATGCGCAGGCAATCAAAGATGCTACGATGGGGCACTCGATTGTGCAGCACGTGAAGAACGGCGAGAAAGTATATTTCCTGAACGGTGCGTTCCATTCGGATTTTCACCAGGGAATTATGTGGTATGTGCAGCAATACCTTCCGGGAACAAAAGTCGGGACAATTACCACCGTTTCACAGAAAGACGTTCGAAAACTGCAGAAAGAACATTTGAACCGCGCCGATTTTATCGTGGTAGTGAATGAGACAATGACCTCGACGCATTAGTAGTGAGAATTGATCGTGTAGAATTGAAAAGGAAAATCCTCAAACAGGAAATGAAGAACTTTTCAATCCGCCGCGGCGGATTCTCCATTTTCAATTGATTTTACTTCTCGTTCGTGCGCTTCAACAATTCGTTGTAGTCTTCCAATAATTTCAGATACTTGTTTTTCCAGTATTCCTTAGTCTGGTTGTTGTAAGGATTTTCAGGATCTTCAAAAGAGTGGTTGTTGATGGAGCCCAATTCTTTGATCTCGTCGGAGAAATCGTGGTGGATGATATTACCGATGGCCATGACTGTTTCCAGATCTATCTGCGTGTTGTCAAACATCAGGTACATCCATCTCCGGCTCCTTCCTAATTTCTTAGCAATAGCACTAATGGGATATCCGCTCTGACGGATTGCTCTTTCTACTATTTCACCACGGTGTTGCATAGTGACAAAAATCTTCACTTCACCGAGTATAATGTTAAACACAAAATACTCGTTTGCGGGAATTTGTAGTCAGATATGGGAATGGGTGGTAAAAATAGTGTAATTGCGCAGATCTGAGCTATAAGTGAGCACGAAATTTTTCCGTTTTTTCCGTCTTTTTTGGCGGTTTATTCCGGGTTGGTTTTCTTCAGCAAGGCGTTGTAGCTTTCTAAAAGCTTCAGGTACTTATTCTTCCAGTAATCTTTATTCTGTTTGTTGTATTTGGATTCGGGTTCGGAAAAAGACTCCGGGTTGATAACACTCAATTCCTTGATTTCATCGGAAAAGTCATGGTGTATGATCCTTCCGATCTGAATGATGGATTCGAGATCCACCTGGGAATTGTCAAACATCAGGTACATCCACCTCCTGCTTCTCCCCAATTTTCTTGCAATCTGGGTAATGGGATACCCGCTTTTCCGGATTGCTCTCTCTACGATTTCGCCACGATGCTGCATAGTGACAAAGTTGTTCACTTATTTGAGTAAATAAATTACCACTAAATATACATAAATGAGAAATTGTTTTAATTTCGTGATAATCTATTAAGAAGAGGCTAAATGCGTGAGCTTCTTCTATAAAGATCAAATGATATTATTGTATATTATCACGCTTAATATAAACATTGTTTACCTATTTTTTATGAACCTAAATTCATTTTGCATACTATTTATCTTTTGTTTTTCATTCATTACTAATCTGAATTCTCAGCAAATAATGGAAACGAAGCGGATTGATTCAATTCCTGTATTTTTTAAGTCAGGAAGTGCTGATATTGACAATCCGCAAAAACTAATCAGTCGTTTGGGTGCCATAAAAGCTCAAAATGGAAAGGTGATCATGATTTCGTACACCGACACCGTAGGAAGTTTGCCTACAAACCAAAAATTGGCTACTAAAAGGTTGAAGACGGTTTCAAAACTTGTGAGGTCCAGTAATGTGAAACATTTTGCTATAGATAGTATTAACAGAAATGAGCTTAGAGCAGGAAGAAAATTAATAGACAGCATTTTCCGAAGAGTAGATGTAGTGGTATACAGCATAGAAAACAAATTTGCACTGAATATTCCTATCAATCTAAATATCCAGTTCGAATCTGCCACAGACATTATTCTTCCGGAATCTACAGAAAACCTGGAAAACTTATTGTCTATTCTGCAAAAAGACAGCACCCTGAGCATTCAGCTAAATGGCCATGTGTGTTGTCGCCCTTCGCATGAATTGTCTGTCAATAGAGCAGAGCGTGTGAAAAAGTATTTGGTTTCAAAAGGAATTAAGGCTTCGCGGATTACTTGCAAAGGATTTAGCAATACCATGCCGGTGGTTTCCAATAAAAACATAGAAGAACAACGCAAAAATATGCGGGTAGAGGTTGTTTTTCGAAGATAATATAACCTGACATCGTTAATTTAACCTGTATGGTTATTTCATAATTATTTTATTTTTGATGAATGCTCATTCGCTGATAGAAATGGATACCATCCCTACATTAACAGACCTTCAAAGGATGCATGAAGACGGAACAAAGGTCCCGTTCAGAATCGTAGGCATTAATGAAAAAGGATTCTTCGGGAAAGTTTACGAGCATAATGCATTTGTACCTTTTTACAGGATGCCATTTGAATATTCTTCAGAAGAAGTTTATGCGCTCTTTCTCAAATCATTCGCAAAAGTGATTTTTCAAGCCAACATTTTCATGATCCAAATGGAGAAGGAGTTTTGTATCCTGGATTTGAAGGACCTGAAGTTTGAACCCATTCGCCTGAAGCAAGGAAGAACTTACAATGGGACCATTATTTATAAAAACAGAGCTTATTTAATTATCGAAATGGGTGCATTGTTTGCCTGGAAATATGGTTCCGTAACGGGTTTCCTGCCTAAATCACTAAGAGACCGGATTATACCTTACGACCAGTTAGAAGTTGGTGATACGCTTCCAGTTTGTGTTCACCAGGTGGACCAAACTACTAAAACCAAATACTTACTCCAAGGAGCGATCAGTTCGAAGGATTGGACCAGTGATACTATCCTTGAATTGTCTAAGCGAATAGTTCCCGCAAAAGTAACTTACAGGGTAGGGAGACTGACCTTAATTGTTGACGGAAAACACCAGGGACAGTTCTCTTCTTCCAGCAAATGGTATAAGCGCACAAAATTCCGTTATATCATGACGCAAATGATCGACAACCTGCAGGAGGGAGAAGATATCTTTGTTAAAGTAGTGGGATTTAATAAAGCCATTCAAAACCTCGAAGTAGAATGGGTCGTAGACAAAGCAAGAGAAGTATTTTATTTGGGTGACCCCAAAAACACCATCGCAGATCTCCTAAAATCGCCTGTAAATTTTCCTTCCTTTGAAGATTGAGAATAAACTAACAGAATGTTAAAACCTTAATGGTTTAATACTATACCCGTACTTGACCCATACTTGACCCGTACTTGAAACTGGGTTGTTCTTCGTCCTAAAATAACTATACAGGCTAGTCTCATATTGGGTAAAAATGCATCCCTTTTAAAAATTTCTATTACCATATGCCAGCAATGGCCAACGTTCGACCCAAACTGGTCGAAAAAATCACCCAACTCAGGTGTGTCTTGGGAAAAAAGGATTTTTGATCTCCTGAAATTTGTTTCAATCAATTACTGATTCGCGGTAAGTAATTGAAGACGGGGGAAAGACCTTCAGTCATTTAACAAATTAATACTTAGAAATCATGGCTAAACAAACTGGTCTGATTAAGGTGAGAGGGACATTGGACAATGTCAATTTCTACCAAACGCAAGACGGGACTCTTGCACGTATGCGCACTTCGGTTGATGCAAAACGTATTGCCACTGATCCGGCTTATATTCGAACACGTGAAAACGGGGCAGAATTCGGAGCCTCTGCGAAAGCAGGTAAGATCGTTCGTGATACTTTGCGCCCACTATTGTTGATGGCATCTGATAACCGGATAACTGCCCGAATGACGAAAGTCATGACGGACGTTAAAAACCTGGATACCACCAGTAGCAGAGGTGGGCGAAATGTTGCCGGGGGAATTAACCATCCGAGTGCGAAAGAACTTTTGAAGGGGTTCAACTTTAATGAACGCTCGAATTTAGGAAGTGTTTTGGCTAAACCATTCGCTGTTTCGACAAGTAGTGGTGAGGTGACCATTGCTGATATTATTCCATTGAATGATATTGCCTCTCCTGTAGGAGCGACCCATTTTTCCCTTCAATGCGGGTGGGCAAAGATTGATTTTAACTCGGGTGTGAGCGATTTTCAATTGTCTGCACTTACCAAGTTACCAATTGATGAAACGCAGCAAACTATTTCATTGACACCTAACACTGCGCCAGCTGGCACGGGGATCGATGTGTTTGTTCTTTGCATTGCTTTTTACCAGGAGGTGAATAACATCCAGTACCCGTTGAGAAACGGAGCCTTCAATGCTTTAAGTATTGTTGAAATCCAGTAATTGTTTCATAACCGTAGCAGCCCTTCCGGGAGGCTACGGTCTTAAAATCTTTATTATGAACATCAAAAAAAGATATCAGTCAACTACTCCAAGGTTTTTCAGGGTAGTTCGCAACATCGGGTTATGCCTGATTGCGATAGGAGGGGTGCTTGTTGCCTCACCTGTTGCAATCCCTGCGGGATTAGTCTCCTTCGGAGGATATCTCATCGTGGCAGGATCGGTTGCGACGGCTGTTTCACAGGCTACATCTGTGGACGAGGGAAAGTAGAAACATCATTTAAAACATGTATTATGAATCATTTAAATAAGGCAGGACAGGTGAAGATCCTGGTGAATGTCAAGAAGCCAAAACGATTTAAGGCGGGTGCTGAATTAAGCGGCGCTGTAAATCTTCAAGTTGAAGAAGGTATAAGCAATGGGATGGAAAATTTGCAGATCCAACTGACCATTGATCCATCTTCTTATCCCGATGACGACTGCGGGAATGAAGCATAACCAGCAGTAGTTCAATTAAACAACCTGGTTATGCAGCACAGTAGCGATCATACGACCAGTGTCGGTACAACGGCCGGAACAGTGCTTACTGTTCTTGCGAATATTGGTTCGCAGGATTATATAAAAACAATTGTACTCGCAGTTATTGGTGCGGTGGTCAGTTTTTGTGTATCCTGGTTGTTGAAATGGTTGACACGAAGAAGGAATAAATAAGTGTAACGGCTCTCACAAGGAGCCGTTTTTTTATTGCAAATTTTTCTTTTCCACAGATCCCGAAGTGTCGGGACAGGTGAACATAGATTCTTGAACTATGTTCCACCTGCGGTGGCTTCTTTGATGGCACGCAGATTTTAAGAGTGAGGGTTTATTCATCGTCAGATTCCATGCGACGGGTTAGCGTTTCGATGAGGTTGTTGAGGAATTTAGTTCTATCGATTTTGCGTGATTTTAAATCATGGTAGGTCCTGTAATGATCCCCTAATTCTACCTGGAACACATCTGCAAGTACTTCGGTGATGGTTTTGAGATCAATTTGACCATTGTTTAATACGCCAACGGAGTGAAGTGCATAAATCAATTCAACCAGTGAAGTTTTGGAATCTGTCCATTTCAGTACCTTTTTCGAGTTGTTTGATACGGAATTAAGATCTAAGAGTACCTGGTCAGAATTGGTGATTCTAAATAATTCGATTTTTATCCTATTTTCCAATTTCTCAAATGCTATGCTTTTTGCTAATACTAAATCATATCCAGTATTCCAACTGAAATCAACAGCTGAAAAATCCACTTCATAATCTTTATGCATTGCCATAGCATTTTCACGTATAAAAAATTGGTGATCCAGGTCTGTGGACTCAGAACGGCTGTAGCGAATGAATTCCCTGTTTTCTTCGAAAAACAGGTGAAACCTATTTAAGTACTCATTCAGGTAACCTATTTTTTTCTCATCTGAACCCAGTGGGAAGTCTTGCTGGGCTATTAATATTCCCCTATAATAAATCAATTCTGCCTGCAATTTAGGCTTTGTAAGCTTGAAGCAGGTTATTTCATCCTGGTGATTTTGGAATCCCCTGCTCATAATTTCGTTTTTCAGATCAACCAGGTATTTCCGGCTTAATTCAAGAGCAGGCCGAAGGTTGTTTTCTTTTGTTCCTGTGTCTAATATTGTTTGCAGCTCGTTGTAAAAATTGTATTCGAGCTTTTCTAAAAAAGCTTTCATGTGACGTGGTTTTAACTTGTGTGGTGCTAATGGGTATTAACAGACTTTTTAAACGATTGTTACCCGGTTATCAAAAGTTAACAGATTTAAGTTAGCTTCAATTATATTTTTTACGCTTCAAGATACTTTAATACTCATTAGTGTAAAATAATTTAAAGCATTTATCCAACTTTTTTGTTTAGGATGCATCAGTGTATCGTATTAACTTTTGCAATGCGATTAAGTAAGACCTTTATTCTATTCTCTATTCTTTCTTTCAGGATGTTTTTGTTGAACGGGCAACAAAATCTTGTGCCGAATCCTTCTTTTGAGTTGATTGATTCATGTCCGGTCGGTCATTATATAGGGTTAACAGATCCCTGGATTGTTCAAAACTGGCATGTACCACCAGGAAGTATAACAACGCCGGATTTATTTTCAACATGTAATAATGGATATATTGTCAATCCTCCTCATTTGTTTGTGGGAGTTCCTAACAATTTTGCTGGAATTTGTTATCCGAATACAGGAGATAACTATATGGGGTTTATGATGAAATATGGAAAATTTAGAGAATATATTCAAGTTCAACTAAGCTCACCATTAATTGCTTCCCAATATTACTTATGTGGTTTTCATACTCAAAAATCCGACTCTTGTATTTATGCTACTTCCGATATTGGAATGCACATTTCCAGTAACTCTGAATTTCAATTTGGTAATAATCAGCCTATGGAGTATTTAACTCCCCAGATAACTAATAATACAGGTGTTATTTGGAATATACAGGACTGGACAAAAATTGAAAATGTGTACCTTGCATCTGGAGGAGAGGCATTTATTACAATTGGTAATTTTGTGAGTAATCAAACAACGATGCTAGATAGTTTACATCAAAATATTGGAGTAAACTGGCCTGCGCCTTGGGCTGCATATTATTATTTCGATGATGTATATGTTATTCCTTATAACGAGAACCTGACCATTGAAATACCTGATACTATTTGTTGGGGAGAAGCATTCACTTTAACTGCACATGGTTCGGCAAAATATGATTGGTATATAAATGAGCAATGGTATTCAAACGATTCAACAATTACTTTGGAACTTAATGATAAACTAGTAATCAAAGTCGTAGGATATATAGACACTCTTGAATTTGAAGCAGGGATTAAAAACTGTCACATTGATTGTAGCAAAGTTGTAAATCCTTCAAATATTTTCACCCCAAACGGTGATGGTATTAATGACTTTTTTGAATTCAATACTTTAATTCATTCACTTGAAATCTTTAACCGATGGGGAAATAGTGTGTTTAAAGGCGGTCCTGATTCGAAGTGGGATGGAGGTGAAGCAACTGATGGGGTTTACTTCTACCAGGTTTTCTATGATTGCGAAAATGAGACTCATCTTAAAACGGGTTTTATAGAGTTGATAAGATAGGCTAGTGTGTATTTTATTTTACTTATTCTTTATTTTTTACTCATTTATGTGTAAATAGTGCGTATATTTGAATTGAGCTTCAAAACTTGACAGTATGATCATATTCACGTAAATCCTTTACGAACTCAAACCCGAACTTTGCATGTCTTTTCGAATTTAAGTATTGAAAGGAGGAATGATCACTATTTATTAATCCTATAAACTGAATGCGTATGAAGAAATAATCCAACCTTTTTGCAGGTAACACATCTACGAAATGTAGTAAGTTTCCTTGCCCGAACTTGTTTCGGGTAAAAACAAACTATTACTTTTAAAACAAACTTATTGATTGAGTAAATTCGTTTTACATATTGTTTTCTTATTCACACTATTCTTTGCTATTGGCCAACAGAATCTAGTTCCTAATGGAAGTTTTGAAGAGTATAACTGGTGTCCGAGTACATCCAGCGGATACTATCTCAATGCTTGTAAATATTGGAATTCACCAACATTAGGCAGTCCAGATTACTTTAACGCCTGTAGTACCGAATTTGATATTGTACTTCAACGGTTTTTGTACAGCGTTCCTCAGAATTATGCAGGAGATCAACCAGCACATAGTGGAAATGCGTGTGGTTTTTTTGGCTTTGGTCAAAATGAAGTTGGATCAACCCCTTATGCGGAATATCTTCAAATTAAACTTACACAAACTCTGCAATCAGGAAGATTTTATACAGTTCGATTTTTTATCAATAATGCGGGACATTCCTGTATAAACTCAGTTAGTGCATTATTTACTTCGCAAGAATTAAATCTGAACACAGACTCTCTTATTCCTCTGTCTCCGCAAATAACAAGCGACTCAACAATCTTCTTTTGCGATACAATTAATTGGCAAGAGGTCACAGGTGTTTTTCAAGCCGTTGGGAATGAAAATTATCTTACTATCGGTGTTTTTAAAAAGACACCACAATTGTTAGTTTCAGATTTGCAAGGCAACTCAACTCCTAGTTTCTATTCAGCTTACCTGTATATTGATGATGTATCTGTAACCGAAAAGGAATTTGAAATACCAAATATATTCACACCAAATGGTGATGGAGTAAATGATCACTACATTATTGATTTAGAAGCACTAGGAGCAACGGGGGCTGAAATTTACAATCGGTGGGGTAATTGTGTTGCTAGAGGAGAAAAATTCTTATACTGGGATGGGAAATTTGATGGAAAGGAATGTAACAACGGTGTTTATTACCTTCGTCTTCAATTAGAAAACAATATTGTAAACGGATTTATTCATTTGATGAAATAAATTCTTTTACAAAAATGAACAATAAATTACTGCAAATAATTTTTGTCAGCTTGCTTCTTTTTAATCAGGAAGCTAATTCGCAATCATCTTCTGCCACAAATGCCTTTGTAGGCGGTCGGTATTTGGGATGGGATAATTTCAGTGGTGTGAATCCACTATTATTCAGGACCGCTGGTGCAACCAGAATGCGACTGAATGGGGATGAAATCCTCAATTACCTCGGCACAAACTTTATGGTAGATGTTAGGGGTCACTTTGGGATTGGCGTCAATAACTATTTCGCTACAGAAACCCCCTTAACGATGCTTCACCTGGAAGGACCGAACAATACCATATTTAACGGGGGGCAGTTCCGCGGTTGGATGAAAACGGGGGTGCTATCCCGCGAGAATTCAGATGCGATGTATGTGGGTATGAAACCGCAAGGCACAAACCGAAGCGATGCTGTAGTTTACTGGAGCGACGATGCTGGTGGTACCGACGGTCCAGATAACCTTCGCTTCCTGTTCGGAACCACACAAAACACCCTTCCAGGGGCGGTGCAACCACTTCTTGGGAATTCCCAGGATGGTTACGAAATGATGCGTATGACGGCATCAGGGCCGTTAAATGAACTCAATTTCCCGGCAGGATATATCGGCGTGGGGCCACTTTTTACCGATGTAAACAGGCCACAGAACCGTTTTCATATCAATGCGGAAAGCGGTTTGGCTACTTTTATGCAAATTTCGAATATTGGGGGTGGTGGTCTCCCTGGTACTGGACAGACCGGAACAGATGGTTTAAAACTGGGATTGCAGAATTTACTGGCACCTACGGGCAACCGGCAGTACGGATACCTGCAATGGCAGGAACACACGCCTTTCATCATTCAGACCGCGTGGTCTGGAAGTGGCGGATCAACTGCGACGGGAGAACGGATGCGCATCACCAGCCGCGGTGCACTGATCAATACAGAAGGATTCGCTCATGCGTCAAGTATCAGCTCTCCTAACGTTACACGTGTTGCAATCAGCTATCTCGGTTCGACAGCCTTAACGCAGCCAAGAAGCTTGCTCCACTTAGGATTTAATGGACCAAACAGCTGGCGTTCCTGGATGGATATGGGAACATACGCCTCTGCTCCGGAAGCACATACGTACCTGGGAATTTTCGATGGAACTAACACTGGAACTTTGGCCTGGGGTAGCATAGGGAATTCTGATATGCGCTATATTTTTACTACAACGGATGGTACCGCAGGTGAAGCTGGAACAGCGGACGGTTTGGAGGCTATGAGAATGACGCCTACCGCAACTAATGGTGTGTACACTGGGATTGGAGGTGATCCAAATGCTAACCTTTATGGACCTGCTGCAAACAGCCAAACACCAACGGCAACTTTGGAAGTAAACTCCTGGGGTGCAACCAACGTTCCAGGCGGTAGTTCAGGTCTTCGTTTTTCAAACCTGAACACTTCTTCTCCTATAACGACAAACCCGGGAGCTGGTGTATTGGCCGTTAATGCTGATGGCGATGTGATCTATGTTGATAAAACTTCGGATGGATTGGATTGCTGGGACCAGAACGGCAATGGGATCGGTGATGGAAATGAAGATTTGAACGGGGACGGACAATATAACTATTTAGATTGTGTGAGTTTGCCGTGTTGGGACCTAAACCAAAATGGCGTATTTGATGTGGCGACGGAAGACTTTGATGGTGATTTACAAGCAAGCCCGGGAGATTGTCGAGGGCCTCAAGGGAATACAGGCGCAACAGGACCTGTAGGCCCACAAGGTCCGCAAGGCCCTCAGGGTGTTCCTGGGAATGCGATTTTCTTTGCTGATAACGGTGTGTCCCGAAACCCGGGAAGCATCATCCGGTTGGGAGATGAATATATTGGAACTCCAGGCACGAATACTCCTTTGACCAGCAATCGACAAGTTCAATTGGGTGGTAACAACCTGATCTTTTCAGGTGCCGGGGATATTGCTATAGGGCTGACTTATCCTAACCAGCCTACGCAAAGGTTGGATGTCAACGGGAATGCCCGTTTCCGTAATGTATCAACTACGGGAGGTCAATACCTGATGCTTGGACAAATCAACGCAAATGTGAACGATCTTACCTTATCCAAGCTTGGTTTCTCGGGCAACACCAATCAGTACCTTGCCGGAAACGGAACCTGGCAGTTTCTGCCGACTGTGGGTGCAATATGCGGAGCTCCAGCAACTGAGGGTGCACTGTTTGCCAATACACGGTTAAACCTGAACGGACAGAACTTCTATTTTAGCAATCTTACTCCGACCGGGAATACTAGCGTCAACAAGGTTGCCGTTGGTTATAACTGCTCTACACCACTTCCTGCTAAATTTAACGTTTATCAGAAAGAACTCACTTCTCTTTCCATTTCAACGATTGCTTCGCACGCTGATAACCGCGATATAGGAACTGTTCAGGGAACAGAATATATAGGTGCATTTGGCATTGCCCAGGGGAACCAATTCATCCAGAGGATAAGCAATACAGGCGGATCGTTCGAAGGTCGCAATGCGGCGCTGAATTTCGGTGTCAAAGGATATGCCTGGAGAGGCGGATACGCCAACGTATCTACCAGCTATGGAGGTTACTTTAAAGCAAATGATGCTTTTGGGTCCTATGGTGTAGTAGGTCACGCAGACAATAATTCAACAGTGGGTGTAGCCTATGGTGTCTATGGGTCCGCTAACGGTGGACAATTTGCACGAGCGGGCTATTTTGATGGACTCATTCAAACAACAGCATCTTATGTCCAAACTTCTGATTCAATGTTCAAGAATAATGTCAATAGGTTGAACAGCACCCTTAAATTGATCCAGTTGTTGAAACCAGTAAGTTACACGATGGATACTATCCATTACCCACAGATGAATTTTGACAATCATTTGCAGTACGGATACATTGCACAGGATGTTGCCAATGTTTTCCCTAGTTTGGTATACGACAGCTATCATCCGTCATCTATTGATTCCCTGGGAAATCCGATTGATTCCGCAGTAACCTACAAAGCACTGAACTATAACGGATTCATTTCGATCAACACTGCTGCAATTATTGAACTAAACAAAAAGGTTGATGCGATCTCACTTTCTGACGAATCCATTAAAACCAATGTACAGGACTTGACTGGTTCGTTGGATAAAGTTCTTGCGATGCGAGGTGTTTCCTATGATTGGGACCATACGGTTCATCCTGAACTTGGTTTGGACAGTTTAAACCAAGTAGGATTTATTGCACAAGAAATCCAAGCTATAGACCCTCGTTTAACCTTCGTAGCCGATGATAGTCTATTGCACGTGAAGTACGAAAAAGTAGTTCCTGTTTTGGCAGAGGCAATAGAAGAACTGAACGGTGAAGTTGAAAGCAAAGATTCGCTTATCCATGTTCTGGTTACGGAGAACGCTGAGCAAGATTCAACGATCAGCGCACAACAGACAACGATTGACGATCTGAACAACCGTTTGACACAACTGGAAAACTGCCTTTCAGGTATTTTACCTTTACTGTGCCAGTTGAACCAAAGCGCTATACAGGCGAATACACCAGCAGCACAGGAAGAGGTGCGCAAGAACCTGAACGTGACGTTGAGCAACCGCAATGCGATCGTGCTTGACCAGAATGTACCGAACCCGTTTGCAGAGCAGACAACCATCAATTTCTCCATTCCTGAAACGGTGAAGAAAGCACAGATCCATTTTTATGATGGAAACGGACGCTTTATGAACTCTGTTGAAGTAACTGAAAGAGGATTGGGAAGTGTTACGGTATTTGGTTCTGATTTGAGTACGGGAGTGTATACTTACACGCTGGTTGCTGACGGACAAGTTGTAGCGACTAAGAAAATGATGAAACAATAGATCTATTTTAAGTCCTGAGGCAAGGTTTTAATCTAATATGTAGAATATTGTAATCACTTTGATCACTAATGGAATGATTCGAACCATAAGGGCGTAAAATTTTACGCCCTTACGGTTCTACAAAATACATAACCGATTCAAAATTATGCATACTAACAATTCACTGAATGTTTCTTTCGAGGACCTCTTTAAATTACTGATAGGACTCATTGCAGACGATCTGAAAGTACAAAAGCATTTGTACCATTTGAGCCTTAGCGGGCTGGACACTACTCCTTTGCAGCTGGAACTTCACCGAAGCATCTTTGTTTTGGCGGGACTGAAGGAATCCGATATTTCCGAAGAACTGGAGGATTGGTACTTCGCCCAAACACAACGAGTCAACAACATTGATCTGAAGCATGACGAACAGGCGCTTTCCGGCTTGTCAGCAGAAATTTTGGAGGGTTTGCTGAAGTTGCGGAATGAGATATACGGGAGGAAGATGGGTTGATAACCGGCTAAAACACAGTGGGCGCGCGATTAATCGCGCGCCCACTGTGTTTTATGAAAAATGGATTTACCACTCAAATACTTTCTTCGCATTCGGGTCTTTGACCTTTTTGGTGCGTGTTTTTGTAGACTCGGGGAAATGGAATGCCATACCGAAGCGGATATTCAGGGCATCCAACCATTCCTTGTGCGGTTCCTGTTTGGAGTAAATATTCGTTAATCCCTTTGAATAAGCCGGGATGACGTAAGCAGAAACATATTTGGAGAAGCGGTACTGGACACCTGCTGAAAATAAGAGGTTAATTCCGGCACTGTTCAGGCCTTCAATGGTTTTTGAAGGATCATCCGGACTGATATCCGATCCCTGTGAATTCACGATGGTGTATTTGGTGCTCATGCCCATTGGAATGTAAGGCTGGAAACCTGCTCCGACCAACAACTGAACGCGTTTTCCGTAAGTGAAGTACAACTGGATCGGAAGAGCAAGCATGTTGTATTTGCGGTCGTAGGAATAAGCGCTGTCATTGTCAGTCGATTTATATTCGTACGATTCTCCGTAACGGTCAATGGATAATCCTGCTTCAAAGCTTAAAAAGCGGTTGATGCGGTTTCTCACACCTGCCTGGTAGGTCCAGCGGTTTACCATCTTTTCGTCTGCCCGGATCCCGATAGGCCTGCCGAACAAATCGCCGTTCTCTGCCAGCCTGTGAGATCCGATACTGTATCCGGCCCCGATAAATACGGTGAAATCCATCATTCCTTTTTCCGGATCGTATTTCGCGGAAGGGTCTTTTGCCTGTTTCTCAGATTCGGCAGTAGTTTTCTTTTTAGTGTCTCCAACCTTCCCGGTAGAAATTTGTGCCTGGTTCACAAAAGGACTAAAAATTAATAACGTTAGGACTGCTAATTGTTTCATGAAAAGCTTATTTTTGGTAGAATTGTAAAGATACAATCTTTGGTTAATACTTAAAAATCCTATCATGTCGAGAAAAGAAAAATTGCCTAAAAAGAAGAAAAGTTTCATTCGCAGACTTTTCAAATGGACAGGACTTACCCTGTTATTCTTATTAATCGCAATCATCCTGATCCCTATAATTTTCAAGGATGAAATCAAGGAAATGGTATTGAAGGAAGTGAGTAAATCCCTGAAGGCTGATGTAACTATCAAAGACTTTGACCTGACCTTTCTTTCCACGTTCCCGAATGTCACTATCCAATTATATGACACGAAGGTAACAGGTAGAACGGAATTTAAGGGCGTAGAGTTGGCAAGTGTCAAAACTATTGAGGCACATGTAGGTTTATGGGATGTAATCGGTGGAGATGAAATCGAAATTGACGAGGTGCATATCTCGGATGCAAAGTTCGATATACGCGTGGATCCGGAAGGAAAAGCGAACTACGATATCGTGATCCCAACGGAAGAAAGACCGGTTGAAGACCAGGAGCCCTCCAAGTTCAAAATGTCTTTGAAAGAATATTCCCTGAATAATATTCAGATCGTTTATGATGACCAGGCTTCGGATATGTATGCCAACATCAAAAACCTGAACCACACCGGCGAAGGAGATTTAACAGCAGACGTGATCGATTTCGAAACAAGTACACAGATGGATGAGCTAACCTTTGAAATGGAAGGCCTGAGCTATTTGTCGAAAGTAAAAACAGATGCGGATGTGAACCTGCTGATGGAATTCAAGGAAGATGATTCCAAATTCACCCTGAAGGAAAACAGTTTTGCTTTGAATAATTTCAAGATGTCACTGGATGGTTTCTACCAGATGCTGAAGGACCATGACCAGATGGACCTGAAATTGAATACCAAAGAGATCAGCTTCAAAGATTTGCTGTCATTGGTCCCAAGTTTCTACCAAAGCGGTTACGAAAGCATGATTGCCAAAGGAGATTTAAAAATGAACGGAGAAGTAAAAGGCCGTTTGGATGAGAAAAATCTTCCGGGATGGGATTTCGGGTTGAATGTAAACCGGGCAAGCATCAAGTACGCAGGATTGGGTTCTATCAATAACATCACGGTGGATGCAGGTTCTAAATTTGCCGGCGGTTCCAACCTGGATAAAATGACTTTGGATGTTACGAAATTCCACTCTGAGTTCGTGGGGAACCTGATCGACGCAAACCTGAAGCTGAGAAACCCGATAACGGACCCGTTGATCAACTCCAAACTGAAGGCAAAAGTAAACCTGGCTACGATCGGGAAGGTGATGCCCCTGGCAGAAGGAGAATCCTACAAAGGTAAACTCAATGCAGATGTGGCATTGAACGGTCGCATGAGTTCGATTGAAAAAGAACAATACGAAAAATTTGACGCGAAAGGATTGATTGAATTATTCGACTTCCTGTATAAGTCCAAAGACTTGAACGAAGATGTGAACGTGAAGGATTTGACTTTCCGTTTCAGTCCGCAAAACCTGACTTTGGAGAAAATGCATGCGAACATGGGTAAATCCGATTTCGCGATGGATGGGAAGATTGATAATTACTTAGGATATTTATTCGGAAACAACAAAGAAGACCAGTTGCTGAAAGGTGCGTTCAACTTCAATAGTAATAACCTGGATCTGGATCAGTTGATGGGTGTATCGAATGCTCCGGCAGCTTCAACGGCTTCTGCAGAACCTGCTCCGGCAGATCCGAATGCCGAGCCATTGTTGATTCCTGAAAACGTGGATTTCAACCTGAACACGAACGTTCAGAAATTGCATTACAACGGAATTGATGTCAACAACCTCAATGGAAATGTAAACGTGAAGGAAGAAGTGGCTTCTTTGAACGGATTGACTATGAATACCATGGGCGGAACAGTTGGCCTTCGCGGAAGTTACAGCTCGAAAGATCACAACAAGCCTGCAATCGATTTGGGTTATAACCTGAAAGAAATCGATATCCAGGAAATTGCTTCACACTTCCTGACAATCGGGAAACTGGCGCCGGTAGCGAAGTATGCAAAAGGAAAGTTCAGTTCTACTTTGAACCTGAAGGGCGATTTGACCAAGGCGTTGGAGCCGGTTTACAATACATTGGCCGGTGACGGGGATTTCTTTACGAATACCGTTACGATAAGTGGTTTTGAGCCGTTGAAAAAACTGGGAGATGCATTGAGCATGGATAAGATTTCCAACCAGACATTCAAAGATGTGAAAGCATTCTTCAGCTTCAAAGACGGAAAGATGAGCCTGAAGAAACCACTGAAGATTAAAATGAGCGGAATCGATACGGAGATTACCGGATCTACTGCCTTTACGCAGGAAATCGACTACAAAATGCTTTTGCAGGTACCGAAAGCAATGATCCCGGGCGGAATTGTTAAAGCGGCCGAACAGGGAATTGCCAAGGTAAACGGTATTGCTCCGAAATTGAATCTGGGATCTATCCCGGATATCATCCCGGTAAATGCATTGGTTGGCGGAACCGTGACCAAGCCGGTGATCAAAACGGACTTCAAGGAAGCTTTACTGAAAGCAACGGGCAACCTGAAAGACAACCTGAAGGCGCAAGGAAAAGAAATGCTGGATAAAGCGAAGGATTCCGTGAAAATCATTGTGAAAGATAAGGTGGATGAAGTGAAAAAGGATTTGATCGCGGAGAAAAACAAGATTATGGCGGACGCACAAAAAGAAGCCGACAAAGTGAAAGCCGAAGCGAAGAAAGCCGGTGACCAGATCCGTGCGGAAGCAGACAAGCAATGTACCGCAGCAATGGATGAAGCCGGAGGAAATATCGTGAAGAAGAAAATTGCGGAAGGAACTTGTAAGGAACTCAAGAAGAAAGCCGACAACAGCGCAAACAAACTCGAAGCGGAAGCACAAACCAAGGCCGATAATATCATGAACAAGGCCCGGGAGAAAGCGGATGCTGTGAAGTAAATTCAGAAATAACCAGTAGGGGCGAATAATTATTCGCCCCTACTGGTAAAACCAACCGGATGTTCAAAAACACGTAGGGCCGCGATTAATCGCGGCCCTACGTGTTTTATATGTCATATTGATTTATTCCGAATCACTCGGTCCTGCTCCGGTGCCGAATGATTGAATGTCTCCGTCGTAGAAGATCATGATTTGAGCAACATCGCGCAGGAAATCAATTTTACCGATCTCAATGCGGTTGATCTTCAAACCGGTTCTTTGCTGAACGTCAACCATCATTTCGTTGTATTTCTCCGGCTGGATCAAATCGATGCGGTCGTAGACAATGATCTTGCGCGTTTCGTGCTTTAAAAGCCACAAATATTCCAAACCTGCTGTTAAAAGGATCAAACAACCGTTCATTAAGCCCATTTCGGCCAGGGAAATTTTGTTCGAAGCCAGGGCATTAATAACCGAAAGACCAATTACCAGGAACAGGTAGGTCATTTCCTTGATCTCGATTCCTTCCGTCCGGTACCTTAAAATCCCGAAGATGGCAAAAAGCCCGAGTCCCATACCGGTGTCGATATCGAGTTTCTTTAGTCCGAAACACAGGAAGAAGGTAATCATACCGATCAGGAAGTACGTGAAAAGGTAATCTTTACGTCTTGCCTTGGTATAATACATGAAGCGGATCAGTATGATAAGAACTACCAGGTTCACGGTCATTCTGAACAGAAGCGCATACAAGTCTTCGTTGAAAAAGGAAATACCGAACAACTTAAAGTCCGGCTGATGGGAGAGAAGCATGTGATGAATTGTTTATTAGTTTTTGTATAAGTAGCTTTTTTGCCTTGAACCTGTTTGCCTTTAAACGATCATCTTCGTAAAGGTCAATCATACCGAAGCAAAATTTGGATATACGGAACGGGCGTACCAGTTCGCGTTTCATTAATTGATAGAAGGGAGAAGTTCTATCGAGTTTGGGCTGTTTTAATTCCGCGATCACAATGGCCGAAAGCGTTTGGTTCTTGCAATTCGGATCATCGAGTGTGCCGTTGATGATGTCAAAATCGATCGTTAAGCGCTCTTCCACCAATTTATTCACCAAAGTGATGCGGCGGTAGCTGTTTACCATGACCGGTTTCAAATCGATTTGCTTTTGCAGTTTATCCAGCAGGAATGTGCGCTGATCGTCTGAAAAATCCGACGTAAAACCATCGATGTTGATGCGGTTCTTATCTGTTCGTCCTTTGATCTTTTCCTTTACTTCCAGGTAAGACTTATTACTGTCCAGATAAGTCCGGATGCGCACTTTAAAGCGGTGCGGAAGGGACTTATGATGATCGTAAAAGAACGAATAGTTGGAATTGTCGAAGTATTGGCTGGTGTAATCAAAGATCACTTTCCCGTCAATGTTCAGCACATCGTAATAGGGGCGCATTTCCTCTAGGAAGGCTTCCAGTTTACTGATGGGAAAGGCAAATTTCTCATCTACGCGGTTCATCAAGGGAGCACGTGACAATTCCTCCAATGAAATGCCATGGTAAGTGTGCAACAAATCAGTTAATTTTCCCTTCATGATAAATTCAAATATAGTTAATAATCTATATGACGTAATTTTTCCTATTGAAGTTATTTAATTTTTGCTGTAAATAGTTAAAAAAATAAAGTGTAAGGTGGTTTCTATTTAGCGAAAGGTTCAAAAGTTGAACAGATTAAAAGTTCAAAATCAATGAAACCCGATTGAACTTTTTGAACTCTTTATACTACTTTTGGACATGCAAAAGAAAATTTTACTCCTGGGTTCCGGGGAACTTGGAAAAGAACTGGTAATCGCTTTACAGCGTTTGGGACAAACAGTTATTGCGGTAGACAGCTATGAAAATGCACCTGCGATGCAAGTAGCGGATTCTTTCGAAGTCATCAATATGCTGGATGCTGTTTCCCTGGATGCAATTGTTGCGAAACATAACCCGGATTTGATCGTTCCGGAAATTGAAGCAATCCGCACGGAGCGTTTCTACGAATACGAGAAAATGGGAATCCAGGTGATTCCTTCAGCGAAGGCGGCTAATTTCACCATGAACCGGAAGGCAATCCGTGATTTGGCGGCGAAAGACCTGGGAGTGAAAACAGCCAACTACCTCTATGCAAAAACAGGTGAAGAATTTGAACGGGCAGTGCTGGAAATCGGTATTCCATGTGTGGTGAAACCATTGATGTCGAGTTCCGGAAAAGGCCAGTCGGTTATCCGTTCGAAAGAAGAAATTTCCAAAGCCTGGACGTACGCCATCGAAGGTTCGCGCGGTGACTTGAAAGAAGTGATCGTGGAAGAATTCATCCCGTTCGATTATGAGATCACTTTATTGACCGTTACCCAAAACAGCGGTGAAACTTTATTCTGCGCGCCGATCGGTCACAGACAGGAGCGCGGAGATTACCAGGAAAGCTGGCAGCCGATGCCGATGAACCCGGATCATTTGAAAGAAGCGCAGGAAATGGCCGCGAAAGTGACCAAAGCGCTTGGAGGGTCCGGTTTGTGGGGAGTAGAATTCTTTATTACGAAAGACGGGGCTTATTTCTCGGAATTATCGCCGCGTCCGCATGATACGGGAATGGTAACACTTGCGGGAACCCAGAATTTCAGTGAATTCGAACTGCATGCACGCGCAATCCTCGGTTTGCCGATCCCATCAATCATTTCTTTGAAAAACGGAGCAAGCGCCGTGGTTCTGGCAGATAGAGAATCGGATAATATCCCAACTTTTTCCGGGTTGGAAGAAGTGCTCCAGGTCGAAGGTTCGGATGTGCGCATTTTCGGGAAACCAACCACGCGTCCTTACAGAAGAATGGCGGTTGTGTTGTATTCCGGGGACCAGGAAGTGACTCAGGTTACAGATCGGGCAAAAGAACTGGCGAAGAAGATCACGATCAACTATAAATAATCAGTGTGAGTGTGAGGGTGAGTTTGAGGAAAAAGAGTGTATGTTGAAACGTGTAGTAATCGTTGGCGGCGGGCCTGCCGGATTAATGGCAGCTACGCAGTTGCTGAAAAGTGACTGTGAAATCCTGGTGCTGGACCAAAAGGCAAGTGTAGGACGCAAGTTCCTGGTTGCCGGTGATGGCGGATTCAATCTCACACATTCTGAAACACCGGGTGAATTCCGGGAGAAGTATGATTCGGACTGGATCAAACAGGCTGTAAGGCAGTTCTCGAATAAGGACTGGATTAAATTCCTGAAACAAATCGGTATTGAGACGAAAGTGGGTTCTTCCGGGAAGATTTTTCCGGAGGATACTATTAAACCGATCCAGGTGCTGAATGCCTGGAAGCAGTTTTTGGAGCCGAAAGTGCAGTTTGTACTAAACACGCGCTTTCTGGACTTCGATGAAAAACAACTAATCGTGGACAAGGGCATTTCTACGCCGCTCGGCAATCCCGGAGAAACAGAAACAATTCCATTTGATTACCTGGTTCTGGCCCTGGGTGGAAAATCCTGGCCGGTTACGGGTTCGGACGGAGCATGGACTTCTGTTTTTGAGCAGAAAGGAATTGCCTTAAATCCTTTTCAACCCAGTAATTCGGGACTCGTTTTGTATGAGAACTGGCTGGGAGATTTGGAGGGAAAAATCCTGAAAAACATCCGGGTTTCCTGCGGTGATCAAAGTTGTTCGGGAGACATCGTATGTACCAGCTATGGTTTGGAAGGGAAACCGGTTTATGCGATCAACAGGGCTTTACGGGAAATGGAAAAACCGGTTTTCAAAGTAGATCTAAAGCCTCAAATGACCCGTGAAAAGGTGTTTGAAGTATTAAAAAAAGCAAAGAATCCATCACAGGGATTAAAAGAACTAAAGCTGGGTGAAGTAGCGGTGTTCTGGATCAAAAATTTCGTTTCCAAACAGCGGTTTTTAGATCCGAAAGAATTGGCTAAAGCCATCAAGGAATTTTCGATCGGCATCAAAGGTTTCCGGCCGATTGAAGAGGTGATTTCCTGCGCGGGCGGGGTGGCAGACTCCGAACTGTCGGAATCGGGAGAATTGAACCGTTTTCCGAACGTATTCGTTGCCGGAGAAATGATCGACTGGGATGCGCCTACCGGAGGTTATTTGATACAGGGATGTGTTTCGAGTGGATACGTTTCGGGCAAAGCCATAAAATTATCAATTATGAATTAAGTAATTATCAAGAATGCTCTTGATAATTGATACTTGAAGAATTGATAATTAATTACTAATTACTGATCGATCCGCGGCAAATTAATCTTCTCTTTTACAATAAAACCCGTCGGGAATTGCGCTGCAGTAGCTGCTTTGACCTTTTCTGCTTCCAATTGTGTTCTGAAATCACCGACCTTCAAAAAATAATGAGGCGCAACGAATTCCACGTAGGTGTCTACTTTCGGAAATTGTGCTGAAAAACGCGAACGGGAATCGTCAATCACCGATTTATTGGAGTCAAAAGCCAATTGAAGGCGGTAACCATTGATTTCGGGTGCCGTTGTGGCCGTTGAACCCTGACCCTGAGCACGCACCAAATCATCGATTCTACTATCTTTAACAATAGTAACCTGAGCATTTCCTGCATAGGAAATAATCAATAGCGCTGTCATCAAAATCACCTTTCTCATATCAAATAGCTTTTGGCAAAGTTAAGCGATTTTTTTTAGGCGCTCCATTCATGGTGTATTTGCTGGTTTCATTGAAAAAAAACCGGCCGAAAATTTACCTGTAAACCGGCCGAATCAGACGTAAGTGTTAGCAAATTAGGGGATTGTTAAGAAATGTGAAAGAAGGGAGTTATTTAGAATCATTTTAAATTAAAAAATCGGGTGCAGAAATTGTCATAAAACTGTCACAGAAACCCCTTATTCTTCTAAATTTGCCATCGTTAATTGCTGTGTTAACATAGTGTTGACAACATATTGTAGAAACAAAAATATCTAATAATCAGATGTTTAGAAGTATAAAACAATGGTGTATCGGTGCGCTTTCAACAGTTTTTGTTGTTGGTGCATTTGATAGTTTCGCTCAGGTTGATGGCGGAGCGTTATTTAAAGCGAAGTGTGCTACATGTCACTCCCCGCACAAAGATGGTACAGGTCCGAAACTGTTCGGAGTTCGTCAGAAATGGGCTGACGGCGGAGCAAAGGAAGGATCTATTTACCAGTGGGTAGCTAACTGGAGTGTTGCTGCTGCTTCAGATCCTTACGCTGCTAAAGTGAAGGATACCAAGCCAACGGCGATGAACACATTCCCGGATTTGGCTGGAAAGACAAAAGAAATCGATGCAATTTTTGATTGGGTTGATTCTCAGCCTGATCCTGCTGCTGCGGCTGAAGGTGGTGATGCTGCAGGTGCTGCTGCTACAACAACAGGTGAAGTAGAAGAAGAAGGCCTTTCCTGGGTTTGGATCCTGATGGGTGTTGTGTTCGTTGTAATTATTATGGCTGTTGGTGGTGTACGCCGTCAGTTGAGAAACGCAACGAAAGAGCACGACGGACAAACTGTGAATGATGATCTTTCATTCGGACAGGAATTCAAAGCGTGGGCCTGGAAATACAAGCGTTACGTTGGAATCGGTGGATTGGTGATTACACTTTCATTAATCGTTTCTTTATTCCTTTCCCTGTATTCAATCGGGGTGTTGGAAGATTACCAGCCGTCTCAGCCGATCGAATTCCCGCATGACATTCACGCAGGAAAAAACCAAATCGATTGTAAATACTGTCACAACTCTGCAATTGACGGAAAAACGGCAGGTATCCCAACTGTGAACGTTTGTATGAACTGTCACAAGCAGATCAACGGAAATACTCCTGAGCAACAAGAGAAAATCGCTAAGATTTACGCGGCAGCCGGTTACGATCCTGCAACTCAGAAATACTCCGGAAAAACAAAAGAAATTATCTGGAACAAGGTTCACGTTTTACCTGATCACGTTTACTTCAATCACCAACAACACGTAGTTGCCGGGCAAGTTGATTGTAAGCAGTGTCACGGTGATATGACAAAAATGAACGAAACTGCTAAAGTACAGCCGGTTTCCGAATTGAACAAGGTAGAAGGTAACATTCCGTTGACGAAAGCAACATTGACAATGGGATGGTGTATCGAATGTCACGCTGAGAAAGAAATCTCTGCGGGGTCATTGGATTCTAAAGGAAGCAATTATTACAATGAAATACATAACCGTTTGTTAAAAGACAGAAAATTATACAACAAGTTCCTTGAGGACAAGAAAATAACGGTTAAAGAATTAGGTGGTTGGGAGTGTGCTAAATGTCACTATTAATCAATCTCGAACAGTAGAACAAAGATTATGGCTATGTCAAAAAAATATTGGAAAGGTCTTGATGAATTGCATGAAACACCTGCATTCATTGAGTCAAGAGACCAGGAGTTTTCTCCGTCTGTTTCTGTTGACGAATTCTTAGGTGATGATCAACTTGCTGAGACATCAACGGCACGTCGTGACTTCTTGAAATTCTTAGGATTCAGTGTTGCAGCTGCTACAGTTGCGGCATGTGAGGCTCCGGTTACAAAAGCTATTCCTTACGTTGTTAAACCGGAAAACGTAACACCTGGTGTTGCTACCTGGTATGCGTCCACTTATTACGATGGAAACGCATATGCAAGTATTGTTGTTAAAACACGTGAAGGTCGACCTATTTATATTAAAGGAAACCGTGATTTCGGATTTACGCAGGGAGCTTTAACTCCTCAGATCGTATCATCCGTTCTTTCTCTTTACGATAACGCTCGTTTGAAAACGGCTCAGGCTAAAGGAGGGAAAGATATTTCATGGGATAAATTAGACGGTGCTGTTCAGGCAGAATTGGCTAATATCAAGAAATCAAACGGTAAAGTTGCTTTCGTTGCAAACTCGGTAATTTCTCCATCTATGCAAGGTGCTATCGTGGACTTGTCTACAAGTATCTTCGGAGAAGTGAAAGATGCAAACGGAATGGCAACGGTTCACCCGAATTTCAACTTCATCCAGTACGATGCGATCTCCTACGCAGGAATGCGTGAGGCAAACATGGAATCATTCGGAATGCGTGCAATTCCTGATTACGATTTCACACAAGCTAAAACGATCGTAAGTATCGGTGCGGATTTCTTAAGTACGTGGTTGCTTGGAAATGCATTCTCTGCTGATTACGGAAAACGCCGTAACCCGGACGGAGAGTGGATGAACAAACACTTCCAGTTCGAATCAACAATGTCTATCACAGGTTCAAACGCAGATTACCGCGGAATGATCAAGCCTAGTGAGCAGGCAAATGTATTGGCTTATATCCTTGGTAAATTCGGAGTGAATGCTGGAGTTTCTTCTGCTTTGCCGAAAGAAGCGCAGTCTGTTGCAGACGCTGCTGTAAAAGCATTGAAAGCTTCCAAAGGAATGTCAGTAGTTGTTTGCGGTTCCAATAACAAAGCCCTTCAGATCCTGACAAACAAATTGAACAGCGTATTGGGAGCTTACGGAAAAACAATCCGTTTCGACAAGCAATTGCAACTATTCCAGTCCGAAGATGCGAAAATGCAGAAACTGGTTTCTGATGTGATCGCCGGAAAAGGACCGGATGCAGTATTCTTCCTGGGAACAAACCCTGTTTACAACTTACCGAACGGTAAAGCGTTTGCAGAGGCACTTGAAAAAGTTAAGATCAGCGTTTCATTGTCCGGTTACGGAGACGAGACAGCTACAAAATGTACATACATTGCTCCTGACCACCATGCATTGGAATCCTGGATGGATTACAATCCGAAAGCGGGTCATTATGCAATTGCTCAGCCAACTATCCGTCCGTTATTCGATACAGCTTCCGCAATGGAGTCGCTATTGGTTTGGGCCGGAAAGAAACACCGTGGAGGAAAAGATTCACGTGTAGCTTATGAGTACATTCAAAAGAATTGGGAAATGTATGGTTTCCCGATGCAGACAAAATACACGGATTTCAATACGTACTGGGAGATGGCTATTCACAATAGCTGTAACGATGATTTCGTAATGCCGGGTGCTCCTGTAGTGTTCAACGACGCTGCAATGGGTAAAGTAGCAGGTAAATTACCGAAATCCGGAGCTCTTGAAGTAGTATTGTACCAAAAAGCAGGTATTGGAAACGGAGATATGGCGGGTAACCCATGGTTGCAGGAGATGCCGGATCCGATTTCTAAAGTGACTTGGGATAACTACATTACCATGTCGCCTGAGACCATGAGAAAAGAAGGTTACGCAACAACTTTCGACCAGGAGAATGGATTGAACACGGCAACTGTAAAAGTTGGCGGAGAATCCATCACACTTCCGGTTTACCCGTCACCGGGACAAGCAGCAGGTACTATCGGTATCGCTCTTGGATACGGACGCGGAGAAGGAAACGAGAACATCGGTAACGCGGCATTCGTAACAAAACAATACGGAGGTTTCGAAACAGATGCAAAAGGTAACCGCGTATCCGTTGGTAAAAACGCATACCGCTTCCTTACATGGGAAAACGGAACATACCAAAGTGATGTGATCGGATCTTTGACAAAAGCAGGATCAGATCTATATCCAATCGCAGCAACACAAATTCACCATACGGTAATGTCCCGTAACTCTATCGTTAGAGAAACAACTTTGGACATTTACCAAAACGAAGAGCCGGGAGCTTACAACCACAAGCACGTGTTACATACACATGAAGGTGAAGTTCCGATCTCAGAATTCGATTTGTGGGATGCACACCCGGTAGAAAATATTGGTCACCGTTGGGGAATGACCATCGACTTGAACCAGTGTTTCGGTTGTGGTGTTTGTATCATTGCTTGTCAGGCTGAGAATAACATCCCGGTAGTTGGTAAAGACGAAGTACGCAGAGGTCGTGAGATGCACTGGTTGCGAATCGACCGTTACTTTGCTTCCAGCGAAGAAGCTGCTGTAGGTACACGTAAAGATCCTGTTTTAGGACATTTGGATTACGTAGAATCAGAAATCCCTACTGCAAACCCGGCTGTAGTTCACATGCCGATGATGTGTCAGCAGTGTAACCACGCTCCGTGTGAAACGGTTTGTCCGGTTGCTGCAACAACGCACTCAAACGAAGGATTAAACCAAATGACTTATAACCGTTGTATCGGTACACGTTACTGTGCTAACAACTGTCCTTACAAGGTTCGTCGTTTCAACTGGTTTAACTACCCATCTTATAAGAAATTTACAGAAATCAACCCTGCTCAGGACGATTTAGGACGTATGGTATTGAACCCTGACGTTACTGTTCGTACTCGCGGTGTGATGGAGAAATGTTCATTCTGTGTTCAGAAAATCCAGTCTGTGAAATTAGAGGCTAAAGTTCAAAACCGTACGGTTCAGGATAGTGACTTCGAATCTGCTTGTTCAGATGCTTGTCCTGCCGGAGCTATCGTATTCGGTGACTGGAACGATGTAAACTCTAAGATCCGTAAAGTATCTGCAGATAAGCGTTCATACCAGGCTTTGGAAGAAGTAGGAGTGAAGCCAAATGTTTGGTACCAGGTGAAAGTTCGTAACAACGACAATGCTGAATTGGATAAAGTTGTTGCAGATGCCAAGAAAGCTGAGCACGCTGCTCATGCCGGACATGGTGAGCATGCTGCAAAGCATGAGCAACCGGGACATGGAAATAAAGTAAATCATTAATTGCTAAAAATTAAAGTCTAATGCATAAGGAAGCTGCAATTCGTGAACCCCTCATATTAGGTCACAAGACGTATCACGAGATTACCGAGGACGTATGTAAACCGATTGAGGATAAAGCACCGCGCATGTGGTACATTTTATTCGGTATCGCTTTAGTTATCGGATTATACGGAGTAGGATGTATCTTTTACTTGTTAGGAACAGGTATTGGAGTTTGGGGTCTTAACAAAACCGTTGGTTGGGCTTGGGATATCACCAACTTCGTATGGTGGGTAGGTATCGGTCACGCCGGAACCCTGATCTCAGCAGTATTGTTATTGTTCCGTCAAAAATGGAGAATGGCGATTAACCGTTCTGCTGAGGCGATGACAATCTTCGCTGTATTCATGGCAGGTTTGTTCCCGTTGATTCACATGGGTCGTTTATGGGTAGGTTACTGGACACTTCCATTGCCAAACCACTTCGGTTCATTATGGGTTAACTTCAACTCACCGCTACTATGGGACGTATTCGCGATCTCCACGTATCTTTCCGTATCACTGGTATTCTGGTACATCGGTTTGATTCCTGATTTCGCAACGATCCGTGACCGTGTGAAGAAGCCGATTCCAAAGAAAATGTATTCCATCCTTTCTTTCGGATGGTCCGGACGCGCGAAGCACTGGAACCGTTTCGAATTGGTTTCATTGGTATTGGCAGGTGTTGCTACACCGTTGGTATTCTCGGTTCACTCCATTGTATCCTTTGACTTTGCCACGTCGGTAATCCCGGGATGGCATACAACGATCTTCCCTCCGTACTTCGTAGCGGGAGCGGTATTCTCCGGGTTCGCGATGGTACAAACACTTTTATTGGTGATGCGTAAGGCCATGAAACTGGAGGCTTACATCCACACCAAGCACGTGGAGTACATGAACATCGTAATCATGGTAACAGGATCTATCGTAGGTACTGCATATATCACCGAGTTATTTATTTCCTGGTACTCAGGTGTTGAATACGAAGCATACGCTTTCTTCAACAGAGCAACCGGACCATACTGGTGGGCTTACTGGTCCATGATGACTTGTAACGTGGTTTCACCGCAGTTGATGTGGTTCAAGAAATTAAGAAGAAGCTTGTTGTTTACATTCATCATTTCCATTGTAGTAAACATCGGTATGTGGTTCGAGCGTTACGTAATTATCGTAACATCTATTCACCGCGATTACTTACCGTCTTCCTGGTCTATGCACTACCCAAGTCACATCGACTTAGGTGTATATGTAGGAACGATCGGATTGTTCTTCGTGTTCTTCTTGTTGTTTGCCCGTTTCTTCCCGGTATTGGCGTTGAACGAATTGAAAACAATCCTGAAGTCATCCGGAGAATCTTATAAAAACGACACTGCTCCTGTTCACCCTTATTTTGCTAAAAACGGTCATGGTAGTCACGGACACGATCACGGACCGGATTCAGGTACAGGACACGCTGACCCTAACGCGGAAGGCACAAACGATATTAACAATCATTAATAGAGAAACATGGCAGAGAAAGTAATTTATGCAATGTATGACGACGACGATGTGCTAAAAGACGGCGCAAAGAAGTTAGTCGCTAAAGGAGTTAAAGTAGCTGACGTGTTTTCTCCGTTCCCGATTCACGGTATTGATCCGATCATCGGTGTAAAACACACACGTTTGGGTATCATGGCATTCTTGTATGGTTTGACAGGTACTACTTTGGCAACACTTGGAATGAACTATTTCATGATCCACGACTGGCCGATGAACATCGGTGGTAAGCCGAACGATACATATTTGGATAACGTTTTGGCTTTCATTCCGATTACGTTTGAGTTCACCGTATTATGTGCTGCTCACGGAATGGCGATCACTTATTTATTATTGAATAAGACTTTGCCTGGAATGCCGGCAACAAACCCTGATCCTCGTACAACAGATGATAAATTCGTAATGGAATTGCGTTTATCAGACAACGGTCAGTTTTCCGAAGGAGAATTGATGGCGATGTTGAATGAGACGGGAGTGATAGAAATAGATCAAAAAGATATTCATTAATTAACTGTAGATCTTAAGTCTTACAGAGTTTAAAGACCAATACAGATGAAAGTAAAATTCAAGGCATTTGCACAGTTTTCAGTGGTAGCGTTGCTGGCAGCAGCGTGTTCTTCTGATCCTGATAGTGCAGGTTTAGAATACATGCCTGATATGTATCGTTCTCCTGCGGTTGAGCCGTATGTTGATTATGGTGAAGTTCGCGGACAGATCAATGATGAAATGAAAATGCGCCGTTCCGCAATGGTTCCGCCGCGTTATGCAATTCCTTATTGGGGTACTGATTCGGCAACTGTTCATACCTTACTTCCATACCACCGTATGCCAGGTAGATTGTTTGCAGAAACACATGGTTTGTACCAGTATGATTTGTCTTCAAACGAAGATGCGGATTATGAATACAAAATGGCTGCTGCTGACGTGAACCCGATCAAGTTGACTTCCAAAGAAGTTGCTGATAAAGTGTTCGCTGACGGAAAAGCATTGTACCAGGTAAACTGTAATCACTGTCATGGTGAGAAAGGTGACGGAGAAGGACCGATGGTTAAATCCGGAGCTTATACCGGTGCGGCTGTATTGAGTGGTTTAGCGATCCAGGAAGGACAAATGTTCTATTCTATTTACTACGGTAAAGGAATGATGGGATCCCACGCATCTTTGTTGAATAAAAAAGAGATCTGGACTTTGGTACACTACGTAAGAAAGTTCCAGGATGCGAAGTACGGAACGTTTGACGCAAACGGTGCTCCGGCATGGGGAGCGAATGCGGCGGTAGCTGATACAACGGCAAAGAAGTAATATTTACTAAGACAGAAAACAAATAGAAATGGAATTCAAGATTTCATCAAAAGCAAAATCCCTTACGGTAGTCCTGATGTTGTTAGGAGTTATCGGCCTTTGTTTGGGTATTTGGGTAGAATTTAGTTGCCATGGAGGTGAGCATTTTAAAACACGTTTCTTAGGAAACTTGCTGGTAGATAGCTTCTTCTTCTTCGCGATCGGTTTAGGAGCATTGTACTTCCTGGCTTTACAGTACGCAACTGAAACAGGTTGGTATGCTTCTGTTAAGCGTATCATTGAAGGAGTAGCGGGTTACCTGCCTTACGGTATCGGATTGATGTTGATCACTCTATTGACACTTTCTTTGATGAAAGGTGGAGGTATCTACGTTTGGATGGATAGCGAGCATGTACAGCACGACCCGATCTTAGTAAAGAAATCGGCTTATTTGAACCAGGTATTCTTCTGGATCAGAACATTGGCTTACATGGGAGTTTACTTCATCTTCTGGAGAGGTTTCAAAATGCGTTCATTGGAAGAGGATCGTGTTGGCGGATCAGCAATTCACTTCACGAACTATAAAAAAGGAGCGTTGTTCTTAGTATTCTTCGCAGTGTTCTCTTCAACTTCCGCATGGGACTGGATCATGTCTATTGATGCGCACTGGTTCTCTACCTTGTTCGGATGGTACGTATTCGCAGGAATGTGGTGTTCTACAATGGTTGTTTTGGTAACATTGACATTGTATTTGAAAAAACAAGGATACCTGAGTAAAGTAAATGAAAACCACATCCACGATTTAGGAAAATGGACATTTGCAACATCTTTCCTATGGTCATACTTGTGGTTCTCTCAGTTCATGTTGATCTGGTACGCAAACATCCCTGAAGAGGTGACATACCATTTGACACGTATTGAAGATTTCAAAATGTTGTACTTCGGTATGTTCTTCATCAACTTCGCATTCCCGATGTTGCTGTTGATGTCCCGTGATGCAAAAAGACACGCTGGTGTATTGACTGCAGTAGGAGTAATCATTTTCGCAGGTCACTGGGTAGATGCATACTTGATGGTAATGGGAGGTTCGATGGGTAAACATGCTTACATCGGAGCGATGGAAATCGGAATGGCGCTATTGTTCTTAGGATTCTTTATCAGAGTGATCTTAACGAACCTGACAAAAGCTCCATTGATGCCGGTAAATCACCCGTTCCTGGACGAAAGTATTCACCACGAAATTTAATAAGGCACTTGTTGTTACGATAAAATAAAAAACATGACAAAGCTAATCGTATTAATAGTTATCATTTTAGGAGTTATTGCCGTCGCACAGCTGGTGCGTATGTATGAGCTTTCTTCTAAACTAAGAAATCGTCGTGAGGAAGACATACCGAATCGCGATAACCGTTTAAACGCAACCTTATTATTGGTGTTTATGCTGGCATTTTTCGCATCGGTATTGTACTTGTTTGCTGAGTACGGGTTTACCGGTCGCGGGGAAGCTGCTTCGGTTCACGGAAAAGGAACTGACTGGTTGATGGATTTGAACTTGTGGATCATTATTGCAGTATTCTTCTTAACGAATGCTTTATTGTTCGGATTCGCTTTCAAATATGTTCGCAAACCGGGAGTAAGAGCATATTGGTTCCCGCATGACAACCGTTTGGAGTTGGTTTGGACAGTAGTTCCGGCTATCGTTTTGGCCGTGATCATCATCCTTGGATTGAGATCCTGGAATGAGCAAACAGATCACGCTTCCAAAGAGGCTATCCGAATTGAGTTATTCTCCAAGCAGTTTGACTGGACGGTTCGTATGTCAGGTGACGATAACACATTGGGGTATTTCGACTACAAATTGACAAACGACAATAACCCGATGGCTTTGTTGACGACAAAAACAATCCAGGATGCGATCGACAGTATGGAAAACAGTTCAACTGGTATTCGTGCGTTGGAAGCTAAATTGAACAACCCGAAATTGATTTTTGTTCCTGAAGACCATGATTTAATGGTGAAGGATTTGGCTAGAAAAGAGCGCATGATCCGTATGTTGTACCAATTGAAAGCGCGTCACAACAGCGCATTGGATGCACGTGCAATGGATGATATCGTATTCAATGCGAATGATACCTTATTCTTGTGTAAAGGACAGGATTACGAATTCAACTTCCGTTCGAAAGACGTTATTCACTCTGCTTACTTCCCTCATTTCCGTGCTCAGATGAACACGGTACCGGGACAAACTACACGCTTTAAGTTTACTCCTTCCATTACAACTAAGGAGATGCGTGAGAAAATGCACAACCCGATGTTCAACTACGTATTGATGTGTAACAAGATCTGTGGATCTTCCCACTACAAAATGAAGTTGATAGTTGTTGTATTGGATAGACCGGCTTACAACAAGTGGTATAAGAGAGTTTCTAAGTTTGATCCGAAAGCGGCTGACGCTTGCAAGACATTCAGAAACATCTATGCAGTAGGTAAACCAAAGGCAGCAGCACCGGCTGATTCAACTGCAGTGGCAGCAAAAGATTCTGCTGTCGTAGCAGCAATGTAATCACGCAATAATTAATTAAGTAAACAATAAAGTAAAAAAATAAAATCATGGCAGCTCACGAAGCACACGCACATCACGACGCTCATGGACATCACCACCATGAAGAAGGTTTTATTTCTAAATATATTTTTAGTCAAGACCATAAAATGATTGGAAAGCAGTTCCTGATGACTGCTGTATTTATGGGGGTAGTGGCAATGTTACTATCTATCTTGTTCCGTATCCAATTGGCTTGGCCGGGTGAGGAATCGGATTTCCTGTCATTTTTCCTGGGTGAAACCTGGGCTCCGGGAGGAGTAATGAAAGAAAGCATGTACCTGGGATTGGTTACGATCCACGGTACGATCATGGTATTCTTCCTGTTGACAGGTGGTTTGTCTGGTACGTTCTCAAACTTACTTATTCCGTTGCAAATCGGTGCGCGTGATATGGCTTCAGGTTTCCTGAACATGTTGTCATACTGGATGTTCCTGATCTCTTCTTTGATCATGTTGGCGTCTTTGTTTATCGAAACAGGACCTGCGTCTTCCGGTTGGACAATCTACCCTCCGTTATCTGCATTGCCACAAGCAATTGAAGGTTCCGGTTTGGGTATGACTATGTGGTTGGTTTCCATGACAATCTTTATCGCTTCGTCTTTGTTGGGTTCATTGAACTATATCGTGACTATTTTCAACTTGCGTACAAAAGGAATGAAAATGACTCGTTTGCCATTGACAATCTGGGCATTCTTCATTACTGCGATCTTAGGGGTATTATCCTTCCCGGTTCTATTGTCTGCTGCATTGTTGTTGATGATGGACCGTTTGGCAGGAACTTCTTTCTACCTTTCTGATATCATTGTTGGATCTGAAATGTTGGAAAACCACGGTGGATCACCATTATTGTACCAGCACTTATTCTGGTTCTTAGGTCACCCGGAAGTATACATCGTATTATTACCGGCATTGGGTCTGACGTCGGAGATTATTTCTACCAACTCACGTAAACCGATCTTCGGTTACCGTGCCATGATCGGTTCAATCCTTGCGATTGGTTTCTTATCGTTCATTGTATGGGGTCACCACATGTTCATTACAGGTATGAACCCGTTCATCGGATCGGTATTCGTATTTACAACCTTGTTGATTGCGATTCCTTCTGCTGTAAAAGTGTTTAACTACATCACAACAATCTGGAGAGGATCCAACATCTACACTCCTGCTATGTTGTTCTCAGTAGGATTGGTTTCTACATTCATTACAGGTGGTGTTACAGGTATTATCCTTGCTGACTCTGCTTTGGATATCGCAGTTCACGATACTTACTTCGTTGTGGCTCACTTCCACATTGTAATGGGTATGTCGGCAGTATTCGGAATGTTTGCGGGTGTTTACCACTGGTTCCCTAAAATGTACGGACGTATGTTGAACACACGTTTGGGATACGCTCACTTCTGGGTAACTATCGTTGGAGCTTACGGAGTATTCTTCCCGATGCACTTCGTTGGATTGGCAGGAGCACCACGTCGTTACTACGATTACTCCGTTTACGGTGATTTCGACAAACCGACACAAGAGATGATTATGGACTTGAATGTGATTATCACGGTGTTTGCGATCATCGCGGCATTTGGTCAGTTGATTTTCTTGTTCAACTTCTTCTACAGTATTTACAGAGGTCCTAGAGCGGTTCAAAACCCTTGGAGATCGAACACATTGGAATGGACAACTCCTGTTGTTCACGTACACGGAAACTGGCCGGGAGCAATTCCGGAGGTTCACCGTTGGCCTTACGATTACTCGAAGCCAGGAGCAGAAGAGGATTTCATTCCTCAGATTGTTCCTTTAGCTGAAGGTGAAGAAGGAGATCATTAGAAATTGATAGATATTCAAAGGCGGTTCGAAAGAGTCGCCTTTCTTTTTTTGCTAACCACATAGTTCACATAGAACACATAGTTAGGATGTCGTTGATTTTTATTATATTAAATATATAATCCATTATTCACAGTAATATGACAAAATCTTATTTAGACGAACTGACTTATGAAATTATTGGAGCTGCTATTAGGTCCATACTCAATTAGGCCCAGGGTTATTAGAAAGCATCTATCATGAATGCATGAAAATTGAACTGACAAATAGAAATATTCCCTTCAGAACCGAAATGTCTGTTCCAATATCCTATAATGGCCAAATATTAGAAACTATATTGCGTTGTGATTTGTATGTTGCAGATTGTGTAGTAGTCGAGTTAAAAGCGGTCAAAGCTTTTGAACCAATATTCGAAGCGCAGGTACTAACTTATATGAGGCTTTTGGATTCCCCTAAGGGAATACTTATTAACTTCAATTGTATGAGTATTTTTCATGGAGGTCAAAAAACACTTGTAGGTGACAAATATCGAATACTTACGGAATAAATAATAACTATGTGTTCTATGTGAACTATGTGGTTTAAAGATGATTCTGATTTCGTATTTTTGTAACCGTACATGGAAGAATCATTCGACTACAGATCTGAAGCATCGAATCCTGAGAAGGAATACGACAAAGTATTGCGCCCGAAATTATTGAACGATTTTGCGGGGCAACCTCAGGTCGTGGAGAATCTCGAGATCTTTGTGAAAGCTGCTGTAAAGCGTGACGAACCATTGGACCACGTCTTGTTGCACGGTCCTCCGGGACTTGGAAAAACGACTTTGGCCAATATTATTGCGAATGAATTGAATGTGGGATTTAAAGTCACCAGCGGGCCTGTTTTGGATAAACCGGGTGATCTGGCAGGGCTTTTGACCAATCTCGGTAAGGGCGATGTTCTTTTTATTGATGAGATCCATCGGTTGAGCCCGGTCGTAGAAGAATATCTTTATTCGGCAATGGAAGATTACTGCATCGATATCCTCATTGATTCAGGAGCGAATGCACGGACTGTACAGATCAGTTTGAACCCTTTTACACTTATCGGTGCTACAACTCGCTCAGGATTGCTTACAGCGCCTTTAAGAGCACGTTTCGGGATCAACTCGCGTTTGGAGTATTACAACGTGGAAACACTCGCTTCTATCGTTGAACGTTCGGCAGAATTGCTCGACATTCCGATCCAGGAGCAGGCAGCTTTTGAAATATCCCGGAGAAGCCGCGGAACACCACGTATCGCCAATGCCATTTTACGTCGCGTGCGTGACTTTGCACAGGTAAAAGGAGACGGAACAATCACCTTGGCGATTACACAGCATGCTTTGGATGCATTGAACGTGGATAAATACGGTTTGGATGAAATGGATAACCGCATTTTGAAAACACTGATTGATAAATTCAAAGGTGGGCCTGTAGGATTGACGACCATTGCCACAGCGATCGGGGAAAATGCCGGAACGCTGGAAGAAGTTTACGAACCGTTTTTGATCCAGGAAGGATTTTTAATGCGAACACCACGTGGTAGAAAAGCAACCGAAAAAGCATTTAAGCACCTGGGCTTTGATATGGGCTGGCTGCAGGGAGGATTGTTTTAAATTCTTCGTTATATAACGATATCATGAAAACATGTTATCGTATTTTCCGAATCGAATTTTGTAGGGGCGAATAATTATTCGCCCCTACACATTTTCAATGATTTGAATGTTTGCCTACAAATATTGATTAGCCACCAGCCATTTTACAATTCGTTCCAGTACCAGCTGATTGCGATCAATTGCAGATGCGCTGAACGTTACATTTTCTGCCGAAGCAATCGGAACTACGCGCTTCAAATTGTCTTTCATCGTTTGCATTTCGCAATTCTTCGCATTGTTCCCTCCCGTAAATGTTGCTTTTGCAATAGTCACTCCGGAAGGCAACTTGAATTCGTAGGTATCATTTCCGGTACTTTTCACACTGATGTCTTTAAAGCTTCCGATCGTTTTGGAATCCTGCTCGATGGTTTTATCCTCTTTCAAGTTCAGGGGCCAGCTTTTGTTGCGGCTCACCAGCGTATAATCCATAGCGATCTTCGGTGCTTTTCCTTTTTTGGCGATGAATTCCTGTACTTTTTGTTCGTCCAGTTTTCCACCCGTGAAAATGCCACTTTTTCCCAATAGCTTGGCGAAAGACTTCTCAGTTCCCATTTTAGCTACCGTAAAAATCCCGATTTGATTAGCAGTTAAAAACGTCAAACGGTAAAAATGGTCCATGTTGTTATTGGGATCCTGCTCAAATTCTCCTGCGTAAGCTGCAATGATCAGTTTTTCTCCATCCATCGAATTCACTTCAAATGTACTGGTAAGTCCCATGTTTTCGGAATCTTTGATTTTGGTGATCTTAGCCACTTCCACACCGTCAATGGTTAAAAGGCCGTCCACATACGTGTATTCGGATTTTTGGGCTAGTAAAGAGAATGCTCCGAACAAAGGAAGCATTAGTAAAAAGAGTTTTTTCATCATTATTTTTTGTTTTGACTGCTTACACCTAAGCCGTTAAAGTGTTCAACAAAGATACGGAAACAATTTAGCACCAACGATTTAAATAGTTGAGCAGGGTTTGTAGCCCGTCCACCGGTTTTCATAACTCGATGAGTATTGCTAATTTTATAAGCGGCAGCAATTGCCGGAACATGGGGTATGCAGCAAGATCAACTAAAAAAAGAGATTCGGAGAAAAGCGGAAGAAATAGGCTTCCTGCATGTGGGTTTCTCCAGGGCTGATTTCCTGGCTTCCGAGGAACCGCGATTGGTGAATTGGCTGAAAGCGGAAAAACATGGAAAGATGGGGTATATGGAAAACCATTTCGACATGCGATTGGACCCGAGATTACTGGTTCCCGGTGCGAAAACCGTTATTTCTCTTGCCTACAATTACTTTCCTGCAACCACACAACGGGAAGATACCTTTCAAATTTCCAAATACGCCTATGGCAAAGATTACCACGATGTAGTCCGTGCGAAATTGAAACAACTGGTTTCCGAACTACAGGAAGAAATAGGTGAAATAGAAGGACGCGTTTTTGTGGACAGTGCACCGATCCTGGAAAAAGCCTGGGCCGAAAAAAGCGGAGTGGGTTGGGTAGGAAAGAACGGAAACCTGATCCAACCCAAAGCGGGTTCATTTTTCTTCCTCGCGGAAATAATTTGTGATTTGGAAATCGAGCCCGACGGACCGATCCGGGATTACTGCGGAACGTGCACCAAATGTATCGATGCATGTCCGACAGATGCAATCGAAGCACCTTATATCGTAAATGGCTCCAAATGTATTTCCTATGCAACTATTGAGTTGAAAGATGCGGATTTACCTGAATTGTTCCGTGGAAATATGGAGAATTGGGTTTATGGCTGTGACATTTGCCAGGATGTTTGCCCGTGGAACCGTTTTTCAAAGCCGCATACAGAACCGGAATTCCTGCCCAAAGAAGAAATTCTGTCCTTTTCAAAAGAAGACTGGAAAGCCCTGGATGAATTAACCTTCCAGGCAGTTTTTAAAGGAAGTGCAGTTAAAAGAACCAAGTTTTCCGGGTTGAAAAGAAACATTTCTTTTGTCAGTTCCTTTCACACTTTCCGTGATAAAGAATAAGTTTGTTCATTTTATTTTAATCGTGATTTAAACCTTTGATAATAAATAGCATCATAGGGAAAACTACAACATGAAACAAACTATCTTATTGTGCATGCTTGCATGTACTTTCGCCACATTTTCCCATGCTCAGGGATTTTATGACCGCTCAACGGTACAGAAAATAGAACTCTTTTTCGGCTTTTCGGATTGGGACGCACAACTGGACGCGCTTGCAACAACCACGGAGGATTACCTGCTGGCAGATTCTGTCCGGATTAATGGGATCGTCTTCGATAGCGTTGGAGTGAAATACAAGGGAAATAGTTCCTACAATCAGAATAACAACAAAAACCCGATTCACATTGAACTGGATTATGTGCATGGAAGCTACGACTACCAGGGATACACCGATATCAAACTACAAAATGGGTATCAGGATCCTTCCATGATCCGTGAAGTGTTGTCCTACGCCATCCTGGAACAATACATGGATTGCCCCAAAGCAAATTTCGCAAATGTATACATCAACGGAACATTGCGGGGAGTATATTCCAATGCCGAGTCCATCAATTCCAAGTTCAACGGCGATCATTATTACACCTCTGACGGAAGCTTTTTCAAATGTAACCCGATAGGTGGTGCCGGTCCGGGAGCCGGAGTAAGCCCTGATTTGAAATACCTCGGAGCGGACAGTTCCCTGTATGCAACCGGTTATGAACTGAAATCAGATTACGGGTGGAACAACCTGGTTGACCTGACGAATACCTTAAATAATAATTTTTCGGCGATTGAGTCTAAATTAGACATGGACCGCGCTTTGTGGATGCTGGCATTTAATAATGTGCTGGTAAACCTCGATTCTTATTCCGGAGCATTCCGCCAGAATTATTACCTGTATAAAGACCTGAACCAACGATTCGTTCCTACGGTTTGGGATTTGAACATGAGTTTTGCCGGTTTTCCCGGTGGACCGACACAAGGGCAATCCTATACAGCAACCACACTTGATCCGTTTTCAAACAGTACCTCTGCAAATCACCCTTTGATCATGAAGGTGATGGCAAACCCGATGTACAAACGGATGTATATGGCGCATTTGAGAACCATTGTACAGGAAATTTTTGCTTCGGGAGATTACCTGACAACGGCGAATACCATACGTACGACCATTGATGCATCGGTTCAGGCAGATCCTTATAAATTCTATACATATACGCAGTTCCAGAATGGAATGACCACTTCTGTGTCGGGTGGCGGAGGCCCCGGCGGAGGAGCATCCATCCCTGGAATTCAGCAATTAATGAGTGCACGCGTTTCATTTTTTCAGTCGAATACCGACTATTTGCTTTCAGCACCATCCATTACTGCTTATGCAGCAAGCAATAACGCACCGAACTATGGAGAAACGGTAACCATTACGGCAACTTGTTCCAATGAAACAAGTGTATTTCTGGGTTATCGCCTGGAGCATCCTTTACGCTTCAACCGGGTACAGATGTTCGATGACGGGATGCATAACGACGGAGCTGCAGGAGATCACATCTATGGAGCGGACGTTACATTGAACGGTATTGTAATGGAATACTATATTTATGCGGAGAATTCCAATGCGGGTTTATTCAGCCCTGCCCGTGCCGAACACGAATATCATACCTTGAACATAACCATCGTTTTACCCGCGATCGGCGATATTCAAATCAATGAACTGATGGCGGATAATGGTTCTACTGCGTATGATTCCAACGGTGAAAACGATGATTGGGTAGAATTATACAATCATACTGCTGCTGCAAAGGATCTTTCCGGCCTGTATCTTTCCGATGATGTGACCAATCTGACCAAATGGCAAATTCCGGTCGGTACTGCTATCAACGCAAATGATGTGCTGATTTTCTGGACAGACAACGATTCGGAACAAAGTGGTTTGCATACCAATTTTAAATTGAGCGCAACGGGTGAATCCGTTATCCTGTCGGACGGTTTCACCATTTATGACCAGGTTGATTTCGGTCAGCAAACAACGGATATCTCCTATGCACGTTGTCCGGATGGCGGAACATTTACGTTTACTGCTCCTACTTTTAATGCGTTGAACAATTGTTCCCTTGGACTCAATGAAGAAACCATGCTTTCAGTAACTATTTACCCGAACCCGGGAAATGCGGATTTTATGATTCAAACGGAAATAAACGGTTCTTACCAGGTGATAGATTTGTTGGGTAGACAAACAGCCGGTGGAATTTTGGAAGGAAACGGAGTTGTATTGGATGCACGGAATTGGAATGCCGGAAATTATTTGTTGCAGGTTCGCGATACATCCGGAAATACGAAAACGATTCAACTGGTTAAATACTAAGATGCTGCTTGTTTAAAAAACAAGTCGATTGGATGCGAAATAGTCGAAAATTGCAGGAAGCATGATTGCGCTTGCCGTTTTCGACTATTTGTATTATTTTGCCGCTGCTAAAACGTACTATTATGATTCCTGAAGAAAACGTACAGGAGCCCATTTCACTGAGTTTAACGCCTTACACCGGTGCCTGGACCAAGGCCGAAGCTGCCCACTTATTGCGCAGAACCATGTTTGGAGCTACGCTCACCCAGATTACACAAGCTGTAACAAACGGGATGAATGCAACGGTTGCTCAATTACTAACACTTCCGAGTGTTTCTCCTCCATTGGCTTTCCACCCGGACGAAGCGGTTACTGCGATCGGGTCCACGTGGGTCAATGATGTGTATCCGGCAAGTCCCGGGCCAACGAACAATGCACGATTGTATTCACTGGGTGCCTGGTTCATGCAGCGGATCAATCAGCCAAACGTAAGTATCCAGGAAAAAATGTGTTTGTTTTGGGACAATCATTTCGGAGTGGACGGAACCAACGAGGCGAAAGCTGTTTACGGAATGCATGAAAAGTACCGCCTGAATTGTTTGGGGAACTTTAAGCAGTTGGTAAAAGATATGACCATCGACCCGATGATGCTGTTGTTCCTGAATGGTGCTACGAATAACCAGTTTTCCCCGAATGAAAATTATGCCCGTGAGCTGCTGGAATTATTTACAGTGGGAAAAGGGCCGCAGGTCGGAACGGGTGATTATACCAATTATACGGAAGCAGATGTTGCTGCGGGAGCGAAGATCCTGACCGGCTGGACAGTCGCGGATTTGTATAGTACTACTGCCAGTCAGCCGTCGAGTGTGTTTTACCCGATTCTTCACGATACATCCAGCAAGACATTAAGTTCCTATTTCGGTTCGGCAGTTGTTCCGGATTCAGGGAATACCGAATATGCCAATTACGTCGACATTATTTTCAGTCAGCCGGATATGGCCAAATACTTGTGCCGCAAGATCTATCGCTGGTTTGTCAATTACGATCTGACGGCAAGTGTGGAAAGTACGGTTATTGCAGACATGGCTTCGACCCTAACTTCCAACAATTTTGAGGTCATGCCGGTGATTGAGCAATTACTGAAAAGTGAGCACTTTTACGACATTTCCGTACGCGGATCCATCATCAAGAATCCGCTGGAATTATTGTTCACCATGCTCAATGCATCCGGTTCGGTTCCGAACTATTCCGTGCCGGTGAACTATGAAATTTACCTGAACCTGTATTACCTATCGCAGGTAATGGGAATGGAATATTTGAGAACCCCGAGCGTTGGTGGCTGGACGGCTTATTATCAGACTCCGGCTTTCTCACGCCTATGGGCAAATTCAAGTTTACTGAAATTACGCTTTGATCTGAGTTCCTTGCTGACGCTTACGAATGGAATCGTAGTGAGCGGAAATTCCTTTAAAATCAATACGCTGAACTTCCTCAATAATTTGAGTATTCCGTCGAGTGCTCCGCAGGTGATCGATGATATTTTAACCGTCTTTACCTGTAAAGGAGTTTCAGTGGTTGAAAGAGCAGTTCTGAAATCTATCTTGACGAACGGACAGCCTGATTTTGAATGGACGATACAATACAATGATTACATAGCCGATCCCGGAAATACCACCCTTAGCGGCCCGGTAAAACAGCGTGTGGAACTGGTACTTTACCGTTTGTTCCAGCTTCCCGAATCACAAGTAATGTAAGTGTAGACCAAAATCAGAAACTATGAAAAGAAGAAATTTTGTACAGTCGGTCGCACTTTCATCTATTGGAGCACCACTGGTTTTAAAGAACTTTAAATTCGGAGCGGTAACGGAAGACCTGTTTAAGACTTCGCGGGCTGCTGAAGACCGGGTTTTAGTAATCATTCGATTAAACGGAGGAAATGACGGTTTGGGGACCTTGGTACCTTTGGACCAATACGCCAACCTGGCTATCCAGCGACCAAATATTTTGATCCCGCAAAATCAATTGCTGACGATCACACCGACAAATGCCCTTCATCCTGCTATGACCGGGATGAGAGACATGTTTAACAACGAGCGTTTATCCATTATTCAAAACGTGGGTTACCCGGAGCAAAACCGTTCGCATTTCCGTTCGATGGATATCTGGACTTCCGGGATGCTGGACCAGAATGCAACACGTGGCTGGCTGGGAAGATACCTGGACCAGGAATTCCCGAACTTTCCGGACGATTATCCCAATACACAGAACCCGGATCCGTTCGCGATCAGTATGGGATATGAAGTATCCGCGACCTGCCAGGGATTGGCGGCGAACTTCTCGGTTGCGATCAATAACCCGTTCGACAGTTACAACCTGGTAGAAACCGGGCAGGTGAACGACGGAACATATTACGGCGCGCACATGGAATACTTGTCTACGCTGATTGTGCAGGCAAATGCTTACGGAGCACAGGTGAATGCGGCTGCAAATGCAGGTGATTCACTTTCGACCATGTACGATCCGAATGATGAGATCTCCAAAAACCTGAAATACATCGCACAGATGATTTCCGGAGGGTTGAAAACGAAGATCTACATTGTCAATGTGAATGGATTCGATACGCACAATGCACAGGTGGTTGACGGATCTCCTGCTCTCGGAGCACATGCGGATTTACTTTCCCGCGTATCTACTGCAGTGGCAGCTTTCCAAAATGACTTAAGCCTCCTGGGATTGGAAAACCGGGTTGCCGGAATGACATTTTCGGAATTCGGACGTCAAATTGCTTCCAATGCGAGCGACGGAACGGATCACGGAGATGCTGCACCTTTGTTCCTGTTCGGATCATGTATCAGCAGCGGCATTATCGGGCCGAATCCGGTTATTTCCAATACGATCGTCGATCAGGCGGGTGTACCGATGCAAATCGATTTCAGAGACATCTATGCGTCAATTTTGAGAGATTGGTTTGAGGCTGACGTGGCAGATATCCAGGGAATGTTCGAACAAACCATCAATTTCATTCCCGTTTTGGATTCCTGCAACTTAGGATTGGATGAAAAATCCCTGGAGAATGATGTGCTGGTATTTCCGAATCCTTGTGTGGACCAGACGACCCTTAAGTTCAAATGTTCCGGCGAACGCGTTACAATCCGTGTTTACGATACGGCAGGAACACTGATCAGTGAAGTATGTTCAAAAGAATTCCAGCCGGGAGAACATTTGGTTCCGATCGATATGGAAGGAACTCCTTCCGGAAACTACATTGTTACCGTGCACAAGAACTCGGGAACATTTACCAAGAAGTTCATCAAACTGAAAAATATCTAAAAGCAAAAAGCCCCGACATTTATCGTCGGGGCTTTTTAATTTCGAATAGAAAAGGATTATTGTCCCATTCCCATTTGCTTCAAATCTTCTTCGGAAACTTTGGTATATCCTTCCGGAATATCCATGCCGAATACTTTTTTGTCTACTTTCTTGTTGAATTTTGTAGCAATGAAGTGAATAGTCATTCCATTGTTTACAGTAGAAAATTCCAGTGGAACTCCGTTAATTTTGCTGTTTCCGAACTGTTGCTGTCCTTTCAAAGACGCTTTCAAATCAGTTGCGATCCACATGATTGCCTCATTTCCGTCAGCATCACGAACGATCGTTTTCGTACACTTGTAACCAACGATGTCTTTTGTTTCGGATGTCACTTCAACTTTAGGCTCTTCTGTTTTTTCCTTCTCTGCTTTTGACAGATCGGTCAATTCCGTAGCCGTTTTGTTACCCATAATTTCCATCAGTAACAATCCTTTGTTCGCTTTAACATCGGCAACCGTATTCATTTTCATGAATGTACCCATTGTCATTTCGATTTTAGATTTATCAGGCATGAAGTATAATTCCATCGTTGATCCCTGCATCATAGGAAGTGCCATAGCCATGTCGGGATTATCACTTGCGAAATCCATTGAGTAGGAAATCTGTCCCGTTGTTTGTGCTATAGAAGTCCCTACTACAGCAAGAAATAAAATTGATAATAGTAAATGTTTCATGTTGTCTTTTTTTGTTCCTGACATTTATCAGGGTGTTTCTTTTCTACAAAAATGGCATAAATCTTTCGACTTATGCCACCTTTTTATATTTAATGATTTAAAAGTTCAGAATGTTTAACGGTTCAAATTGGAACTCTTTGAACTTTTGAGCCTTTTTCTACCCCGAAAAAGCACCGATCAGATCTTTCCCGTTTGCATACAGGATCAATCCCAGTAACAGGAAGAATCCAACGTATTGGGCATATTCCATGAATTTTTGTCCCGGAGCACGGCCGGTAATCATTTCATACAACAGGAACATCACGTGTCCGCCATCCAATGCCGGAATAGGCAGTAAGTTCATAATGGCAAGCATCATGGAAAGAAAAGCCGTCAATGTCCAGAAAGCCTGCCAGTTCCAGGTTGCAGGGAACAATTTCCCGATTGAACCGACACCGCCCACAGATTTTGCTCCTTTAGCTGTTGCAACATACTTGAATTGTGCCACGTTCATGTACATCGTGCGAAGGCCTTTTCCGAAACCGGAAACGAAAGCTTCCCCGAACGAATAGTTCTGAGTATAAAAAGCACTCGTGTCCGTACTTACTTTCAGTTTTTTAAAGTTCACACCCAAAATACCATCTTGACCGATGAATGCTTCTTTTTCGATTTCTTTTCCATCTCTCAGGATAGTCAGCTGAGCTTTCTTTCCTTTGCTGTGGTATAATTGAGAAGTCAACTGATCGTGGAAATCAATTTCCTGCCCGTTTATCTTCAGGAACTGATCACCTTTCTTAAGGCCTATTCTTGCTGCTGCGGATTTTGGTGCGATACTATCGGCAGGCGACATGTAGTATCTGAAATCGAATGTACCTTTTTCGGCACCGTTTTCCCACATTTTGTTACCGATATCTTCCGGAAGCACGATGGTTTCAATTTTTCCGTCGGGGTGTTTCACTTTGAAATGACGCATGTTGAAAATCAGGATCTCTCCACCCAATTGCTGCAATTCATCCAGTTTTTTGCCGTCAACGGCTAAAACGCGGTCTCCCTGCTGAAATCCGAATTGTTCCATATAAGGATTAACGGACATACCGTCTACCATTTTGTCCTGGTCGATTTTTTCCTCTCCCCAAACAGCTAGCACCATGATGTAAATTGCAAAACAAACGATCACGTTCACAATGATCCCTCCCAACATAATGATCAGGCGCTGCCATGCAGGTTTGGAACGGAACTCCCACGGTTGAGGCGGTTGTGCCAATTGTTCTTTGTCCATGGACTCATCCACCATCCCGGCAATTTTTACATAACCACCAAGCGGAATCCAGCCAAGTCCCCATTCCGTTTCACCGATCTTTTTCTTGAAAACCGAAAAATAAGGGTTGAAGAACAAGTAGAATTTCTCCACTTTGGTATTGAACCATTTTGCCGGCAAATAATGTCCGAACTCGTGTAATACGATCAGAAGAGAAAGTGATAAAATCAGCTGAGCTGCGCGAACCCAAAAATCCATAGTTTTTATTTAAAGTAGACAAATATAGTTAATTAGGCAATTACTATTCATGAATGCCTATTGCCTGATCACGGTTGTACATGTTTAGTAGAATACCCGTGATGCTCAAAGTATTCCAAAATGGCTTCTTTCATAAAAGCCTGTTGTTCTTCTTCGCTCAATGGAGGAAGTTCTTTCAGGAATTCGAAATGCGGCCAATTGTCCGTATCGCGTCCCTTAAATGCATAATATCCGTAAGGTTCGAGCAAGGTACAAATCGCAACGTGCATCAAATCTGTTTTCTCGTGTTTCTTAAATATTTTATATCCGATTCCCAATTCCTCTACTCCGATCAAAAAAAGAATGGCCTGCAAATCCAGTCCCGGCCCGAATGTCGGCTCTAATTGCTTGGTGAGGTTTTGGTAACGTAATTCCAATGCGTAATCCATAACTACAAAATTACTGATTAAAAACGGACATCAGGATATTAAGACTTTAGGATATTAGGACTAAAAAGTCTTAATATCTTAATATCTTAAAATCCCGATGTCCTAAAGTCTAATGAATATATCCCGGTTCTCCTTTTTGTATCCGGTCAAAGATCCAGTCGTAGCTGTAGACCATGTGCGAATGGACAAAATGTTTATTCGGCCAGTTGTAGGGAGAACAAACCCGTCCCACATGATTCGATTGCTGGGTATCAATTCCCCAAACAGTTGCCTGTGGAGCAACACCGTCCTGGTAACACAACGGATCGGCATCTTTTTGCCCGAGGTTTGAGCCATACTGCCAGACTTCTTCAAACTGGTTCCAATCCATTCCCTTATACCCGGCATTTTCAGGCGCAAGGAAATAAGCTTTTCCAAAAACAACCTGGCCTCTCAAAGTTTCCAGTAAGCCAAGCGTGTAGGCATAACCCATACTGTGACAAACAATATCAATGGTATCTTTAACCAGGTAGCTGTTCGGGGTGTTCCGGATTTCGTTCAGGAAAGCTTTTCCTGCAAGAATACCACGCGCGTAACGATAGTCAAAGCCTTCCGGGTTGGAGATCAGGTTCAGGCGCTTGTATTTTTTGTTTGAAATACGCGAATGGACGGAACGGATATAACTCCACCCGAAACCGAGTTTGGAATGATGGTTCGAGGTTCTTACCGGGAAACTTCCGTCGAGGTAAAAACTGGTGTCGGGGTTGAGGCGTTTGATAAAACGATCATCTATCTTGAACCAGTAATTGGTGCGGTCATTCATATACACTTCATTCCGGCTTTCATGCTTATCGTATTTGGGGCCGCGGTAACCATTCACAAAGATCAGATAGCGTTTGGCTTCCGGCTGCTGGTTGCGGATGATTTCCTGGCTCAGTTCATCTCCCGTAAAAGCAAATACATGCTGGAAAGCCGGATTTTTCCGTTCTCCGCCGGAGTTATCTCCCAGGTAGTATGAAACCACCCGATACGTATTGTTTTTGATCGCGATATTTTTCTGGTTTGCCAGTGAGAGGTTATTCCCGGAAGAAGTGAAGGTAATCTTATCCCGGAAGGAAATGAAATTCAAAACCAACCCACCGTTGTAACTGTGCCAGCTTCCTTTTCGCTTGATATAAATGACGGTTTGCGGCTCGGACGGATAAACGCACTCGAACACAAACTTATTACCATGCAATCTTCGGGTAAACCGTTCTTTATGGATATAATTTCTTCCGATTTCCAATACCTGCTGCATAAAAGAAGTATCACTGACCGTACACTTTCCGGAAGATTTGACGGTATCAATTAAAACAACCCGGTTCAGGCTGAACGGAGCATACGTGCGGGAATGATGGATCGTGCCGTCTTCATCCTCTTCCCAGAAGTAATAATAGACCAAACTGGTTTTTGTCTGAAATTGTGGTCTGCGAACCGGTTCATTCTGTCCGGATACGGAAAGGATGCTCAAACAGAGAAACGCAAAAATTACCACGAAGACCTTCATAATGTAAATATATTAACTTTTGAACTTGAAAATGGAGAATGTAAAATTGAAAAGAAGGGAAAGTTTAGAACTTTTCAATTCTCAATTTTACATTTTCAATTAAAGAATTATTTTTGCGATCATAATAATACAACAGAAATGGGAAGAGCATTTGAATATCGCAGAGCAGCTAAAGAAAAGCGTTGGGGCAAAATGTCTAAATTGTTTCCGAAATTAGGAAAAGCCATCACGATGGCGGCAAAAGAAGGCGGGCAAGATCCAGCTACAAATGCCAAATTGCGTACGGCTATTCAGAATGCTAAGGCGGAGAACATGCCGAAAGACAATATCGATGCGGCCATTAAAAGAGCTGCTCAAAAAGATGTTGCGTCTTTTACCCAGGTGGATTATGAAGGAAAAGGGCCTCACGGAGTATTGGTTTACGTGGAATGTGCAACAGACAATCCGACGCGTACCGTTGCGAACGTGAAATCCTATTTCAACAAAGCAGGTGGAGGAGTTGTTCCGAACGGACAGTTGGAATTCATGTTTAACCGCAAGTCTGTTTTTGAATTGGAAAATACAGGATCCATTGACCCGGAAGAATTGGAATTGGAATTGATCGATGCAGGATGTGAAGAAATTGAGGTAACGGATGACCGCATTTTCATTTACGGAGATTACACCGCATTCGGAACAATCGGTTCGGCTTTGGAAGAGCGCGGAATTGCCGTACTTAAATCGAATTTGGAGCGCTTCCCGACAACTCCGGTAGAATTCACCGAAGAGCAATTGGCTGACATCGAAAAAATGATGGATAAATTCGATGACGACGATGACGTACAGCAGATCTTTACCAATATGGGTTAATCGGATCATGATAAACAATATGCTGTAGGGCCGCGATGTATCGCGGCCCTACGTGTTTAACAACACATCGCGCCCCCATTTTTTGTTTAACAATGTTCCGTTTGTATCTTTCCTGTCCCTGGAAATTTCTTTTATCGATATTCCCCAATTTTGAAACATGAATTTCCTGGACATCCTGATTCTTATTCCGATTCTTTATGGAGCCTACAAGGGTTTTAAGCATGGATTTGTAATCGAACTCTTTACTTTACTGGCAATTCTGGTCGGGATTTACGTTGGTATCCATTTCTCTGATTATACATCCGAATGGTTGAAATCTTCTTTGGAGATTGATTCGGAATACCTGCCGGTTATTGCTTTTACCTTTACTTTCCTGATTGTGGGGGCCATGATCTATTTTGCAGGAAAAATGATCGAAAAGATGATCAAAGTGGTCCAGTTATCGCCTTTGAACAAGTTCCTGGGAGTTTTATTTGCTACGATCAAATCGCTTTATATTGTGAGTGTTGTGCTTGTTTTGGTAGAATCTTATGATGAAAAGAGCAAGTTCTTCCCGGCTAAGACCAAAGAATCTTCCCTGTTGTATGAACCGGTGAAAGCCGTTTCTACGAAAACCGTTCCTGCTTTAGGAGAAAGTACCATCTTCCTGAAAAATGCATTGCACCATGAAACCGACAGCACCGGATTGACTGTTGACCAGGTACTTCGCGCAAAAGAAATTGCTGACAGCCTGGGAATTGATGCCAATGATGCGAAGGGAATCCTGGAGATTCATCAGAAGTATGGAGATAAGGAACCTGCTTTGAACGGGGAATAAATCCCCGCCGATATAAATGTACCCGGTTATTTCCGGGAAACCCGCACTCCTGCTGGGCAAATAGATGGATGTCTATGCGTATTTTTGGGAATTTGGGGATTTGAGGGAGCGCGACATCCTGGCAATTCGATCTTCTGTTTTTTTGGTACATTGCCAAATCTAATTACCGGATTTGGAATTGATTTGATAAACAAAACAATATATTTGCCTTTTCTTAGTTAATCGTTAATCACATCGGCGCAGATTTTTCATTCGAATGAAGAGAATATATTTTTTGATTTATATAGGAATCCTTTTCCTGGTATGGGCATGTTCTACTGAAAAGAACACGATGCTCAGCAGGGCTTATCACGGTACCACGGCACACTATAACGGCTATTTCAACGCGAATGACTTGTTGGAAGAGGCTATGAAAACCTATCGTGAAAATCAAAAAGAAGATTACTATTCCGTCCTTCCGATCCTTCAGTTACCAAGTGAGGAGGAAGTGAAAAACATGTATGCGCCAATCGATACAGCCATTGCCAAATGTACTAAGGTAATCCAGCGCCATGCGATGCCGTCGATGGAAAAACCTGCTTCCAAAAAGGAAGAACACAACCGCTGGATCGATGAAAACTGGATTACGATCGGTATTGCAAATTATTACAGACGTGATTACGACGTAGCCTTTAAGAACTTCGAGTACACCAAGAAGTTTTTCTCAGAGGATAAATCTTCCTATACCGCAGAAATGTGGATGGCCAGAACTTATATGGCTCAGGGGAAACTTACCGAAGCCAATTACGCGATCACCAACCTGGAGAAAGCGCAGGAATCCATGGAAAATGGAGACTCGAAGGAACCTAAAGGCGGTAAAAGCTCCAAATCTTCCAAATCAAAGAAGAAGAAAAGCAAGAACAGCAAGCAGAAAGAAATTCCGCCGTTTCCTAAGAAACTGAGATACGATTTGGCGATTACAAGAGCGATGTTTGCCGAAAAGAAAAAAGATTCGGAAGGTGAAATAAAAGCCCTGACGAAGGCATTGGAATACGCCAAAAAATCAAAAGACAAGGCACGCATCAACTACATCCTGGGTCAATTGTATGAAAATGCGGGAGACAGGGCGAAAGCTGCTTACCATTACGACCGTGTAAAGAAGTACAATGCGGGATACGAAATGAGCTTCAATGCAAATTTGAAGAATGCGCTGAATGCCGGAGGAGAAAAGGTGCGCAAAAGCCTGAAGAAAATGCTTCGCGATACCAAAAATGCCGAATTCAAAGACCAGATCTACTATACGTTAGGTAAGATGGATCAAATGGAATCGAATGACGAAGGTGCGAAAACAAATTACACCAAATCGGCGTTTTATTCCACTTCGAACAACCGCCAGAAAGGAATGGCTTACGAAAAGCTGGGTGATATGAGTTTCTCCAGGAAGGATTACCTGAGTGCGCAAAAATATTACGACAGTTGTGCAAAAGTGATCCCGGAAACTTATCCGAATTATGAAGGAATCAAGAATAAAGCATCCAAACTGCAGAGCCTGGTAAATGCATTGGAGACGGCTCAATACGAAGATAGTATCCAGCGCATTGCAAAACTTTCTCCATCCGATCAATTGGCCTTTGCAGAAGGTGTGATCAAAAAAATGAAAAAGGATGAGGAAGAGCGCAAAAGACAGGATGCAATTCGTTTGGCTGCCATACAGGAAATCCAAAGCAAAAAGTCTCCGGACGGAAGCGGCAATAAGTTCTATTGGAATAATGACAAAGCAAAAACCGAAGGGTTAGAGGAATTTAAAAAACAATGGGGACAGCGTGCAAACGAAGACGACTGGAGACGTTCCGATAAAATCGTTTTTGCAAGCTTCACAGATCCGGAAGATTCTACGGCTTCCTCCAATAGCCCGGCACCTTCGGACGTAACAGCACTGGATTCCCTGACGCCGGAAATGCTGGTTGCCAAACTTCCCGTTTCTGATTCTGCTTTGGAAGCTTCACGCGACCGTATGATGAATGCCTACTTCGATGCAGGTGGTATTTACAACGAACAATTGAGCGAACCCGGATTGGCTGAGAAGCAATACCGCACCATGTTAGGTCAGGATTTCAGTCACGACATGAAGTTGCTGGCAGCTTACCAAATCTATCGCCTGCACAACCCGGAAGATCCGGCTGCTGTGGAACAGAAAGATTACATCCTGATCAATTATCCGACTTCGGATTATGCCGGTTATTTGCGTGACCCGGATTATTTCCTGAAGAAGAAAGAACGGGATAAACTTACCCAGGAAGCTTACCTGACGGATTTGGACCGTTACGAAAGAGGCTTGTATTATCCGGTTGTTGCGAAAGCAGACAAAGTATTGGCGGAAGAAAAAGATAACCCTTACCGCAGCAAGTATTTGTTGCTGAAAGCAATGGCCCAGGCAAAAATGACGGAGAATAAACAATCCATCTTGCCTGTCCTGGATACCTTGATAGCGCTTTATCCGAAAACACCGGAAGCCAACAAGGCACTGGAAATGAAGAAGATTATCATGAACGGATATTCTGCAAATGAAGCGGTAGATTTCACGAAGAAAAGTATCTATGAATACAAGGAAGGCGAACCGATGTTTGTTTTGATCTTCCTGACGGATAAGATCAACAACGTTGTGGCGAAGACACGCGTGGTAGATTTCAACAAAGAATATTACGGCAAGCTGCGATTAAATGTGACTTCTAAAGTGCTCAAGGACGACAATGTGATTTTAGTGAAACAGTTCAAGGATGATATCGAAGCGGCCTCTTATGTTTCGTTCTACAAACGCACGCGAAACCATTTGCTGGATATGCAAAAAATGAAAATTTTATTCATTTCAGAGAAAAATTTGCTTACCTTATTTGATACAAATAAGCTGGAAGAATACCAGTTGTTCTTTGACGAGAACTATTGATCAAATAAGAATATCATGGAAGAGAAGCCTGAGAATAAGCCGAAAAAACAAATCAAGAATTACGTTCGGTTTACCGGTGCAGCATTTCAAATGGCCGGAACGATCGTAGCAACAGCGCTCCTTGGAGTATGGCTGGACAAGAAATTCAATCACGGTGGAAATATGTGGACATTGATCTGCACATTGACCGGAGTAGTGGTTTCGATGTACATCATCATCAAGGAAGTAATCGACATGTCAAAAGAAAAAGAGAATGAGTAAGAGCCTGGGAGCCTTTTTGAGTTTAATAGTAATTGCAGCCGTTTATCTGGTGTTGATAGGAGTGAACAGTCAATGGGAAATCCCCAAAAACCACCTTGCGGGAATTATCGGTTTGTTGGTCATTTTCTTTTCCAGTACGGCAATTATGATGTCGGGCTCCAGGGCAACCGCAGAATCCCGTGCCCAGCGATTCATACTTGGAACAGCGGTTCAAATGATCCTAGTGCTGTTTTTCGTGCTGATAGTTAAGTACATCTGGAAAGATTCGTTCAAGGAATTCGTTTGGTACTTCATGAGCTTCTTCGTGGTTATGCTTTTCACCCAGGCGATCTGGATGCTGCTGAAGGTGCGGAAATCCTAATAAAAGACGGATAGATATCTGTCTATTTGGCTAGTGGTAGCGACCCTTTAGCAGGATTCGATGCGATTTTTATTTGTCTGATTTTAACTCGAAACATCCCTTTTTCGTTCTATTCTCAAGGAATGCATCCGGAAATTTATTTCCCGGAATAAACTTCTCAAAATCATTTTTTTCAGTGATCAGATGAATCTTTACCGGGAATGCGGTAAAAAAGGGATTTGTTTGCAATTTTTTCTTGGTGTTTCTGAAAGATTAACTACCTTTGCGCCAAAATTTAGGGTTTTATCTAAATATAAATAAGCGATGTCATTAATTTTCAGTGCAAAACGATTTTTCTCATTACTGGTAGGAATACTGATTTTTTCAACTTCATTTGCTTCTCAGCACAGTTCGGAAGAAGCTGAAATTGCAAAGCGTGAGTTTAACGTCGGGGAAATGATCATGCACCACATTTCTGATGCGCACGAATGGCACCTGTGGGGTGGTCACCATGATGCGGTTTCTATTTATCTTCCGATTATCCTGGTTGATGGTGGGTTGAAGACTTTTTCTTCCAAACATTTTTACCACGGAGAAGCTGCTAAAGGAATGGATTCTAAAACAAATGAAGAGCATGAATACGTGAAAGGGGTTGGTCCTGCTGCTGGTTATGCGATGTTTCATGAAGAAATCTATAAATTGGAAAACGGGGAATTGTCTTTCGAGGACGGTCATGTTCACGGGGCGGTAAAGCCATACGATTTCTCTATTACCAAAAATGTGCTTTCATTGTTCATGGGAGCGGTGTTGATTTTGTTGATCATGAGTAATGTGGCTCGTTTCTACAAGAAGAACGGTCCGGTTGCTCCGAAAGGATTGGCAAAATATTTAGAAGTTTTGATTGTAATGGTTCGTGACGATATTGCTAAGGCAAACATCAATCACCACAAATACCAAAAATACGTTCCATATTTGTTGACAATCTTCTTCTTTATTTTCATCAATAACCTGCTTGGGTTGGTTCCGTTCCTTCCGGGAGGGGCAAACTTAACAGGTAATATCACTGTAACATTGTTCCTGGCAGTTTGTACCTTGCTGGTGACTGTTTTCTCAGGAAACAAACACTACTGGCTACACATTTTTGCAATGCCGGGAGTTCCAAAGCCTTTGTTGATTATTATGATTCCTATCGAATTAGTAGGGATCTTGACAAAACCTTTTGCCTTGATGGTTCGTTTGTTTGCGAATATGTCAGCAGGTCACATCATCGTATTGGCATTGATCTCGATTATTTTTATTAATCAAAATGCAGCTTGGGGAGGTTTGTCAGTGCCGATGGCATTGTTTATCTCAGTGTTGGAGTTGTTGGTAGCATTCTTACAGGCGTTCCTGTTCTGTATGTTGTCGGCATTGTTTATCGGTGCAGCGGTTGAAGAAGCGCACCATTAATTAGTAATTTTTTAATTCAAAATAGCATGTACGGAAGTATCGCAGCAATTGGAGCAGGTCTTGCAGTTTTAGGTGCAGGAATGGGTATTGGTAAAATCGGTGGTTCAGCAATGGACGCAATCGCTCGCCAGCCTGAAGCTTCAGGGAAAATTCAAACAGCTATGATTATCGCAGCAGCGTTGATCGAAGGTGTTGCTCTATTCGGTGTAGTAGTTGGTCTACTAGGTCTTGAGACAGGAGCGAAGTAATTAAAGAAAAGCTTGTTGTAACGGTTGGTTGCAACAAGCCTTTTTTACAACAATTGAAAAATTAAAACAGAGATAAGATGGGGTTGATTACACCAGATTTAGGATTACTTTTTTGGACGGGCTTAGTGTTCGTTCTATTATTGGTTATTTTAACCAAGTTCATTTGGAAACCGATTTTAGCTTCCGTAAATGCACGTGAGCAAAAAATTTCCGATGCATTGGAATTGGCTGAGAAAACAAAAGCTGAAATGCATGCGTTGCAGGCACAAAACGAGAACTTGTTGAAAGAAGCTCGTGCTGAGCGTGACGCAATCGTAAAAGATGCAAAAGAAACAGCTACGAAAATGGTGGAGGATGCTAAGAATACTGCGAAAGCAGAAGCAAACAAGATCGTTGAGTCGGCTCGTGCAACAATCAATACCGAAAAAACAGCTGCAATTGCTGAATTGAAAACACAAGTTGCTGCAATTTCATTGGAAATCGCTGAGAAAATCGTTCGTGGAGAATTATCTTCAGACGAAAAGCAAAAAGCGTTGGCTGAGAAAATGGCAGGTGATATTAACTTGAACTAATCGATAGAAATGAAGAGTTCGAAATCAGCTTCCCGTTACGCACAAGCTTTGTTGGATCTTGCGATCGAACAAAACAAAGTGGATGCAGTTGCGGCGGACATGAAATACATGGCAACAGTATGTGCTGAAAACAAGGACCTGGAGAACATGCTTCAAAGTCCGGTTGTGAAGGCAGATAAAAAGATTGCTGTTTTGAATGCAATTTTTGACCAATTCGACAAAGTAACAAACATGTTCGTAGAACTGATTGTGAAAAATGGTCGTGAAGCATATTTGTCACAGATCGCAGCTTCTTTTGATGACTTATTGAAAGCACATCAGGGAATTGTTCCGGTGACATTGATCAGCGCACATAAATTGGATGATAAAGTAAAAAAGGAGATCGTTTCCAAAGTTCAGGCTTCTACAACAGGAACTGTTGAGTTGACGGAGAAGATTGATCCGGAATTGATCGGAGGCTTTATCGTTCGTATGGGCGACAATCAAATCGATGCATCCGTTGCATCACAAATTAATAAATTGAAACAACGTTTAACGAAGTAATAAGGAAAACATGGCAGATGTTAAACCAGCAGAAGTTTCTGCAATTTTAAGAGAGCAATTATCAGGATTCCGTTCGGAAGCTGAATTGCAGGAAGTAGGTACAGTTTTACAAATCGGTGACGGTATCGCTCGCGTTTACGGATTGAAAGGTGTTCAATACGGGGAACTAGTTGAATTCGACGGTGGATTGCAGGGAATTGCATTGAACCTGGAAGAAGATAACGTAGGGGTAGTATTGTTGGGTCGTTCTTCATCCGTAAAAGAAGGAGACACGGTAAAACGCTTAAACCGCATTGCTTCTGTTAACGTTGGTGACGGAATGGTTGGTCGTGTAGTGAACACGATCGGTGAGCCAATCGACGGTAAAGGGCCTATCGCTGGTCAATTGTACGAAATGCCAATCGAGCGTAAAGCTCCGGGAGTTATCTTCCGTCAGCCGGTAACTGAGCCTCTTCAAACAGGTATCAAGGCGGTGGATGCGATGATTCCGATCGGACGCGGACAACGTGAGTTGATCATTGGTGACCGTCAAACAGGAAAAACAACTGTTGCGATTGATGCGATCATCAACCAAAAAGAATTTTACGACCGCGGGGAACCGGTTTTCTGTATTTATGTTGCAGTAGGACAAAAAGGTTCAACAGTTGCGGGAATCTATAAAAAATTAGAAGATGCAGGTGCAATGGCTTACACGGTAATCGTTGCTGCAAATGCTTCTGATCCGGCTCCAATGCAGTTCTATGCTCCAATGACTGGTGCTGCTATCGGTGAGTTCTTCCGTGATTCAGGACGTCCTGCATTGATCGTATTTGATGACCTTTCCAAGCAAGCAGTTGCTTACCGTGAGGTTTCATTGTTACTACGTCGTCCTCCGGGCCGTGAGGCATACCCGGGTGACGTATTCTACCTTCACTCCCGTTTGTTGGAGCGTGCTGCGAAAATCATCGCTGATGATAACATCGCTAAGCAAATGAACGACCTTCCTGAATCTTTGAAAGGAATCGTAAAAGGAGGAGGTTCATTGACTGCACTTCCAATTATCGAAACACAAGCGGGTGACGTATCTGCATACATCCCTACAAACGTAATTTCGATTACGGATGGTCAGATCTTCCTGGAGAATGACTTGTTCAACGCCGGTATCCGTCCTGCAATTAACGTAGGTATCTCTGTATCCCGTGTAGGAGGTAACGCGCAAATTAAATCCATGAAGAAAGTAGCTGGTACTTTGAAACTGGATCAGGCACAATACCGTGAGTTGGAAGCGTTCGCTAAGTTCGGTTCTGATTTGGATGCGGCTACGAAGTCTGTTTTGGACAAAGGAGCTCGTAACTTAGAGATTTTGAAGCAACGCGAAGGAGATCCTTACCCGGTAGAAAAGCAAATTGCAATCATCTACGTTGGTACAAAAGGATTGATGCAAAACGTTCCTGTGAACAAAGTAAAAGATTTCGAAAAAGAATACTTGGACTTTTTAGAAGCGAAACATTCAGATGTATTGGTTCGTTTGAAAGCAGGAAAATACGAAGATGCTGATACAGATCTTCTAGGAAAAGTTGCGAAAGAGATCGCTGCAAAATATTAATAGAATTATGAATTGAATAATTATCAATTATTAAGGGGTAATACTCTTGATAATTGATAATTCATAATTAAAGTTATGCCAAATTTAAAGGAAATACGAAATCGAATTACTTCAGTAGGATCTACGATGCAGATTACTTCTGCAATGAAGATGGTTTCTGCTGCGAAATTAAAGCGTGCACAGGATGCCATTACTCAAATGCGTCCGTATGCTGAGAAATTGCAGGAGATCCTGGGTAATTTGACAGCTTCGTTGGATATTTCGGAAAATGCACTGGCTGCTGCACGTCCTGTTGAAAACGTTTTGATCATTGCCATTACTTCCAATCGCGGATTGTGTGGTGGTTTCAATAACAACATCATCAAGCGAGTAAACCTGGCAATCAACGAAGAGTATGCAAATGCAAATGTGAGCCTTCTTGCTTTAGGTAAAAAGGCAAAAGATGCATTCAAGCGCTCAAACATGTATTTCGAAACTTCCGGGACCGGAATTGTCGATGACATTTTTGCAGATCTGAGTTTCGGAAATGTTTCCGTAATTGCCGATTTTGCAATGAAATCATTCCTGGAAAAGAAGTTCGATAAAGTAGTTGTGATTTACAACAGCTTCATCAATGCAGCTTCCCAGGAAGTAGTGGAAGAGCAGTTGTTGCCAATTGTTCCGACAGAACAAAAAGACGACAAACAAGCCGGAGATTACATCTTCGAACCTTCGAAAGAAGAGATCGTAGAAGAGTTAATCCCGAAAACGTTAAAAATCCAATTGTTCAAAGCATTGTTGGATTCAAACGCATCCGAGCACGGAGCGCGTATGACAGCGATGCACAAAGCAACGGATAATGCCAAGGAGTTACAGCGTAGTTTGAAATTAAGCTACAACAAAGCCCGCCAGGCTGCCATTACAAACGAGATCTTAGAGATCGTTGGTGGTGCGGAAGCATTGAACGGGTAATATTGAAAAGAATAATAAGAGGAGAAGGCTTTCAGGAAACTGGAAGCCTTTTTTTGTTTGGCACTTCGAAAATTATACGGAGTTTAAAACTCCGATTATAACAAATGGAAGTTTTAAGCGTTTATGCGGTATGAAGAAACTACTTATAATCGCATGTATCTCCGGTTCATTAACAGGATTTTCCCAGGATCCGGAGAAAAAGGGAATTTGTTCGGCATCGATTCAGTTATTTCATGCCAATGGAACGGATTGGACCGCCAGTGATCATTTTCGCCTGGATGGTTTTAATGTCAATAATCCGCTTTCCTACGGCGCTTTTCACATTGATATGGATGTCACCGTTGATTCGCTTACTTATGAAATCACGTTACCTTTCGGAGATTCGCTGCAATATACGGCTTACTGGCATGCAGACGGTATGTGTGTGAATGTGGATACTTCAGAAGTAAATCACTTGATTACCGTTTTGGAAGGTGATCTGTTCCCGATAACGTATGAAGGGTATTATTCTCCTCTTTATTACGATTTATCACAGGAAGCTTACATTGTGAGCCCATGCTTGTTTAAAATTCAGAAGGGCACTTTAAAACCGTATTTCATCCGTGTAAATTTCCAGGATCCGCCGCAACCGGAAACTCCACTTACTATTCCGGAGGTTACCAATGACATTTCCATATGGTTGAGTAATGAAAATACACTCACTGTAAAAGCAGATCAACATGTGATTTGGGAAATTAACTTCTACTCTTTATCCGGACAAGTGATCCAAAAAAGCCAAATGGAAGGTTCTCAGGACGTAGATATTTCCAATTTGTCAAAAGGCTGCTACATTGCCCGTATTTCCTCGGAAAATGGCTTAAGAAAGCAGTTGAAATTCATCCGGTAAATAACAGATTTTTAGTAAAAATATCCTAAATATCTTCGCAGATAATGCAGGTTATATACATTTACCTCGTGAATGTCACATTCACGATACAGCCCACCGGAATCCGGCCACTTCCCTCAAGCTTCCTATCGGAATAGAAACGTTTCGTCCGCAACGGCGGATTGTACGATACTGAAGTGAATTATTTAGAGAAATAAAGTCAGGGCAGTTTGACCAAACGCTTTTTTTACCGGGCCGGTAAACAATTCGTTCTGTCAACCTGCCGCCAACGGCGCTCCCAAGTCGGGATCCATATCCATTGCATGAACTTTTGGTAAGGTTTTTCTGTGCATAAGAAAATGGGTCCGACTGGGAGTTTTGAATGCTTTTCTTCTAAATTTGACACGGCAAGTAACGTGCCAACTTTTAAACTTAAACAATAGAAATCGATGAAAGAAATGTTACTTAGTTATTGGTGGATCGGATTGATTGTCATCTGTTTGATCCTCTACAAATTTATTTTACGCTTCCTGTTCGGAATGGTCATCGTTCCGGAAGACAGGATCGGATTAGTTACGAAAAAGTTCGTCTTGTTTGGCGAACACAAAGAGCTTCCGGATGGACGCATTGTTGCCATCAACGGGGAAGCAGGTTTCCAGGCTAAAACACTTGCTCCGGGATTGTATTTCGGAATGTGGGTGTGGCAGTATGAAATCACCATGGAACAATTTACGGTGATTCCGGAAGGAAAAATCGGGTTGGTACTTTCGAAGGATGGTGCTGAAATCCCGACTGGGAACATCCTCGGACGTAAAGTAGAATGTGATAATTTCCAGGACGCAGACATGTTCCTGAGAAATAACGGACAGCGTGGTCGTCAAACAAACTACATCACGGCGGGTTCATACCGTATCAACACGATGTTGTTCCAGGTATCGATTACGGAAATGGTGCGCATCCGCGAAAGCATGGTGGGTATCGTAACGACTTTGGATGGTATGCCGATCGAACACGGAGAAATCGCAGGTAAGGCAGTTACCGGGCACAACAACTTCCAGGATTTCGATACGTTCCTCGAAAATGGAGGAAACCGCGGTTTGCAGCCGACAGTCATTTTGGCAGGATCGTATAACCTGAACCCATGGGCGCTGCAGGTGGAAGAAACTCCGATGACAGAAATTCCGATCGGATACGTGGGAGTAGTGATCTCATACATCGGTCACGATGGAAAAGACCTGACTGGAATCGACTTCAAACACGGGAACATCGTAGAAAAAGGAAGCAAAGGTGTGTGGTCCGAACCGTTTGGCCCGGGAAAATACCCGGTAAATAAATACACCATGAAAGTGGAATTGGTACCTACAACGAACCTCGTATTGAACTGGGCACAGGCACGCAGCGAATCGCACAACCTGGATAAGAACCTGTCTACGATCACCGTGCGTTCGAAAGACGGTTTCCCGTTCAACCTGGATGTTTCCCAGATCATTCACGTTCCTACCAATGAGGCTCCGAAAGTCATTGCGCGTTTCGGGAATATGGTGAACCTGGTAACACAGGTATTGGAACCAACGATCGGTAACTACTTCCGTAACTCGGCGCAGGACAGCGATGTGATTGCTTTCTTGTCAACACGTAAGGAAAGACAGGAATCTGCCAAAGAACACATCAAGAAAGTGTTGGACGAATACAACGTAAACGCGGTAGATACCCTGATCGGTGACATCGTGCCGCCGGAATCTTTGATGAAGACGCTGACCGACCGTAAGATCGCGGAAGAGCAGAAAGTGACTTACGAAACCCAGAAACAGGCACAGGAAACGCGCCAGGGGATGGAGAAAGAAACCGCGATTGCCGATATGCAGAAAGACATCGTAAAAGCACAGCAAAGTGTGGAAATTGCGGAACGCACAGCGAACGCAGCGGTGAAAAAAGCAGAAGGGGATGCATCCGGGGTGAAATTGGCCGTGAATGCAGAAGCGGAAGCAACGAAAATGCGTGCATTGGCAGAAGCAGAAGCTACAAGAGCCCGCGCGAAAGCAGATTCGGAAGCCGTGAAATTGAAAGCAGATGCGGAAGCGGAACGCATTTCGAAAACCGGTTCGGCAGAAGCGAGCAAGATCCTGGCGGTCGGTAAATCTACAGCGGAAGCTTACGAATTGGCCGTAAAAGCATTGGGTGGAGAAAACTTTACGCGATACAAGATCACGGAAGAGCTTTCCAAAGGAAACATCAAGTTGATCCCGGATGTGTTGATCGGTGGAAACGGACAACAGGGCGGATCAGCAATGGATGGCCTCCTGGGTTTGAAACTGATGGAAATGATGGATCCGGAAAAGAAACGGAAGCCCCACAGAAGATCAGTAAGCCAGCAGAAATAAAACCGAAATCACCGGGTAATAAACCGGAATAATACTAGTAGGGGCGTCCTGTACATACGGAACGCCCCTATGTGTTTTTTATCTGATCAATTGGATTTGTCGCATCATCGTATGTCCATCTGCGGATAAAATCCGCGCCAGATAAACACCTTGCTTCAAATTATTCAGATCCAGACTTAGTTCATTGTCCTTGTTGCTGTTCTCGTGACGAATCAGTGATTGACCATTCAGATTGCAGATTTCCACTGACCGGATCAACCCGTTTGATTGAATAGAAACGTTTGAGTTTGCCGGATTCGGAAAAATAATCAGCTTGATTTCGTCTTTTTGTTCTAATGCAAGTGTCCGCGAACAATCTTCGGAATATTCCGGAGGAAGGATATTGCCTCGCCAGTCTTCATAAAGCTGCTGAGTTCCTACCTTGTGACACAATAAATGAGATTCCTGCTCAAAAACCGGATATATCGGCGTATTGAATCCACTCGTGCCACCAACACCTTCAATCACGGAAACATAAGCGGAGTCTTGTGAGTTTGTTCCCAAAACCCAGCGTTTGTAGTAATTACCATCCATCAATTGCACGGAATCCTGACCCATGACCAACAGGTTCGGATAATTGTAATTGGTAACGGTTTCCGGGTAAGGTTGGCCGATCACCAAACTCCCGAAATCGTAAAGTAGCTCGTCTGTTTGATTCGGGGAATTCCAGATAAACACTTTTTTTTGCACGATATCCTGACGGAAATAACCGGTTGAGTGAGCAATCGGCCCGCCGCCTGTACTTGGATTTTGCGTACCAAATCCGTCCATCCACTTATATGTTCCGTGACTTCCGATTTTCACATAAGTCAAGCCGTTTATGACCGTATCACCGGTGATATAAACAGCCGTCGTGATTGTTTGGTGTTCGTGACCACCGATGCTGTATAGAAACTGTGCCTGTATCCAGGTTGCATCTGTTTCCGGCATAGGACGGTATTGAATTTGTCCCCAGCTGGTTTTCAGGCAAAGCAGGACAATGAGTAGAGTTGTGGTTTTCATCATAACGGAGGTTTACTCAATGATACAAAATTCCTTCAAAGGTTGTACAATTAAAAAAGGAGCTCATCATTTGTGAACTCCTTTCAAGCGATCAAAGCTTTAGTTTTTTGTAGGATAACTCTTTTCCTTTTAGAATTTCGATAACTGCCTGATGAGTTTTCTCATCCACAAGTATATTTGTTAGTTGTACGCCTGTTTCTGTAGTGAAACTATATTTATCATGTATAATTTCGCTTCCGTCCTTTGGTTCCAGTACCAGGTTAAAAAATGAAACTGTTGCTCCTTCTTTTCTGAATGAAAGATTTACGTGCTCATTTTTTTTGGTGTTTGTGGAATAATCCGCAATCAATAAGTTCATTTTACCATTCCTGAAATATGGTTTTGCCGACGTGAAATTCATGGGGTCCCGGATTTCTGAAAGGATAGGTTTGATCCATTCCGGGTTTCCGTCTTCATCTATTTTTACAATATAGGTAGCTGAGATTAATTCATACGTACCGTGTGGTTTCTGGATAACGATATACTCTTCTTTTTCATGATTCATCAACCTGATAGATGCAGCATAATCAAGTCTGCCCCAAATATCGGTTGTTGAGAGTTTATTGGCTTTGAAATAACTGATAATCTCTGGCTCGTTCTTAAAAATATTCTCAAAACCAAGCGGTACTACCTGATTCGAAACCAGTCTGCCATCACTGTCCCATTTTACGATTCCATACCCGTACTTTTCTTTTGAACGAGCAAAGAACGTCCAGGTAAGTTGTTCTGTTTTTACATTGTAATGATAACTTCCGTGAGATGCAAGGGATGATTCAGAATCAGTTAAAGCCGTTTCATACCAAAATAACTCGCCTTGATCAGTTAGTCTTAAGATTTTATTTTTGACAGCATTCAAAGGGCCTAAAGCTCTGTCTGAAAATCCGATTAGAATACTCCGGTCACTATTTGCAAGTGCGAAATAGCACACTTTACATTTGATAGCATTAAAAGTAGATGAATTAATTTCAACTTTATTTTCCTCTTCCAATTGATCAGATAAAAAAGTAACGATTCCTTTAGTATCGGTCATTTCTATAAAAACATAACCAATTCCGGCTTTTAATAAACGCATGCTTTGGTAAGCTGCCGGATCGCTGAATTCATACTCCGCAAGTGTTTTTTGCTCCCCAAAAATTTCCAGGGTTTTACAATTTCTTCTGCGTACAGCATAGGTGCATTTATATTTTGGGAAACCTTTCTTGTAGTACAAAAGAAATTCGGTAATGGTATCGCCTGAATAAAAGCATTGTTGGATAATTCCGTCATCAACGGGGATTCTTTTTTCGGTAAATTCTGTTCCTGATTTTACCAGCGCTTGTTGATAGAATCCGAATTTAATCAGGTTCAGGCTGGTTACGGGAAGGTAGGGTGAATAATTCAATATCACTGCGTCATCGCAAACGTAGGTATCGTGCTTCTGGTTGAAATTCTTAGGAATAGCAAATGTTCCTAAATCTGAAACGTTTTGACCATAAGCCGTAAAAAGAAATGGAAAGATGGCTATCAGGAGGATGGTTGACTTCATAATTTTTTTTCGCAAAACTACTATTTTTAACTAAACAGAGGAATTTATTAAGCCAGGATTTTCCCTAACTTTCCATCCGCAAATGGATTCCGATTTTTCATACCAGTCTCCCCGCATGGATTTGTTGTTCAGGACCCTGAAATGGATGCTTGATTCACAGCAAATTGGGGTTACGATAGAAGAATTGTCTAAACACCTGGGATTGGGAGAATGGGAAACGCAACACTTATTCCAGGAATATTTGGGCAAAGATCCCATCCGTTTTGTACAGGATGCTTTTGCACCGTCTTTGGCCCGCGTGGATAAACAACAAGCCCAGATTTCCATCTTTGATTCGTTTGACGAAGAGCCTGAAAAACCGGCATCACACATTGACCTGGATATTCAGATCGTGGAGGAATCTCCGGAAGAAGTGTATTACTCAATCTTTCCTTATTTTTTGGGAAATGTGTTTATTGCAAGTCATGAATCGGGGATTTGTCAATTGACTTTTGAAGATGCGGAAGTGGGTTCGATCCGTTTGAGAAGAGCTTTTCCGAAAAGCACCGTCAAAGAGGAAAGAACGGAACTGCATGAACTGGCTTACCAGGCTTTGATGAGTTATTTTGTCAAAACGGAAGATCTTCCAGTGATTCCGGTAGCGGTGAAAGCAACGCCGTTCCAGGTTCGCGTTTGGAATGAACTTCAACTGCTTGCTAAGTCGGAATTGGTTACGTATGAAGACCTGGCACGGAAACTCCATGATCCGGGCGTTTCAAAGGCTATTGGAGCAGCTGTCGGTGCAAATCCGGTCGCTTTATTGATTCCCTGTCACCGGGTAGTCCGTCAGAGCGGTAAAATAGGTACGTTCCGCTGGGGAAGCTGGCGCAAGCAAATTTTACTGGCAATTGAAAAGTAATATGAAACTGGAAGAACTTTTAAAAACTCCCATGATCGGGGAATCAGAACTGGCAACCTATTGGCGTGTGGATGCCGATACCATTTATGCGGCTTCGAAACCGAGCAGCCGAACAGTCGAAACCATTGCGTCGAATGTAGCTTTGGTCAAGTCATTGAACGATCAAAAACCGGTGAAACTGATTATCTCAATAGCAAAATCATCCGTTCCGGATAAGGCAACGCGTGAACTGGCAGCCAAAGAGCTTCCTGTGACCTATTCCGCTATGGCGATGATCGCTCCCAATAAACTGACCGGGTTTATCATTAACCTGATTTACGGAATGAAAAAACCGCCGATCCCGATGAAAACCTTTTCGAATTTTGAGGACGCATACCGGTGGATCTCCAGGTTGGATGTAACGAAATAGCATTCTTCCGTTTCACCTAAAACCGACTTATGAAATCACTTGTACTTTTAACTGTTGTCATCTTTTCCGTCGCTTTTTGCCGTGCGCAAAACGAAGTTCGTAAGGATTCGATCACAGCCTCTTTTGCCTACAATCAATCCGAAATCCTGGATGCAGAAAAGCTACTGTCCCAATTGGAAAAGATGGATGCTTCTTCGCTAACCCTTATCCGGTTGGTCGGATATACGGATTCCACCGGGTCCCTGAAAAGAAACAAAGCACTGGCCAGCGACAGGATCCGTTCCGTTGAACGGTTATTGAACAATTCCGGGTTGAACCGGGTGAAGGTGGAAACCCTGAATGCGAATGAAACTTCCGGTTTCCGAACTGCTCCTGATGTATTGAACCGGCGCGTAGATCTGTTGGTGTATGGGAAGATCACCGTTACAAAACCCAAATTGACTGTTGAGTTAAATACACCGCTAAACCTGAATATCAATTTTGTGGGTGGAAAATCGGAATTTTTGACGAGTTCTTATCCGAATTTGGAAGAACTCAAAAACCTGATGCTGGAAGACAGCACGCTTCAATTGAAATTACACGGTCATGTTTGCTGTGATAACGATATGCCGCTGTCTATAAAGCGTGCAGAAGCCGTGATGAATTTCCTGGTGCAAAACGGCATAGATCCAAAACGGATGTCGGCACAAGGATTCAGTAATACCATGGAATTAGTTCCCGACAATTCGGAAGAGCACATGTCCATGAACCGCCGGGTGGAAGCTATCTTCTACAGGAAAGCAGAATAGATCTATAATTTTTTACTGAAAGGTGTGTGAAAAGCATCCATGTTCGTCTGTGGGAGATATAAAGAATTTTACTCCTCCACATAAACCCGGTGCATCCGTCTCGACAAGCCCGTCATCACTTCATAAGGAATCGTATCCATGGCTTTGGCAAAAACGTCCATCGGTTGGTTCTGCCCGATGATTTCCACCGTGTCATTAATTTTCGCATTAACGGAAGTAATATCTACCATGATCATATCCATGCAAACACGGCCTACTACCGGGCACTGAATGCCGTGAATGTAAACGGATCCTTTTCCATTGCTTAAACTGCGCCGGAATCCATCGGCATAGCCAACGGGAACAATGGCAATCATCATGTCTTCCATCGCTTCGTAGGAAATGCCGTAACCGATAAAATCGCCTTTCGGAACAGCTTTGATCTGTGAAATGGAACTGTACCACGAAACACTTGATTCCAGGGAAGCTTTCAATTCCTGGTTTTCGGTATAGCCATACATGGAAATCCCCAGGCGGATCATGTCGTAGCAATTTTCCGGGTAGCGTAAAGAACCTTCCGAATTGAGCACATGTGCCAGGAAAGCGTCCGGGCTATTCTTGCGGAAATAGGAAACAATTGCATCGAAAGCAGCCAGTTGTTTTTGGGTAAATGCACTGTGATTCGGATTATCGGCATCAGCCAGGTGCGAATAAATTCCTTTGATCTGCACTTCGGGCTGCGAATTGATAACTGCCAGAACGCGCTCTTTGTCGGCCGGTGCAAACCCCAAACGGTGCATTCCGGTATCGAATTTTAAGTGGATCGGGTAAGCAGAAATATTGCGGTGGATCAAAGCGGTAATGAACTCATCCAATTGCTCGAACGAATAAATGGCCGGTTCCAGGCGGTACTCGATAATCAGGTCGCTGTGTTCCGGATCCGGGTTCATCACTACGATTGACGAAGAAACACCGATTCCGGCTTTGCGCAGTTCCACCCCTTCATCCGCAAATGCAACCCCGAAATTCCGGATTCCGCTTTGCTGCAGGAAAGGGGCAACTTTATCGGCACCTGATCCGTAAGACGAAGCCTTGACCATGGCCAGGATTTTTACATCTTTCGGCAATCGGGATTGATAAAACGAAATATTGCGTTTGATGGCGCTGAGATTGATCTCAACAATGGTCCGGTGTTTCAGGGCTTTCCCTCGTGCAACTTCGTATTCGAAAGCCCGGTCTCTGTGCGCTTTTACGAGTACAACCGCGTTGTGAAAGTTTTCCCATGGAATGGATTTTCCCTCGGGAATGAAATGGAATTCATCCGGATTGAACGATTGGATCAGTTTTTCAATTTCCAGTTTTTCATGCAGGTGCTTTTCAGACAACCCGATTACCACGATGCGTTTTTTCTCCGGAGCCAGTTGCCGCTGATAGATCAATGCTTCACCCAAAGCATCCAGGTCGAGGTTGTAAGTATCGTTGATGATCGTATTTCCGTTGATCCCTTCAAAAACTTCCATGCGCAGGGCCAAAGTGGGAAGTGAGTCCATGCGTTCCTTGATTTCTACCGGGTCGAGTTGCAAATAGGCCAGGAAGGTTTTCAAAACACCCAGCATTCCATTGTATCCGGCAGGAAAACGATGATTTTCGTAAGAGGGGCAAACCTGGAAATTGCCCGGCAAGCGGTTTTCCAGATCCGCAAAAGTATGAGGGATAAATGCCAGACGGCAATTGCGGAAAAGTACCCATTTCTCCAACAAATGTGCTTCGTTGTTGGCAAAGTTCTCCCGGTGAGCCTTCCCGAATGCGGTAAAAATCCCGTAATCCGGTTGGATCATATCCTGGAGGATTTTCATTTCCCCGGGTTTCGAAATTCCGGCTTCAATAAAAGCAATGGAAGCACCCTCGTGCATTTCCAGGAGGGAAAGAGCAACACCAATTTGCGAGTTGAAGCTTTTCGGGCTGCGAACTACTTTAAACTTGTCCGAAATGCAATGGAAGATCCATTCCTTGAAGGTTGTTTTTCCTACGCTGCCGGTGATTGCAACAACGGGATAGGTAAACTGTTTCCGGTGGTGCTTCGCCAGTTTTTGAAGCGCGTTCAGCACATCATCTACTTTGAAATAAACTGCATCGGGCTGAAAAGTAACGGTGGTATTTTTCGCAATCACAAAAAAGCAGATTCCCTGCCGGTAAGCATCTTCAATGAATTCATTTCCAGATCTTGAATGACCGGACAGAGCAAAAAAGAGTGCTCCTTTTGCCTGTTGAATTTTGCGGGAATCGAAGTAAACATGTAGAATGGAATCAATGCTTGAACCAACTACCTCGGCTTCAAAAATTTCCGCACACGCTTCAATGGAATACTGTAATCTCAATGCTCAATTTTATTGTAACAACTGCGGCAAAGCGGTTCGTACTTTTCAACTGCTCCGACCAATACCTGTCCTTCGTCCTTGGTTGTCCGATGGGAGTATTGTGCTAAGTTACCACATGAAACGCAAATCGCATGCACTTTTGTGACATATTCTGCCATGCAAAGCAGCGCTGGCATCGGGCCGAAAGGTCTTCCCAAATAATCCATGTCGAGGCCGGCAATGATTACCCGGACTCCGTGTTTGGCCAGGTCGGTACAAACATCCACCAATCCGTTGTCAAAAAACTGGGCTTCATCAATAGCAACAATGCGTTCCTTTTTCCAGTGTTTGAGGATTTCGGCTGAGCTTTTTACCGGTATTGCTTCCAGGGAAGAACCTTTGTGACTGACCACTTGTTCCTCGTGGTAACGGTTATCGATCGCAGGCTTGAAAAGCAAGAGTTTTTGCTGTGCAAATTCCACCCGTTTCAAACGGCGTATCAATTCTTCGGTTTTTCCGGAAAACATCGATCCGCAGATCACTTCAATCCATCCGTTTTGTCTCGCTTCAGAAGGAATTTGCTCTAAAAACATCATTATTTCAGGGTTATCAACAATTCACTTTAAACAACTATTCGTTTTCGGAACAAAACCGGTTTTTCTGAATTGTAATTTTATACTGCAAAAATTGTGAATTATCGCTTCTTAAAGAAGGCGAGGTTTACAAGTTGTGACAAATGTTGAAAAATTTCGAAACACGAGGAATATGGAAATGCACGCATTGATCGAAGAAATTACAGCTTTATTGGTGAAGATAAAGTCGGGAGAAGCTACTCTTGACGAATTGGAAGCTTTTGCGGCTGCTACCAATCAATTGAATGAGCGAGCAATCATTTTGCGGTACAAGGCAATGGAAGCGAAAGTTTACGGAAACCAGGCGGCTACTGCTCCTGTTGCGGAAGCTCCTGCACCTGTGAAAGAGGAAATTGTTCCGATTGTGGAAGCTCAGGAAGTGCATCCCGAACCGCAGGAAGAACCTTCTTATGACTTGTTCGGAATGGATACCGATGAAGAGATCGATGAAGTAACTCCTTTCGAATTAATCGAAGAAAAAGTAGTCGAAGAACCTGCAGAGGAGGAGCATTTTGAAGCATTCGTTGAACCGGTACGTGAAGTAGAAGCAGAAAAAGCTCCGGTTATCAAGGAACCTGGTTTTGCGGCTCCGATTGAAAATACACAAGGTTTGCATCCGATCTATGGAAAATTGAATTCCAACGACGGAACACTCGCTGCCCGATTGATGTCTGTGCGCCTCGATACCCTGAAAGGTGCTTTCGGATTTAATGAGCGTTTGCAGATCATCCAGGAGTTGTTCAACGGGTCGAATGACGAGTTCAACAGCCTGATCGATCAGATAGAGAATATTTCCTCGAAAGAACAGGCAAGATCTTTGGTTAGCAGTTATGCCAATAAATATCATTGGGACGCAGACAGTCAATTGGCGATTGAGCTTGTTCAAAAAGTAGAACGCAAGTATGCATAAATTCCTTTCGCTCCTGGTTTTCATACCACTGTTCGGGCTCGGACAGGTAGAACAAGGCCGCCTGACGGTCGAAAAATTGTGTTCACCGGCTTTTCACGGTCGTGGTTACGTAAACGGAGGAGATTCTCTTGCTGCCAACTTCATTGCGGGGGAATTCGAAAAGATGGGATGTAAGTTCTTTAAAAATACACCTTACCAGCCCTTCCAATTCAACGTAAATACCTTTCCGAACAGGATGACTTGTTCCGTAAACGGGAAAGCGCTTGTTCCCGGAAAAGAATTTGTGGTCGATCCGGCTTGCCCGTCCTATTTTACCGACAGCTTAAAGGTTTACAAGATTACCCTTGCTGAATTGTTCAACGGGAAAAAACTGAAGAATAAGATCAGTGAAGCCGCAATGAGTGGTTCCAAAATGGGAATCGGGTTTGCTTTCCGTTTTAGTGACTGGAAAGGTGATACCCTGAAAATAGCCAAAGACCTGGCGAAGACTTTGGGTCAATCAATGCCGGTTATTGAACTGGTAGATACGAAATTTACCTGGAGTGTGAGCCAGGAACAAAGCCGGTTTGCTTTGCTCCAGGTACAATCAGGCGCATTGGATGCTTCTTCGGATCACTGGATTTTCCAAATCAAAGCAGACGCGAAAATGATAGATCACACGGCGCGAAATGTGATCGCTTATGTTCCGGCCAGGAAGAAATCGAAAAAGTATTTTGTGTTCAGTGCACATTACGATCACCTGGGCCGGATGGGACAGGAAACTTATTTCCCCGGAGGAAATGACAACGCTTCGGGTACGGCGCTTTTACTGGAAATGGCCCGTTATTATGTAAAAAATCCGGCAGAAGTAAATATGGTATTTATGGCATTTGCCGGTGAGGAAGTTGGTTTGCTGGGAAGCCAATACTACACCGAACACCCGGTTTTCCCGCTGAAAGATATCCAGTTCCTGTTCAATCTCGATATCATGGGAAGCGGTGAAGAAGGAGCAACGGTTGTCAATGCCACCTTATTCCCGGAACAGTTTGATGCTTTGAAATCCATTAACGACAAACAGCAATTCCTGCCGAAAATCGGATCGAGAGGCCAGGCCGCCAATTCCGATCATTATTTCTTTACCCTAAAAGGAGTGCCGGCTTTCTTCATGTACACCATGGGGCCGAACAAGCATTACCACGATGTGTATGATACTTACGAAGAATTGAGCTTCAGTAAGTTCAATAACATTTACCAGCTTCTGATCGATTTCGGGAAAGTCGTGGCCTGGAAGCGATAATCTTCTGTCCATAATCATTAAAACATGATATCATGTTTTCGTTATATCACGATATGACGAAATGGGGGAAGTTTTTTCGTTTTAAGCTTATTCTGATCTTGTTTTTACAGTGTCCCGGTCGAATTTGGTAAATTGTGCACCTTCAATCGGGTTGAATGTGATCGGGAAAATACCCAGCAGGTCCTCCAGGTTGTTCTCATCTTGCATATCTGGCATTTCATCCATTTCCACACTGATTGTTATGGAATCGGAAATATGGGTGTTAAGTCCGTCCCCGTCTTTGATCAGACTTGCAGTCCAGGTGATATTTATAGGTAGTTGTGGGCCCGAAAATTTACTGAGTTGATGAATGGCTCTTTCGTAAGGGATCATATGAGAGTTCGCCTCACTTGTTCCGGCAACCAAATTCTGTGGAATATTTGCTCCGCCTAATCGCGCTCCTTGAATGTGCAGCCATTCCCAACTCTTATCATTTGCCTCTTTCGCATTAAAAACCCGAACGTATTCTTCAGCTGAATAATTGTTCATGACCGCTTTTTGGCCCGCATCCCTGCTTCCTCTTTTCGCAGAAGCCTGATAAGACTTAAACCGGGTCTTGTTATCAGCCAAAGGAGCATCCGGTAGTTTTTTTACCGGGTTACCTGCTTTCCCGGCGGTCAGTTTGGAGCTACGGTCCTGAATGCCTTGCGATGTGTGAAAATCGAGAAGAGCTTTAATAAATCTGTTCTCCACAGAATCTTCAATAAATAAATAATACTGTCCGATTCTTAAATCCGGGTAAGGAAGTTTGGCCGCAAGGTAGCAATGTTTGTAGCGCTGTAACGCACTACTGGATTCACCAATCACCCTCATTTTCGGATGTTTGTTCTTCGGATCGATACTTGCTAAAACTTCTCTCATGTCTTCTTCAACGGATTCCAGCACATACATGTCTCCCGATTCATGCGCAAATCGGAATTCGATTGCTCCGTATTCACCGGATTCTTCCTCAATTACTCCTCCGGTAAGTAATGACCCGATGACATCGTTTTTAAATTTATCTGCTGCGGCAGTTCCTTTCCCTATAAGCGATTGTTGTGCATCCGCAACTTGTTTAACGGTATATGGTCCGTTTTCATTAATGTCCCATAACTCCAAGTCATCCTGGAGCAATTTATCCCTGTCCTTAGCCCACTTCTCGCTCTTAATATTTGCAAAAAGCGGTATCATGTTTGTGGCTAATGTGTCTTTTGACCTGGGATCTACCACTCTGTTCATAACAGCTTTTGTTACAGATATCACTTTGTAATACAGGTTAGGATTCCCCGAATCGTTTACTGTTGAAACGTTTTTTTCATAAAGACCTTCCAGGAAGTCCCCCTCAACTTCTTCTCCATCCTCCTTTCTTGCCTTTTGGATCTTTTCTATTCTTGCCTCGCTCAAGCGGTTGAATTTCGCCTGTAAGGGGTTGTTGTCTGAAAATACTTGTTGACTAGGATTAAGATTCATTCTTGTCTCCCAATTGTCTAATGGTTTTAGCTGTGCAGCTTTAGCACCCATTTCAGTTGCTTCTTGTTCCAGCTCCGCATCATCATTTACAGCGATTCCTCCTTTCATTTGCAAGGTGGATTTCACTCTGCCTTGTTTCTGCTGTACTACATGCCATGCTTCGTGGGGCAAGTGTTCTTCCTGTCCGGAAGCTACGTGGATATCTGTTCCTTGCGCAAATGCGTATGCTTGAAGTTGGGCCGGTTTATCCGAATGGTAATGTACTTTTACATCATCCATGGAATAACCAGAAAGATGTTCAATACCAGACTTTAATTCATCAGGTAAACCTGTTTCATTTGGTTTTAGGGGTTCTGAAAATGCGGGTTGTGTGGCATGCTTGTCTGCCATTTGTTGCAGCTGGGCAATTTGTTTACTCCTTGAACTGGAACCCATCATTTCCGTCACGTTTCGCTGAATACCTGCTTCCGGCCGGTTATCTGTAAATTGGACTGACCATTTTCCGCCACTGCTTAGCTGAGATTTTTCAGTTGAGTCTGTTTCGTTTTTGTTTTCCTGTGCCTTATCAGCGTTAATGTTCATGATTCAGTGTTAGCAGTTTTTTGCCTTTATAGTGTGTAATAATCCGGAGACAAAATATCATTTTTTTTCGAATATGTCTGAACTTGTTATATTTCTCTTGAAACCTCACCAGAATAGTTAGTGTGTTTACCCTGTCACAAGTACTCAAAAACAACCTTTTCCGGTATTTTATTACAACACTTCCAAAACTACTTTTGCTCTATCAGATTAAACAAGTTCTGGTATTCAAAACAAAGCTGACTTCCGGAAGGAGTTGTTTCATAATAGGTTAGTTTTAGGTTAGTTAGTTTTCGTTCCCTTCCGGAGGAACTACTGCTACATAACATAAGTACCCATAGTCGGTTAGATCAGTCATGAGACAAGGAACGATATCTCCTTGTCTCATTGCTTTTTTATTGCTCTGGTTTTTTAAGTATCTTCACTCGCAACTATTTATGAAGAAAATGCGATTCCTATTGATCCTTGGTTTTATTATCGGCTCGAAAAGCCTGTTTTCTCAGGTTTATCAGGGTACAGAGAAAGCAAAGAAACCGATTCCCACGAAAGCTGCCAGCTGTGCACCGGCAAATAAAACCACGTACATGGAATACAACAATGTGCGTGCAATGATCCATACCGCGGGAAATTTGTGGCAGGTTCCGGGTCAAAATTTCTCCCAATATGAAATTCCTAAGAACTCCAAAATCATGTGTTTTTTCACTTCGGCGTTGTGGTTGGGAGGAACGGATATCAACGGACAATTAAAACTGGCAGCCTTGCGTTACCGCCAGGGACAGGATTACTGGACAGGGCCACTTTCAACGGGAACTGCAGAAATTGACCCGAGCGAATGTTTGAAATACGATAATCACTTTACTTCCAGCAAAGATTTGGTGCGTCAATTCGATGCATGGTACAATGCAGGAGTCCAGGATCAGCAGAACGGAACCAGCTTGCAAGGCACTAATTTTCCGAATTATAAAGTTCCCGATTTCATCAAGAACTGGCCGGCTCACGGAGATGTCAGCAAAGGGCAGGATTACCACCTGGCACCTTTCTTCGACCGCGATAATGATGGCGAATACGAATGGGAAGAGGGAGATTATCCCTGGTACGATATTAACGGAACAAAAGACTGTAAAACCGACCGGAGAGTTTCGCTTTACGGGGATTTCAACATGTGGTGGGTCATGAACGACAAAGGAAATATCCATACCGAATCTCAGGGTGAACCTATCGGGATGGAAATCCGAGCACAGGCTTTTGCTTTTGCCACCAATGATGAGGTCAATAACATGACCTTTTACAATTACGAATTGATCAACCGCGGAACGCAAACCTTGTACAATACCTATTTCGGGGTTTTTGTGGATGGAGCACTTGGAGATCCGTTCGACGATTACACCGGCTGTGATGTGAGCCGTGGATTGGGATATTTCTACAATGGTGATGCAGTGGATGGCGATAACCAGGGATTTTATGGGTACGGAACAAGTCCTCCGGCTGCCGGGGTAGATTTCTTCGAAGGGCCTTACCAGGATAATGATTCAATCGACAATGCCTATGGAATCGGGCCGGGAGAAGCGCTGAACGGAATCGGTTACGGAGATGGAATTGTGGACAACGAACGCTACGGAATGAGACGGTTCCTGTATTATATCAATTCAGGAGGAGGGGCAAATCCAAACCAGACAGATCCGACCACCGCGGCAGATTATTACAATTTCCTGCGCGGAAGATGGAAAGACAATACGCCGTTTTATTACGGAGGAAACGGGCATATCTCCGATCCGACTGTTAACCCCAATGTGACCTGTGATTTCATGTTCCCGGATGATACCGATCCGCTGGGATGGGGAACAGGAGGAATTCCTCAGCCGGTCTGGACCGAACAAACTGCAAATAATTTGCCTTATGACCGCCGTTTCCTGCAATCTGCCGGACCTTTCGTGCTGAAACCAGGCGCTGTAAATAACATCACTGTGGGAATGGTTTGGGCAAGATCTGCCGGTGGCGATCCGTTTGAATCGGTGAAATCATTACGGCTTGCCGATGACAAAGCACAGGCTTTATTCGAAAATTGTTTCCGCGTACTGGAAGGGCCGCATGCTCCGGATCTGACCGGACAGGAATTGAACAACGAGTTGATTCTTTACTTGTCTAATAGTTCTGCATCCAACAACAAGTCTGAGGATTACAAGGAATATGATCCGTTTATCGGGACAACTGTTCCGAATGCTGATAAGTATTACCGTTTCCAGGGTTACATGATTTACCAGTTGAATAAATCCAACGTCAGTGTTTCCGACCTGGAGGATCCGACCAAGGCGCGTTTGGTAGCTCAGGTGGATCTCAAAGACGGAGTGAAGCGTTTGGTGAATTTTGAATTCGATGAGAACCTGCAGGCATCCTTCCCGGTGGAGAAAGTAAAAGGTGCGGATGAAGGTATCCGGCATTCATTCCGGGTGACAGAAGATTTGTTTTCTTCCGGTGACCGGAAACTGGTGAATTTCAAGCGCTATTATTACATGGCAATTTCGTATGCCTACAATAATTACAAAACTTACGACCCAACAGAAGCTAATGGCCTGGACGGACAAAAGAAACCCTTCCTGGGAAGCCGGAAAGCAGCCATTGGGGAAGTGAAAATTCTGGAGTTGATTCCGCATAATCCTGCTCCCGAATCCATGGGGACCATGCATATGGCTTCATATGGGATAACTCCACGCATCACGCGTTTGGACGGAACCGGAAACGGAGGAAGAGAATTGCAGTTGACATCCGCATCAGAGAGTGCGATTGTGGCAAACGGATTCAAGGATAAAGTACAATACGATTACAACGGC